>JAEXUD010000031.1 GCA_023453025.1 Bacillota bacterium
TCCTTTTATCATTGTATTTCTTATTCCTTATCATCTAAAACCAAATCGTATTAATTTTTCAAGGTACATATAAAAATCAAATGTTTGTTGAAGTGTCTTTTGACACCCTAATCCTATTAAATAAAAAAAGTTGCTCCGCAACTTCCGCTAGGGGGACCTATGTCCCCCTTCGGCGTTTACTGAGCCCCCCCCCTAACGGCAAGGACGTCCCGTCCTTTGCAATCCTCGTTTTTTATATACTAGGAAGAGAACTTTCCTAGTATATAAAACGGACTTGGGGAACTTCAAAGTGTCCCCTAGTCCGTTATTGTTATTTTGGCAGATTTATTTGTTTTTCTTCTGATTCTCTGTATAATACAAATTTGTTGCCTATGCTTTGTACGTATTCTGCCTTGACTGCTTCTGCTATTTCATTGGCAGTATCCTTTGCTTCAAGCATGCTGTTGTTTAATATGCTGATTTTTATCAATTCTCTGGCTTCTAATGCACCATCGATTTGCTTTATAACATTTTCTGTTACTCCGCCCTTTCCTATCTGCATGATCGAATCCAATCCATTAGCCATAGATTTTAAATAGCTTCTTTGTTTTCCTGTTAACATTTATCCTCCTGTTTACTTTCAAAGACAGAGTAAAACATCCTCCTGTCCCGGGTTAGTCTACGAAATCGAATTCCACTCCGCAGACACTTATGAGGTCTCCTTCTGCTGCACCGAGATTTCTTAATTTTTCAATAACTCCCTTATCTATCAGAACCTTCTGGAAATTGCTGAAGGATTCAAAGTCATCAAAGTTTGTTGAAGCAACCAGTCTTTCAAGGAAATCTCCCTGTGCAAGATAATAACCGTCTTCTTTAGATACAACAATTGTATCTCTTTCTTTTTTGTCAAGGAAGCTTTCTACGGTTTCTTCATCAACAAATTCAATTTCTTCCTCAATCTTCAGAAGTCTTTCGTAAGCTCTTTTCTTTAAGGCTTCAAGGCCTTCTCCGGTTGCAGCTGATACCTCCAGTATTTCGTAATCCTTGGAAAATTTATTTTTGATTTTTTCTAAATTTTCCTGTGCCTGAGGCAAGTCTAGTTTGTTAAGTACAATAATCTGTTCTTTTTTTGTAAGCTTATCACTGTACCCTTTCAATTCCTCATTTATTTTATAAAAATCCTCTATGGGGTCCCTGTCCTCTTGACCTGAAGCGTCAATCACATGCAGGAGAAGCTTTGTTCTTTCCACATGTCTTAGAAATTCAAGTCCTAAGCCTGCCCCTTCACTTGCTCCTTCAATAAGTCCCGGAATATCTGCCATTACATAGCTGTGACCTTCTCCAATGCTTACAACTCCCAGATTCGGTTTCAAAGTTGTAAAGTGGTAATTTGCTATTTTAGGCTTTGCACTGGTTACCGCTGCCAAAATTGTTGATTTTCCTACATTGGGGAATCCTATGAGCCCCACATCTGCTATGAGCTTGAGTTCAAGTGTTATGTCTTTTGTCTCACCCTTTGTGCCAGGCTCTGCAAAGCGCGGAGTGCGTCTTATGGAGTTTGCAAATTTAGCATTTCCTTTTCCGCCATGTCCGCCTCTGGCAACCACATATGTTTGTTCGTGAATCTTCAGGTCTGCCAGCACAATGCCTGTTTCCTGATCCTTCACGAGAGTTCCTACAGGCACTCTTAATACAAGGTTCTTTCCGTCAGAACCATATTGTTTTTTTCCTCTTCCATCTTCGCCGTTCTCGGCTTGATAATGTCTTTTATATCTGAAATCCATCAGTGTTCTTAAGCCCTCATCAGCAACCAATATTATGCTGCCTCCGTCGCCTCCGTCGCCTCCTGCCGGTCCGCCCATGGGTATGTATTTCTCGCGTCTGAATGCAACGCTGCCATTTCCGCCCTTGCCTGCTTTAACACTGATTTGTGCTATGTCTACAAACATCTTATCCCAACCTTTTCTATAAAGAAGACCTACCATAGTCATTAAGGTAGGTCTTTTTGTTTATTATGCTTCTAATTCACAAGGATATACACTAACTTGTTTTCTTGTTTTGTCTTTTCTTTCGAACTTAACTTTTCCGCTTACCATTGCAAACAATGTGTCATCACTTCCGATGCCAACATTCAATCCCGGATGAAGCTTAGTTCCTCTTTGTCTTACAAGAATATTTCCTGCCAATACGAATTGACCGTCAGCTCTTTTAACTCCAAGTCTTTTAGAATTGCTGTCACGACCGTTTTTTGAGCTACCAACACCTTTTTTATGTGCGAATAACTGTAAATTTAATTTTAATAACATGTTTACACCTCCTCAAATTTAAGTGTAATATAATCACTGTAATCTTCCAGTAATAATTCTATTCCTACCATAAAGCATCTGTATATTACATCAGTCTTGTCATTGTTTGACAATGTCCTTAAACTCATTAATCCTGTATCTTCATCAACATGATAATCAATATCTTCTGCCTTTATTCCTGCAACTAAATTGATTGAATTAAGAGCAGTATAGCTAAGTATCGAAACTGACGCGCATACTATGTCCATGCCTTCTTCAGCGTAATCTGAATGACCTTCAACTATAAAACCGCTGATTTCATCATTAGTTCTATATACACTTACTGTAATCATATACTAACCAACAATTTTTCCGATTTTTACTTGAGTATATGGCTGACGATGTCCTTGTTTCTTTCTGTAGTCTTTCTTAGCTTTATATTTGAAAATTATTATTTTCTTTGCTTTATCCTGTTTTTCAACCAAGCCTTCAACCACTGCTCCGTCAACGTATGGTTTTCCAACATTTAATTTTCCTTCTTCGGCAACAAGTAAAACTTTATCAAATTTTACTGTTTCTCCGTCAGCAATGTTTAATTTTTCTACTCTTATAACATCGCCTTCCTGAACTCTATATTGTTTTCCACCTGTCTCTATAACTGCGTACATAAATTTACCTCCTCTTCCCAGTCTCGCCATTGCAGGTACTGTAAGTTTTAACCTGATCCGCGCGGCTCTTGCAGATATAAATTTTATCAAACTAAACTATGTTTGTCAACTTATTTTTGTTTAAATATATTATTTATGTAATCTAATTTGCCCATTTTATCAATAATAATTTCATCTGTGTGAATGTCTTTGTTTTTTGCAAAATATATTTTGATATTATATTTTTGTTCCATTTTGTATACTATATCCATACAGTTCTCTTGAATTTTATTGTAAAGAAGGTATCCTGTATTTAATATTACGGCTTCACAGGATGTATTTTTCTTTATTTTTTTTACAATGCTTTCAATCTTCAGAAATATATAAAGCTTTGAGCCTGTTCTTCCTCCACCCCGGCAGTGCTCACACTCTTCAGTTATAAGATTAAAAAAATTCTCCTTATCCCTTTTTCTGGTTATTTCCATAAGATTCAGCTTCGTAATTCCTATAACATTAGTCTTTGCCTTGTCATCCTTGAATACTGATTTTGCTTTATTGATAATTAAATTAATATTATCATTGTCTTTAACATCTATGAAATCAATTATTATGATTCCACTTATATTACGGAGCCTTACCTGCCTGCTGATTTCCTCAAGGGCATATAAGTTGATTGCAAGAGCGGTGTCCTCCATATTGTCGTTTCCTACAAACTTTCCGCTGTTGACATCAATAACCGTTAATGCTTCTGTAATATCGATAAATATTGAACCGCCGTTGTCAAGCTCTATCTTCCTTTCAAAAAGCAAGCTAAGCTGTGCTTCGACATTGAACGCTTCAAAGACATTATTTGATTCAATTATCTTGATATCCTTAAATTCTTCTGAATTATAACCATTAATTAGATTAACCACCTTGTCCTTTGTATTTTTATCCTCAACGTAAATTTCATCCGTAGCTGAATCAATATAATCCAGAAATAATCTTTCAATCAGGGAATTGCTTTGGTATAACAGCTTGGGAGCGTAGGAATAGTTGTATTCCTGTTCCATTTGCACAAACACTGATGAAAGCATATTGTATTCCTTTTCAATTGCTTTTTTTGAACAGTTTTTGGAAAATGTACGGAGTATCATTCCGCTCCCATCCTTCATAACTGACTTTCCTATTTCCTCAAGTCTTTTGCGTTCGTCAGCATCCCTTATTTTTTTAGAAATATTGACTTCAATACTCTTTGGTATAAAAGCTATATACTTGCCGGTAAGTGATATATCTGTGGTAACTGCTATATTTTTCTCACCCATGGGCTCTCTCACAATCTGTACAAGAAGCTCGTCTCCCTTTTTCAACACCTTGCTTATATTCGTAACATCTCTTTTTTTTATATTTTTTTCTTTTAGGAATTTATCAGAAAGCAGGTCATCCAGAAACAAATATGCGTTTTTTTCCAGTCCGATATCCACAAAAGCTGCTTGCATTCCAGGAAGAATATTCATAACCTTGCCTTTGTAAATGTTTCCTATTACACTTTTATTGTCCTTTTCCTCATGCATGTAATCCATGAGCTTGCCATCCTCTAATATGACAACCTGGTCAAAGAATGTTGAGCTGTTAATCACCACTTGTTTCATATATTCCCCTTATAAAATAGTCTTCATGTCCTTATCCAGTGCATCCACCTTCATTATTGTGTGATAATCTATGATGAATGCTTTTTCATTTATCAGCTTTAAAAATTCATCAACTCTCATGCTGCCTGTTTCGGTTGTCAGGAAAACAGCCTGTATTACAGCCTTGTTTTCATTGTTTATTTCTGCTTTTAAATATTTGATATAATCCTTGGTATTTAGTTCTTTTGAAACTATCCTATTTTTTTTGTTTTTCTTTTGTCTGATATAAACAACTCCTGTTTCAAGCATCTCTTTCAATAAGCTGTTTAACTTATCTGTATTTAAAGCTTCAGATTCGATTCCGATTAAATATTCGGCATAGGCACACCTTGCCATCAACGACTGAGCTTCATCAGTATAATCCGCTTTTAGAATCTGCATTTCCCTTGGCATTACCTTGTTCATCCTTTCAATGAATTGAGAGGGTTTAATATCTTCATTTAATTCAAGCTCAAAATATTCTCCTATGCTTTCCGTGCCAAGTGACAGCGGAAATCCAAAGGATGTCTTCATATGTGGATTGAAGCCCTCAGAATATTTGGCATTAATTCCTGCTCTTTTAACAGCTCTTTGTATAAACCTTAGTACGTCAAGGTGAGAAATATATTTTAAATTCCCTGTCTTGCTGTATTTACTTATTATTTTGCACATGAGGGCAGGCACCTCCTATCAATGTATGGTTCACTCCGCAATTAGTACAGCTAATTCTGCAGTCAGGAGTTGTTATTGCTTCTAATGCTTTTTCATATTCTGAAATCAGGTATTTCTTGCTTACTCCAACGTCTATGAAGTCCCAAGGAAGCACCTCTGTGATTTCCCTTTTTCGACTCGCATAAAATTCAGGGTTTATTTCAGTTTCTTCAAATGCTTCCATCCATTTATTGAAGCTGAACACATCATACCATCCGTCAAAACGGCATCCCTTTTCCCATGCTCTTATGAGTGATTTGGATAATCTTCTGTCTCCTCTTGCAAATACTGCTTCAAGAAAGCTGAGCTTCGGCTCATGATAGGAGAAGCTTACCTTTTTATCCTTGATTTCTCTTTGAAGAGCTTTTGCCTTATCATAAAATTCATCCATACTGTCCTGCTCCACCCATTGAAATGGAGTAAATGGTTTTGGAACAAAGCATGATGCGCTTGTATTGATTTTCAGGTTTCCTTTAATTTCTTCTTTAGGTCTGTTAAAAAATTTATCTTTTACCTTGTATGCAAGATCCTTAATTCCCATTACATCTTCAATTGTTTCTCCCGGAAGACCAATCATGAAATATAATTTTACAGTTGACCACCCTAAATTAAATGCTGTTTCCACGGGTCCGAGAATTTGTTCTTCAGTCAGATTTTTATTTATAACATCTCGCATTCTTTGAGTTCCTGCTTCAGGAGCAAATGTAAGTCCTGATTTTCTGACCTCCTGCAATCTTTCAATAATATCGAAAGTCATTGAGTCAAGTCTCAAGGAAGGCAAAGATATACTTATATTTTGATTTTCATATTTATCCAACAGTTTTAATGTCAAGTCAGGAAGACACGAGTAATCCCCGGAGCTAAGTGAAGTAAGTGAAATTTCATCATGTCCTGTGGAGCATAGCATGCTTTCAGCCTGATTAACCAGAGTATCAGGAGTTTTTTCTCTTACAGGTCTGTAAACCATTCCTGCCTGGCAAAAACGACAGCCTCTGGTACAGCCTCTGAATATTTCCAAAACCACTCTGTCATGAACAACATCAATATATGGCAAAATACTTTTGTCAGGATAATAGCTTTTATCTAAATCTTTGATTATTCTTTTTGTTATTACTTCCTTGGCATTATCATTTAATATTTTTCTTTCTTTAATTGTACCGTCTTCATTATATACTTCCTCATAAAACCGAGGAACATAAATACCTTCAATTCGAGCTGCCTTTTCAAGGAAGGACAGTCTGTTAAAGCCATTCTTCTTTTCATCCTCATAAAGCTCCATAAGCTCAGGCAGAAGCTCTTCGGATTCACCTACTGTGAATAAATCTATAACCTCATACAGCGGCTCCGGATTATATGCGCATGGTCCACCGGCAATAACAAGCGGCATATCATCGGTCCTATCCACAGACCTGATCGGTATATTTCCTAAGTTCAGCATGTTCAGAACATTTGAGTAGCTCATCTCATATTGAAGAGTGAATCCTATAAAATCAAATGCCGTCAGCTCATCCTTGCTTTCCAGACCGTACAGCGGTATATTGTTTTTTCGCAATACCTCTTCCATATCAGTCCATGGAGCAAATACTCTTTCACACCATATATTATTTTTGCTGTTTAACATATGATACAAAATATGAAGCCCCGTATGGGACATTCCTACCTCGTATACATCCGGAAAAGCAAATGCAAAACGTATATTTACCTCTTCTTTGCTTTTCACGACAGAATTAAGCTCACTGCCAACATATCTGGCCGGTTTTTCAACCTTTAAAAGCTCTCTGTCAAGTTTTTTTGTATCTATCATAATAATCCTTTCTATATGAAAAATTGCAACTAAAGATTTTATTTTTATAGTCTTATTAGTTTTTGACTGACAGTAACAAATTATCCATTACTATCCTTTAAATTCTAAGATATTTTAACACACACAATTTAAAATAACAACTTTAAATTGTATTATACTTAAAAACAAAAACAAAAATCCACATTCATTGTGGATTTTTGTAATGTCAGCGATGCTGAATTCAAATTAATTATTAATTTTAAGCCATTCCATGGCTGTGTTTGCATATACCGCAGAGCCTATATAGAATACATCCTCGTTGAAGTCTACTTTTGGATGGTGCTGTGGATAAGGGTATCCTTGTTCCGGAGAACCTCCTCCTAAAGCCATCATAACAGAAGGAACCTTTTCGCTGACATAGCCGAAGTCTTCCGAACCCGTCATTTTGCCTCCGGGAAACGCCACATCAAATCCTTTTACACCTTGCTCTCCTAATAAATCTATGTTTATTGAAGTCACTTGTTTGTAAAGTTCAGGATCATTGTATACAGAAGGGCACTCCATGGGGAAAGTAACTGATGCTTCTGCTCTGAATGTTGCAGCAATTCCTTTGGCCACATCTACAACTCTTGCTTTCATGAAATCTCTTTCTTTGCTGTCAAAGGCTCTGATTGTTCCTTCAATAAATGCCGTGTCCGGAATGATATTAGCTGCATTTCCTCCGTGCATTTGTCCTATTGTAATTACTGCAGTGCTTGAAGGAGGCATTTCTCTGGCTATTACTTCCTGCAGTGCTGTATGAATATGAGCCGCGACATTCAGAGGATCTACACAATCCTGAGGCATTGCGCCGTGACCGCCTTTTCCCTTGATATCTATATGAAACATGTCACCTGATGATGTAACAAATCCACCGCTTGGAATAAGCAGAGTACCGGCAGATACAGGCATTCCTGAAAAAATATGAACCATAACAGCAGCATCAACCTTAGGATTTTCAAGAACTCCTGCCTTTACCATGGCTTTTGCTCCTGACAGCTGTTCTTCGGCAGGTTGAAACATTAATTTTACTGTTCCTTCTATTTCATCCTCATGATTTTTCAAAATCTGGGCAGCCCCTAAAAGCATTGATGCATGTGTATCATGACCGCAGGCATGCATATTTTTTGTCTTTGATTTGAATTCAAGTTCATTTTCCTCAAGTATGGGAAGCGCATCCATATCCGCCCTTAATAGTATTGTCTTTCCCTTTTTCTTTCCGACCGCAAGAGCAACAACTGCTGAATCTGTTATGACCTGTGGCTCATAGCCCATGGACTTAAGTCTTTCGACAACATATGCGGTTGTAACCGGTAAATCCTGTCCAAGTTCAGCGTTTTGGTGGATGTATCTTCGGTCTCTTACTATGATATTTTGTAAAGCTTTAGCCTCTTCAAGAATATTAATCATTTCGTCACCCCTTATTTTTATTTATTCATGACAACATTATATCATTGTTTTATCACTGTTCTTTTAAAAAGTCAACTGCTAACGGACACTCAAGGCAGTATTATATCTTACTTAAACTGTATGATTAAATCAAATTAGACATAACCCCTGCAAGAACTACTGATGCAATTGAAACTGTTACGAATCCTGAAATTATCATCTTAGGAAGTATCGCATCAAGAATAATCTTTTTCTCTTCCTCATTCTTTGCAATTACAGTTGCAACCTCGTTAGGAATGATAAATGTTCCCGGGAAACCAAATAAAGCTGATGATCCTATAGCAATTGACATATATATATCCATACCCAGAAATTTTCCCGCAACAGCTGAAAAAATACTCAAACCTATTACTCCGAGAGCCAGACATCCAACTATAGGTCCGATCAAGGACATAAGCATTTCCGGTGTTGCAGCAGACAAATTGTTAAATATAACTGTAAGCAGAGCTATCATTATAAATCCATGCGAATTCGCCATAGTCATCGGATCCTTTTCCAGAAATCCTATTTCTCTTGCAATTACACCAAATACCAAACAAACAATCAGAGCATTGACAGCACCATTTGTTAGCTCAGAAACCTTGGTTGCGAGGAATGCAACCAGTGCTACTTTTGCAAGCAGTAGTGAATTTGTTTGAAGTTCTTTTTTCAATTCAGGAATAAGTTTCTTCTTTGGCTGTTCAGTAACAGCTGTTTCTTCTGCAGACGGCTCAATGTTATGTCTGTTATTCAGAACGATTCTTGCTTCTTTTTTCAAACAATAAGAAGCTACAGGTGTTCCAAAGAAGGTCTGTGTTACAAGAAGAAGTGTCGCAAAGACAGCCAGACTGTCCAAAGCTTTAGCTTTTGCAACGTCGCTGACTATTAATGCTGCCACAACGCCGCCTGAAATCGGAGGAGCAGCCGCTGCTGCCATTTGTTTTCCAAAAATGGGGCTTCCGATAACATATACAAATACTCCGATTCCTATAACAGCCGACAATGCAATCAAAACAGTCCTCCACTGTTTACCAAGTTCTTTTAAGCTTATCAATGTTCCCATGTTGGTAAGAAGCAGCGACATTGTAAGCATACCTATTGTCAACATTCCCGAATCAGTGAAAATTGTCGCCGGCAATCCTCCCCAGAAAGCTAAAAGAAAAATTACTGCAGTTGTAAAAAGCATTGAAAATGTTGCTTTTGTTTTGTAAGAAACTAAATCTCCTGCAGCAAACGCAAAAAGAATTACTAAAATTGCTAATAAACCATTCATATTAAACCTCCTGATATTTTGTGATATTGCTTAATGTCTCTTTTGTAAGCCATTTTTAATTCATATGTCGTATGTTTAATATTTATGATAATGTAAAAAAAAACATATGAACTTGTTTACTATTTTAATGCAAATTTGCTTTTATGGCTCCAAATAAAACACACAAGCATTGAAATCACTTATTTCAATTTTTAATTGATAGTTTTCATTATACCACCAAACAAAAAAGTATCAACATATTTTTTTATAAAATTACACATATTTTGCATATATTTTAAAAAAATAATGTGCGCCACAAATACTGTGTGTTCAATTAATAAACACTCCTTATGAATTATTTTTCTTTGACGATTATATTGTGTTCATCACAACAGCTTTTACATTAATTAGATGATTTGAATTGTATTATAATTAAATACACATATATATTATGCCTTTTTATTCACTTAAGAAAACTTATTGAAATATTATATTTTATGATATACTATAGGAACATAAAATCAACGGAGGAAAATATGAATTACGAAGATGCAATACAATTTATTCATTCTACATACAAGTTCGGCTCCAAACTTGGACTTCAAAATATAACAAAGCTTACAGAGCTTTTGGGCAATCCTCAGGACTCCTACAAAATAATACATGTTGCAGGCACCAACGGAAAGGGTTCCACCAGCAATATGATTCACGATGTACTTATGGCTTCAGGCTATAAGACAGGTTTATTCATAAGTCCATTTCTTGAGGAATTTACTGAGAGAATTCAAATTAATAAAAATCATATAGACAAAGAGTCCCTCGCCAGGATAACTGAACTGGTTAAAGAGAAAATAGATATAATGCTTCAGGAAGGATATAATCATCCAACTGAATTTGAGGTAGTTACTGCAATAGGCTTTAAGTATTTTCAAGAACAAAAAATTGACTTTTTAGTTTTAGAGGTTGGTCTAGGAGGACGATTTGATGCCACTAATGTTGTTAAAAACACACTGGTTTCAATAATAACATCCATAAGCTACGATCATATGGAGTACTTAGGTGATACATTGGAAAAAATCGCTTTTGAAAAGTCGGGCATCATAAAAGAAAATTCAAATGTTGTAATATACCCGCAAGATGATAGCGTTGTTAACACTGTAATTGATATAGCAAGAGAAAAAAAATCTGATTATTATCTTGCGGATAAAAACAATATAGAAAAATTAAACGGTAATTTAACAGGGCAGTGGTTTAAATATTTGAAAAATGATGTATTTGATTTACCTGAAGTCAGAATAAATTTCTTAGGAGAGCATCAGCTTTACAATGTGCTGACTGCCTTAACTACACTTGAGATAATAAAAAAGTCAGGCTATAAAATAACTGAGAAAAATATAATTGACGGTCTAAATGGATGCAGATTTGCCGGGCGTTTTGAAATACTTAACGAAAATCCGGTAATAGTTCTTGACGGCGGTCATAATATAAATGGAATTGAGTATTTCTCAAAAGCAGTAAGGGAATATTTCAACAATAATAAAATTACACTGTTTTTTGGTATGCTGCGGGATAAAAACCCGGAAGATGTACTTGGATACCTGGTACCTCTTTGCAAGGAAATATATACCTTGACTCCAAACAATCCAAGAGCAATGAAATCATATGAATTAGCTGATTTAATCAAGAAGAATTATGATATTGAAGTAAATGCTTTGAGTAATTATGAGGATATTATAAGCATAGTTAAAAAGAAAAGCAAAAATGATTACATTGCATTTGTAGGGTCATTATATATGATTGGTGATGTAAGAGCATTGCTCAAAAGAGAGCATTTAATCAAACAATAAAGTTACATAACCTGTCATTCCGGGCAGCAACGTAATTTCATGCTTTAAAAGAGGAAATTACTTGAGTCACGTAATCAGAATGACAGGTTCAGTGTTACTTTATTTAACTAAATTTAAAACGCTGTTCATAAAGCTGTCAAAGTTTGTCGTTAATATATAATTTAAAAACATTACCTCATCAATCTTGTTTTCATTAACTAAATCCACGATACTTTCCTTGTAATGCCTTGGGTCGACTACATATATCTCGCTGTAATGAGGTGTTAAAAACGGAATAAATGCATTTCCGAATGAATCCTTGATAACCATGATTTTTTTATCTGAAGCAGCATTTGTTTTTATGACACCGAGCGGAAAATCTCCGCCTATAAATATCCCATATTTCTGATCTGAATCTGCATATGTTTTATTAATTACCTTTCCGGTATATGATTTCTTTTCACCTGTATCTTTGTCGTAGTAAAATACTTTCATTTCACTTTTAACGGGAGGGTTATAGTAAATTACATTATCAGGATTATTGTTTACGGCTTCGGACGGATTTACTGTTGATATATGTCCCAGAAATCCGGGAGCTTCTCCCTTTTTATATTTATCTAAAGGCACTGCTTCAAGTCCTGCCGCACTTGCAAAACCTGTATATGCATAGTACGCTCCAAGAGATGTCCAATGATGGTCAGTCCTGTAATAAACATATTCATCAATATGCTCATGTATTGGTGAATACGCATCAACCTTTATTACATTATTTGATAAATCCTCATTTACGAATTGTATGGCATCATATTGAGAATCGGATAGATTTTTGTATTTTTCATTATCTAAAAACTCAATTTGAATAGGAGACAACAATGAATAAATTTTAACGTCCTCACCTAATTTACTGCTGACCGTATTTATCATATCAGCATATAGTTTACTTTTTTCTTCATTAAACTTATATAATTCCATAACGGTATCATTAAGAATCAACAAATTACCCTTCGTAGTGCCTTCTGCGTTTTTATCATCTGTTTTTTCGCTTTCATTGCCTCCAACGTTCTGTCCGTCAAAATCAACTAAGAAAACCTCTTCCTCTCTTTTTATTCCCTTTAATGACGACAGTTCCTTGCTGACCTGTACCAGCTTTTCTCTGCTAAAGAAATGATCCGCAAAAAAGCCTTCAAAATCTCTCGAAAATTTACCTGAAATTATATTGTCTATACTGAGAACCGGCTTTTGAGCCAAGGTTCTGTTTTCCACCTCCGAAATAGTTTTATTCTTAGGTGATAATATATTTAAAATTGTAATCAGGTAAATTAAAATTATAAATACAACTATATTTAAAAATGATAAATGATTGTTCTTATTCATGTTAATCTCCCTTAAAATCTGAAGTATAAAAACGGATTATAGGTTTGTCCTACTAAAAGTATCGTACTTATGATTAATATTACTGCATTAAATACCAATACTGCCAATTTAGACGGTCTATAATTGTTTATAACAATGAAGTCATTTGCTTTGGCATATATTTTTTTAAATACAGGCGTGCTCAAAGCTGCGGAGAATATTAAAAATACTATATTATTTAAAAATTCAACTTCAAATTTAATATCATACAATGAGTTACTGCCATATCCAAACAATATCCCTATAAATTTCAGTCCCTTTGTTATGTCAATATAATAGAAAAACACCCAGCCTATAATTACTATGAGCATCAAATAAGCATGAGACAATACAGATGGAATTTTGTCTAAAATTTTAGATAAAAACTTTCTTTCCAGTAAAAGTAAAAAACCATAATATGATCCCCATATTATGAAGTTCCAGCTTGCTCCATGCCAAAATCCTGTCAGCATCCATACTATTATTACATTGCGTACAAAATGTACTCTGTTCCCTCCAAGAGGAATATACACATAATCCCTGAAAAATGAGCTTAATGAAATGTGCCACCTTCTCCAGAAGTCTTGTACACTTTTTGCTATATATGGATAATTGAAATTTTCCTTATAAGTAAAGCCAAACATTCTTCCTAAGCCTATAGCCATATCAGAATAACCGGAGAAATCAAAATAAATTTGAATTGTATACATAATTATCCCCAGCCATGCTCCTAATATTGATAATTCGTTTAAATTGCTGTCAAGGAACACAGCTGCTACCTGTCCGGCAGTATTTGCTACAATTACCTTCTTTAATAAGCCTGTTATAAATCTATTGATTCCATAACTGAAGTTACTTGGTTCTATAATTCTGTTATCTATTTCATTAGCTACATCTACATATCTTACTATGGGACCTGCTATTAACTGATGATAAAGTGACATATATAAAAGAAGCTTGTAAAATTTTTTTTGAGCAGGTACGTCTTGTCTATAAACGTCAATGATATAGGAGATTATTTGAAATGTATAAAAGGATATTCCTATAGGAAGTCCGATAGAGCTAAGACCAATATTAGTGTTTAAAATAAAGTTTACATTATTGACAAAAAAGTTATAATATTTAAATATTCCTATCATTGATAAATCTATTATTACGGCTGAATACATAAAAATCTTGCTTTTGTATGTTCCCTTATGCTTGTCAATGCATAAAGCAAAAAAATAATTGATAACTCCGCTGAAAAGCAAAGCAAATATAAAAAACGGTTCTCCCCATGCATAAAAAAATAAAGAAAAGCCCAACAGAACAATATTTCTGTAAGTATTATTCTTACTTATAAAATAAAATATTAAGTTTACAGGGAAAAATAAATATAAAAAAACCAAACTAGAAAATACCATTTTTCGAAATTATCCTCCAATTAATTACAAGAAACTCGTTCTTTAAATATAACACTTTTAATTTGTTAAAACAATATAAATAAAATGTATACTAACAAAATTTTGGATAGCCGACGATTAAAAATGCTAAATTTATATTCAATATCCTTAAAATAACAAAAGAGACTTGTGAATACACAAATCCCTTTCATGCTATATGTAATTCAAAAATCTATGAGCCCTAAGCTTATTTTCAAGCAATCATCTACCTCGCCCATGAGGTTTTTATCAAAGCGACCAATTTTTTCTTTTAATCGCTTCTTATCTATCGTACGAATTTGTTCAAGCAAAACAACTGAATCCTTAGGCAGGCTAAAGTCCTCAGAACTAATTTCAATGTGTGTGGGCAGCTTTGCCTTATTAATCTGAGATGTAATTGCTGATACTATAACTGTAGGGCTGTATCTGTTCCCAATATCATTTTGTACTACTAAAACCGGTCTCACGCCTCCCTGTTCAGATCCTATAACGGGACTTAAGTCGGCGTAGTACACATCTCCCCTTTTTACAATCAAACTATTCACTTCCCAATAATTTTGTTTCGTAGCTTAAAAAATCTTCATAGTCCCCTTCTGAATATTCTTCTGTAATGCTTTTATTGATATTGCTCATTTCCAAGTATCCAGCTTTCATTTTGTTTCTAATTTCAAGCTTTCTCTTCTCAATCAAATAAAACCTTATAGATTTACGTATAAAGTCGCTTCTGTTAGTTTCCTCTTCTTTAACTGCATTATCCAATTCCCTGAGTAAATTTTCAGGGATTGAAATCAATATTTTCTTATTATCAGCCAAATCACACACCTCGATTACTCAAACTCAGTTCATTTAAACATATCATATGTAATTTTACCACAATAATTATACAAGTTGTATGGTAACTTCTGCATTTATTGTGAAAAATATTATTCTTCTATATTTATTTTTTCATATGCAATAGTCTTTACTAAATCATCATTTTTATAAATAAAAATTGAAGCCGGAAGCAGGCTTTCTTTGCTAAAGTTCAAAACATGCTTATAAGTTCCATCATAATAAACTAATTCGTCAGGAACTACATCCAATCCTCTGTCAAATTTAGTTAAATCAAAGTCATAAATCAGGGAATCAGCCAGTTTGAAATCTTCTATAACGACACTGCTTTCAGGAAATTTATCATTGTTCAATATACACCTGCTTCCTGACAAATAGGCCGTATTCCAAATAATAGAATCCGAATCTGCTTTAAAGCTGTAATTATTATCTCTGCAAATAATATTGACCTTATAAGCATTCTCGCTGTTTTCAGTATAGGCTTTCATTAAAGCTTCTGCCGTATAATTAACAGGAATAACATAGGGGTCTGACCTTTCTGCACATCCACACACAGTAAATACTATCAAAATCAAACACAATATTTTTAACTTCATTATTTCATCATCCTGCTTCCATCTTTATATAATAGATATATGATGCTATATATAAATATATGCCAATCTTTTCAGGACTTTTCAACCCTCTCTTGATATATTTATATCAACTTTTCTTTTTATTTTTATATTCTTTACAAATTCTTTAATCAAAATTTAATATATTATTATACTTTACTTAAGCATTCCGTGGTATATTAATAATATAAGCAGAAAATTTTTCACACCATTTAAAATTACGTAGAAAATATTTTGTAGTTTTTATAACATATGAAGAGGTATACTATGTCTGATATATTAATATTGACCGCATCCTTTGGTATGGGGCATAAAAGTGTGTCCAATGCCTTAAAGGAACAGATTGAGGCGGAAAATAAGAACGCAAAGGTTGTAATTGCAGATATTTGGGAAATATTAAATCCAAAAGTAAAGGACTTCGGTTCAAAAATATATTGTGAACTGACAGAAAATCATCCTCATGTCTACAACACATTTTACGATATAAAAACAAATTACAAAAATAATATTATAGATAATGTATTTTGCAACTTATACCAGAAAAAGTTTCATGAATATCTGGAGTTTGAAAAGCCAAGAGTCGTCATCAGTACATTTCCGTTGTGCTCGTGCATGTTATCTAAAATAAAGGAAGAATATGACTTTAATATTAATTTAATCACAGTAATAACAGATGTTGTAGACAGCTGGGAATGGATTTACGAAGG
Organism: Bacillota bacterium; assembly: GCA_023453025.1. Taxonomy (GTDB): domain Bacteria; phylum Bacillota; class Clostridia; order Tissierellales; family Sedimentibacteraceae; genus Sedimentibacter. The sequence goes on from JAEXUD010000031.1 coordinate 16,565, forward strand.
AACAAATATATATTTAGTTCCGACCGACGAAATAAAGAATAAACTAATCAATAAAGGAGTCAGCAGTGATATTATACTCGTGACCGGTATTCCTGTCAAAAAGGGATTCATAAGCGAAAATATTAAGCTTTCTGTCAAGGATAAAAATTCAATTTTGATTGTATTAAGCGGAATAGATAATGTTTCCGAGAGTGTTCTCAACAAACTTGACCAATTCGATAAATTTGATATAATGCTGGTAACAGGTCGAAATGAAAAGCTTTTTGAAAAATTGTCCAAATACATGTTCTCCAACATTAAGGTGTACGGCTATGTGGATAACATTAATCAAATGATGGATCAATCTCTGTTTATTGTAACAAAGCCGGGTGGAGTAACTATATTCGAGGCAATCAATAAGGAATTGCCTTTAATAGTGCTGAATTCAAACATTGGCCAGGAAAAAGGAAATATTGAATTTATAAGAAAAAATAAATTGGGTGTTGTTATAGATAATTTTTTCAGTTTGCCATTTATACTGGAGTATTATGCCAATAATACGGATGTGATTAGTTATTATTGTGAAAACATAAGAAAGATTAAAAAAACTCTGAATTTTACAAATAGCTTTGGCTCGTTCCTTAATGAGGTGATTTAAGATGAGGTTGAAAAAATTAAGAAAAAAATTCGGAATAATATTCGTTGCCCTGTCTGCTGCCGTTATGCTGGTTATACTGGCTAAAAACAATGATTTAGTTAACTTGTTCAAAATAATAAATAATATTAATGCTCACTACATTGTAGCTGCTGTTTTAAGCATGTTTTTGTTTTGGTTTCTTGAAGCAGGTATGCTTTATACACTAATCTCCAAATTTACCGATCGCAAGAAAAATTTAAAAACCTTCTGGCTTGCGGTCAAGGTTACAATGATAGGGCAATACTACAGCAACATTACTCCAATGGCAACGGGCGGCCAGCCGGTTCAGCTTTGTATTCTGAATGACGATGACATTTCACTAAGCAGCGGGACGGCAATTCTTATAAGCAAGTTTTTGCTTTTTCAGATTGGTGTAACCATATATACATTTTGTCTTGCAGTTTATAAAATCAAGCTTTTGATTAACTATTACAGTGGTGTTTCAGGTTTTGTAATTGCAGGTTTGACACTAAATATAGCTATGCTGGGAACTGTGCTGTTAGTAGCATTTAATCAGCGTGTTTTGCTTAAATTATGCAGCATGCTGTTTAGTCTGTTATACAAGCTTCATGTAATTAAGAATGTAAAAAAAGTAATGAACAGAACTGAGAGCTTTATATCCGATTATAATGAAAGCATCATAAAATTAAAGGAAGATTACTGGTTTACAATAAAAATGTACGCTGTTACGTTTTTACAACTGACAGTATTTTTCAGCACTACATTTTTTGTATATAAGTCATTTAATTTAAATGATTCCAATATACTTGATATAATATGTCTGCAGTCTTTCCTGTACATGGCAGTGTCATTTATACCTACGCCGGGTACTGCAGGAGCAAGCGAGGTCGGTTTCATACTGCTGCTGGGACATTTGTTCCCTTCAAATATAATATCCACCGCACTGCTGCTGTGGAGAGGAATAAGCTATTATTTCAGTCTGATATTCAGCGGATTTTTTTCTTTTGCCGTAACAGCATTAGGAAAGAAAAAAATAGCAGTCAACTGACTTCACGCATAAAGGCCTGTAGCCGAGCATCCTACTCTGCCACACAGAAGGCTGCTGCCAGTTCCCTGGTATGTGAAATTGAAACATGTATTATGCTGATCTCTAATTCCTCCGACCTTTTTAAAGCATTATCTGTTAATTTGACGGACGGCTTACCCATTTCGTCTTTAAATATTTCAACATGGCAGGGACCGAAATTAGAAAATCCGGTTCCAAGGCATTTTGAAACTGCTTCCTTGGCTGCAAACATTCCCGCTGCTGTCTGAGCGTTGTATTTCCTTGTTCTTAAATATTCCTGCTCATTTTTAGAAAAAATTTTGTTCATAAATTTTTCGTTATCTAAGTTTTTCCTGATTCTATCTATTTCCGTAATATCAATTCCCGTTCCTTTTATCACTTTACAATCTCCTAAAAAAATTAATTGACAAAGAGTCTACTGTACGTAATAATTATATTATATGATTAAATTTAATACAATTCTTAATTAATAAATCTCATAAAGGAGCAGTAATATATATGATGAATAATGTAACAGTAGTGTCTCATCCGTTAATCCAGCACAAGCTGACAATGTTAAGAGACAAGAACACTTCCTCAAAGGATTTCAGGGAGTTAGTGAGAGAAATTGCCATGTTAATGGCTTATGAAGTAACAAGAAATCTTCCTCTTATGGATGTTGAAATTGAAACTCCAATTTCAAAAACCACAGGCAAGGCGCTTGCAGGAGAGGATATTGCAATTGTCCCAGTATTAAGAGCAGGCTTAGGTATGGTTGACGGAATGCTTGATTTAATTCCGAATGCAAAAATTGGTCACATTGGTTTATACAGAAACGAAGAAACATTAGAACCTGTTGAATACTACTGCAAGCTTCCCAACGATATAGGAAACCGAATCGTAATAATAACAGAACCTATGCTTTCAACCGGAGGCTCTATGAACGGAGCAATAGCTTTGTTAAAAAAACACGGAGCTAAAAAAATCAAATCAATACATTTAGTATGCGCTCCCGAAGGATTAAAAAAAGTTACCGAAGCTCATCCTGATATTGAAATATATACAGCTTCTATAGACGAAAAATTTAATGACATAGGCTACATTGTACCTGGATTAGGAGATGCCGGAGACAGATTATTCGGCACAAAGTAAGGACAGCGAGGGATCTCATGTTTTACAGAAGACTCAAATTTTAGCAGTGGAGAAGTTATGAGACATATATTTATTATAAACCCTGTTGCCGGAAACGGCAATTTTAAAGATGAATTAGCTGATAAAATCAATGCATCACTCAACAACAAAGATATTGATTATGAAGTTTATTTTTCTAAATATAAGGGTGATATAAAAAATTATTTAATAAGTAAATGTGCCGACAATATTCAAAGTGTTATTTATGCCTGCGGCGGAGATGGAACATTACATGAAGTAATCAATACAACCTGCTTTTATGAGCATATCAGTGTAGGTGTGATACCGTGCGGTTCCGGAAATGACTTTATTAAAAACTTTAATAATTATGAGTTTTTCAGTGATATTAATTCTCAAATACAAGGTAAAAGTGTTAACATAGACCTTATCAAGGTAAATGATAAATATGCTGCATCTGTATGCAATATAGGATTAGATGCTGATGCAGCATTTAATATGCACAAATTTAAAAAGCTTCCGTTAATTAAAGGCTCTACAAGATACTATTTAGCTGTATTATATTGTCTGGTTAACAAGCTTGGAAAATCACTTGAGGTTATTGTCGACGACTTTGAAATATTAAATGCTTCATACTTGTTAGGTGTTATAGCAAATGGACAATTCTACGGAGGGGGTTATAAATGTGCTCCCTTGGCTCTTGTAAATGACGGCATATTAGATTTGTGCATGGTAGATATGATATCCAGGTTTAAAATTTTAAACATAATCGGCTCTTACAAGATTGGAACACATTTAGAAAACCCCAAAATAAATCAGTATATAACCTATAAGAAGTGTACGAGTGTGAAAGTTAAAGGCAATGAGCCCTTGAATATATGTATTGACGGTGAAATCTACATTTATAATGAGGTTCAGCTGAATATAGAAAAAAATGCCCTGAAGTTCTGGCTTCCGAAAGGAACCCAAATTCAAGGCATCCTAAAATCTGAGACAGCCTGGATATCTTAGATTACTGACAAACCCTATTTATGTCATCCTGAACGATAGTGAAGGATCTCCGCTTGGTCAAAACAGGAGATTCTTCAGCTGCGGTTCAGAATGACAATAGCAAAAGTGACTTTGTCATCAAGCTGAGACAGCCTAGCTGTCTTTTTTTAATTGATTGATAATCTATCCACTAAATTAGTGTTTTTCATAATTGAATTTACAACAACTGTTCCTGCTAATGTCACTACTACAAGCTCACCTATGGCTACATAAAGAGCATTAATAAAAAATGGTGTCTGAAACAGATATGTCAGTTCAAATCCAACAAGCACTGCATTTGAAATTACCGGACCAAGGCTTGCAGCTATCAATGATTTTTTGTTGTATCCCAAAGTCTTTCTCACTGTTACTATAAACATAACAGCAATAAAAGTTGCGAACGATCCTACAACAACATCAATTACTCCCAACGGACTTGCCATATTAGCCAAAACACATCCCAGGACTAATCCAAGACCATATTTAGGCTCTATAAACGCAAATAACACCAATATCTCCGCTACCCTGAACTGTAATTGCTCGTAGCTCATCCATGCAAATGCATAGGTTAATGCCGCATATGCCGCTGCTATCAGGGCAGTGCGTGTGATAAATTGTACATTGTTTTTTTCCATTAAAAAAACTCCTTTCGAATAGAATTCTCGGAGTCACTAAAAAAACTTGATTTTTAAAGTGGGTGCCAAGAAAACACTTTTATTTCATATATAAAGGGACGGTGTACCGTCCCGATATTATTATCTCTTGCTGAACTGTGATGCTCTTCTTGCTTTTTTCAAGCCGTATTTCTTTCTTTCCTTCATTCTTGGATCTCTTGTTAAGAATCCTGCTTTTTTAAGGATTGGTCTTAATTCACTATCTACCTGTAAAAGTGCTCTTGAAACACCGTGTCTGATTGCTCCTGCCTGACCAGTGTATCCGCCACCTTTTACGCTTACTAATACATCGTATTGACCCATTGTATCAGTAATCATTAAAGGTTCTTTAACCAATACTCTCAAAGTTTCATATTTTATATAATCTTCTAAGTCTCTTTTATTTACGGTAATTTTTCCGGTTCCCGGAACCAATCTTACTCTGGCTATTGCCTTTTTTCTTCTGCCTGTACCTCTGTATTGTGCATCCATCTATTCGTCCTCCTCCCTTAAAACTCGTATACTTCTGGTTTTTGAGCCTGATGATTGTGCTCTGGACCGGCATATACTTTAAGTTTCTTTAACATTTTTCTTCCAAGGCTGTTCTTTGGAAGCATTCCTTTTACTGCAAGATAAACCGGTTGTTCTGGTTTAGTCTCGAATAATCTTCTGTAAGGAGTTTCCTTTAATCCGCCCGGATAAAGGGAGTGGTGTCTGTATAATTTCTGATCTAATTTCTTTCCTGTCAAAACAACCTTATCAGCGTTAACTACTATAACAAAATCTCCAGTGTCAACGTGTGGTGTGTAAATTGCTTTATGTTTACCTCTTAATATCTTAGCAACTTCTGTTGCAAGTCTACCTAAAGTTTTTCCTTCGGCATCAATAACATACCATGCCCTGTTAACTTCATTAGGTTTAGCCAAGAAGCTCTTCATCATGTTTCCTCCTGTTTTTACTATTAAATTGATTAATCATAATGTATTGAAAAAACCTAACTCCGGGGCATTGGAACGGTTTTTAATTCAATCTTATCATACCTATGATATTTTATATTAAAATATTACTTGTGTCAAGGATTTTTTAATTTAAATTATAATTCACATTCATTAAAAACAATCCCTGCGGTTCAGCAGTTTTTCCAAGCAGATTCCTGTCTGATTTATTCAATGCTTCTTCAATACAACCAGTTGGCTTTACGCCTTTTCCTATATCAATTAAGGTTCCTGAAATTATTCTGACCATATTGTACAAAAATCCATTCCCCGTTATATACAGCTTAATAAGCTTATCTTCCTTGACAAGATTTGTTTCATATACGGTCCTCACTGTTGTTTTAGCCTGAGAACCTGCTGCCATAAAGCTTCTGAAATCATGAGTTCCTTCTAATGATTTCACAGCTGCCTGCATCTTTTCAAAATCCAAGACTGATGGTACAAAGCAGGAATATCTGATGTAAAATGGATTCCATACCTTGTCATTATATATTTGATACATATAGGTTTTGTCATGAGCATCAAATCTTGAATTAAATTCCGGATTAACATCCTCAGACTCAATAATTCTGATATCAGTTGGCAAATTTGCATTTAATGCTATTTTTATTTTTCCCGCAGGTATATTTGTATCTGCCGTAAAATTAGCGACCTGACCAAGAGCATGTACACCGCTGTCTGTCCTTCCGGAGCCTGTTAAATTAACTTTCTGCTTCATTACAACGCTTATTGCATGTTCAATTGTTTCTTGTACTGTGGCCTTGTTTAATTGAGTCTGCCACCCATGATAAGCAGTACCGTCATAGGCAATTTTCAGCTTAATATTCCTTACCATACTTTAACAATAATTATCGCTGCAAAATATAATGCAAAAATTGCTGATGCAACGTAATCGCCCTTTAATATTTTTAGCTGTCGCATTCTTGTTCTGTTTTCTCCGCCTCTGTAGCATCTGGCCTCCATTGCCATGGCAAGCTCATCTGCTCGCCTGAATGCACTTATGAACAGCGGCACCAGCAATGGTACAAGATTTTTAGCTCTGCTCATTATATTTCCGCTTTCAAAATCCGCACCTCTTGATTTTTGAGCCTTCATTATTTTTTCTGTTTCTTCCATCAAAGTAGGAATAAATCTAAGTGCAATGGTCATCATCATAGCCAGCTCATGAGCCGGAAGTCCAAATCTTTTAAAGGGTTTTAACAACGCTTCAATTCCATCTGTAAGAATTATCGGAGATGTTGTCAAGGTTAAAAGTGAGGTTCCCATTATCAACAGCGTAAGTCTGATTGCCATGAAGCCTGCCTGTTTCAAGCCCTCTTCAGTTATCTTTATAAATCCAAGCTGAAACAATATTTTACCAGGGGTCATTAAAAGATTAATAATAAAAGTAATTATAATAATCATCAGTATAGGTCTTAAGCCTCTGATAACAAATTTAATCGGAACCTTGGAAATTATGATTGCTGCTGCCAAAAAAGCTACTACAATTAAATAAGTTGCAAAGCTCTCTATAAGAAACAAGGAAATTATAAAAATAAATGTAATTATAATTTTTACTCTTGGATCAAGCTCGTGAACAGGTGAATCCACAGGATAATGCTGTCCAATAGTCAAATTTTTAAACATGTCGTTTGCTCACTTCCCTCATTATTTCTTTTTTTGCTTCTTCAACAGTTATTATATCAGTTTTTATATTAAAGCCTCGTTTTCTAAGTTCATTTACAATTTGAGCAACCTGCGGAACTCCTAGTCCTATTTTTTCAAGTTCTTCTGCCTGAGCATATATTTCCTTTGGAGATCCCTGCATATGAATTTTACCCTTGTACAACACAATCACCTTGTTAACCAGTTTAGCAATATCCTCCATGCTGTGGGAAATTAAAATCACCGTAACATTCGCTTTTTCGTGAAGAAGCTTGATTTGAGAAAATATTTCATTTCTTCCTGCAGGATCAAGTCCGGCTGTAGGCTCGTCAAGCACAAGATAATTTGGTTTCATCGCCAATACTCCCGCAATTGCAACCCTTCTTTTTTGTCCCCCGGACAAATCAAAAGGAGAAACGTCCTTAATTTTATTATAATTAAAACCTACCAGCTCTAAAGACTCTTTTACTCTTTTGTCAATTTCTTCTTGATTTAATTTTAAATTCATAGGACCAAAAGCAACATCCTTTGCAACAGTTTCCTCAAACAGCTGATATTCAGGATATTGAAATACAAGACCTACCGTCTGTCTTATTTTACTAAGTAACTTTTTATCTTCCCCAACAACTGTTTCGTCAACTGTAATTGTCCCCTCAGTGGGCTTTTCTAATCCGTTCAGCAGCTGAATAAGCGTAGATTTACCCGATCCTGTGTGTCCGATTATTCCAAGAAAGTCCCCTTCTTGAATTTCTAAATTTATATCATCCAGGGCTACTGTTCTAAAGGGTGTTCCCTCTGAGTATATATATTTTATATTTTCCGATTTTATTGACATAACAAATCCACCAATTCCTTAACATCAATTGTATCATATGGAATATTCAAGCCTTCCTTTGCAAGCTCTTGGGCAAGCTCTGTGACCTGTGGAACATCAAGTCCGAATTTTTTAATTTCATCTATGTTCCGAAAAACTTCCTTTGGAGTTCCATCTAATTTTATATTGCCTTTATCCATAATTACTACTCTGTCCGCCTGCACTGCTTCATCCATATAATGTGTTATTAAAAGGATTGTTTTTCCTTTATCCTTTAATTTTTTAAGGGTTTCCATTACTTCCTTCCTGCCTGAAGGGTCAAGCATAGCGGTTGGCTCATCCAAAATTATGCAATCAGAATTCAAAGCAAGTATACCGGCTATTGCTATCCTTTGCTTCTGTCCTCCTGACAGCATATGTGGAGGTCTTCTCCTGAATTCATACATTCCGACAGCATTCAATGCCTCGTCAACTCTTCTCCTTATCTCAGAAGGTTCAACGCCTTGGTTTTCAGGGCCAAAGGCAATATCTTCCTCGACAATTGTTGCAACAAGTTGATTATCCGGATTCTGAAATACCATGCCTGCAGTCTGTCTTATATCCCAAAGCTTAGAGTCATCAGTTGTGTCCATTCCTTTTACATATATTTTACCTTCAGTTGGCAAAAGAATAGAATTTATAAGCTTAGCCAAGGTAGATTTACCTGAGCCATTATGACCGATTACTGCGGTAAATTCTCCCTTTCTGATATTGAGATTAACCCCATCAACTGCGTACACAGTATCTTCCTTGTCATATTTGAATTTCACATTTTCTATTTTAATAATATCATCTATCATAATACACCTGGCTATTATTTTTTTAACTGCATTAAATAATAACATTATTCCAATAATTTTACAACAATAAAATACAAAAGAAAAGCTTTCAAAAAAATAATAGACAGAAAACTGTCTATTATGTCCCTAATACTCTTTTATTGCTCCACAAACAACATTTAAATAACATTTCATATGTATCATTAGAAAAGCTGTATTTCTAATTATGATAAATAATTTATTAATCCCCGCTTTCATATATAATACAATACAATTGTTCAATATTCAATGCTTTTGCGCCTATTTGCTTATTCGGTTAAATTAATTGTCTTAACGGAATTTATTGAAATTATAATAATGACCACCTTTGTCAAGCATGTCATTCTTTTAATCTTCTGATATTAAATTTATATATTAATTCCGAAAGACATCTTCTGCTTGCATATTCTACTGCTTCATTGCTGAAATAGATTGCATTTTTAACAATTGTTCTTATATTTAGCATATTTACTATGCATGATTTACTTGATCTAGCAATATATTCATAGCCACTGACTTCTTTTTCAATATTTTCAAGGGTTTGTACTATTATGATTTCTCTTTTGTCCAACATATAAATATGTAGCTTTCTATCTTCTTTTTTTCTTAATATGTGAGTAATTTCATCTATTGGTATGCGGTGCATTATGTTATTGACATCCTTTACATCCAAGTACCGTATACTTTCCTTAATAGTCTTTAGGCTATCAAGCAAATTAGATTCCAATTGAGAGAAGCTCACAGGTTTAAGCAAATAATTCCTTGCTTTTACCTTATAAGAGTCATAAGCGTATTCCTTATGAGATGTCAGATAAAAAATAACAATCTTTTCATTTATATCACGAATTAAAAGTCCGGTTTCAATGCCATTTATTTCTGGCATCTCCATATCTAAAAATATTATATCTAAATTTAATTCTTTAAATGTTTGTATAAGTTTTTTTGAGGATATAAATGTGCTGATGTTGAAATTAATATTATTTTTTATCATAACTTCTTGAATCATTTTTGTCACAATTTCAGCATATTCTTCCGAATCATCGCAAACAGCAATATTAAATGTCATTTTTTCACATCCTGCGTAAAAATATATATAATTATAACATATTTTCAAGAATTTTCAATGTATAATTATGTTAATCAATTAAGCAATTACCAACCGGCTTCTGACCACCAATCATTTAATCGCATAATCGCAGGAGAATGCATCAAATTTGGCATTCTGTGCTGTTGACCTACCGCTGTTTTTCAGAAAAAAATACTTAAAAAAAGGATTAGGGCATACAAAAATGTCAGTTCACTGAATTAATCATTGGACTGACATTATAAAACAAATTTATTTTTTAAACAAACTTAAGGATTCAATTGACATTGACACTGCAGCTGTTATATAAATACATCCGTTAAATTCTCTTGTAAAGTACAAGCAAAGAGCACCCATGGATAAAATTATAACAATTATTCTGCTGAATTTCTTGTACTTTATTTTTTCTTTTTTGCTTAGTGGCTTATTTTCCGATTCAGAAGGAGCGAATAAAAAAATTACAGTTATAGATAGCAAAATTCCTATTATTAAGATTAATTCACCGTATAATTTAAGATATGTGTTGCTGATGGCAGATATAATAAATATAAACAATGATATGGAAAAACACTCTATATGCGATTTTGCATGGTACCCTCCCGCATATGCCCTAAGCCCGGAAAAAAATATAACAAAAATTACTAGCTCAGTAGGTTTTTTTAGTATATAAGCTGCTATAACAAGAAAAGTAAAATTTATCAGCAATGACAGAAGAACTTCAATGCTGTATGCATAAACTTCCTTTTCATTATCTGAAGAATTAAGCCTAAGCTTAATTTCTTCAGATAACAGCACTGAAATTTTATTTATCATCATTCAATAGACATTCTGGTACTTTTGGTTGATTCACCAAAATTATACAAGCAGTTCCCATGGTTGCCTGAGCTGTAACTACCAAAAATGCAGCAAATGATGATAAAATGGACAAAGATTTTTTCATAAAAACTCCTCCTTTTACTTGTTACCAGCATTTTACAACAAAATAATTAATTATTCAACATTTTTTGCTATAATTGTCTATTTGGTTGTTTTCATTGCTTGAACGGCAAAGCTTGAAATCTTATAATATCAATATTTAGCAAAGGAATATTAATGCAAAAGATTTTTAGAAATTAAAACATATATCGAATATTTATTAGCTAATTTGCATATTATAAATTTGCACACTTATTTGAAATATATTATTGCTAGGATTTGTATAGACAAAACCATTATATTTTTCTGCAATACTTCTGATGCTTTTTAATCCGTAACCATGTTTAGTTTTATCTTCTTTAATAGTTTGAATTTTATCTCCTTTTATTTGTAATATTCCTTCATAGGGATTTTCGCATTTTACTATAATATAATCATCAAATTTGTTAATAAGCAATTTAATATATTTTTCGTTGCAATCTAAGCATGCTTCAATTGCATTATTCATAACATTATTTATAATTCTGCACAAATCATTTTTATCAATTAATATCACATCATCTTTGTCTATGTTGCAGTCAATTTCAACCGGAATATTTTTCAATTTAGCTTCCTTTATCTTAAAGTTTAAAAAAGAAGTGATTATTTTTTCACTGTCTATTTGCGGCAAAAGCTCTATGTTCATTTCATCAAGCTTCTTTTCAATATGATTTCTAATTTTATCCCTTTGGTTTAATTCATTATATCCATGAATTATTGCCAGCTCACCTCTCATGTCATGTCTTAATATCCTTATTTCTTCCAAAACAGAATTAACATCAGAATAATAGGACTGTTCCATCTTCATTTGCTGCAGCTCTAAGTCGTTTTTATGTTTTTCGCTCATATCCTTAATAATTCTGGAAGATAAAGCAATTGACACTATTGATATTAAAGAAACGCACATGGTTAAAACAACAAGAATATTATTTACGTTAATATCATCAATTCTTAAATTTCCATACATCCACACAACAATAAGAATTACTACAACAGTTAAAAACAAAATTGTTCCAACCAAAATGTAATACTTGTTATCTAATAAAATCATTTCATTTTTATTATTTTTTTGTTTAAGTAACAGATAAATATATATGAATACTGTTTGTGATATAACCATTACTTCAAATCTTCCAAAATTTTGTTCCTGAATTGACTTTAAATATAACCCAGCTGCACTAGAAACCATTACAGCAGCTAAAAGTTCACATACCGAAAGTATAGTAATAATTAATAAAACCATGAATGCTTTCGAAAGAAAGCTGCCATCAAATATAATCAAAGCTACAATATAAATCAAAAAGATGTAACTTAAATAATAATAAGGATTTAAGCCGGTTGGATATATATAATTCAGCACACTTAGCAATATAGCCATAATAATTATAGTCCATTCTACTGAATTCTTCCAAATAAGCCTGCGATTATAATATAAATCATATGTCTTGAAGATTACAAATACCTGTAAAAAATTCACTAAAATCTCTATTATACTCCAAATAATCATAGTACCTCCATAACCTCATTTTTCTATTACAAAGAAGCTTGTACTAAGTATATTTTACCATAAAAAAAAGTTATTTCAATGTATATTTAAACGAATGATTATTTTTCATTTTTGAATAAATATTAATACTTTTATTAAATCCACTATTTATTATAAAAAATCAGAAAATTTATCACAATAATCATCAATTTTCTTAATTCATATAATAACTATATGAACCTAATCTATAGAAAGGAAAAAAAGTATGATTAATAGAAGAAAACATTGCAGAACATATAAAAAAGTTACCAATAAATCAAGTACATTGAAGGAAAAAGGTAAATTATCTGTTAAAATAATCAATAAATTTACCAAAGAGCCTGTAACATTTGTAAGCGCAACAGTTTATTTACTGACATTTGAAGGATTATACAGCGAACATGGCACGGCAGATCTCGTTGCAAGGCATATTACGGATGAGAACGGTAAAATTCCTATAATCGAATTACCTGTAATAGATAGAGTCAATTCACATCCCAGCACGCAATATTATATGACTGTTAACCATTTTAGGTATCACCCTGTGAATTTAATGAATATTCAGATATACCCCAATATAACCACGGATTATGATGTTCACTTAACCCCTATAACCAGCCCTCACCCGGACTACGAATTTTTAATAACACCTGAACATGTAAGATAATATTTGATTTGAAGAGTCTTATTGTATAATAAGATTCTTCATTACTTATTGTATGTGCTAATCTAATAATAGGTCAGCTGGCTCATCGAAAAGTAGGTCAATATCAGTATAATTAAAATGAGAAGGAAAAGCAAATACATATGTATAGCAATAATTTTGAATCATTAAGTCATAAG
>JAEXUD010000048.1 GCA_023453025.1 Bacillota bacterium
ATATGCAATGCCGCCGGTCAAAACAATTACATCCACATTGCCTTCAACCACTGTTGCAAGCTCGCCGATTCCCTTGGCTATCTGATATGCCATGGCTTCATACACCAGTCTTGCTTCTTCGTTGCCGCCTTCTATCATCTGCTGAACTTCTCTTGCGTCAATTGTGTTCAGGTATGCTCTCAGTCCGCCGTTTCCTCTCAGCTTTCTTTGCATAGTCTTCTTGTCGTACTTACCGGAATAGCAAAGATTGATTAAATCTCTGCACGGAACTCTTCCTGCCCGTTCAGGTGAAAACGGCCCTTCATCGTCTGAAAGCAAATCGACTATTCTTCCCTTTTCATGAATATTAATTGATATTCCGCCGCCTAAATGAGCCACTATTATATTCATATCTTCATATTTTCTGCCGTGCTCTTTAGCTGCCTTGATAGCCATAGCCCTGGTATTTAATACGTGGCTTGAGCTTGTTCTGGGAATTTCCGGCATTCCCGATATTCTGGCTATGTCAGGAAGCTCGTCAGCCATTACACAATCATATATATATGACGGTACGCCCGCAGCTTGTGCTATGCTATAGGCGATTGGCGCCGCAAGATTTGAAGCATGTTCCATAATCGGACGTCTTTCCACTCTGTCTACCATTAAATCATTGATTATATATGCTCCTGTCTTTACCGGAGGCAACATGCCTCCTCTGGCCACAACAGCAGACAACTCTTTAATGTCAAAATTATTTTCTTCCAGGGTAGCCATAACAAGATTTTTTCTCATTTGCAGCTGATCTTCAACATTATCAAATTTTTCGATTTGTTCTAACGGGTGATCCAGCTTTTTTGTAAATATTTCTTGTTCATCTTCATACAATGAAATTTTAGTTGAAGTTGATCCGGGATTTATCGCTAATATTTTATAACTCATATTACCTCTCATATATCAAATTATTATGACCCCCGCTTCAATAAGCGGGTGTGCCTTTTCAACTTTGGTTGAACGAGTTCACTTGATTAATTTATTAACAGCTGCCTTCTTCACAGCCTATACAATCCATGCCTGCATGAAGGGCTTTAATATTTAAATCAACAAATTTTTCTTTTACTAAATCCTTTATTACTTTTTCCCAATCTATATCAGTCAGGTTCATTGACTTAATCAAAGCACCTAAAAGCACGACATTCATTACCTTCATGCTTCCCAGGTTTTCTGCAATTTCAGCAGCTTTTATGACTGTTGTATTGGCTTTTTGTTTTATTACCTCAATTATTCCCTGAGGATAATCAACCTTTCCTGAAAGTATCGGAGCTGAAGGTATTTCATAATCATTTAATACCACAACACCGCTCGGTTTTAGAAATTCAAGCCATCTTAAGGTTTCCATAGTTTCAAATGATACTAATATATCCGCATCACCGATTCCGATTATCGGTGAATAAACCTTCTCACCGTATCTTACCTGGGTTGACACGCTTCCGCCTCTTTGTGCCATACCATGTATCTCTGACATTTTTACATCATAGCCGGCCTCTAAAAGCCCTGTTGATAAAATTTTACTAACCAGTATTGTACCCTGACCGCCTACACCTACTAATAAAATATTTTTATTTGCCATATTATTCACCCACCTTACTGATAGCTTTAACAGGACATACCTGCATGCATAATTCACAACCTACGCATTGAGTTTCATTAATAGAAGATTTTTTAATTTCATTTTTGAAATGGATTGCCGGACATCCTGTTCTTACACATGCCTTGCATCCTATGCAGGTATCCTGATTCACTATGCATTCACCCTGTATAGGTCCAAATTCTTCTACATCCTGCTCAGAATATTTTTTAAGCGCGCAGGGATATCTTGAAATAATTACTGTCGGTTCAGTTTGTTCAAATGCCCAGTCCATTGCTTCCTTCATTTCATCTCTTCTTAATGGATTGATTGTTTTAATCTTGTCAACGCCAAGTGCTTTTACAATTGTTTCTATATCCGCAATTTTTGTTGTATCTCCCTGAAGTGTGAAGCCTGTGCCCGGATTTTCCTGATGTCCTGTCATAGCAGTTATTCTGTTGTCAAGTATACAGGTTATTGTATTGCTCTTATTATAAACAACGTCCAGCAAGCTATTCATACCTGAATGGAAGAATGTTGAGTCTCCTATTGTCGCAACAAGACGCTTGTCATCATTATTCTTATCAAAAACCTTCTTGGCACCATGAGCCATGCTGATGCTGGCACCCATACAAACACAAGTATCCATTGCGTTTAATGGCTCAGCTCCACCAAGAGTATAGCATCCGATGTCACCTGTTATCATAATATTTTTTCTTCTTGACAATTCATAATAGAATCCTCTGTGAGGACATCCTGCACATAATGTTGGAGGTCTGCCAACTGCAATTGTTTTATCATAATCAATTGTTTCTTTCTCAGTTCCGAGCAATGATTTTTCAACTATATCAGGGTTTAACTCCCATACGTTAGGTATTTTATTTTTGCCGATACAATCAATTCCTGCAGCTTTTATTTGTTCTTCTATGAATGGCTCTACTTCTTCAATTACATATAAAGTATCAACTTCCTCTGCAAACTTTTTGATTTTTTCCATTGGAAGAGGATTTGTAAATCCTATTTTCAAATAAGAAGCAGAATCACCAAATACTTCTCTTGCATATTGATAAGAAACTCCGGAAGTAATAACTCCTATTTTTTTGTCATTCCAATCAATGAAATTCAATTCAGTTTCATTTGAGAATTTTTCAAGCTCTTTAAGTTTTTTTTCAACTACAACATGCAGCTGTTTTGCAACTGCCGGAGCAATCAGAAACTTATTTGTATTTTTTGTATATGGCTTAATTGGAACCTCTGTACGTTCTCCAATTTCAACCACTGACTTGCTGTGGCATATCCTTGTTGTCATTCTTATCATCACCAGGACATCATATTTTTCACTTATTTCAATGGCTGTCTTAACCATATCCTTGCACTCCTGGCTGTCCGACGGCTCTACCAAAGCCACCTTTGCCATTTTTGCATAATATCTGTTGTCCTGTTCATTTTGTGATGAATGCATGCTTGGATCATCAGCACTTATCAGTACCATTCCACCGTTTACACCAGTGTAGCCCATTGTAAAAAACGGGTCAGCCGCAACATTGAGTCCTACATGCTTCATAGCTGTCAATGTTCTTGCTCCTGCATAGCAAGCCCCTACCGCAGACTCGACTGCCACCTTTTCATTTGGTGCCCATTCTGCTATTATTTCCTTATATGGAGCAATATTTTCTAATATTTCTGTGCTTGGTGTTCCCGGATAAGCAGCTGCATAATGAATGCCTGCTTCATAAGCTCCGCGAGCAATAGCTTCGTTGCCTGTCAATAATTTTTTCAATTTTTGCCTCCTCCAAATCATATATTATAGTAAAGGATAATATAGTTATTATTGTGCTTTTTCTCATGCCTTGATGAACATGCAGAAAATAGTCATAAAAATCTACTATTATATATGCATAAACTGTGCCACATATTTTTTTATGCAATAAAAAATATCATGCTTGGAATTGCAATCAATTAAAAAAACTAATTTAAAGGTTATTATATTTTTAAATAAATATAAGGGTTAAATGGTATAGTCTATGTACCCATTTAACCCATTGATAAGTAATTTAATGCTTTCTCTCCGAAGTCTGTTATTACTGTGCCGCTTCTTCCTATATTGATTTCTGCCATTTTAGATTTCTCCAAATTAACAAGAATTGCTCTTATTTCTTGTTCGCTTATAAAAATATTTCTTGTCCTGGCTGTTTCGCAAATACTTCTTCTGCCCAGCCTTTGATTTTTTACATACGCATTTTTCAGCTCATTAAGAACAAAAATATATTTTTTCAAGTTATTACCTGTTTCCTCAAGAAATGCTTCAATTAATTCCTGTTCTCCGGGGGTTAATTTTGCATCAGCTTTACTGTCTCTGAAATCTATGGGTAAATCCTTGTCATCTATCTCCCTGAAGCCTAAATTCACCAAATATTCAACACAATTTCTAAGCTCTCTCACATTGCCGTTCCAGCTGTAGTTTACAAGTGCTTCCTTTGCCCTTTCTGTCAATACGAAATTACTGTTGAATGATTTTTTCAAATAGTCAAACAAACCGACAATATCTGATTTTCTGTCACGAAGAGGAGGTATTTTCAAAGGAAGGACATTGAGTCTGTAAAACAAGTCCTGCCTGAACTCACCCTTTTCAACCATTTCCTTTATGTCCTTATTGGTGGCCGCAATAATCCTTATATCAACATCTATTATTCTGTCCCCGCCAAGCCTTACAACTTCTCTTTCCTGCAGCACCCTTAAGAGCTTGACCTGCAGGTTCATAGGCATCTCTGTTATTTCATCCAAAAATAAGGTTCCATTATGAGCTAGCTCAAATAATCCCGGTTTTCCTCCCTTTCGCGCTCCTGTAAAGGCTCCGTCCTCATAACCGAAAAGCTCGCTTTCCAGAAGATTTTCCGGAAAGGCACCGCAATTAACAGGAACAAACTGGAATTCCTTTCTCAGGGAATTATTATGTATGGCCTGGGCAAACAGCTCCTTGCCTGTTCCTGTTTCTCCGGTAATTAAAATTGATGAGTTGGAAATTGACATTCTCTTAGCTATATTTTTGCATTCCGTTATAGTGCTGCTGATTCCGAAGATATCCTTGAAGTCATATTTTGCTGCATAGCCCTTTCCGATCAGCTTTTTTCTCAAGTTGTATTCTTTTTTTTCCAAATCCGAATACTTTCTGAGTATTGCAACTGCTCCATACACCTTTTTTGAATGGAGCAGAGGATTCACCGATACTACAACGTCATATCCGTTGATTTTAATTATTTTTTCTTCCAGGGGCTTCAGATTCTCCAGAGTGTATGAAAATGGTATTTCAGGCAGCAGCTTTAACCCATTTTTGTTCAGGACATATTCATTTTCCTTTTGTACAATATCCTTTGCATTTTCATTATACAAAAATATATTGCCGTCAGTGTTTATTCCTATAACGCCTTCTTCAATTGTCTGCAGCAAAATGTCAAGCTGGCTTTCTCTGGAGTTGGTAAGTCCTAATATTTGCAGAAGCCCGAAATTTGCTGTCTTTATTTCCGTATAGCTTCTTACCACATCTTGTCTGTCCAGCATAGAAAACAAATCAAATTTTGTACCTATGTCAATAATGGAATTTATGTCCAGCAAACTGTTGCCTACATTTATTATTTCCCTTGCATTTGCAGGTGTATAATCGGATTGGCCCAATATAATAAAAATCTTATCGTTGTCATTTGTGCTGTTATCTGACCAGAAGGAATTAAATTCAACATGTCTTGCTCCCAGCTGGTAAATTATAGATATAATCTGCTCGGCCATTTCAGGGCTTTCGTCTATCAACACTATCTTAGAACCTTCTGATATATTATTTATTTTATCCATGCCGGCTTTTGATATTGTTCTGTTGGCAAATAAAAGCTCAGTATCCTGGCTGACAAGATTTTTTATTTTTTTAAAAAGGTGATAAGAGGGTATTAATAAGACATCTGTGTCAATACTGCTTCCCTTAATCTTATTCAAATCCTTCAGGCAGTATTTTTTTATTTTAATTCTGTCTGAAAACAAGCTTCTTATTTGATTGTAATAGCTGTTGACCGATTCTATTGTATAGCTTACTATGGCCAGTGTTTTCATCTTTTTCTCCTGAATTTATTCGTTTGTAAGCATAGTAAGGTTGATTAATTCATTTTCCAAATCAATTATTGTATTGTTGATTTTTTTATAATCCTCCATGTTGATATTCTCTTTAACATGCTTTTTAGTTCTTTCAAAAGCAACATCAAATATTTGTTTAAGCTCATCTACATCCGTCAGTAAATCACTTATGAGCTTTTCATTGACATTTCCCTTTGATGAAGCTTCCGGTTTAGCACAGACCTTTTCAGAAGTGAAAACCGGTACCCTTTCAATGTTTTTAGATTTTTTTATTTCATAGACAACATTGTACTCAGGAATTATTGTGTTTAAACCCAAGGTCTCTTTAACCTCCCTGGCGAAGTTAAGCTTGGATTCCTCCTCGCCGTGTACGATAAAGACAGTATTTGGTTTTTCTTTATAGCCCTTGAGCCATTCTAAAAGTGCTGTCTTGTCGGCGTGACCAGAAAATCCTTCTACATTGTATATTTCAGCCTTGACATTTATACTTTCACCCAGTACCTTGACAATCTTTTCACCATCCAGTAATTTCCTGCCCAGCGTTCCTTCTGCTTGGTATCCCACAAATACTATGCTTGATTCTTTTCTCCATAAATTATGCTTCAAGTGGTGTTTAATTCTTCCTGCCTCGCACATTCCGCTGGCGGAAATTATTATTTTCGGTTCAAAGGAAAAATTCAAAGCCTTGGATTCTTCTGCACTTTGAGTGAAATGGAGGTTCTCAAATTCCAAAGGATTATCTCCCGACATAATATATCCTCTTGCCTCAGAATCAAATACATTGGCATTGTTTTTAAACACCTCGGTTGCTTTAGTTGCAAGCGGACTGTCAATGTAAACCGGTATTTTTCTAAGCTCATTTTCCTTTGTTCCGATTTTATCCAGATTGCTGTCGTAATATTTATTTAATTCGTAAATAAGCTCTTGTGTCCTGCCTACTGCAAAAGACGGTATTATGACGCTTCCGCCTCTCTTTGTTGTTTTCAAAATTATATTAATCAGCTCTTCTGTTCGTTGTTCAATGTTGTCGTGAACCCTGTCTCCATAAGTAGCTTCCATTATTACATAATCTGCTTTTTCAATGACAGCAGGATCCTTTAACAGAGGTTTTTCATGCATTCCTAAATCACCTGAATAAACCAGTTTGACATTTTCATTATTGTAATCAAACCACATTTCAATGATTGACGAACCCAATATATGTCCCGCATCGTTAAATTTAACAGTCAGCCCTTCTGTAATATTTATAATCTGGTCATACTGTACAGGCTTGAAATATTGGAAGCTTTCCATTGCGTCACTTTGAGTATACATAGGCTCAACAAGCTTTCTTCCCTGGCGCATTGCTTTTTTGTTTTTCCACTCCGCTTCTGTTTCTTGAATATGCGCAGAATCTATCAGCATAATTTCGCAAAGGTCATATGTCGGCTTTGAGCAATAAATTTCTCCCTTAAATCCATTTTTAACCAATAACGGAATCCTTCCGCTATGGTCTATATGGCTGTGACTTAAAAACAACATATCTATATCAGCCGGATTTACTTCAAATTCTTCTATGTTCAAATCTTCGTCCTTGCCTTGGTACATCCCGCAGTCAAGCAATATTTTCTTATCTTTAAATTGAATCAGATGACTTGAACCTGTTACACCTTTTACTGCTCCTAAAAATCTTATATTCATAATATGCTCCCTTAATTTTGATTTGTTTTAATTATAAAACAAATGCTTGGAGATGTCAAAAAGTTATAGATTAATTGGTATAAAAAATGGTTTTAATGGGGTACTCCGCTGTAATATGGGCAGTCCTCTTTCAGACATTCCTTGTTCTTTGACGAAAACGTGCATTTTGTACGTTCTTCCGGCATTGAAATACCCAGCTTTTCTTTTGTGAACCGTATTGACTCTTCAATAGCTATGAGGCTTGTGCGCTTGCAGCAGCGCGGACCTCCGACTTCAGCAATTTTTGACAAACACCTAGAGGACAACTGTTGCGGCAAATGCCACACTTCACCATTCAATGGATTGGAACCTGTTACGATGCTGGCATAAATACCTACACCTACAGCCGAACCGCATACACCCCAAAAACCACATGTTCCTCCAGGAACCTGTTTACCTCTTTTCATAGCTTCGCTAAGCGATTTCCCCAGATCAATATTTCCTCCGTTATTATAAAAGGCTGTCAGGAGGACTCCGGGAACAATGCGGTGGTGTTCAGGTCCATGCATATGTATTTCAGGCAGATTGAAAACCTGCTGCAATAATCTGGACGGACTTTTTTCACCGCTGTTCAGCAACAATGAAACCAAGGAATCAACACCGGAGCCATGACATAAATCACAGACAAAGTGTCCATCTATACATGCGGCGTTAGAGGCAAAGTTTTTGTGACAAATGACACACATTCTTTCTGTAGCCTGCTCTTCGTATATTATCGGCTTTCCGCATATGATACATCCGGTATAATTGCCCTCGTCTTCAAGCTTGCTATGATGTTTTACATTCATTTTCTTTAATGCTTTTGCATAATGCACCCTTTTTTTATCCATAATTGCTTACCCTTTCCTTAAGTATCATCCTTATTTTCATAAAACCCAGACTGAACATATTAGCAAAAAAATATTATTCATTTCTATGTATCTGTAAATATTATCATAATGAAACTCCCACGGATATCTTCTGTACAGCTTTATCAAACATATCCTGATATTTCTAATTATACACAAATATTATTTTAAAAACAAGCTGATTGAGTAACTATTCCTATTGGTGTTTCTACATCGTTACTATTCACAGTTACAAAGTCAGGATGAAAAATAAGAAAAATATATAGCGAACATTTTCAGGACACGAATATAATTTTTAGCCGCAATGAGCTTTAGAATTATTCGTGTCCGAAACCGTGAGCGGATATTTTTCTTATTTTTCTTTAAGGATACTGTGAATAGTAACTCTATATCATTTATTGGTGAAGTCTTATCCCCTCGATAGAATTCGACTTCTTAAATTTACCATATCATTTATAATATTATAGTATTATATATAATTCAAATTTGGTGATTATAATGAATTCCATTTTAAAAAAACTAACTTTAAATAAAAAACTAATATTGTTGTATGCATTAAACCTGTCGGATATTTTATTCAGTATACTCTTAATTAATTCAAAATGCTGCTTAGAAGCAAATCCTCTTATGTTGTCTTTGTTTAGCGAGCCAATGGCGGCTTTTCTATTTAAAGCAATCGTTCCGGGTTTGCTGCTGATACTTGTATATGCAATATTTGAGTACAACCCTGACAAACAGTTCACTTTCTCTGTCGGTCTTATCAACTTCGCCATCATTTCATATGTTGCAGTTAACATTCTGCATGTAGTGATAATAATTACCCATTTAGACCTTTTCTTGAAGGTATTTATAATACCGTTCTTATGAAAGATGTTATTGAACGAAATGAAACTGGGCTCTGTTAGAAAGCATCATAAAATTCATCGCTTCTAATATCGGCAGTATAGTTTCCACAAAGGAAATCAGTGATTATCTCACTAGCAACGGCCGAAAAACAACCAGTGGCACCATAGACAATTATCTAAAAATGCAGGAAAATGCTTTTATTCTATACAAGGCAAACCGTTATGATTTAAAAGGTAAAATGTTCCTAAAAACCCTTGAAAAATATTACATTGTCGATATGGGTATCAAAAATCAATTAGCCGGTTCAACACATATCCTGATTCAAAATTTCATAACCATTAATCATTTCAATACATCCAATGTTAAGGTTCAACTAACAAGGCCATGAAAATGAACGGCTCCATCCTTAATTTCAATACATCCAATGTTAAGGTTCAACACTTCATTTTTTATTGATTTTTCAATATTTTAACCTATTTCAATACATCCAATGTTAAGGTTCAACTATGGAAAAAGTAATAAGAGATGCCGGAGGTTGTACATTTCAATACATCCAATGTTAAGGTTCAACCCTAACACAGAGGAATATATCAAACTGCTTAGAGAATTTCAATACATCCAATGTTAAGGTTCAACAGATATCACGTTCTATGGATATTATGCTAGCTTTAAATTTCAATACATCCAATGTTAAGGTTCAACGAATATAGCGGAGATGGCGAAATCAGAATTGATTTAATTTCAATACATCCAATGTTAAGGTTCAACTATCAATTGCCCCTTAGAAACTGTTTGTCCGACTTATTTCAATACATCCAATGTTAAGGTTCAACGTACTAAACCTATGAAAAGGCTTTGGATAAGCTCCAATTTCAATACATCCAATGTTAAGGTTCAACTTTGCACTATTTGTTTTTTTGCGTTTGTGGTGCTTAATTTCAATACATCCAATGTTAAGGTTCAACTTATGACTTTAGATATTGTGCGTTTGCTTGTCGGATTTCAATACATCCAATGTTAAGGTTCAACAAAAATCAATAAAAAATATGAAAAGAGGTGTAAAAAATTTCAATACATCCAATGTTAAGGTTCAACTCATTATCATTTAGCAGTTAGACTAAACGATGCTTATTTCAATACATCCAATGTTAAGGTTCAACTATACCACTTATTTCCTGTGCTGCCCCAGCAATCTGATTTCAATACATCCAATGTTAAGGTTCAACTTGTAATCTGCTCTTCGGCCTTCTCAGCCTCATCCTATTTCAATACATCCAATGTTAAGGTTCAACTATGACACAAAAAGTAAAGTACATTACTTTAAAAAAATTTCAATACATCCAATGTTAAGGTTCAACGTTCATCATTTGCTTAAATGCATAGTCAATTTTTGGATTTCAATACATCCAATGTTAAGGTTCAACGGTAGCGGTGTTTTAAAGACAAAAGAATTTATTATATTTCAATACATCCAATGTTAAGGTTCAACCAGCACTACCTGTTACTGTTATTGTGTTACCTTCATTTCAATACATCCAATGTTAAGGTTCAACGGTCATAAACGGCGAATACACGCTCAATTTTATAGCCTATTTCAATACATCCAATGTTAAGGTTCAACTGAAGGTATATACGGCATAATTGCCAAAGAAAATAAATTTCAATACATCCAATGTTAAGGTTCAACTTACCTCGTTTAGCTGTTGACGGGATATTATGTGCATTTCAATACATCCAATGTTAAGGTTCAACCTTTTTTCAAAATCTGCAATCAACTCCGAAAAGCGATTTCAATACATCCAATGTTAAGGTTCAACAGAGGGCAAAGCAGAACCTACAAGATGTGGAAAGTGATTTCAATACATCCAATGTTAAGGTTCAACTAAATTATTAGTTCTATTCTTTTGTGTTTATTGTAATTTCAATACATCCAATGTTAAGGTTCAACGGAGAATTTGAAGAGGGTTCTATTATCATTTTTGAATTTCAATACATCCAATGTTAAGGTTCAACTACTTATACATATTTAAATTTAGATGGTTTTGTTGAATTTCAATACATCCAATGTTAAGGTTCAACAAGCATAATCATCTGGTCGAAAGAATGTACAATATATTTCAATACATCCAATGTTAAGGTTCAACTTTAGGACAGCCTATAGCAGACCTTAATAACAGCAATTTCAATACATCCAATGTTAAGGTTCAACACGTAACCATAGACGGTATAGACTTCAGGAAGATGAATTTCAATACATCCAATGTTAAGGTTCAACTAATAGCAGAAATAAAGAACGAAGGCAAAGCCAAATTTCAATACATCCAATGTTAAGGTTCAACGGCAGCCATGCAAATGGATTGGCTTACGTACCTTTATTTCAATACATCCAATGTTAAGGTTCAACAGGCAAGTTTCAAAAGTCCAATAAAATCAAATTGCATTTCAATACATCCAATGTTAAGGTTCAACTTTAGATATAGATACATTTTTCCGTAATGTATTCAGATTTCAATACATCCAATGTTAAGGTTCAACTCAACTTACGTGGGGTAGTACTACTCCAGTTGAACGATTTCAATACATCCAATGTTAAGGTTCAACATGGGTACAATTTTTACTGCTGTGATAGGTTTCTTCGGATTTCAATACATCCAATGTTAAGGTTCAACCGGAGTTGTAGAAAAACAAATAAATATGGATGAAATATTTCAATACATCCAATGTTAAGGTTCAACATTTGATTCCTTAAGCTCATATAATCGTCTTGCAAATTTCAATACATCCAATGTTAAGGTTCAACTGAAATGACAGTTAAGCAAATTAAGGATATAAAATATTTCAATACATCCAATGTTAAGGTTCAACATATAGAACGTGCTTTTAAGTATAGGAGTGATGTTGATTTCAATACATCCAATGTTAAGGTTCAACTGTTTATCCTGCTGGTGTTACTCCTACATATCCTGAATTTCAATACATCCAATGTTAAGGTTCAACACAAATAATCATAATTATCATAACGGTCATAATCAATTTCAATACATCCAATGTTAAGGTTCAACACTGATTGGCAAACCGCATGGACAACCTTATATAAATTTCAATACATCCAATGTTAAGGTTCAACCTAGATAATAGTAAAGATGCTATGTACCCTACCTTATTTCAATACATCCAATGTTAAGGTTCAACGGTAATAAATATGATAAAATGTATATGTGGTCTTCCATTTCAATACATCCAATGTTAAGGTTCAACACCCTTAAATGATGTTATATCAACATCAATACAGTTATTTCAATACATCCAATGTTAAGGTTCAACTTTTTCATGAAGGTCAGCACATCTTCCTCTGCTAATTTCAATACATCCAATGTTAAGGTTCAACGTCTATTTCTGTAGGTTATCAGCTTAAATATGATGAATTTCAATACATCCAATGTTAAGGTTCAACTAAATGCCCGGTATGCGGTAGATTAATAATTTATGGATTTCAATACATCCAATGTTAAGGTTCAACATGCTCTCCAAGAGGAACAGAATAATCAGCTTTCAATTTCAATACATCCAATGTTAAGGTTCAACTTATTTCAGAAAAAAAAGAGTTATGACTTCATACGAATTTCAATACATCCAATGTTAAGGTTCAACCTTATGTTTTTCGTGGTGTTCCAGAAGTATACGCTTATTTCAATACATCCAATGTTAAGGTTCAACTGTCTTGTTGCAAGGCTATTCCCTGCTGCTGATAATATTTCAATACATCCAATGTTAAGGTTCAACTTCTTTGTTTGTTGTCATGCTTTGTGCTCCTAATTAATTTCAATACATCCAATGTTAAGGTTCAACTCATCAAAATTTTCATCAACCCAATCTTTAATCACCATTTCAATACATCCAATGTTAAGGTTCAACTTTTTTTTCTTTGATATTTATAAACTAAATATTTTTATTTCAATACATCCAATGTTAAGGTTCAACCTAAATATTTTTTGATTCTAAAATCAAAATGTACTAATTTCAATACATCCAATGTTAAGGTTCAACTTTAATTAAATCTTCAATCGTCCTAACTGGAACACCATTTCAATACATCCAATGTTAAGGTTCAACACTACAAAATGTAAAAACTTACAAAGAAATAATGGAATTTCAATACATCCAATGTTAAGGTTCAACGAGCAGTTGAAGGAGTTAAATAGGTGGATTCCTGTATTTCAATACATCCAATGTTAAGGTTCAACATATTCAGTATCTACCTCTGGTATATGATAACCTTCATTTCAATACATCCAATGTTAAGGTTCAACTACTGTATTTTAGCCGTTTATATTTCTCATTATACTATGGAAACATTATAATCTCAATATTTCTTTTGTTATTTTCCAGTGATTTTGATTTTATCCTTTTTACATAATAAATGCGTGGCACTTACTGCTTTTCCAAGGTTATTTTGACATTAAAAGAATTTTGTCTTTGGAAAAATTAAAGGAACATGCTCTCACTGTTTTTGCTTAATCCTAATTCCTCTTCATCAAAGCTTCCCTTTCCCATGAACTTTATAATGGTTACATAATCTTCTTCAGAATTTATAATGTTTTTTAACTCATTTTTTAATTTCAGTAAATTTGATGGAGTTATATTACCTCTAAAAATTGAGTTTTGATGGTGAGAAAAATATTTCTTGCAAACCTTAAATACTTTTTGCACTCTCTTTTCATTTACGTCATACATCAAGAATGCATAGTTATAGTTATATTCCTTGGAACCCATCAAATCATCTCCTTTAAGTTGAATGGGTTAAATGGTTTGTCCTCCATAATATTTTTAATCAGCTTGTAGCAATCATATCTTATAGCTGTCTGATATGTAATTTTTCTTTTTAATGTCTTGTGCATGAAAGCAGTATTTAATCTTATCTCTAATTCTTTTATAAATATATTTCTTCCCTCTTCATTTAATATGCAATAATTCAGCTTTTTATCAAAATGCTTGTCTGCTTTCAATATCTTTTTATTAACAAGTTCAAAAATTGTTTTATAAACTATGACCGGTTTAAATGCTTCACTTATATCCAATGCAAGTGAAAATCTCCCTTCCGAAGGACTGTGTAAATAGCTTATAGAAGGATTTAAATGGGTATTATATATTTCGGTAATTGTTTTTGTATATAGGATAGAATTTCCAAAGGATATTAAAGCATTTATTGGGTTATCCGGTGGACGGCGTACCCTTTTACTCATCCAAAATTCTTCTTGCAATATCATGTTGAAGCAGCTGTAAAACCTCTTCCAAATATCTCCTTCAACAAATAAAAGTTCTTCAACTTTATTAGTTTTATTAATCATAGAAATGGAATCATTTTTAAGCCAATCCAAATATTCTTTAACTTCGTTTTTTCCATGCCTATAGTAATGATACATTAATTCGTGAATATTAAGGGCTATACTTTTCACAAAACATTTTGCTATATCCAATCTATCCGTTTTAAATTTATCCACTTGCTTTATGAGAAGTTTTCCGCTTATAAGATAATCCTTCGGATAAAATGTCCCTGAATATTGATTATAATAATTGAAAAAGTGAATTACTATACCTGCCTTGCCAATAAAGTCAAGAAGTTTTGTATTAATTGAAATTTCATTCATACAATATATTTCTCTTGTATTTTCTATAGGAATATAGTTATTTCCCTTTTCATTTAAAAACACTAAGGAATTATCTTTTCTTTTTAATTCACCCATTGACATTATATATTTAGTCTTCATTTGTATTCATCCTTCCTTAAATATAGCAGTATTCATAATATGAACATTTTTTACATTTAGGCGCCTTCTCTACATCAGGGATATTGGAATCTTCAATTAAATTTACAATATTTTCTATCAGGTGACATAATTTTTCTTCATCTTCTTCTGTTAGTTCAATTATTATAGTTTTCTTGCTTTGCTTATTTTTTTCATCGAAGACTAATTTCCCTTTTCTTTTTATTCCTTTATCCTTTAATATTTTTAGATAATACAGCAGCTGCCATTTACTCGCTTCTGTATCGGCATCCGATTTTTTTAGCTCTATAACATAATCATCTGTTAATTTATCTAACCTGATATTGTCTATGGCTATCTCGCTTTCTTTACCTTCATTTTTTATTTCATGCAATATTTTTCCTATATGAACATCTTCACTGTTGTTTTCAAAATTTAGTCTGTTTGCATGCAAATAGCACTGCCTTTTACAATGAAAATAATAGTTTATTAAGGTTCCGTTTATATTCATAATTTATTTCCGCTCCTTGAATTTAAAATATAAACTCTGCAACATTGGTATTGCTTAATTATTTCTGTTAAATTTACCGTTGATTACATACTTGCTTCCATCTTCAATGTAAATCAAATCGCCTATTCTGTCATTATGTGTGAATAACAGTTCGTCTATCTCGTATGTAAAATAATCCATATCTTCGGCAATTTGTGATAATTCCACTTTTCTTCTTGCAAATGACATTTTTTTATCCATAAGTGTTTTACAATATCTGTCCCACACCTCTTTACCTTCAACTACTCGTCCATCTTGAAGCTTTATTGTAGTATTAATAAATAAAGTGTATTTTTTCTTATCTTCTATTAATTTCATATGCTTTTCTACTTCTTCGAACTTGAATTTTTGAAGTATGCTTTTTATAAAATTCTCCATGCCTCTTTCATTGTTTTTTTCTTTGATTTGCTCCAGAAATTCTATTACCTTTTCATAATACTTATCAAAGGCCTTAGTTCTTAATATTTCCATCATGCTCTCATCTTTTAGAGTAAGTTCATATAAATTTCTCACATCATCTCGATAAATATATCCTGCATCATCTAAATTAAAAAAATAAGCCAAGCCCTCTTCTTTGATACAAGACCTGTTAATCCTTCCTAAGAATTGTTCTTCACTGTCAATTATAGATATATCTTTGAACCCTATATCCATATCTATATCTGCTCCTGCTTCGATAACCTGAGTGGCGATAAGAATCACATTTTTCTTGTTTTCATTTAATATATTTATTATTCTCTTTTTTTCAAATCTGCTGTCATCACCTGTAATAAGCAGAACTTCTGCATCTAAATTCTGTTCCTTTACTATATTGCAAAAATCATCATAAAACTTTACAGCTGTATTTCTAAATATAAATTCAACAAGAATTTTATTGTGTAAGATAGGATGATTTTTAAGCCTTTTGTGTTCAGAAATAATTCTATCTGTCAGTTCTTCTTGGATTTCATTCACATCATATTTCAATAGTGAAAAGTCAAGCTTTACTCTGTCTTTGAATAATTTATTTAAGTAGTATTTTTCTCTGTCATCTATAAGTCTACAAAACTTTTCTTTATCATAGCTTAGCATAGATAAATCTGGCAGTGTTGCGGACATTATTATTATTTTGATGTTCATAATTTTTGCATATGCCTTTAAAAAGAATATTATTTCCTTCCAAATAATATTCTTATAGCTTTGGATTTCATCCATTACAACAACGCTGTTAGCCATATGCATCAGAGGAAAAACTGATTCTCTGTCTGTACCAAACAAAATATTAAAAAATTTAATGTGAGTTGTAATATTTATTGGATAATGAATAAACTGTCTTGCAAGTAAGGATTTTTCGTAATCAACTATATTTTTTTCATTAATTGGTATGATAGATTTATCCTTTGAATTTTGAGATTCAAATTCACTTTTATCATAGGTTTTTATAGATGTTACTGAATTTAAAACGGCTATGTCATTTATTATTTTTGTGTCATTGTTAAATGCTTTAAATAAAGAATCCTTAGTTTGTTCTACCAAAGTATTGAATGGAAAGACATAAAAAATTTTATTTAATTCCTTATGTTTTTTTAGTAATTTCATTGATAAATTAATAGCGCTGTTAGTTTTACCGCTGCCTGTAGGAGATTCAAAGAAAAATATATGATTATCGCAGTTTTCAAGTAAATTTTTTTCACTTTCAATATATATTTCAGTTCTTAATTGGTTGATATCATTTTTTTCATAAATTAAATTTCTTTTACCTTCTTTATATCTCTTGATCTGTTTATTTACTTCTGTTTTTTCAAAAGTTTTAATATATTTATCAATATCATTAATTGTTCCGAAATCCTTTACTTCTCTTTGATTTTTAAAATCAGAAGTGGCATAAAAATCACATGTAACTATCATAGAAAACACAAATCTTGAATAAATAATCAATGCTGCTGTCAAATCCAAACAATCCTTATTTCCTTTAAAGCAGCTATAAAAAGAATTATTTTCAAGAAGTTTCTTGCTTATTCCAAACTTATCATTTATGCAGTTAAAAAACTCTTCTTTTTCTTTTCCTTTTGACATATACTCCAATTTGTCTTTAAATTTATTTATAAAATTTGATATATCTTCTAAATATCCATGATGTTTACTTATGGCGTAGCTGTTACTTATGAGGATTGCATAAAGCATGTTGAATTCATCGCTGTTTATTGTTTTATGCAGCTTTCCGAGCTTCCTGCCGTAATAATCGAAATAAATGACAGAAGATGAAAATGAATGGTTTGAATCCTGGTTTCTTCCAATATTCTTTTCAAAGAAATTATTGTTCATTTTTACAAGCTGGAATTTAGGATTTGATTTTCCTAAATCGTGACCGTAAACAGAATTGTATAGCATTTCTTTGTACAAAAGTTTAGCTTCCTTACTACAATCATGCAGAATAATTTTTTCAAAATTTGTAAAAGCATTATACAAATTCTTTTCGTCTGATATCTTATTCAGATACCGCACACATAAATCCATATGCTCTTCTAACAGCTCTTTTCTATTCTCTTCTGTATCTACATGAGCATATATATTATCTGTATCTTTAATAATTTCTTTATATTTCAGTCTTTCAACGCCTTCAAAATATTTCTCTTTCATCTTCTGTTTCAACCCCTTAGAAAAAGTATAAATATTTGTCATTCATCCTATAAATAGTTTCGTTATCTTTTGATTTTACAGTCATGTTTGTCTGAGCAAAGGTCTCTTTTAAATACTGGTTAGCTTGCGGCTCTAACTCTAAAGGTAATTGCTCCTCGTACTTCCATTTTATTATTTCTTCATAGTCAATATCTTCTTCATAGTCAATATCTTCTTCATTGGTTATAACAAAGTTCTTCTTCAAAAATAGACTATCTACTTTTTTTATGTTTTCAGGATTAATTATCTTTATATCTTCACTAGTTATTATTTGAACATCAGATATATTTGCATAATGGTCATTTTTCCCAAGATACGGAATGTATTTAAAGCTGTAGTTTGTAAAGCTTTCTTCAATTTGATGATAAATTTCTTCATTTTCAAGCAATATATAAATAGCCCATCTTGGTTTTTCAAGCCACTGTTCTTTAACTATTAAATTTCCGCCCTCTTCTTTTGATGCATATCCGACAGAATTGTTAAAGACCTGAATTTTCTTTGCAATTACACCATTTTCATTTTCTGGCAGTATTGAAACCTTTATATTCCTCAATTTTTCATAAAACTGAGGATATGTTTCTTCTTTTTCCTGAAATCCATACCCAGACAATCCTAAAACCGCTCCTATTATACCCAGCAGTGCTACCTTGTGAATATTTCCATAAGTAAAATAAACATATGAATTAACATCCGGCTTTTTAAAGAACGCTGTATCTCCGCTTAATTTAAATTTCAGAGCCTTCATAGTTATATACCTTGTTTTGTAAATATATTAAAGTATTTGACGTTACTTATATTCCCTTCTATTTTAGTGGTATACGGATTATAATATACTTCAACTGATTTTATCTTTTCTTTTAAATCGTTTAGCAAACTGTCAAAGCCTAATTTTATTACGGATTTATTTTCCTCTTTTTCAAAACTCACAAACTGAGCTAAATCAGGGAGATATAAATCCAAATCTGTCTCTACAAAAATAGCAAGTTCATTTTCACACCCTATTTTAGAATTTGTATTAAATGATGTTGCAGATATAGAAGCAGCTTCTTTAAATTTTTTGTAGTCATCTTCTGTATATCCTTCCGTTACTCCCATTTCCACAAAAGCTTTATATGCAATAGGATTAATTGCAAAACCATAAAAATAATGTGCTTCATTGCTGACAATTTTGTTTCCCAAGGTTGATGAACTGTCTTCCTTCTCCTCATCAGTATCCTTGTCCTTTTTATTTTTAGAATTTCTGAATGGAGAAAGTATCTGCTGCTCTTCAACATTATGACCGTCATATTTATTAAAACCCTGTGTAATTTGGACGGCTCCTGTAATTGAAATATTATTTCCTTCCTCAGCAAAGGTAGCACCAAAATTTTTAACATCTATGGCTTTAAAAAGATTTTCCAGAACTTCTTTGTTATTTTTTTTATCCTTTTTGTCTTTTACAACCTTTTGCTCAAAAATTTGTTCATATCTTTCACTTAATGATTTAGGCCGAATAGCTGTACCGTCTTTATCAGACTCATCTATTTTTAATGATTTTATGTATAATACTTTTTCACCTTGATCCTCCCACATTTTTTTTATAGGATATTTCAAGGCTTTATCACTGCCAAAAGTTTCTCCGGTGGAAATAGACTTTGGAAAACCACTGAAATCAGCATTCCAATTAGCCATAATTGATTTGATAGCCAGTACTCCGTATACTCTTTTATTCATCATTTATTTTCCCTCCTGTTTTTCTTTTTTCTCATATATTAAATTACTTGTTATAAATCCGGCTATTAGCATATCGTCATTTATGCCTTTTTCCGCTTCGTATCTCAAAACCATACTGTACAAATTATTGAATCTTTTACTTTTTAAATCTATATCATAATTATATTTTTTATAAAGTGCCTTAATTCTGTTTCTCAATACTTTATCATCTGCAGAACTTATTATCGGATTAATTAAAGATTGTTTTATACCTGCAGCCTTGTTTTTAGATATTAAGAATTGAGCAGCCTGTCCCATTGCAAAGTAATATTCATCATCACAACCGATACCGCATATTTCGTCACCATTTATTTTGTTCCTTAATTCTTCAACTATTTTATCAATTCTTTGTTCCATATAGGTTTCA
The DNA here is from genome assembly GCA_023453025.1 of Bacillota bacterium. Taxonomy (GTDB): domain Bacteria; phylum Bacillota; class Clostridia; order Tissierellales; family Sedimentibacteraceae; genus Sedimentibacter. The sequence goes on from JAEXUD010000048.1 coordinate 20,228, forward strand.
CCTCCAAGGTATTTTAATATACTATCTCTTAAATTAAACTGTTCTATTGCTTTTATCAAAAATCCGTTGCTTATAGTATTTTTTATAATTTTTAATGAGCTTTTAGGAAATATTGACCTGATACTTTTTAAATCACCTTTATAAAACCAGTTAAAATATGCATTACGACATAATAAAAGCTCCTCTTTTAATAAATTATCTCTCAGCTTGATTTTTTTTGGCTCTGTAAAATAATTTGCTGTAAGAAATTTATTAAAAAATACAGAATTTATGTAGCTGCTCAATGTTTTTATGTCTGACACACTGCCGTAACTTAAATTTCCCTTATCCCCATCTTGCTTGTCAAGATTAGAACTTATAATTTTATTTACCAAGAAATTTTTCAGCTTAGGATTGTAATGGGTTATGGTATCAAAGTCATGTATTTCAACTTCTTTTCCTTTTTTAATTTTAATAAAGTACCCCTTGAATTCTCTTTCAATCATCTCACCGGATTCTAATGCTTCTATTTCCTTTTCATCAACATATATGTTTGTTTTTCCATTGTTAGCAAAATTCAAAAGATAGTCAAACATTTTTTTCTGTAGAATTACCTCATCCGTCGAAATTAAATATGGCGTCGATACTTTTCTTCCTTTATTATCAAGAAATGGTTTTTTTGAATTTAAGCCGATATTATCATTAGGCATACCATATATGCCTTCGCCGATTCTAATGTTATAGTCTGAAGAGTTATATATATTTGGAACCACATATCTTTTGTTTTCCCTGATATAATTTTCTATTGGTTCATCGAAATATATTTTTAAGTAATTTTTATCGTCCTTTAATTTATGCTTTTCCACAATATCAAAGATATTTTCTAAAATCCAATTCTTATATTTTTCTATAGCAGCTTCATCAGGCTGACCTATTTCTTTTTCTATTTCCTGATATAGTTCCGAAGATTTTTCATATTTAAGCTTTGGATTTAATAATATGGCATAATAATCTTCTATTATGGTTTTGTTTAGCTTTTCTCTTATATTATTTTTCTTAATCCAAAAGGACATATAGTTGTTGCTGTGTATTGTCTTGAATTTATCCATAGGCTTGTTCATTTCCAACAGCTTGCTGAGATAGTCTAAGTGAACAAATTTATCTACACCTATTGAGTCATAGTTTTTTTTATTGATTTCAACTATATTTTTAGAATCTATACTTCCATCTGAATTAACAATTACGTAGGTGCCTTCATCAAGTATGTAATTATCTGTTATTAAGCTGTCTCCATAATTTTCATATTGCGTTGCAAATGTTTTCATGATATCTATAAGCATATTATCACCACCTCCCTACAAATATTTATAATTCACGAATCCTGAAGATCTGGCATTCAATTCGAGAATTCCTGTGCCTATAGCCATGTAGGCAAGCCGCTGGGCTGCATCATTTTCAGCAATCTCTAATGAAATCTTATCTCCTAAAAGCTTTACATTTTTCATCTGCATAGCTATTGGTTTTTGATTTTGAAACGATAAATGAGTGAATAATTCAATGTCTTCTCCCAAATTTTCTCCCGTAAATTCAGCATATTTTTTCAGTAAATTTAGTTTAAGACGTTTCTCATATTCATCGATGCTCACATTATTTCTCCAGTAACTTCCGTCAAATCTAGCAATACATAAAGTTACGCTATATAATTTTTGTATATGCTTTTTAGGTATTATCTTAACTTCTGCAGTTAATGCTTTTAATTTATCAGTATAAGTATTTGTTAAATAAGTTTTAAAATGCTCAACTAGCTTAGGGTCTATCGTCCTTATAACTATAGTGTAGATTTTGCCTTCCAAATAAACTTTTTTCTCCTCCAGAGGATAAAAGGAATTAAAGCAATAAAATTTAAATTGTCTCTTTGCATGAAAGGATTTCATTTCATCTGTACTAGTGAAACTCTTGTCTATAAGCTGACAGATAGCCTGAGCCGCCTTTTCTGATGTTATATTTGCCAATAAATACACCTTTAACCTTATTTCATACACCTTCAATTTTTTCACCTCCTTTTTATATTTGTTTTTCTTAATTTGTTATGCATTTAAGAAATTATACATAAGATGTTGAGGTTAATTGTCAATCACGCTTACAATTAAACATAAATTTCAATACATGTAATGTTTTTACTATTAATCATAATGATTATATCTTAATTTGTTATATTTTGTCAATATTATCTGGAAATTATTTCAATATATTTAAATATTGTATTTCCCAAAACAAAAAAAGGGCGTCACACTAATTTCTTGGTGTAACGCCCCCATTATACTTCTAGCTTTCCATTTGTCTGGATAGAAATATACTTGCAGTCTTTATTAATTTTTCTTCGACCTCTGTCATCTTGGCTGCTTTATCCTTAGATAAAAGCATTACTGCTCCTATAGGGTCTCCATGAACTAAAATCGGAGCTATAACCTGACTTGTATAGTTGTCTGGATTAAATTCGTTTGCTGTAATTCTAATTGGTTTTGCATTGGAATTAGTCATATAAACTTCCCTGCTTTCAATTATCTTTTCCAGCTCAGGGCTTAATCTTTTTTCGGAATAATCTTTTTTAGAGCTTCCTGATACAGCTATTACTCCATCACGGTCAGTTATTATTGCAATATGTCTTGTTGTTTCAAACAAGGATTCAACATACTCTCCTGAAAACTCAGTTAATTCTCCGATAGGTGAGTATTTTTTTAATATAATCTCACCTTCTCTATCAGTAAATATTTCTAAAGGATCCCCTTCTCTAATTCTCAACGTTCTTCTAATTTCCTTAGGGATAACCACTCTTCCCAGGTCATCGATTCTTCTGACAATTCCAGTTGCTTTCATTACTTAAGTTCCTCCAATTGCATAATTTTATTTATATGACATTTCTTTTAATATTTTCTATTATTTGCACTTTAATAGATTTTATCCTAATTAGTTGACGGATATTATTGGAAATATCATTTTTATTATAATGGATTATTTTTAAAATAGCAACTGATTTTTACCATTTTTAACATTATTTAGATTTTAGTAATAACAATTTAATTATTTCGTAATATTTGCTTCATTTTTCAAGTTTTCTAACAATTCTTCATATTTATATGATTTATAATATTCTGTTAATACCGACTTTTCTGATTCTAATGTTACTTCATTATCAACTGTTTTATCTGTTACTTTTATTATATGGTAACCGTAATCCGATTGAACAGGGGCGCTTATTTCTCCGATTTCCATTGCAAATGCGGCTTCTGAAAACGGCTGAACCATATCAGTATATTTAAAATAATCTAAATCTCCGCCGTTTGCTCCGCTGCCGGTATCTATTGATAATGTCTTGGCAAGCTCTTCGAAGCTTTCTCCGTTATTGAGTCTTTCAATAATATCATTTGCTTCTTCTTCGGTACCAACAAGTATATGACTTGCTTTTATACTTTCATTCATTTTTAAATCATTAAATATTGTTTGAAGTTCTTCATCTGTAGGTTGTAAATTTTCTATTTTTATAGCCATATAATGATTAATCAAGAATTCTTTTCTTAATGATTCTTTCAGATATTCCTCCGTCATTCCATAGCCTTCAAGGAAATTTTTATATTCTTCGTCAGTTTCCAGATATGATTTAAATTGGTCCAACTCGGCCTTCATATCCTCTTCATTCATTGTAATACCTTCTTTTTCGGCAGCATCTACCAATAAAAGATCCATAATCAACTGATCAAGTAAAGTGCTTTCATAATAGCTTCCCATTGTCTGACCTTCAGAAATTTCCATATCCCATGCGCCTTCACCATATTGTTTTTCTGCCATATTTTTATATACAGACAAATGTTCATCATATTCAGCCCGAGTTATTACTTTATCATTAACCTTTGCTTTTACACCTTCTTCAACTGTATCAGCATTTTTATCCTGACATGCAGTAACTGCTAAAATCATACACACAGCAAGCACCAACGCAAGTGATTTTTTTAATTTAATCATATTTTTCCTCCTTGGCAGATTCCTTTAAACCTGCTTTATAATTATTTAAAATTTCAAAGAATTTTTCCAGCTCCTGCAGAATTTTCATTTGCTCTGCAGAATCTAATTTATATTTAATAACAGGTTCCTTAGATACATCAAATTTTATTTTTGAATTGTAATTTTCAATTAAAAAACCTATTATATCTTGATTTAAATCATTAACGGAATATAATTCAATATTGACAGTAATTCCTGTTTGTGTTATTGCCTTAACGTGCAGCTTCTTACAAAGGGACTTGATGTAAGAAATTTTCAATAGATTATCAACTTGTTTAGGAGGATTACCAAAACGGTCTATTATTTCCTCAGTAATGTCATAAATATCTGTCTTGCTTGTTGTTGCTGCAATTTTTTTGTATATTTCAATTTTTTGTTCTTCGTTTTCTATATATGTTGAAGGTATATATCCATCAACGCTTAAGTCTACGGATGTTTCAATGTCTTCATCCTCGTTCATTTTTCCTTGAAGCTCTTTTACTGCCCTGTCTAAGAATTTAACGTATAAATCATATCCTATTGCAAGCATGTGTCCATGCTGCTCGGCACCTAAAATATTTCCGCAGCCTCTTATTTCCAAGTCTCTCATAGCGATTTTAAACCCTGAACCAAACTCTGTAAATTCCTTGATTGCCTTAAGTCTTTTATCTGCCACCTCCGAAAGCATTTTGTCTTTTTCGTAGGTCAGATATGCAAAGGAAACTTTGTTTGACCTTCCTATACGGCCTCTCAGCTGATATAACTGCGAAAGTCCCAGGTGGTCAGCGTTATCAATTATCAGAGTGTTTGCATTAGGAATGTCCATTCCTGTTTCAATAATGGTTGTACATACTAAAATGTCATAACTTTTTTGAACAAATTCGAACATTATGTTTTCAAGATGCCTCTCGTTCATCTGACCGTGAGCTACTGCAATTCTTGCATCAGGTACCAGTTTTTGCAGTTTTGATGCAGCGCTGTCTATATCAATTACTCTGTTATGAACGTAATAAATTTGTCCGCCTCTTGAAATTTCTTTTTCTATAGCATCCTTTATCAGACCTTCGTTATACTCTATAACATAGGTTTGGATTGGCAGTCTGTCACCTGGAGGCTCAGATATAATACTCATATCCCTCACACCAATCATTGACATGTGCAGTGTTCTTGGAATAGGTGTGGCTGATAAGGTTAAAACATCTATATTTGTTTTAAGCTGCTTTATAAGCTCCTTATGCTTTACTCCAAATCTTTGTTCTTCATCTATAATCAACAATCCTAAATCCTTGAACTTCAATTCCTTTGACAGAAGCTTGTGCGTACCTACTACAATATCAACCAGTCCTTTGTTCAAATCATTAATTACCTTGGCCTGCTGATGCGGCGTTCTGAATCTTGAAAGCATTTCAATTTTAACGGGATAGCCTCTGAATCTGTCAACTATGTTTGCATAGTGCTGCTGTGCCAGAATTGTTGTGGGAACTAATATTGCAACCTGCTTTGAATCCATAACGGCTTTAAATGCAGCTCTCATGGCAACCTCAGTCTTGCCAAACCCAACATCTCCGCAAAGCAGTCTGTCCATACATAAGGACTTTTCCATGTCTTTCTTTATTTCTTTAATACAGCGAAGCTGATCATCTGTTTCCTGAAACGGAAACTTATATTCAAATTCTTTCTGCCATTCTGTATCAGTGGAAAATTGATAGCCATTGACTACCTTTCTTTCTGCATACAGCTTGACAAGCTCTGCAGCCATATTTTCAATAGCCGCCTTGGAACGCTCTTTAACTTTCACCCATTCTACGCTACCCATTTTATTGAGCTTAGGTTTTTCAGAGTCAGAACCGATATACTTTTGAATAAGCGACATCTGGTCTACAGGAACATAGAGTTTGTCTTCGCCCTTATATTTTATACACAGGTAATCCTTCTTGATATTCTGAACATCAATTTTTTCAATACCAACATATTGGCCGATACCATGATGCTCATGTACAACAAAGTCTCCGACCTTTAAATCAGTAAAAACTTCTATTTTGGAGCCCTTTTGTTTTTTATGCTTCTGAGTTTTTTTTCTTACGGACCCGAATACTTCGTTTTCAGTAAGCACTAAAATTTTATTATCGTAGTATTCAAATCCTTTTTTCAGCTCTCCCGGAACTATCACCACTTGTCCGCTCTGAGCCTCAACATTTTTGTCCTTTGAAAGTGTGGTCGTGCATTCATAATCATTTAAAATATTATGAAGCTTTAAACAGCCTTCATTACTTGAAACCACTATTGCAATTTTGTAGCCTTTGTATTTCAGTCTGTTTAAATCCTTAGACAGATCCTCCATCTTTCCGTAATATGATGGAGCTTCTTTAAATAATAGCGATATGGAATCATCCGTCTCAAAAATCTTATTTTTACCGTTTATAGAGATAAATGATTTACAGGCAATTTTAGATATTAATTCTTGTTCGCTTAAGTAGACACTGCTTTGTTTTGTAAATATTTCACCCTTTTCAAACAATTCGCCATACTTTAATCCAAAGCTTTCGTTAAGGTTTTTTAACTCTTCGATAATTCTTTCAGGCTCATCTAGCACCAGTATGAAATTATCATCAAAATAATCCAGTACACTTACAAAATTATCCTTAATGAAAGGCACTAACAGGTCCGCATTCTCTATGCCAAGTCCGCCGCTTAATTTGTCCTGATAGCTGTTGTGAATAGTTTTAAGCTTTTTTTCAACTTCTTTTGAATTATGGATATCTTTTATCTTGCCTATCCTGTTTTGATAATCCTTGTCTATTTCTGATACTATTTTTTTAATTTCATCTTTTTGAAATATTAAATCACTGCAAGGAATAATCCTTATTGATTTTAAATTTTTAACAGAACGTTGAGTTTTTAAATCAACTGAACGAATTGAATCAACCTCATCGTCAAAAAACTCAACTCTCACAGGATTTTTCTCTGAAGGTGTGAAAATATCAATTATGCCTCCTCTTACGGAAAACTGGCCAACACCTTCTATTGCATCAACTCTTTCATACTTAAGCTTTATCAGATTGCTTCTGAGTTCATTTAAGTCATAACTATTTCCATATTTTAATTCTATTACAGAATTCTTAAATCTATCTTTAGGCATTACTCTGGTTATCACTGAATTGACTGAGGCTGTTATTATTTGTTTTTTTGAATTTATAATTTTATCTAATATATCAGTCCTTTTATATTCCACATCCTTGCTTAATGCATCAACGTTGTATAATAAAAATTCTTTCGGATGAAGTCTGTTTCCATTGTCTGTATATGCTTTTATTTCTTCTTCATATTTTCTTGATTTAGCTTCATTGCTTGTTAAAAGCAAAATCTTATTTGTTGCAGATTCTAATAAATTGCACACCAAATACGCCATGCTCTCTTCGTTGATTCCTTGAACAAGCTGGCGCTTACCATTGTTATAATTTTCAATTATTTTGTTATATTTATCAGTTTTTTGAAACTGTTCAAACAAAATTCTATTCATGATTTACCTTTTCCACCATATTATTGTTCTTCTGATGCTTTTATATTATATTTCTGCATTGCGTTGTCTACGTTATTTTCAACAATTTCAATTGCAGCATCCGCAGCCCTATCAATTATTGAAAGTATTATATCTCTGTCTTCCTTATTAAATCTCTGAAGAACATAATCAGCTAAATCCATGTCGGGATTTCTTCCGATTCCAATACGAATACGGGGAAAATTCGTTCCTACATGCTGTATTATCGATTTCATACCATTATGGGTGCCCGGACTTCCCTGCGGCCTGATTCTCAGTGTTCCCACGGGTATATCAATATCGTCATAAATTACTATGAGATTCTCAACCGGAATTTTATAAAATTTAACTATTTCATCAATGGCAATTCCGCTTCTGTTCATATAGGTAACAGGCTTTACAAGCATAACTTTTTCTCCGTTTATGGATACCTCCCCATATACGGAGTTAAACTTTAATTTATTTATTTTTACATTATACTTTTCAGCCAAATAATCTAATGTATCAAAACCTACATTATGTCTTGTACCTGTATATTCCTTACCCGGATTACCTAGTCCTGCAATTATATACATATTTACCTCTAATATCTGTTCTTTCCCAAACCCTTTTTATTTACCTGTCTTGCTCTTGCAATAGCTAGATCTCCTTCTTCCACATCGTCAGTTATTGTTGAACCGCATGCCACATATCCTCCGGGCTTAATATTTACAGGTGCAACCAGATTTGAATTGCTCCCGATAAAAGCTCCGTCACCAACTGATGTTTTATGCTTTTTCTTTCCGTCATAATTAACGAAAACTACACCACAGCCTATATTAACATCTTTTCCTATATCGGCGTCTCCTATGTATGCTAAGTGTGATGATTTTGAATTATCTCCGATTGTAGATTTCTTAATCTCTACAAAATCGCCTATTTTTACATTTTTCCCCAAAATAGTTTCAGGTCTCAGATAAGCAAATGGTCCTACATTAGTTCCGTCACCTATAATTGATTCTAACACTTTTGAGCTTTCAATCGATACGTTATTTTTTATGGTTGAGTTAATTATTCTTGAATTAGGGCCGATTGAACAATGCGAGCCTATTATTGTCTTGCCTTCTATAAAAGTCCCGGGGTAAATAATTGTGTCATTACCTATTTCAACTGAATCTTCAATATAGGTGTATTCAGGATCAATTATTGTGACTCCGGAAAGCATAAGTTTTTTATTTATTCTGTCCTGCATTATTTTAGAAACCTCTGCAAGCTGTACCTTGTCGTTTACTGCCTTTATGTCATCAGAATCATCAAGAACCCATCCGCCTATTTTACAGCCTTCGCTGTTTAAAACCTTGATAGTATCAGTAATGTAATATTCTCCTTGTGAATTGTTTGTATCAATTTTGCCTAGAGCATATTTTAATAATTTTCCATTGAAGCAGAATATGCCTGTATTTATTTCTTTTATTTTTTTAATATTTTCTGAAGCATCCTTTTCTTCAACAATATTCATTACAGATGAATCACTATTTCTTATGATTCTTCCATAGCCCTTGGGGTTTTCCAGAAATGCAGTCATAACTGATGCCGCATAATTGTTGTCATCATGGTATTTCATGAATGATTTCAGCGTTTCTTTTCTTATCAGCGGGCCGTCACCTACCAGAATTATTACAGTATCGTCATCATTTATGTATTCTGAAGCAGACATTACAGCATATCCTGTGCCGTAAGGAGCTCCTTCTCCAATCGGCTGCTCAACTGTTAAAACATTCATATCCTTTATATTATTTTCAACACTCTCTTTACCATGTCCAAGAACAACAACATTTTTTTCTATTCCTGTATTTTTAGCAGCTTCGACAACATATCTGATCATTTCTTTTCCGCAAACTTTGTGCAGAGTCTTTGGAATGTCGGATTTCATTCTTGTGCCTTCCCCGGCTGCCAAAATAATTGACATACTCATATTATTTCTCCTTAACTTGTAATACTTTGCTATTATAGTACATATATTGAATTAAGTCAAAAAAATTTCACAATAAAAGGGTCTTTCTACTAAAAAGACCCGGATACTGTTGATTATAAAATCATCAGTCATGGCGCTATAGAAGAGCTGCTTCTGCACTTTCTCCTTCTTCTAGGCGCTTTTCTTCATAAGCCTTAAAAACAGCTTCCGCTACAAGATTTCTTGTATCAGAATTTATTGGATGAGCTATATCTTTAAACTCTCCATCCGGCATTTTTCTGCTTGGCATAGCTATGAACAAGCCTTCCTGTCCTTCAATAATTTTAATGTCGTGAACCACAAAGCAATCATCAAAAGTAACGGAAACGATTGCCTTCATCTTACCCTCAGAATTGATCTTTCTTACTCTAACGTCCGATATTTTCATGTTGTCACCACCTTCCCCCAAAAGATTATGTCCTATTTGTTCTATTATACTATATCTGTATAAAAAATGCAAAAAAACATTTTCTATTTTGGTAAAAAAAGTATGAAATTATTTTAACAATTTATAGTTTGGCTGAATATCAATGACACCTTCCTTTTCATTTATTTTATTTAATATTAAAATCGACAAATAATCATCCACTAATTTTTTTTCAGGCTCCTTTGTTTCAATAACAACTGCAGTTCCCACTACCTCAGCACTGAATTCTCTCATCATATCTGCCATACCCTTGCATGTCCCGCCGCCCTTCATAAAGTCATCTACTATTAAAACCCTGGAGTTTTCCTTTAGAGACCTTCTTGATAGGGACATGGTCTGAATATTGTTGGAAGAGCCTGATACATAATTTATGCTTACAGTTGTTCCTTCTGTAACTTTATTGTTTCTTCTTATAACAGCAACAGGTACATTAAGCTTTTGTCCGGTTAGAATTGCAACCGGTATACCTTTTGTTTCGACAGTAATTATACAATCTATTTTTTTATTGGAAAATTCTGATGATATTACTTTTGCAATATTAGTTACCACGCTGGGATTATTAAATATGTCTGTCATATAAATAAATCCTCCGGGCAAAATTCTGTTTTTATTTGAAAACAAATCACACAATTCATTAAGCATCGCCGATTTCTCTTTTACTCCCAGTACCGGAACAAAGACTGCCCCTCCTGAAGCTCCTGATATTGTTTCGATTTTTCCGTAATCAAGTTCTGAAACAAGTTCTTTTACAATTGCCACATCTTCACTTATTGTAGATTTGGCAGCATTGAAAATTTCAGAAAAATAATTGTAAGAAAAAACAAAATTAGGTTTTTCAGCGAAAATTTTCATTAATGCGCCAATTCTTTGATTTCTTTTATATTTTTTCATATTTACTCCGCACGAATGTTTTATACTGATTATATAATAAATGTTCGCAATGCACAAGATATTTATTATTTTTTTATATAATTATTATGCTCTGCTGTTACTATTCACAGTCCATCCATAAACTTAAGAAAAATAAGAAAAATATATAGCGAACTTTTGCAGGACACGACTATAATTCTTAGTGAATGGAGGTTAAAAATCCGTTAAGCAGCTTGCATTGTTTGAGCGTCAGCGAGTTTGCAAGCTGTAGGATTTTTAGCCGCAATGAGCTTTAGAATTATTCGTGTTCGAAACCGCGAGCGGGTATTTTTCTTATTTTTCGCCTTCGCTTTGCAACTGTGAATGGTAACGCTCTGCTTCCATAAGTAAGAATATCTTTTCAAAATGTTCAGCTTTAGCTGAACGAATTCACTTACTGAAATTTCTTTTTAAATACCCAATCAAATCCTAACTCTGCTATGAGAACTGCTGAAAAAATCACAGCAAATCCGATTATTGTAAAAGCAGAATATTTTTCTTTTAATAAAATAACTCCAATCAAGCTGCCTATAACTGATTCCATGCTTAATATAATTGCCGCGTGTGTTGTTGATGTATATTTCTGTCCCATTGTCTGCATCAAGAAGCAAAGCAGCGTAGTTACCAGGCTTAAATAAAGCATGCTTGCTGAGCCCTTTACGTTAATTGCAATAGGTTCGCCTTCAAAAATCGTCATAAAAAAGAATATTACAGTACAGGTTAGTATCTGCAGCGTTGAGATTACCACAGGATCCTTGTCTGCTGCAAATATGCCTGTAGCAACAACCTGCCACGCAAAAGAAATCGCACATAAAAACGTCAAAAAATCCCACAAATTAAACCTTCCAAAATTCTTGAAATCAACTGTTAAAAGTATTATTCCGACAAACATTAATCCGGCAGCAACAATATTATTTCTCTTTGGTTTTACCTTTGTTACCAGCCAATAAAAAAATGGAACCATGACCACATTTGTGCCTGTTAAAAATGCTGAGTTGCCTGTCGATGTTCCTTCCAGCCCCAATGTTTGCAAAACAAACCCGACAGCTAAAAACAAACCCATAATAATTCCGGCTTTAATATCCGCCTTATTTATACTTCTTAATTTTTTCCTGAATAATATAATTGAAACTGCAAAAGCAATTATAAATCTTAAAAACAATAACTGATTAGTTGTATAAATTTCAAGTGCCAACTTAGTTACCGAAAATCCGGTTCCCCAAAAAAATGCTACAAAAAACAGCATTAAATCTGCTTGCTTAGCTGTCAAATCCTTCATACTTTCCTCCAATGATGTAGAAACAGCATGTACTATTTCTTAATTTGATAATGTTGTTTAATTTAATTCTGCTCCTGCAAATACTATCGAAGCTTCTGTCAAAACTTCCATAGGATTGATAAACGGACCTTCAATATTATATAAATATTGTGCGGATGACAGCTCTGTACATCCCAATAAAAACGTCTCAGCGCCTTTATTTTTCAATTCTTCGACGCATTCAAAAAACAAATCGGTTCCTTCATCATACTTGCCGCTTTTAATAACATCATAAATAAATTTCATTAGTTTTTCCTGTGTTTTTTCAGGAACAACTGTTTTAATTCCAATTCTGTTACAGCGGTTTTCATATATTTTGGTTTTTATTGTTCCATCAGTTGCCATTATTCCCACAACAGTGTCCTTGCCATATTTATTAAGGGTATATTTTACAGTTTCCTCAATCATATCAATGAATGGTATATGTACATTTTCTTTTATTTTATCTATGAAGTAATGCGCTGTATTGCATGGCATTATTAAAAAATCCGCTCCGCCTTGTTCAAGGATTTTAGCTGATTTAATAAGCTCAGCGGTTGGGTCTTCTCCATTTGCTATAATTGCTTCAGTTCTGTCCGGTATGTTCGTATTGCTGTCAATTAAAACACGAATATGTTCTTTATCCTTTAATGCTTTTGTTCTGCAAACTATGCGGCGATATAAATCTACTGTTGCCAGAGGACCCATACCTCCTATTATTCCGATTGTCTTCATATTACACCTCTATATATAATCATAACGTAATTATATCATATAGTGAATTCAGTAACAATAAGTAAAAAACAAGCTTCCGCTTGTTTTTGAACATCTTTGAACATCAGCACAGTTCCAAGTAATTAACCCCGTCTTCCGGTATTATTATTTTCACATCAGGGTTTTCACCATATTTACCGGATACAAATAAAGTGTAGTGCATTCTCGGTGCAAATTCAATATTCATGGTCTTTACATCTGATTTACTTTGTTTTTCCCTCAGCTTCAATGTGTATCTTCCTGATGGAATAAAAACATTGCCGGAGACATCTCCATAGTTTACACCTGAAAATAAAACTGCTCCGTCTGATGCCGCTAATTCTAAATCCGGCGCTTCAGCTGCAAGATTTATAAATCTTACTGCCGACATTCTGCTTGTATTGGAATTTTCTTTTGCTTCAGGTATCATCAGTATGCTCATATCAGTCTTGTCATAATCGTCCTCAGCTATTACCCCCGTGTAAGCAAGATTCCGGTCTATGTCAACAGTTGATTCGAAAACAATTTTTTTAGGCTCTGATTCATAAATTTTCACTTGATACCTTCCGGGATCAAACTTAACATACTTTGTAAATTCTCCCTTTTTTAAATTTTCTGCCATAATTATTTCATTAACCTGGATGTCAAGATTATCTGCATATGTGTTAAGTATCCTGAAAAATGATTTTTTGCAGTAGCAGCTGCTCATCTGACCATATACTGAATTGTTACTTAAATAATTATACCATTGAGGGTATGTAAAATATGGATTATAGTTGTCGGTATAATTGTTGACATGCCTTATTATATCGTTCATAAATTCACCTCTTTTCATTTTGTTTTATTATATGAAAAGAGGCGGTAAATGTTCAACTAACTGTCTAGATAAAGGAGTCGGGAAAATTAACATACTTTACAAGAATCGACACAAATTTCTCCAAATACTCTTTATCTTTCTCATCAAATCTGTCCAGCACCGGACTGTCAATATCCAATACACCTATTAATCTAACACCCTTTACTATTGGAATTACTATTTCTGAATTCGAATCTGAGTCGCATGCAATGTGACCGGGAAATTCGTGAACATTTTTAACCAGCTGGGTTTCTTTTGTATCCGCCGCTGTACCGCAAACTCCCTTGCCTGTTTTGATATGCGTACATGCAGGTTTTCCCTGGAAAGGACCAAGCACCAACTCATTATTTTTATATAAATAAAATCCGGACCAGTTTATATCATCCAGAAGCAGCCATAAAACCGCTGCCGCATTTGACAGGTTTGCCAGCCAGTCAGGTTCTTCAGATATTAAAGCAGTCAGCATCATATTTAAGTAATCATAAAATTTATCCTTTGATTCAAATTCAATTTTTTCTATGCTGTTCATTTAAAGCTCCTTTATATATATGGAGACGGAGCCTATTTTAAGGTCCGTCCCCAGAGTGAGTTTATTTAACTACTATGTTGTATATTTTTCCCGGCACATATATTTCTTTTACTATGTTTTTGCCTTCCAAATATTTATTGATATTTTCATCGTCTGTTGCCGACTTTCTTGCAGCTTCCACATCAGCATCCTTTGAAACCATAATCTTACCTCTGACCTTGCCGCTGATCTGAACCGGCAGTTCAATTACATCATCTATGGTTTTTTCTTCATCCCATATCGGCCAGCTTGATTGGTTAAGCATACCGCCGAAATTCATTTCTTCCCAGATTTCTTCGGCTATATGTGGAGCAACAGGATACAGCAGCGCAACAAATGCCTTATATTCGTCTTTTGTTATATAGTTATCACCCGTTACTTCATTTACAAAGCTCATCATAGCGGCAATTGCAGTATTGAACTTCATTGCTTCATAATCCTCTGTTACCTTTTTAATGGTTTTATGCATCAGGGATGTGTGCTTTTCTGAATATCCTTCCTCGTCAGTAACAATTTCCTGAAGCTTCCAGGTTCTGTCAAGAAATCTCTTGCAGCCCTTAACGCTTGAATCATTCCATATGGCATACTTTTCATAGTCTCCTATAAACATGATGTATGTCCTCAAGGTATCTGCACCGAATTCATCGATGATGTCATTAGGGTTTACTACATTGCCTCTGGATTTAGACATTTTTTCTCCGTCTGAGCCAAGTATCAATCCCTGTGCAGTTCGTTTGGCATATGGCTCCTTAAATGGAACCGCACCGATATCATAAAGGAATCTATGCCAGAATCTTGAATAAATCAAGTGTCTTGTTACATGCTCCATACCGCCGTTGTACCAGTCAACAGGTCCCCAGTAATCAAATTTCTCTTTTGATGCGATAGCATCATGATTATGAGGATCGATATATCTGAGGAAATACCATGAAGAACCTGCCCACTGAGGCATGGTGTCTGTTTCTCTCTTTGCATCTTCTCCGCAAACAGGGCATTTTACATTAACCCATTCAGGAATATTAGCTAACGGAGATTCTCCCGTGTCTGTAGGCTGATATTTTTCCACATCCGGAAGTCTCAAAGGAAGCTCCTCTTCCGGTACAGGAACCATTCCGCAGTGAGGGCAATGTATTATCGGAATTGGCTCTCCCCAGTATCTTTGTCTGTTGAATGCCCAGTCCTTCATTTTATAGTTTGTTTTAGGCTCCCCTAAGTTGTTTTCTTTTAAGAAATCAATTATTTTACCAATTGCTTCCTTAACTCTTAATCCGTTCAATATATCTGAATTCACTAGAATTCCGTCTTCAACATCTGTAAATGCTTCTTCCTGTACGTTTCCGCCTTCTATAACCTCAATTATAGGGATATTGAATTTCTTGGCAAATTCCCAGTCTCTTTCATCATGTGCAGGAACGCCCATAATTGCTCCTGTTCCATAACCCATCATTACATAATCTGCAACCCACACAGGTACTTCTTCTCCTGATACAGGGTTTATTGCTGTAAGACCTTTTATTTCAACGCCTGTTTTGTCTTTAGCTAGCTGCACTCTTTCAAATTCTGTCTTTTTTCTCGACTGCTCCTGATATTCATGAATTACATCCATATTGGTAATTCTGGAGGCATATTTTTCCAGGAAGGGATGCTCAGGAGCTATAACCATGAAGGTTACTCCATACAAGGTATCCGGTCTTGTGGTGAAAACCCTCAGATTATCCTCGGTATCCTTTAATTTAAAATCAACCTCGGCACCGTATGAACGACCTATCCAGTTTTCCTGCTCCAGCCTTATTCTTGGAAGATAATTTACTTCATTTAACCCTTCTAACAATTTATCGGCATATTCTCTGATTTTCAAGAACCATACGTCTTTCTCCATCTGAACGACTTCATTTCCGCAGCGGTCGCACACTCCGTTTTGCGAATCTTCATTTGCCAGAACAACCTTACAGTGGTTGCAAAAGTTAACATATGATTTATCTTTGAACGCCAGGCCGTGCTTAAACAACTGCAGAAATATCCACTGTGTCCATTTGAAGTATTCAGGATCTGTCGTATCAACTGTTCTTGTCCAGTCAAAGGAATATCCCGTTGCTTTTAACTGCTGTGTAAAAACCTTAATATTTTTATCAGTTACCTGTCTTGGATGTATTCCTGTCTGTATGGCATAGTTTTCTGTCGGCAGTCCGAAGGCATCCCAGCCTATAGGAAACAAAACATTGAACCCTTCTAATCTTCTTTTTCTGGAAATAACCTCAAGAGATGTGTAAGCACGTATGTGACCTACATGCAGACCCACACCTGATGGATATGGGAATTCCACCAATCCATAAAATTTCTTTTTGTCTGAATTATCATCAGCTTTAAACGTTTCATTTTTTTCCCAAATATCCTGCCACTTTTTTTCAATGAAACTGGGATTGTATGATTTCATTTTATTCCTCCATTATCTTTATTATTTAAATCAAATTTTTCCGGCTCCAACCTTTATAAGACGGGAATACAAAAATAGCCGCCATCCCATGCTGGGACGAAGACTATCCGCGGTACCACCCAAATTAGGCATAAAGCCTCACTCTATCATGTAACGGTTTTATCCGTTTGAAACTACTTTGTTCGTTTCAAATACTCATGGACGAGTTCAATTTTCACATTGCTGCCTTTCACCATGCGACAACTCTCTATAAATATGTACAAATCTACTACTTCCAATCACAGTAATTTATTCACTTTCTTTCGTATTATATCAGAACAGATTTTTTAATGCAATAATAATTTTCAAATTCCAAATAAAAATTGATTATATATACATTATATGATAAACTTTCTATATTACACACAACCAGAGGTTAATAAATGAAAACTTTAAAAACAAATAAAAATACTTTAGTGTATATTTTAACTCTTTTATTTTCAATTTTATTTATAGCTGTCGGCTTTCAAACGAACAAATTTGAATTTAATCACGAGGAAATGGGAAAAACCTATATCGCAGAGGTATCAGCTATAAATGATGTTAAAGAAGAGGAAATGGATTACGGTTATGAAAAAATGCTTTCAAAAACAATTAGTTTCACTGCCGAGATTAAAAGCTCTGATTTGAAGTCAACTCAAGTGGAGGCCTTCCAATATATTGATGAGGCAGTTGCAATAAATCCAAAGGAAATAGAAGTTGGAGATAAGATTTTAATTTCCGAGCTTAGTTCAAGAATAAATTATGAGGAAAATGTGTGGACCTTTATTGAATACTACAGGACAAATTCACTTATAATGATTGCATTGATATTTTTTGCTTTGCTTCTTCTGTTTTGCAGAAAAAAGGGATTAAATACAATTCTGTCATTAATAATCACATGCATGGCAATTTTTATGGTTTTTATACCTTCAATTCTAAGCGGCAAAAACGTTTATATTTCTTCAATAATAATTTGTATTTTCATAATTCTTACAAGCCTGTTTATAATACATGGTTCTCACAAAAAAACCCTGTGCGCCATAGTTGGGAATTTAGGAGGCCTTGCTGCCGCAGGAATCCTTTCATACATAATAAGCAATGCTCTTGATCTTACTGGTTTAATTGATGAGGATTCAATGTTTTTGTTAATGATAAACCCGGAAAATCCAATTAATTTAAAAGCAATTCTCTGGAGCACCATAGTTATAGGTTCATTGGGTGCAGTTATGGATATTTCAATGTCAATTGCCTCTGCAATAAATGAGCTTGCGGAAAACATTGAAAATAAAAGCTTTAAAGTATTTCTGAGATCCGGCTTGAATATAGGACAGGATTCAATAGGAACCATGACAAGCACATTGGTTCTGGCTTATATCGGAAGCTCCCTGTCCGTTGTGCTATTGTTCATGGTTTACAACAAAGATCTCCTGCACCTGATAAACCTGGAAATGATAGTTTATGAAATACTGCAGGCTATAATAGGAAGCATGGGAATTTTGCTTGCAATCCCCATTACTTCCCTGTTTTCAGCATATATTTTCAGCAAATAACTATTTACCGTGAAATCCGGGATGAAATTCATTTAATAAATGAAGATTATCCGAAAGAAACTCATTGATGTTTTCCTGCAAGGTGCCGGGTATTGACTGATAAACCAATACTTCGGCATTTTTTAATATGCCGCTTGCATTTTCACCGCATCTTGGAGCAATTAAAACCTTAACACCTATGTCAGCAATAACCTGGGATGCCCTTATACCTGCAGCACCTTGATTTAAAACAGCACTGTTATCTAAAAATTCACTTTGCTTGGTTACAGTATTATAAATCAAAAAATAAGGTGCTCTGCCGTAAGTATCATTCACATTTGAATCTAAACCTTTGCTTTCTGCCGGTATTGCAATTTTCATTTATACCTCCATAATCATATAAATTTTTCTGACACTATAATTCATTCAATTCTTTTTCAACCGCATTTAATTGATTTTTAAGAATTTCTTTTTTATTAAGAAGAAATTCCTTATCTGATGCGAATTCAAATCTGCATCCATAGCCATGACCATTTCCTAATCCATAATTAAATCTCCTATAACAAAGGTTGTTCATCATACCAAAACCTCGTCTGCTTGCTGCACCCACCCATAATGGGCCTGTTCCATCTCTTCTCGGCATATCATCACCTCCTATTTATTATTGACATATGTCACTTATAATTATATTATACATGTTTTATGACATATGTCAATAATAAATTTAAAAAAATAACTGCTACTTAATAGCAGTTATTTTGCTTCATTATTTTCAAACACTCTTCCGCATCTTCGTCTGCGGCATTCTTCATTGCAAAAAGCACCTTCACCATCGCACAGCTTATAATCTCCGCCTTCAATTCTAAGTACTTTACCATTCACCAATGATTCAGCTAATTTTTTTCTGGCATCGCTGTATATTCCTTGAACAGTTGTGCGTGCCACACTCATTTGTGAGGCGCATTCTTCCTGTGATAATCCTTCTAAATCTATGAGTCTTATGGTTTCATATTCATCTACAGTCATATACACAACAATATCTTCATTTGCAGTTGAATCTAGAGGTCCAAACCGACTGCTGTCAGGCAGACAGCATACCTTTCTCCACTTCCTAGGTCTTGGCATATTAACACTCCGTTTTAAATTAAACATATTTTTCTAATCATTATATCACTTATGATGTTAAAGTCAAACAATTAATAGGCAATCTGCTTCTGACTGATTTTATCAGGCGTGCTGCTTTATTTTTTTCTCTTCCATTCATTATTTTCAATAATTTCTGCTGCAGAAACAAACAAACTGTCGTCACAAAGCTCCACCAACCCCTTATCGACTGATGCTGCTATGTTTGGATCAATGGGCAGCTTTGTAATGACATTTAAATTATGTTTTTTAGCAATCTCATCTATTTTGCTTTCGCCAAAAATTTTATATTCTTTATCACAATCCGGACATTTAAAATATGACATATTCTCAACAATACCGATTACCGGAACATTCATGTTTTCAGCCATTTTAACAGCCTTCTCCACAATCATGGAAACCAGCTCCTGAGGTGATGTCACAACAATAATACCGTCAACGGGAATTGACTGGAATACCGTAAGCGGTACATCTCCCGTGCCCGGAGGCATGTCAACAAACATATAGTCAATATTTTCCCATATTACCTCGGACCAGAATTGTTTAACAACACCGGCTATAATCGGACCTCTCCAGATAACCGGATCAGTATCATTTTCTAACAATAGATTTATTGAAATTATATTTATTCCGGTCTTGCTTTTAGCCGGAATAATACCATACTCACTGCCGTTTACCTTTTCAGTAATTCCAAATGCTTTTGGTATGGATGGACCTGTAATATCTGCGTCTAATATGGCGACATTGTGGTCTAGTCTTTTCATAGTTGTTGCCAGCATTGATGTTACGAAGGATTTTCCGACTCCTCCTTTTCCGCTTACTATACCGATAACCTTCTTCACGCTGCTCTTCTCATTAAGATGTTCCAAAAATTCATTTTCTTCTTTCCTGCTTTCGCAGCTTTGACTGCATGAACTGCAATTTGAATTACAATTTTCACTCATTTTTCTTTTTTCTCCTAGTCATATAAAATATCAATTGATTTATTATAAATATTACGCACGGCACGTCCTGCCGCACAATCTATATCAACAATAGTATAACCATTGTTAATAGCTTTAACTGCATTATGGTCAAATGGAATCTCACCAATAAAATTTATGTTGTCTTTATTGCAATACATCTTTATTTTATCAGAAATTTCCCTATTTGTGTCATATTTATTTACACAAACTGCTAATTTTGTTTTAAAACTTGCAGCGGTTTCAATAATTCGCCTCATGTCGCTTATCCCTGAAACAGAAGGTTCTGCTACTATTAAAACCATATTAACTCCGCTTATCGAAGCAATAACCGGACAGCCTATGCCTGGAGAACCATCAATTATAGCTAATTCTGCTTTTGAATTAAGCCTCATTTGCTTTTTAACTTCTGTTACCAGCATTCCGGAGTTACCGCTTCCCATTTTCAACTCAGCAGTAGAAAAAACAGTATCCTTGCCGGTATAAAGCATTAAATCTCCTGCCTTGAAATCATTCATTGCCACAGCAGAAGCCGGACATATGACCTCACACACGCCGCAGCCCTCGCAATCATAATTATTTACTTTATAAGCATTGTCTTTACTAATAGCGCCAAACCGGCAATTCATCCTGCATAAGTCGCATTGAATACATTTATCTTTATCAATTGATGCTTTTTTCATACCATAATAATCTGATATTTTAGGTTCATCATGTTCCATTATCAAATGAAGGTTTGGTGCATCCACATCACAATCAGCATACGCCTTGGCCTCAGATAGTCTGACAAACGCACTGGCAACAGTAGTTTTTCCGGTTCCTCCCTTGCCGCTAAGAATTAACAGCTGCTTCATAAGAAACCTCCTTGATAATTTCTCGGAGCAAATTATTGAACATTTCATAGTAATTATTTTCTCTGACAGCTATTTGTCCATTAGAATTTAATCTGCCCAGCTTATTTTCAAATGGAATTTTGCCGAGAATTTTTATGTTATTGCTCAGGCAAAACAATTCCGCAGGATTTTTTTCATCCAGACATTTGTTCAATACTGCTCCAAAGGGCTTACTCAATAACTTGACAAGTTTAAATATCATTTCCAGATTATGAACACCAAATATTGTAGGCTCGGCAACAAATACGCAATAATCTGCATCTTTGATACTTTCTGTAACACTGCATCCGCTGCCGGGAGGACAGTCAATAAATGTATACTTCTTGTCATCAGTGCTTTTGGATAAAAGCTTTTTAATGATTGAAACTCCCGTTTCTTCTCCGATGTTCATTATTCCTGTAATCACCTTTATATCATTGGAAATGCCCTCTTGGATTTCTCCTACCGTTTTTTCTTTTTCTGTCAATGCGTTTTTCGGACACAGCAATGTACATCCCCCACATGAATGGCATATTTCTTCAAATATTATAAGATTATCTTTAATGTAAGCAAGTGCATTGAATTTGCAGAATTCCACGCAGGTTCTGCACCCACTGCACAGAGATTTATTTACCGATGGAATTTTTACTGTCACCTTTTCCTTTTTTATAATCTCAGGTTCAAAAAACAAATGACCGTTTGGTTCCTCTACATCACAGTCAATATAACAAGCATTTTGCGAAGCTGACGCCAAGTTTACAGATACCAATGTTTTTCCCGTCCCGCCCTTGCCGCTTAAAACAGCAATTTTCATTGAATAGCCTCCGTTTAATTAAAATAGTTTATGACATATGTCGTCAATTAATTTTATTATATTAGCATTTATGTCATATGTCAATAACTATTAGGTAAATAGAAAAACCTTAATAAACATAAAAGAACCTTACAGATTTTTAATGTCTGGGTTCTTTTATATATTTTATTTTTTTATTCGTCAAATGTCTATTCAACAGTACATTCTTTGCATACATTGTCAGCTATTAAATTAAGTTCTTTTACTAAAATATCGTCATATGTATCCAGACCTGTAACCTGAGCTGCAAGCTCCGTCATAGGAACAATATCATCTCTGTTGATATTTCCTAATTTAAACTTGCGGTTTAATGCCATTAACTGTCTTAGTCCGGCTGATATTCTGTTTACATAAGAATAAACGCCTATTGCTCCTGCAGATATTTCCTCTGCATTTTCATAATAAATCTTAAGCTCTCTGATATCGGCAAATATATCTTTTTTAGTTGTTCCGAAGCGTTGATACTCTTTTGGCACATTGCCTGCTTCAATCATATCACCGATTTGCTTTCCTGCCATCGCCGCTGCCATTGCTGCTCTTCCTGTTGCAACGAAAGGAATATACGGTGAACCCAGTGCCAGTCCCTTATATACCTGGTCTTCCGTCGCAAAACCACCGGCTATTGCAATTTGCGGCAAAAAGTAATCTTTATTTTTCATTTTCTTTAATATATCATGCAGCATACTTTCTAAATAAACAGTTGGAATACCCCATTCATTCATCATTTTAACAGGACTGTTTCCTGTTCCTCCTCCTGCACCGTCAAATGTTATTAAATCTATCCTTGCTTCAGATGCTATTTTTAAAATTCTCACTAAATCCTTAGGATCAAAAGGTCCTGTTTTAAAGCAAATATGCTCAGCTCCCAATCTCCTTAATTCGGCTGCACGGTTAACAAGTATTTCCTCGTCCCACATAGGTAACTTACCTATCTTTTCAAAAATCTGTCCTTTCCTTTTTTTATAATTTTCGGCGATAACCGGATCTGACGGGTCAGGATAAACCAAGTAGCCCATTTTTTGAAACTTAACAGCATCATCAATATTCCTTACTCTTCCCATTCCCTGGATTCCCTTAGCTGCTTGACCAAATTTCAGTTCAACTGTTTTAACTCCAAGCTTGGTTATTGCATAGTCCAATACTCCCAGAGCCTCATCATCATAATTTGCCTGTAGAATAATATCACCGAAACCCCTGTAATACTGTCTGAATGAATTTACCATCTCTTCAATCAGCGGTGATGCAGCAACCTTTCCGTTTTCTAAAACCAAATCTTTATCCTTTGCCACCACATCCTCACCTATAACTACTAAAACACCGGCTAATGCAGCACCTGCATAATAATCCTTCCAGTTTAGTTTTGCCATGGCAGGAAGAATCAGCGGCGCTTTCATTTTTACCTGATTTTCTATTCCAAAGTCAATATTTATGTCTGCTTTTGGAAATGTCGCTTCATCTGCATTAACTTCACACCCTTCGGCTCCAAAGCATCTTCCGTTAATGTTGAAATGAGAAAAATCGAGAGGATAACTTTTTTCAGATGCAAACTGATTTATATCTGTTTCATATGGATAGATTGCTTCTGAACCACGCACCGCTGATAAACCTATTTCACAAGTGCCAATACAATTAGCTGTACAGACAGTACACATCCCGGAGTATTCAGAAATATTTTCCGGTGTTCTGACCTTAGTATGGGTCAAGGTGCTTCCTAGAGCTGGACTAAAAGACATATATATACCTCCATAAAATTTAACATATTTTACTACTTGATTATATTATACAACGAATTTGACATATGTCAAATACAAATCAATAAATGTCTTGCTTATAAGTGTTTTCATCATAAAAAACTATTTATTAAAATTGTAGTTTTA
Source organism: Bacillota bacterium (assembly GCA_023453025.1). GTDB lineage: Bacteria > Bacillota > Clostridia > Tissierellales > Sedimentibacteraceae > Sedimentibacter. The sequence continues at coordinate 44,277 of JAEXUD010000048.1, forward strand.
TGTTATAATACTTGATAACAAATATTTTTTTGCAAATTTTGTAAAATTGAATCTTTGAATAACTAAGGAGAAATATGGGTTCACTAGCGCTTTTTTTTACATCTATAGGATTATCAATGGATGCATGTGCAGTATCAATTTCCAATGGCATGTGTTTTGGTAATATAAATAAAAAACAAATTATTTCAACAGCTGCTGCCTTTGGTTTTTTTCAGGCATTTATGCCCTTGCTGGGTTACATGGTAGGTTCAACCTTCAGTGATACAGTAGCTTTTTTAGACCACTGGATTGCTCTGATACTTCTTGGCCTTATAGGCGGCAAGATGATAGCAGAAGCTTTAAAGGAGCTAAAATGTCCTGAGGCCTGCTTAAATGTTGAAAAAAACTTAACGATTAAAACCCTTTTATTGCAGGCAATAGCAACAAGCATTGATGCACTGGCAGTAGGAATCGGTTTTGCTGTAATGAAAGTTGACATATTCAATGCGGCGTTATCAATCGGAATTATAACATTTATTAATTCAATAATAGGCTCCAATCTGGGAAAAAAATTCGGAGAGTTATTTAAGCAAAAGGCAGAAATACTTGGCGGAGCAATACTTGTTTTTATTGGTTTAAAAATATTTATAGAGCATACCTTTATTTAAGAAAAAAACTCCGGCAGCTTACCGGAGTTTCACTTTTTCTTTTTATTCTATTCTTCATCCTCTTCTTCAGGCATATCCCAGTTGTGGTAAACTTCCTGGACGTCGTCGCAGTCTTCCAAGGCTTCAATCAATCTTTCAAGATATTTTACGCTTTCTTCGTCTTCTACTTTTACTGTAGTTGCAGGGATGTACATTACATCACCCTTAATATTTGTATAGCCTGCTTCCTTTAATCCATTTAATACACTTATGAAGTCTTCAGGTGCTGTTGTTATTTCATAGCTGTCTTCTTCTGTTTCAAAGTCTTCTGCCCCTACATCCAATGCAGCCATCATCAGGGCTTCTTCATCTATATTGTCATCCAGATCTATTGAAATAACTCCTTTTCTGCTGAACAGATATCCGACGCAGCCTGTTGTACCTAAGTTTCCGTTATTCTTAGAAAAATAATGTCTTACGTCTGCAGCTGTTCTGTTTTTATTGTCTGTCAGACATTGAACCATGAATGCTGTTCCGCTGGGTCCATAGCCTTCGTAAGTAATTGTTTCGAAATTTTCTCCTGATGCCGCTGCCAACCCGGTTTTTATAGCTCTGTCTATATTGTCGTTAGGCATATTTTGTGCTTTGGCTTTTTCTATAGCTGTTGCCAATGATGAATTATAGTTAGAATCCGGACCTCCCTCTCTGACAGCTACTGTTATGTATCTGGCGAGTTTTGTGAAAATTTTACCTCTTTGTGCGTCTGCTTTACCTTTTTTATTTTTTATAGTCTTCCATTTTGAATGTCCTGACATATTTCCTCCTAAATTTTTAACAATTATTATTTTGACGAGATATTTTATCACATTACGATTAATAATACAATTGCAAATTTTATCACTTTTATTCTGCTTTTATTACTTTTGAAAAATAAGAAAAATATATAGCGAACATTTGCAGGACACGACTATAATTCTTAGCCGCAATGAGCTTTAGAATTATTCGTGTCCGAAACCGTGAGCGGATATTTTTCTTATTTTTCGCCTTCACTAACTGCGGATAGCAGCATTCCGTCCTTTATAGAATAATATGACGGTTGTCCTATGATTATTTCTGCTTTGCCGCTTGAAATTTCATTTACGAGAGCATTTATTGAGTTTGTTTCATCATCCTTGATAATTAGCTTATATAGGACATGCTCTGCATATACTTTATCCTTTACAATAAAATTGTTTTTTAACAGCTCATTATCCATTTTGCCCAGAAGTGTATAATCCAGATTGAAGCTCACATCGTAGTACAGATTTTTTTCAACTATGATTCCGCTTTCAAGCCCTATTTTACATCCCTTTGTATATGCTCTGGCCAGTCCTCCGGCACCCAGCAGTATTCCGCCGAAATATCTTGTTACAACCACAGCCACGTTAACCAGGTTTTCTTGGTTTATAACATTTAATATTGGCAGGCCCGCAGTGCCTGAGGGCTCCTTATCATCCGAGTACCTTTGGATATTTCTGTTTTCTCCGATAACATAGGCATAGCAGTTATGATTTGCATCCTTGAATTCTTTTCTTATACCTTCAATAAACAAGGCGGCCTGCTCCTCGTTTTCGACAGGAGCTGCCGTACCTATGAACCTGGATTTGTTAATAACTATTTCATCTCTTCCATACTTATGAACAGATTTATAATTCCCCATTTATCTCACCTGTTATATAATTTTTATACTCTTCTTTTTCATTGTCGTATAAAATTGCATTGAAAAGCACCCCGTCACCGTCAAATTCTACATTTTCAGTGAATCTGTTCTCATACAGCCAATAATACTCCTTCAAATTATTATTAGGTATTTTAAGGGTGTATTTGTGCTTTTCGCCATTGATTAAATCATCTACTGTTTCCAGAAGCATATTTATATTTAATTTATTTTTGGCTGAAATATAGAGTATATCGTTTGATGGTATTGTTGTGATTTTATCACTTACAATTTTATCTATTTTGTTATAGACAGTGAGAACCGGAATATCCTTATCAACTATTTTTTCAACCAGCCTTGTTGTTGTTTCCTTGTGCTGTTGAAGATTCTCATCATTTATATCTATCAAATGAATAATTAAATCAGCATATTTTATTTCTTCCAATGTGCCCTTAAATGCTTCAACAATTTGTGTAGGAAGCTTTTTGATAAATCCTACCGTATCTGAAAATAAAGCTCTTCTGCCGCCGGGCAGCCTCACTCTCCTGAGTTCTGTTTCCAAAGTGGCAAAAAGCATGTCTTCAGCATATACCCTTTTGTGTTCTGCTTCTTCTTCACTGTACTCGCTTTCAACCAAGGCATTTAAAAGCGTGGATTTGCCTGCATTTGTATAGCCCACAATAGAAATAATAGGCACCTGATCCCTCATTCTTTTTTTTCTTTTAGTTTCTCTGACTTTTCCAAGCTCATTAAGCTCATTTTGAATGTCATTGATTTTTTCTTTGATTCTTCTTCTGTCCAGCTCCAGCTTCTGTTCGCCGGGACCTCTCGTGCCTATACCGCCGCCCAGTCTTGAAAGGTTATTGTTCAAGCCTATAAGCCTCGGCAGACTGTATTTAAGCTGAGCAAGCTCAACCTGAAGCTGTCCTTCCTTTGTAAGGGCTCTTTTCGCAAATATGTCCAGTATAAGCCTTGTTCTGTCTATTACCTTTGCATCAACAACTTCCTCAATATTTCTGATTTGGGAGCCGCTTAACTCATCGTTAAAAATAATTGTATCTATTTCAAGTTCTTTTACATAATTAGCAATCTCTTCAATTTTTCCCTGACCGACATAGTACCTGTTATCAATGGATTGTTTGTTTTGGACGATACTTGAAATCACAACGCCGTCTGCTGCTTCAACAAGCTCTTTCAGCTCCTCCATATCATTTTCTTCATCATCACCTGACAGCTGGACCGCTACCAGCAGACATTTTTCCTTATCTTCCATGTATCCTCCGAAAATTAAAAATTTTATCTTTTGTATTTTACCATTTTATTATAAATATGTACATATTTATTATATACTAATCATAAATAGTATTTACTGCAGTTCTTTCAATGAAGGAAAGTTCATATAAGAATCCGGTACGTCTCCGACTATTACTATCTCAGCTATGAGCAAATTGTTCTTGACTGCTGTGTTGCTGGTTGTAACCGGACTTATAACACTTATATCAACTTCAACTGTTATGTATATCTTATATCTTGTCTGATTAATTCCGGACTCTTCAAATTCAGTAATGAAGTCCACCAGCACGCTTCCCTGATGAAGTATCGAAAAATTCAAATTTGGTCCTTTTCCTGCCATTAACTGACTGTCTAAGGCAGTGAATAAAGGTATGGAGAATTTTTGATTTTCCAAATAGGCAATTTTTTGCTGCACATTCTTGGCAATATTATTAGAAATAGTATTCATTACCATTGCATCAGTTCTTATCATATTGATTCTGCCTTCTCTGTCATAGCTTGGTTCCAGAATCTGATCCTTTATGGAATCCTTATTTAATTCTTGCCTGACTGTTTCATTAATTATCTTTGTAGCTATTACCTTTGCCTGGACCTCACAAATTGACGACAGAGCAGGTCTTATATTAACCTCGATGTAATAATATGTAATTAATGCAAATAGTAATATTATTACCAATATAAGTTTTATTAAACTACCTTTATATTTTTTCAACTATTGATTTCACATCCTTTCTATTATATAATATGTAGGAACTTAAAATCTTTGACAATTTAACGAGGCATAAAATTGTCCTTCACCTCTGTGGTGGCGGATTTATAAATCTTGTTTTTAAGGATTGTATTGATTCACTGGAAGTTCATTTCTATCGGAGGTTAATATGTCAAAAGAAAATAAGAAAGATATTGAAATAATAGAAAGCAAAAATGATGGTACGAAGCCAACTAAGAAAAAGAGAAGGCGAAACAAAAAAGCAAGAGTTGTGTTGAGAATAGTACTTCTTATAATGTTTGTCGCTATAATTATAGTCGGCGGTTCAGTAGCCGGAATGGTAATCGGGATTGTAAAAAGCGCCCCTGAAATAGATCCTACAAATGTTCTTAATACACTTTCAGAAAGCTCTGTAATAGTAGATGAAGCCGGAAATATCATAGAACAGATTCACGACCCCAATGAAAACAGAGATATCGTAAAACTGAACGATATTCCAAAACATTTACAAAATGCATTTATATCTATAGAAGATCAACGGTTTGAAAAGCATTTTGGAATTGATATTCGACGAATTATGGGTTCATTAGTACATAATGTAAGGGTCGGCGATCCTACAGCTCAAGGTGCAAGTACCATAACACAGCAGCTGGTTAAAAATCTGTACTTAACTACTGATAAATTATGGGAACGTAAAATACAGGAAATGTACCTTGCCATAAAGGTCGAAAGAATACTGTCAAAGGATCAGATACTGGAAAACTACCTCAACACTATTCCTTTAGGCCAAAGCTCTTATGGTGTTCAGACGGCAGCACACACTTATTTTTCGAAAGATGTCAGCGAATTGACTCTGGCAGAAAGCGCACTTCTTGCCGGTGCCGCAAAGAGTACAGTGTTCTATGCTCCGTTTAACAGATATAATCTGGATAACTTGGCAGATATACCTGAGCAAGACATAGTCGGATATGTATACATAGGCTCTGTTCAATATGCATGTGTTTACAATCAAAATGCAATAGACAGACAGCATGTTATTTTGAACAAAATGCTTGAATTGGAAAATATCACTCAGGAAGAATATGACGCAGCTATGGCCGAAGATATGCGCGTTGCTTTAAATCCTGGTCAGACCAAGGTTGAAGGAATTTCCTCAACTCCAATGGATTATGTAAAGGAAAAAGTTGCAGAGGACTTGATGAAAGCACAAAATATGTCCTATGAGGAAGCAGAAAATTATATCTACAAGGGTGGTTTGACAATAACCACAACATTAGATGTAAATATGCAAAAATCTCTTGAAGATTCATATGCAAACTTTTCAACCTTGTTTTTAGGAGCGGAACCCTCCGGTGATAAACCAATTGCCCAGGACTGGAGGTATTTTAAATGGTCCGGCGGTGAAGGCACAGGAATGCTTGATTCTGCATTGAATATTTTAAATGAAAATGGTCAGCTGATTTATTATGCAAAGGACAATATAATGGATGCAGAAAACAGCATTTATTTAAATGCTGATGAGTATAATTATGATGATAACGGAAATCTGGTAATGTATTCAAAGAAATTTGACATCTATACATCTACAATTGATATTGTCGATGCATACACGGTTGACGATAAACTGAATTTTGTTTCTCACCAAGTCGGAGCTTTAAATATCGGAAATAATTATGAGGTGCTTGAACAGAAAGGAACTAAAGGAACCATCAGGATTCCCAAAAACTATATAGATAAAAACCCTGAAATGTTTCAAATCGGCAGCGACAATGTTTTAAGAATTCCTGAAGGATATTTCTTCTTCCAGGAAAAAGGGGTTGTCCAGCCTCAGTCGTCAACTGTTATTATGGATTATAGAACAGGAAAGATTAAAGCTATGATCGGCGGCAGGAATATTGAAGGAAGCAAGACCTTTAACCGCGCTGTTGATGCAACGAGACAGCCTGGTTCGACAATCAAGCCTTTATCTGTTTATCTGGCTGCCCTTGATATGGGATATTCAGCTGCTTATGTATTGGATGACCTTCCAAGATACAAGGAAGGCACTAACGACAGATGGCCTAAAAACTGGTACGAATACAAAGATATCAAATATTGGGGAAAACAGACCCTTCGTAAATCAATAGAGCAGTCAATCAACACCAATGCAGTAACAATGCTTGAAACAATAGGAACAGATGCCGCCATTAATTCTCTGGCTAAGCTGGGATTAATAGATTTAAACAATCCTGAAAATGATACATTTGTTTCGCCATCAGAAAATACAGCATATAATGATGTCAACCTGGCTTCTCTTGCATTGGGAGGATTGACTAAAGGATTTACACCTTTAGGTATGACAGCAGCATATGGCGCAATTGCTAATGACGGTGTTTATATCGAGCCGATTGCATATACCAAGGTAACTAACAGCAAGGGTGAAACTATCCTGGAAAAGATTCCGGAAACTCATGTTGTTGTAAGTCCGGAGGTGGCTTCATTGATGAAGGACATTTTAAGAACAACCGTAAATCCGGGTCTGTCTTATAAGGCAAAGCTTCCTGCTGAATTAGGAATTGAAGTAGCAGGCAAGACAGGTACCACACAGTCTAACGGTGACTTCTGGTTTGTTGGATTTTCACCTTACTATGTAGGCGGTATATGGGTAGGTAATGATAATGTTCAAATGAAATTATCCGGCGACAGCGGAAACAATGCCAGATTATGGAGTGCAATTATGACTCCGATTCACCAGGGTCTTCCTCCGGCAACAATTGAACGCAACCCTAATTTGATTCCTGTACAGGTATGCAGCCAGTCGGGAAAACTTCCTACAGAGCTTTGTAAGCTTGACCCAAGGGGAAGTCAGGTAATTACCGAGTATTTTGTTCCCGGCACACAGCCTACTGAAACATGCGACGCACATGTTAAGGTTGAGGTATGTACAGCTTCTAATATGCTTAAATCTCCGTTCTGTCCGGGCAATTTAGTTGAAGAAAGAGTATTTATAACAAGAGATCCTCTATATGACCCTGAAGCAAAGACAGACAATTATGAAGCTAAAAAGCTGTATCAGCAGGTTTTAGAGGACAAAATCACATTTAATTTAGAGGAATTAAAACAAATTTATGTCGGTCAGGTTGAATTTGACGAAAATGGTCAGGTGAAATCAGTGATGGGAGTTCCGGTTGCCGATTTAGTATTTACCGGTTTATTGACAGCTGACTATCAATACCAGGTGCCTACAAAGACATGCACATACCATACACAATGGCATTATGATCAGTGGCTTAACAATGAACAAAATAATGACGACCAGAATGATGATACTGATGACAATGATAATAATGATCAAGAACCGGTTGACGGTGATTCATTAAATGACATTATCAATAACATTATTGAGGATATGGGAAACAATAATAATAACGGCAACAGAAACGGAAACAACAATAATGGTTCTTCCTTAGATGACATTATTGAATCAATAGAAAATTAACCGAATATCCCGAAGCATTTTCGTTATAAACTGAACTAAAACAGGGGCAGTCGGGAAATAGCCCCCTAAGAAAAACACTACCAGAATAAAAAGGTAGTGTTTTTTTGCAAAAAAAGAAAAAAGATGGCTAACGACAACCACTTTTTCTCCGTTATAGTGTATACTATAA
>JAEXUD010000051.1 GCA_023453025.1 Bacillota bacterium
TTTTTTCAAAGTGCTGTCCTCCTTTGTATAATGCTCTATAATTATACATTGGAGTTACATATCTTGACATCTAAAACTGTAAAATCTTATTTGTCGTTTTCTGTTAATTCAATTTTATCATCTACAAGAATTCGATATCCGAGGATTGTTCGATAATATTGACCATGAGTTGCTGATGAAAGTAGTTGAGAAGCATGTTAAAGAAAAGTGGATACGGTTATATATAGTAAGATGGCTAGAAGCACCCTTTGCGTTAAATGATGGAACAGAGATTGAAAGAATGGCTGGAACTCCTCAAGGAGGAGTTATCAGTCCACTACTAGCTAATATGTTTATGCATTATGCATTTGATATTTGGATGGATAGAAGTTTTCCGTATGCTCCGTTCGAACGTTACGCTGATGATGCGGTTATACATTGTAGGACAGAAATCGAAGCTGAGAAGATTTTAAAGGTCTTAGATGAAAGAATGAGAACCTGTAAGCTAGAACTACATCCTCAAAAGACAAAAATTGTATATTGTAAAGATAAAGACAGGAGAAAAGAATACTCAAACGTAGAATTTGACTTTCTAGGGTACACATTTAAGGGATTATTCATTAAAAACAGAACAGGAAAACTGGGAACTAACTTTATTGCATCTGCTAGTAAGAAATCGAACCAATTGTTTCGAGATAAGATAAAAGCATTAAAAATTCACAAGAAAACAGGGTGTAAGATTGATATGATAGCAGAAAACATAAATCCAATTGTAAGAGGATTGATAAATTATTTTGGAAAGTATAATGTACAAGCAATTAAGTATTCTTTAGATTGTGTAGAAAGAAGATTAGTAAGATGGGCAATGTGTAAATTTAAAAGGTTTCGTGGACATAGAAGGATGGCTGAAAAATGGTTATCTGAAGTAAGAAAAAGAGAACCTAATTTATTTGCACATTGGAAGTACCGAAATGGGAATGTTGTAATGAGTTGAATGATAAGAGCCGGATGAAGGGAGACTTTCAAGTCCGGTTCTGTGAGAAGCTTGGGGTGAAATTCCCCTTGTTTACTCGACATTAGGGGCTTGGACGCGCAAGCGTCCTTGACCTACTAGAGAAAAAAGTCAATAGTTAATAAATTTCACTTTTAGACTATTGTATAAAATTGATAATTTATAAGCAAAGAGAACTGCAATAAATAGCAGTTCTCAATTATTATGCATTAATTATTTTGCAATTGTAGTTCTTAATCCAGAGATAGTAAATGTATCGAAATTTACATCCATAGATTCATATAATGTTCTCTTTACACCATATTGACTACTGGTATTAGCATTATAAGAATCTAGAACAAGAATTTTATGTTTAGAATCTCCACCATCTTCATAGCCATAAGCAACCACCCAATGTACACTTCCACCAGTGCAATATACCAAAACAGGTCTATTTAAGTCTATTTGTTCTCTTATTATTGCTAAGTATTGGGATTCACTGGTACAGGTAGTTAGTGTAGTAACATCTGCATATTTTACATTACTCCATGTTACACCGCTAGTTTCATTATACATACTATCTGTTTTGGCTTGAGCTAAAGTGTAAGTAATTCTTTTATAAAAAGAGTTTACATTACAACAACAACAACAAACAGCACAACCATATGTTTTAATCCAATCACTATTATTTGTATATTTTTGATTATAAATATCATACATTCCAGATACCATTTTTGTTACAGGTGTAGGCCATTCTTCCAACTTCCATTGTTGAGAAGTAGTACCGTTTGACGTTTCCCATCTAACATCAGAATTATCGCTTGTACCCTTTGCTGTGAGGTAAATATTTGTATGATTTGCTAGTCTAATTTTATAGACATTTGTAGTTGAATTAACAACTTCTAACACCACCGCAGAGTCGGTATCATTTCCTGCTTCAGGGTAAATATCGCAATTACCATAATTACTTGTACCACGATAGAAATCCAATCCATAAGTTTGATTAAGCGCAGTAACAATTTTTAATCCTCCAGTACTCTGAACAATAATCCACCCCTGAGAGTTAGCACCAGCAGCTTTTGTCCATAAACATACATTTCTAAAATCAGAAACCTGTTCATTTCCATATACATTTAAATACTTGCCTGTACTCCCACCAGCATGTGATTTAAACCAATACTTTTTATTTAATTCATAAGCCATATTCATTTCTCCTTTGTTTAGTTATTTATATAAAACACTAACCGGTTAATTGTTTACACTATATAAAAACAACTTTTTTTGAAAATATGTAAACATTTTCAAAAATTTATTTTATTTTATTTATTACATCTTTTATTTCATCAATATCATTCTTAATATCTTCAACAATATTTAATTTGTCACTAAGACTAGTTATTATAGATTGATAGCTTTTTTCTCTTTCTTCTTGTCTTATATCCCTTTTCTCCTGAGTCTTTATGATATAAAATATAAGTACAATTGATAGTAAAGCCCATATACCTTGAGTTGCAGCTACTTCAAACAATTGTGATTCCATATATATCTTCCTCCATTTAAACCAACTTTGATTTAAGAGCTTCAATAGCTTTTTTACTTTGTTTGCTGATTGTTTGCCTGGACATTTAATTCCCCTTTTAATAGATAAAAACAATTTTTATTGATAAAATGTAAACTTTTTAAACTTTTTAGAGCAGACATTCTATTCTTCAATAGAGCGAGGAAAAAAGTGAGAATTAAAAAATAAGAACCAGCATAAATTAAATAATGTTAGTTTAGAAATTGGTATTATAATTGAATTTTTGTAAAATAATACAATGCAAAAGAGGTGTTTTTGTGATATTAAAATATATAAAAAGCGAGGACAACCAAAGCAGCGGTTAAGAACTCGTTAATTTTTATGATCCATTAAGCTAGAGTAAATAACGAGTAACTTTGGTATATAGTATTTTTGTGCTGTATTTATGTGAATAATATTGTATATATATAAGGTTAAGATTCCAATATTATTTAGTTACTTAATTCATTGTTATACAGTAAACTTTTTAATATAATTGATAATTCGCTTTAGGTTAAGTGCATAGAGAGAAAAATAATATTAGGACATTTTTGGGACATTTTTTATTGTAAAAGCATATAAAATGTAGTTAATAAATAAAAACAATACATAGTGAAAGTCTTGAAACTACAAAGAAGTGTTAACTACATATTAAATTCTATTACTTGAGGAGGAAAAGCTACTCGCTTAAAATATAAAGAAGCACATGAGCACGAAAAAGTAAGCAATATGTAATTAACCAATTGATGAGAGGCACCGACTGTAAAAGGCTGGTGTCTTTTGCGTTGTGTCAACAACCCGTTCCTGGCTATACTTTGTGATTAAACTGCAAATTATAAGGGAAATACACTTAATATTTCATAACTAATATTTAAAAGGTTAAGTTTCCTAGACAGGATAAAAATTTATTATGGCAGTTTTTAAAATGCCCTCTCCACTATTAAAGTAAACATGTTTGGAAGAAGCAGCAAAGGTAATGGTATCATCGGCATGCAGAATAAAGGTTTCGTTATTTACTTCCAGAGTTAATTGACCTTTCAAAACCATTAAATATTCCTCAGACTTTTTAGGATGTCCCACAGAGGCATATTGACATCCTTCATCAAGCTCCATTTGGAAAAGCTCAAAATTGCGGTGCGGTGTATTGGAATAATAGCAATAAAGACGATATAGCTTATCATCAGTTGTTTGAGAAACTGCATCAGACTTTTTTATAACAAAAGCCTCTTTATGCTGCTGTTCTAATAATGATGTATAAGGAACATTTAACCCAGCTGCTATTTTCCAAATGGTATTGATTGTTGGATTTGTTTCGCCTTTTTCTATTTGAGAAAGCATGACCTTGCTTAAGTCAGATAGCTCAGCAAGTTGACCTAAGCTCAAATTGCGCTCATTGCGAAGTCTTCTTAGATTCTCAGCTATAATTAAATTTATATTCATAAGTCCTTGTTCCTCCTAATCGGAATTGACAAATATAATTAACGATAGTAAAATATAATTAACTTTAATTGTACTTAACAAATGTACCTTATAATTATAATGCAAATATAAAAAGGAGGCAAGCAAGATGAAAAAATTGATAGAAAATATTTATGAAGCTATTGGTGAGACACCAATGCTGCTACTCAGCAGGATAACAAAGCACTACGAGGTGGAGGGAAATATCTTTGCAAAACTTGAGTACTTGAATCCTGGATTCAGCAAAAAGGACCGCCCTGCTTTGCAGATGATTGAGGAGGCAGAAAAAAGTGGTGAATTAAGACCTGGGCAGGCGGTTATTGAACTAACTAGCGGGAATACTGGAACAGGCCTTTCAATTGTATGTCAAGCAAAAGGGCATCCCTTCATAGCATGTATGTCAGAAGGAAATTCTATGGAAAGAGCCAGAATGATGCGTGCACTCGGAGCAGAAGTTGTAATAGTTCCACAGGCTAAAAATTCAGTTAAGGGACAAGTATCAGGGGAAGATTTGAAATTGGTAGAAGAAATGACTATAAAATTAGCAAAGGAAAGAAATGCTTTTCGCGCAGATCAGTTTAAGTTGAATAGTTCATATAAAGCTCACTTGCTACATACTGCAGTAGAAATGTGGGAACAGAGTGAGGGCAAGATAGATTGTTTTGTTGATATTGTAGGGAGCGGAGGCACATTTGAAGGATGTGCAGAAAAATTAAAAGAATACAATAAAAATATACGTTGCTATGTTGTTGAGCCTGCTAATGCAGCAGTATATGCAAAAAAAGATCTTATAAATGAAGGGCGTCACAAAATCCAAGGATGTGGATATGCTATGGATTTACCAAAGGTAAAAAAGGATCTAATTGATGGATGCATACAGGTTACAGACGAAGATGTAACTAAGATGACAAGGAATTTGGCTAGGTTAGAGGGTACATTTGTTGGATTCTCATCAGGGGCTAATGTATGCTCAGCAGTTCAACTTTTAAAAGGCAAAGAGAAAGGAAAAAATATCGTATTAACGCTAAACGATAGTGGTTTAAAATACTTAAGCACAGACTTATTTTAAACATGCTGATATTATAACTACCAGATGAAAGACCCGCGATTGCACCATGTCGATGCTTTTTTAAAGAAAGGAATTATTTATAAAATCACTCGTTGATTTAAAAAAATATTATGATATAATATAAATAATTAAATAACATGATGCTTATTCTTACCCCCGGGTAAGAATGATAAGAAGCACTGGATTTCATTCCGTTAGGGCCTATTTTTAGGAGGGATGAGATTTGGTGTTTTATTGTTTTTAGTAATAATTTAATCTATGTCTATGAAAGGGTGAGTGTTTATGTTATTTAGTGACTAATAAATCAAAATTAAACACAATATAAAGGAAGGCAATAATATGTTTGAAATTCAAGTATTAAGCAAAGAAGATATATCAAAGATATTAAGAATGAACAAAGTAATTGACGTGGTTGAATCTGTGTATAAATCAAAAAGTGAAGGAATGACAGATGTATGGCCTACTGTCTTCTATGATTTTAATCCAGGCAGGGCTGATATGGATATTAAATCAGGCTATTTAAAAAGTAAGCAGCTTTTCGGTCACAAAACTGTAACATGGTTTGGTGCAAATGCAGAAAAGAACCTTCCAACTTTAATCGGAATGATTGCTGTATTTGATGCAGAAACCGGAGTGCCAATTGGAATTACAGATGCATCCTATATTACAGGAATGAGAACAGGAGCAGCAGGAGCATTAGGCGCTAAGTATTTAGCGAGAAAGAATTCGGAAAACCTGTTAATTGTTGGAGCAGGGAATCAGGCAATTTTTCAAATAGCAGCAGTTTTGACCGTAATACCTGATATAAAGAAAGTGCGGGTAGCTGCATTAAATCCATCAAAAACAAAAAAATTTGTTGAAAGTATCAGTCATAAACTTCAAAATGACTTTGAAATAAGCACACCAGGTATAATATTTGAACATGCAGTTGACTTGGAAAGTGCCGTGAAGGAAAGTGACATTATCATTAGCGTGACACCGGCAAGAGAGCCGATAATAAAAAGGGATTGGGTTCAGAAAGGGACACATCTTTCTTGCATTGGTGCTGATATGGAAGGTAAGCAGGAAATTGATTCTGAAATTATGTCATCATCTATTATATTTGTTGATGACATAGCTCACTGTAAGGATGCGGGGGAAATAGAAATTCCTCTTAAACAAGGAGTAATAAGTGAAAAAGATATCGTTGGTGAAATTGGTGATTTAATATTAAACAAGGTTACCGGAAGAACAAGTGAAGATCAGATTACAATATTTGATGCAACCGGAATGGCACTTTTGGATATTGCCACAGCACAAGTTGCGTTAAATGCTGCAAAAGAAACAGGGTTAGGCTATAACGCGATTATTTAGAAGGAGGAATGAAAAATGAGCTTTGATTACAAGGATGTAAAAGATGGGTATGAACGAATCAAAAACCATATACGCAAAACACCATTGGAGGAATCCTATTACTTAGGGGATGAAAATAAAAGATATTTCTTTAAACTGGAATCTTTTCAAAGAGCAAAAAGCTTTAAAATTCGTGGTGCATTAAACAAAATGATGACTTTAACCGAAGAAGAAAAATATCGTGGAATTGCAACAGTTTCTTCCGGGAATCATGGCAGTTCTGTTAGTTATGCTGCTTCAATACTTGGCATAAAAAATGCAAAGGTTATTGTGCCTCAAAATACTCCCCAAAGTAAAATAGATAAAATTAAATACTTTGGTGCGGATGTAATGCTTATGGGCAATAGCTATGATGAAGCGCACACTTTAGGTATGGCATATATACAGGAAAAAGGTATGACCTATATTGATGCATATTATTCTGATCCCTATATATATGCTGGTCAAGGAACAATTGCTGTTGAAATACTTGAACAAAATAAAGATATTGATACAATAGTAGTTCCCATTGGCGGGGGAGGGCTTATTACAGGCATAGCAGTTGCTGCAAAAGCAATAAAGCCTGATATTCGCATTATCGGCGTTCAGACAGAGGCTTGTCCTGCTATGATAAATTCGTATAGAGACAATGTTTTTTATGATGAATATCCAAGCAAAGAGTCATTGTGCGATGCTCTGATTGGTGGAATTGGCAAATTAAGCTATGAAATGGCAAAGGATTATGTGGATGATTTTTTGATTGTGACAGAAGATTCCATTGCGAAAGCAGTCAGCTTTATGGCAAAGGAGGAGAAATATATTTGTGAAGCGGGAAGTTGCACAACAGTAGCTGCTGTTATGGAGCACCGTAAACGAATTGGAGGGGAAAATATATGCCTTGTTCTGTCCGGCGGAAATATTGACGGAAAAATTTTAACTTCTATTTTAGAAAAATTTTGATTAAATAATATTAGGCTTTACTGCATGCGAGGTGAAGGATATGTATTCTGCTGAATTAAAAGATTTATGCAATAAATATTTAAATGATATAATACGTTATAGGCACCAGTTCCACATGTACCCTGAATTAGGGGATAAAGAGTTTAAAACATCAAAAGCTGTTGCTGATGAGCTGAGGAAACATAATATCAAGGTTACCGAAAATGTTACAGGAACCGGTGTTGTAGGAATTTTACAAGGCAAGTATCTTGGTAAGACGGTCTTGCTTCGAGCAGACATGGATGCGTTGCCGATTCAGGAAAGTACAGATGTGCCCTACAAATCAAAGGTTGATGGTGTAATGCATGCTTGTGGTCATGACGGGCACACAGCATCATTATTAGGTGCAGCCATGATTTTAAGTGAATTAAGAGACCGGTTGCATGGAACCGTTAAATTTATTTTTCAGCCGAACGAAGAGTATGGAGACAGCGCCAGGCTGATGGTTGAAGGTGGTATTCTTGAAAATCCGCATGTGGATGCTGCTTTTGGAATGCATTTTTGGGGAGCGTTTTTGGAAGGAAAAGTTTATGTTAAACATGGTCCTGCTATGTCAGCACCTGATAAGTTCATTTTTAAAGTGGTTGGTAAAGGAGGGCATGCTTCAACGCCTCATCTTTGCGTTGACCCTGTAATGATAACTGTGCAAGCTATAAATAACATGCAATCAATAATAAGCAGAAGAAAAAGCACTTTTGAGCCGGCGGTAATTTCATTTTGCTCAATTAAAGCGGAAAGTGAGTATAACATAATACCTGAGGTTGTTGAAGTAATAGGAACAATAAGAACATTTGACTCTTCGTTGAGATTATGGATTATTGATTCTATGGAGCAAATTTTAAAAAGTACCGTGGAATCTCAGGGAGCTAAATATGAATTTATAATTGATGAAAATTATTCACTGCCTCCGGTTATAAATGATTATAAATTAACTGACCTGGTACAAAGTGCGGCTGAAAAGATAATTGGAAAGGAAAATGTGGAAGAGTTGAAAGAACCTTTAATGAGTTCAGAAGATTATGCTTTCTTTTCTAAAGCTGTACCTTCATCATTTTTCTTTGTAGGAATATCACCTGATGGTAATGAAGTTATTCATCATAATCCGAATTTTCAGTGGAATGATAAGAATTTGTATACTTCTGCATGTGTTATGGCACAATCAGTAGTTGATTTTCTTAATGAGAAAGAGCAATAGATGGAATGAAAATTTTAAGCAAAAAATAGCCTTGAAATTTCTTAAGGTTATTTTTGCTTTTTCTTTATTTTATAAATTGTTTTTCATTAACATGCTAAATAAATCAAGTTAATAAAAATGTCAGTGCCTTTTTACAGCAATCGTTATTCATCTGTCATATTATCATCTGCATCTTCATTTGCCTTTTTATCACTCATATTTAGTAAAAAACTTTGGGCTGAGATCCATGCAACAAAAAATATAATTACCGAAACAATTAATTTTAGAAAATCTGCCATATTTGTAAAATCAGTATGAAATACAAAAAGTTGTACTAATATGAATGTTATTGAACCTACTATAGCACCCGTCAAATTTACTTTTTTTCTTTCCTGTTTATTTCTGTATGTCAAATATAATCCTTTAAATACACTGTTTACAGTTACATAAATGGAGAGGCCTAGTGTAAGCAAGAATATATCCATATATTCAGACGGTTCCTGTTTTAATATAAACTGTCTGTATAACAACATACCCCATAATACCAGAAGGCATATTCCAAATGCATTTGAATTGATTTTCCTTTTTTCTGTAATAATTCTTTCATCTTCAATCTTCTTCAAACTCACTTCTCCACCTCCTCCCAGAAAATATCATTTAAAGTTTTATTAAGTTCCTTACAAATTGCTATACAAAGTTTCAATGTTGGGTTATATTTACCGGCTTCAATTAAGCTTATGGTCTGTCTTGTGACATTCACCCTTTCTGCTAGTTGTTCCTGTGTCAAATCCTTTTCAATTCGAGCTAATTTTAATTTAATATTTTTCATTCACTTTTAAATACCCCCTTAGGTTTATCGGATTCTCATATTAGCATTATAATGTATATATGGAATAATGTCAAGTATATATTGCAAAATATACAAAATAATATTCTTATTAAATTCACATATTGTTTCAAAACCCGAAAAATACTTAGGTGCATATGTTCCCAAGTAGAAATTGCCTAAGATAAATTATGGACAAGAAATAGTTATTTATGTCGGGGAAAAGGAATACAAAAGATTTTATTTAGTTTGAACTCTTATATAAATATTGTATATGTGTAAGTAACTATTTTAAGAATATCCCATAATATAAAACATAAGTAAAATAGAATCGGAGGGTATTATGAATTACAATAATTATAGATGTATTTATTCAAGTAATAGCAATAAAGGATACTTTGAGGGAAATCGGTATAATAGAGCCGTAGCATATATATCAGGGGGACCTTTAGCACCTGATTTACAAGGTATTGTAGCATTTACCGATGTACCCGGAGGAACAGAAGTCTTTACAGAGGTATTTGGCCTGCCGCCTTATACGCCCGCAAATGGTCAGGCACAGCCGATTGGGCCGTTTGGTTTTCACATACATGAAAATGGGACTTGCGAAACAGGTGATGCTGCAGACCCATTTACTGCAGCAGGACAGCATTGGAATCCGACAAACCAGCCGCATGGAAATCATGCAGGAGACTTCCCGGTCTTGTTTTCAAATAACGGATACGCAAGAATGACATTTTTTACCGATAAATTTAAAGTATCTCAAATACCAGGTAAGACGATAATAATTCATGAAAGCCCGGATGATTATAGAACACAGCCTTCAGGTGAATCCGGAAAAAGGCTTGCATGTGGTGTAATCCATCCTGTAATGTAGTTATATTCATAAAATAAAGGTTAAATACATTTTTATTGCATTTTGATATAATATTGATATAAGTATATTGTAGGTGAATAACAAAGAATTTCAATTGAAGAACTCCATCTGGGTTCTTTTTTTATAACCCGGTAAGCTTCAAAGGCATTAATGCGGACTTGTGGTATAAAAGGCGGTGGCTTTCATTGCTCAGTACGACTACAAGAGCAGAAATGGCGCAGGTGATGTACAATCTATTGGTCAATAGGTAAAACTTTATAAAAATGGTACTATCATAAGATTAGTGCCATTTTTATAATGCAGCCTATGCAGTATAAGCGGAAGCATAAGATTTACTAAATATTATGAAATTAATTAAAGTAACATTTTGCATATGAATATAAGAATTTATAGAATAAAATCATGACCAAACTTACTTATAGTTCATATGCGTGAAGTGTACAATTATATGGTTGAAATTATTGTTATAATATTATACAATAATAATAATAAAAATAAATAACCCAAATAAAAATTACAATATTTTTTGTGATTTTTATTTTTATACAAGTAAAGTATTTACATTTTAAGGAGGCAATAATGAATAATAGCATAATAGGAGAAATTAAATTTGTAAATGAGGCTGTTTTAAAATATGAAACAGGTAGCCAGGAAAGAATTGAACTTGAAAAAGAATTAGCAAATATGAAAAGTTCTTTTATAGATATTCCTGTAATAATAGGAGGAAAAGAAATTAGAACCGGAAATAAAGGAATCTGCATTCTTCCTCACAATAAAAACAAGGTTATTGGAGAATTTCACAAAGCTTCTAAAAGTGAAGTTGAAATGGCAATTGAAGAAGCATTAAAAGCAAAAGAAAAATGGATGAAGATGCCTTGGCAGTCAAGAGTAGCTGTATTTTTAAAGGCCGCTGAATTAGTTGCAGGATCTTGGAGAGCAAAAATAAATGCTGCTACTATGCTTATTCAAAGCAAGACATATAAACAGGCAGAAATTGATGCTGCATGTGAATTAGCAGATTTCTTTAGATATAACGCAGCATGCCTGCCACAGGTTTATGCTGAGCAACCAATATCCCCCAACATGGTGTGGAATAAAACAGAGTACAGACCTCTTGAAGGATTTATATATGCCGTATCTCCATTTAACTTTACTTCAATAGCAGGTAATTTACCAGGAGCACCTGCAATGACTGGTAATGTTGTTTTGTGGAAACCGGCATCAGTTGCTGTATACACAGCATATATAATTTATCAGCTTCTTAAGGAAGCAGGACTTCCTGATGGTGTAATTAATTTCATACCGGGAAATGCAGAAGAAATAAGCGCTGTTGTACTAAAGAACAAGCACTTAAGCGGAATACATTTTACCGGTTCAACAAAGGTGTTTCAGGATATGTGGACTGCAGTAGGAAATAACATTACAAATTACAAAACATTCCCAAGGCTGGTAGGAGAAACCGGAGGCAAGGATTTCATAGTTGTTCATAATTCTGCAAACATACAATCTGCTGCAAGGGGGCTTATTGACGGAGCATTTGAATACCAGGGACAAAAGTGTTCTGCAGCCTCACGTGCCTATATTGCAAAAAGCATATGGCCAGGCATAAAGGAAATAATCGTTGAAAAAGCTGCTAAAATTAAAGTAGGAGATATCGAAGAAACAGACACATTCATGGGTGCGGTAATAGATCAAAAATCTTTTAATAATATAAAAAGCTATATTGCTTATGCAAATGATTCAAGCGATGCAGAAATAATATCCGGCGGAAACTGCGATGACAGTAAGGGCTACTTTGTGGAACCAACTATAATATTAACTAATGATCCGCATCTCAAAACCATGGAAGAAGAAATTTTCGGACCTGTATTGACAATCTATGTATATGACGATGATAAATTTGACGAAACCCTTGCTTTAGTTGACAATACATCAGGGTATGCATTGACAGGCGCAATATTTGCAAGAGATAGATATGCAATAGAAAAGGCTGAAAAAATATTAGTTAATGCAGCCGGCAATTTCTACATCAATGACAGGCCAACCGGTGCAGTTGTGGGACAGCAGCCATTTGGTGGTTCAAGGCTGTCCGGTACTAATGATAAGGCTGGTTCAAAAATCAACATGATGCGTTGGATTAGTCCGAGAGTTACAAAAGAAACATTGTCTTAATAATTTATAAAACTCATAATTATGACAATTAATTCGTAAAAATTCATAATTTGTATTCGATTAAAAACCGTTATATTGTTAATAGTATAACGGTTTTCAATGTTTTTTGTTGATTATGTTAATTTGATATGTTATAATTCAAACAATTATTGTTAAATAAATAATTAACGGTACTACTGATTATTTTAAATATTTGAAATGGAGGATTAATATATGAATGATGAATCTAATTCAAATTTAGAATCAACTAATGAAGAGGAAATCACGTCAGAGTACGTTTCTAATGAAGAAAGTATCATTGAAGAGGTTCAGGATATAGTAACCCAAATGGGAACTTTAATCAGGGACAAATCATATGAAGGCAAATTAACAAATGCAGAAGATTTTTTGGACGAGCCGCTATCGTTAGAGGTTGATGAGATTTTACCAAAGATTGATGAGCTTGAAGCAAGAGAAGAATTTTCTGATATTTGCATAAGTAAAGGAAAAGAAAAGATATATTTGTACTCAGATAATTACATAACAAAGAACTATGCCAACATGATGATTTATGTGGAAGAAAAGGATTTTTTTAAAATGATAGCTGATATAGTCAGAGAAGAATCCAGGATATATCCAAGACCAACTGATGCAAGGCTTTTCAACAAGGCTCCTTTCAAGCTATCCAAAGAACAGTTTTATGAAGTATATAAGCAGCTTATAAACAAGGAAGAATATAAGGATATACAAGAAGTTAAAGCCTCAAACAACGCACTATATCTATATTCTGATAAGTTTATGAAAAAAGCTCATGCATCTTCTCTTGCTGAGTGGATAGAAGTGGAAGCAGATCAGAATCCATAGAGTACAATAATTAAGTTTTTAAATAAATCTGAAAGGAGTGAGAGAATGTTTGGCAGATTAGGAGCTGGAGAGCTGATTTTAGTATTGGCAATAGCTTTAGTGATTTTTGGACCATCAAAGCTTCCCGAGATAGGAAAAGCATTTGGAAAATCCATAAAGGAATTTAAAGACAGTGTAAATAAAAGTGATGAACCAGTAGATGAAGAAAAAATTAATTAAGATCAAATATGAAACTTTATAAGTTGATAACAACATTTATTTTGAAGGGAGAGTTATTATGTTTGAAAGAGAAATTGAAGATTTTATCGAAAAAGTAAGAACAAGACGTGAATTTTTAAAAATGAGCGGTAAAGGTATTGCAGGTATTGCCGTTACAACTTCAGTTTTAAATCTAATTGGTTGTTCAAAAGAAGCTGAGCCGGTGGATAATCCGCCAACAGAAGTTACAGCATTTGTAATTCCGGCAGGTTTGGTTGTAGCCCAACCAAACAAATGTACAGGGTGCCAAAGATGCGAAATGGTCTGTACTGTAACAAATGATGAAAAAATCCATCCTCTGATTTCCAGGGTTAAAATAGCAAGGAATTTCAATTATGGAAAAGAAATTACAGATAACTATCGTTATGAAAACGGATATTTCGGCAACTTTTTAATGACACCGGAAACATGCCATCAATGCGAAGATGCTAAGTGTGCAGCTGCCTGTCCTAAAAAAGCAATCAGTCAAAATGAAACTACAAAAGCTTGGACAGTTGACGAGAGCCTATGTATTGGATGCGGAGCATGTACAGAAGCATGTCCATGGCATATGCCTACAGTAGATCCAGAAGTAGGTAAGTCTACAAAATGCATTTTATGCGGAGCTTGCGCAGATAACTGCATAACAGGAGCATTGAGCATTACCCCTTGGGAAAAATATGAAGCAGCATTGAGAAGAAAAGGATACAGAGCTTAAGAAATTATTTTATATTATATTAGATTTGATTGGAGGAAGAAAAAATGGCTAAAGTAACAGGATGGACAGGAAGTTTATTAAGAGTTAATTTAACTACCGGCAATGTTAAAGTAGAAGATTCAATGAAATATAAAGATTTAGTAGGTGGAGCGGGACTTGGATATAAAGTAATATTTGATGAGGTGCCACAGGGAACCAAGGCATTTGATGAGGCAAACAAGGTAGTAATAGCGGTAGGACCTCTTACAGGGACAACTGCTCCATGCAGCGGAAGAACTAACATCACATCACTAAGCCCGACTAATCCATATAATGCAGTAGCAGACAGCCACATGGGAGGAAATTTCGGTGCATGGATGAAATTTGCAGGATATGATGCAATCATAATAGAAGGAGCATCAAAAACTCCGGTTTGGTTAAAAATTGAAGATGACAAGGTGTCAATCGAAGATGCAAGCGGATTATGGGGAAAAGGAACAATAGATACAGACAAAGCAATCAATGATATAATGGGTAAGGAAGCATGCGTCGCTTCAATAGGTCAGGCAGGCGAGCAGATGAGAAACCTGGCATCCATAGTTAATACAGTTAACCATTCAGCTGGCGGACACGGCGGAATATTAGGAGCTAAAAAATTAAAAGCAATCGGAATTAAAGGAACAAAGGCAGTACACATAGGAGAGGGCAAAGCCCAGGACTGGTTAAAATTAAATGAATTTATGATGACGGATATAATTGGTGCCAACAATCAGCATGTTGTACCAAACACACCGCAGCCATGGGCAGAGTACCACAATCCAGGAAGCCGCTGGACTGCACAATTAGGATTATTCTGGGGAGCAGCAAACCCGCCTGTAGAAACAGGAGAATGTCCTCAGGGAGATAAGAACAAAGTAGGACTTCGTACACAAAAAGCTGTATTTGACCTAGGTCCTTTGGCTGAAGAAAGAACAATAAAAATGGGCGGCTGCTACTCATGTCCAATTCGCTGCCAGTCCAACATGCATATGCCTGAACTGGAGAAATATGGATTGACTCCTTATGCAACAAGTACGTGTATAAACTACAGCTCACCTAATACTGCAATGGTAAAAGGATATGCAGACGGTGAAAGTAAAGGAATGGATTCATTAGTTACAAAATGTCTTGGTTCAAGACTTGCTGATGACTATGGAATCTGGAGCAACTACGGACAATTGCCAAGAGACTTTAAATATTGTTATAATTCAGGAAAACTAAAAGAAGTATTACCTGCAGAAGAATACAACAGTATTAATTGGGACTTGCTTGAAAACGGAGATCCCGGCTGGATGTTAGAATATTATAATAATTTAATAAAGGGCGGAGAGTTTTCACATCTTCTTGACGGTCCATATTGGTTAGATCAAAGATGGAGCTTAGGAAAAGAATATTGGGATTCATATGGCAATAACCTATGGTCAAAAATGGCATTTCCTAAGCATCACAGCAATGAAGCAGGAGCACAGGTAGGAGCACTGGTAAATGTTATATTTAACAGAGACCCTAACTCACACACTCATATGAATATGATTGGTGCAGGGCTTCCTATAGAAATATTAAAAGAAGTTGCCGGCGAAGTATGGGGTTCACCGGATGCATTAGATGCACCTCAAAACTATACACCAATGAATGAATACAAAGCTAAGTTTGCAAAATGGTCAGTGGACAGAAACTTCCTTCACGACTCAATCACACTATGTAACTGGGTATGGCCTATGACGGTTTCTCCTTCAAAGGCAAGAAATTACAGAGGAGACACTGCTTTAGAAGCAAAATTCTACAGTTTGGCTACAGGTATTGAAACCTCAGAAAAAGAATTGGATCTTGCGGCTGAAAGAATATCAACTCTTCACAGAGCATTGACTGTTAAAAACATGAATACAGTAGATATGAGAAATGAGCATGATACAATACCTGTATGGGTATTTGACAATGATCCGGATAAAAAACCATTTACTGAAGGCACAGTTAAACTTGACAGAGAAGATATGCAGTTAGGATTGACAATGCTTTATAAAGAATATGGATGGGATGAAAAAACCGGTGCACCGACAAGAGCTACTTTAGAGAGATTAGGATTAAAAGATGTAGCAGATGAACTAGAAAGTTTGAACTTACTTCCTTAAGAGTGATTAATTTTATAAGGTAGAATGGGAGAGCATTTTGCTTTCCTATTTTACTTATTTAAAAAGAGCGATTTAATGATTTATAAATTAATTAAAAATAATCCTCCCGAATAAGTACAGATAAATGCATTAATTTTTTCAGGGAATTAGTGATTGTTTTATATATGTGAACCTTATTAAATAAAAGAACAAAATAGGAGGACAGATTATGTTTGGTAAAATAGGCACAGGAGAATTAATATTAATTTTAGCTATTGCTTTAGTTGTAGTGGGACCATCAAAGCTTCCTGAACTAGGAAAAGCATTGGGAAAAACATTAAAGGAATTTAAAAAATTCTCTAAGGATATTAAAGAAGACTTATCTTTAGATGATGTAAATAAGGAAACTGAAAAAACTGTTAAAGCCGAAAAAGTAGAAAAAATTGAGACAATTGAGAAGGCAGAAAATGATGAAAAGACTGCAAACAGCGAGAAAGTGGATGATATTAGTAACTCAGAAATAGCATAGTTTGATATAAAATAGCTTTTTGATGTTAGAATAACATTGAAAGGACTATTTTTTTATACTTGAAACCAGGGTGCTATATGAGCGAAAGTTTTAGTGAATGGTTGAAATTTGCAGTATATAATGTTATTATAACATAAAGAGCATTAGAAACTGGTCCTATATACTTAGTTTGAGAAAGAGTGATTATATGATTTTAGATTTTTTAATTTATAAATTAACTGAAAATAATCATCCTGAATTAAATATCGATAAATGTATTAATTCATTAGTAAAAGACGGCGATTGTTTTGTGTGCAAAGATTCTTGTCCAAAAAATGCGGTTGTTATAAAAGATAATAAGATATCCTTTGATGAAAATCTTTGTAATCAATGTGGTATGTGTAAAGTAAAATGTCCAACACAGGCCATAAGAATTAAGGGAGAAAGGGAATATGAAATAATAAATGATGCAGGGGAAAAGAAGAATCTGGTATTTGCATGCTCTTTAAGGGAAGCAGCGGGTAATTTAAATGTTAGCTGTTTAAATGCTCTGCATCCTGAACTTATTTCTGCTCTATTTGTTTTATATAAAGATAAAAAATTTTATTTCAATTTAAGCAAATGTTCAAATTGTAAGCTTGCAAACGAGAATAGCTTATTTAAGGACAGCTTGAATAGTGCTATCAGCTTTGTTAAGAAATTGGGTATCAATCCTATTTTTGAAATTATTACTGAGGATAATGATATTTCAGATTTGATTGTTGAAGAAATATCAAGACGAAATTTATTTAAATTAGTTAAAAAAGAATCAAACAATGCAGTTGTGAAAGCAATTAATTCAATAACCGACGATGAAAATAATCAGTTTTATTATAGAAATTTGCTGCTAAGGTCTATAAAAGATTTACAGTTTGAAGATGAGAAAAACAATTCCAATATATTTTGGGAGTATTGGGATGTAAATATAGATTGTAATGGGTGCGGCAAATGTGTGTCTGTTTGTCCGGGAAAGGCATGGGAAATAGAAAGAAATGATACAGCAATAAAAATAAACTATAAATTTATTAATTGCTATAAATGTGGTTTATGTGAAAAAATCTGTCCTAAAAACTCCATAAGCAAGGGTAATATAAATAATTCTGAGCGGTGGAGGTTCAATCTTAAAAGAGAGCTTAAATTAAATACATGCAAGAGCTGCAATAAAAAATTTATAGCTGTCTGCAACGAGGATGATGTATGTGATATTTGCAAGAAGAAAGAATTGTTAAGAAGAAAAATAACAATTCACAATTGAAAGCTTATTAAATAAATGAACAGAAACATGAGGAAAAGTTATATGAAATAGCCCCTTAGATGTTAAAAAACATTTTATGGGGCTTTTATTTCTATAAATATATTATTTGCTAATATTAAAAAAAGAATGTATAATATTTAACGTACATAAAAAATATTAAAAAAATTATTAATCTGATATAATGAGTATGAAAAATAAACACAGAGCATTATTACAAAGAATTATAAAATAAATCGAGGAGGTATATATGAATTTTTTTAAAGCATTAAAGGACTTGGATAAATCAAAAGAAAATATTGTTATAACTGTATTAACCGGGGAGAACATGGGGGATAAGATTATAATTTCCGACAAAGATGTAGTATATATGTCTAATGAAATAATAAACTGGAACGATATCATCAATTATATTCCTCAAAATAAGACAAGCCAGGTTATTACTGTTAATCAGGAAAGATATTATGTTGATTTCATAAGACAGGTTTACAATGTGGTAGTATGCGGCGCAGGACATATATCAATGCCAATTATAAAGATGTGCAGGATGCTTGATTTATATGTAACTGTAATTGATGACAGAATTTCTTTTACTAACAATGCAATCAGAGAAGGTGCAGATAAAGTAATATGCAAGCCATTCAGTGAAGCATTAGATGAAATTGACGGTGACAGCGGAACCTTTTTCATTATAGTTACAAGAGGACATAGATATGATCAGGAGTGCCTTAAGAGTATAATTGAAAAAGAAAATGCTTATATAGGAATGATAGGAAGCAAGGTCAGGGTTAGAAAGGTATTGGATTATTTGGAAGAAGAAGGGACACAAAGAGAAAAGCTGGATAAGGTTTATACACCAATTGGATTAAAGATAGGGGCTGAAACTCCTGAAGAAATAGCCGTATCAATTATGGCACAGGTTATAGAGGTGAAAAACAAGGGAATAGGTTCAAGCACATATACAAATGAGTTGATAAATGGGGTATTGAGTGATAACTATAAAGAAATTCCAAAAGCAATGATTACATTGGTATCCAGAAAAGGTTCAGCTCCAAGAGAAGTTGGAACAAAGATGATAGTTTTAAAGGATGGCACATTAATCGGTACAATTGGCGGGGGATGTGTTGAATCAAACATAAGACAAACAGCTTTTTCATGCATAGATAACCAGGAAATCAAATTAGAAAGAGTAGACATGACAGGAGTAGCAGCAGAAGATGATGGAATGGTTTGTGGCGGAATTGTTGAATTATTTGTAGAACCTATAAAATAATTAATGAAAATTAGAGTAGTCCTACAAATACTTTAATATAATATACAGGTTAGACTTGAAAAATAAAATTATTATAGGAGATTAAAATGAAGCAAATAAAAACAGTTGATGCGGTAGGTCATATACTATGCCATGACATTACACAAATAATAAAAGATGTTACAAAGGATGTTGTATTTAAAAAAGGACATGTAGTAAGAGAAGAAGATATCCCTGTACTTTTATCAGTAGGCAAAGAAAATCTTTATGTGTGGGAAAAACAAGAAGGAATTCTTCATGAAAATGAAGCAGCAGAAATTCTTTACGGCTTATGCAAAAATAAATATATGAAACCATCACCCGTTAAGGAAGGAAAGATAGAAGTAATAGCAGATGAAGACGGCTTGTTTAAATTAGACACAGAAAGGCTTTATAAAATAAATAGTCTTGGAGAAATGATTATTGCAACAAGACATGGCAATACGATTGTAAAAAAAGGTGACAAATTGGCAGGAACCAGAGTAATACCACTTGTTATTGAAGAAGAAAAAATGAAAAAAGCAGAAGAAATTGGTGCAGGAAAACCAATAATGGAAATTTTGCCTTTTAAGCGTAAAAAAGTCGGTATAGTTACGACAGGAAGTGAAGTGTTTCATGGAAGAATTAAAGATACATTCGGACCGGTTGTAAAGGGTAAGTTTGGTGAATTTGATACAGAAATTTTAGGACAAACAATTGTAGATGACAACAAAAAAGAAATTACATCAGCAATACTGTCATATATAGAAAAAGGAGCAGATATAGTTGCATGTACCGGCGGCATGAGTGTGGATCCTGATGATTGCACTCCCGGAGCTATAAAAGACACAGGAGCAGAAATAATAACGTATGGAGCACCGGTTCTGCCCGGAGCGATGCTTTTAGTTTCTTATTATGATTACAATGGGAAGAAAATTCCTATAGTAGGTCTCCCGGGATGTGTTATGTATGCAAAACGCACAATATTTGATTTGATTCTGCCAAGAATCATGGCTGAAGATAAAATCACAAAATCAGATATAGACAAGCTGGGACAAGGCGGATTATGTTTAAATTGCGAAGTTTGCACATATCCAAACTGCGGATTTGGAAAAGGAGTTTAATCACCTTATAAATAAAATATGGTCTGTCATTCTGAACGCAGGTGAAAGATGCCCTGCCGATCAGGATGACAGCTAAATTACATAAAAGCTTATATATATTTACTGAACAGCTCGTTAAAAAGCTTTTCGGTATTTTTATTGATTTCATAAAAAAACACATCATAAACTTCAATAAATTCCTTGCACTCGGCTGTCAATTTGGAGCCTCCTCCATTGGCACCTCCGATTTTTCTGTCTAATAATTTAAAACCTAAAGCTTTTTCAGTATTGTTGATCATTCTGGTTGCTTTAGAATAAGAAAGATTCATATTTTTAGCAGCAGCGTTCAATGATTCAAATTGTTCCGTCAATTTTAACAGTGTAATAACACCCACACCAAAAAATATATCATCCTTAGCAAACCTTATTTTAAATGCACAATGCAATTTATCCATTTTGTTTTGTCACCTCTTTAATGTTATTATATCACAATATTAATGTTTATCAAAATAAAAAAGCATTAAAGGATGCTTTGATGCATCCTTTAATGCTTTTCAGGAATAATTATATATTCAGTATAATCTTCACCGGTGACGACAGGGGTTAAAACTACATTAAACGAGGTTGTAGTATTAGAGAAAATTTCAAAATTTATGATAATTACAGTATAGTATCCCGATGCCTCTACCTTAAGATGATATCCGTCTGTATTTTCTTCAGGTTTTCCGAGCACGTGTATTACGGGAAGTTCAACAACAGGTATTTTTCCATATTCATCAGTTGTATAGCTTGCTATTACATTTTCTGTAGCGGCTTCTTGATATATTCCTCTGACTTCATATAAATAAATAGTGATATTCGCATTGCTCACAGGCTCACGATTCCTTTCAGAATATACGCTTACTTCTAAAAAGCCGGTTTCAACATTTTCTTCAAGTTTTTTAACTAACATATTTTTTGCCCAATATTTATTTCTTGCATCTGCCATTTTTATATTTCCTTTCAAACAGTTCATTATTTTAGTAATAAATTCATAAGTATTGTAATATATGCATTTAAATAATTTATGTACGTAAGCAGCATAATGCTCCCTTCTTAAGGCTTTATTAATCAACATGTAATAAACTTGTATTATTGATGTGATATAATATAGAAAAATGTAAGATGAGGTGAATTTATGAAGAAAAAAGTATTTAATTGGAAAATAATTGTAATGTTAATTATGATTGTTATGCTCATTAATTTAGCACCCTATGCCTATGCAGAGAGCCCAATTAAGTTAATTATTGACGGAAAGGCAGTTAAAGACGGACCGGAGGCATTTATAAAAAATGACAGGACTTTGGTACCTTTAAGAATAATTGCTGAAGAGCTGGACGCTGAAGTAGCCTGGGATAATGAGAACAGAACAGTACATATCTCAAAGGAAGATCTGCATGTTGTACTTACTATAGACAGCAGCTTAATCGAATACACCATTGATAATGAAACAATTTATAATTTAAGTGATGTGGCTCCGTTAATAAAAGAGGATCGCACATTTGTGCCTATTCGTTTGGTGAGCAATGCTTTAGGCGTAGGAATAGAATGGGATAACGGCAGAAGGACAGTTGTGATTGATTCTTCAGAAAAATCAGAAATAGAATCATTTTTTGATGTTGAAATAACTTCTGTAAAATCGGGACAAAGTATAACAGGTACTACAAGCTTAAGCACACAACTAAAGGATTTGCCAAAAGGAGCTGCAGAAATCAAATATCTATTGCTGAATCCTGATACAAAAAAAGGATTTACTATTGCGAAAAGCAGTGATGTAACCTCATCTTTAGAATGGAGCCCCGCTATGGAGGATAACGGGAACAAAATTTTGGTGTCTGCTATTTATGACAGTAATAACAATTTCCTTTCCGGAGATGCAATCCCTGTAAGGGTTGCTATAAACCCTGAAATAAAACTTACAGGGTTGAAGGAAGGAGAACTGGTAACCGCTGACAGCGTACCGATTGGAGCCGATTTAAACTTTTCGGCAGCTTACGTAAAATATGAAATAATTAATCCCGATACAGATGCTTACTATATATCTCCCGGCACAGATCCGGCAGGCGGGTTTACAATGATACCTGTTATGGAAGACAACGGCAATATGTCATTAAGAGTAATAGCATATGATATGAGCGGAAAAGCATATTATGGCAATTATGTTAATGTAAAGGTTGATGTTGAAAGATATTTGTATTTAGGCGGAGTTACTGCCGGACAGACAGTAGATGGGTCAATTACATTGAGGGCATCAAGAAACTTCAATGTTTCAGAAACGGAATATGTGGCGGTTGACAATGCAGGCAATGAGACGGTATTATATAAGACAGGATATGGAAACTGCACGTGGTTTCCAGGCCCTGATATGGCAGGAAGCAAGCAGCTTTATGTAAGAGTAAAGGATACGGCAGGAAACTCATATGCAAGCGGTAAAGTTAATGTTAATGTTACAGGTTCGTCTAAAATATTGCTGCAAAGTGTAGGACCGGGACAAGTTGTAACAGACACATTCGGTCTTAATGTAAAAAGTAATGTAAAGCTTGACAGTGTAAGTTATATATTAACCAATTTAAAAACAGGAGTAAGCAAGTATCTGTCCGGACAGTCATATACACCAGGTGAATCAGATGCAGGTTCATGGAGCTTAAGAGCCGAAGGCATCTGCGGAGGACAAACCTTAAAAACAGAGTCAGTTAAATTTACAATCTATAAGGGAAAGCTGTATACAGCCCTTCCTGTAGTAGCAAAGGATCAATTTTTAGACTTTGCAGCAAAATTAGCTGTTGATAATCAGACAAAAACCGGCATGTCGGCTGCGCTGCAGACAGCTCAGGCAATATTGGAAACAGGCTGGGGTCAAAGTGTTCCGGTTGACAAATATACCGGCCAATTTTCAAATAACCTGTTTGGAATAAAAGGCATAGGCTCAGCAGGCTCAGTTACGTCAAATACATGGGAGGAATATAACGGAGTTTCATTCAGAATTGATGACGAATTCAGAGCTTACAGCAATGTAAGCGAAAGCTGGGAGGACCACAATGCACTTCTTCTTACAAAGGAAAGATATGTACCATTCAGAGAAGTGATGTTTGACAGTACACAGGGAGCGTGGGCCCTAAGAAGATGCGGATATGCAACAGACTCACAATATTCAATAAAGCTGATTGACATTATAAACAGATATGATTTGAAGGAACTTGATAAAGTAAGCATATAAGTTATATATGATGTTACTATAACAAATAAAAACTCCTTTCGGAGTTTTTATTTGTTATTTTTTTAGGCTGTATGTATTAATTTTATTGAACAGCTGTCTTGAGCTGATGCCCAATTGTCTTGCAGCCTCGGCTACATTTCCTCCGGTTTGCTCTAAAACCCACTGCAGATACTCAGACTCGGCTTCATGCTTAAAATTTTGCAAGGGTACTATTTTTTCAAAACTCTCGCATTTTTGCGGGTTGTTTTTTTTACCATTGCTTTTTTTGTGAATATCAAACAAAATTGGAATCCCATCCTTAGTTATAACACCAT
Source organism: Bacillota bacterium (assembly GCA_023453025.1). Taxonomy (GTDB): domain Bacteria; phylum Bacillota; class Clostridia; order Tissierellales; family Sedimentibacteraceae; genus Sedimentibacter. Next base: position 24,141 of record JAEXUD010000051.1, read on the forward strand.
CATTGGACAGTACAACCATTCTGTCAATTATGCTTTTCAATTCCCTGATATTCCCCGGGTAATCATAGGAATAAAGAAATTTTTCTGCTTCAGGTTCAATATGTGTTATTACAATCTCATTTTCCTTCTGAGACTGGTTTAAAAAAAATTGTATTAATCCGCTTATATCTTCTTTTCGTTCTCTTAGTGGAGGAACCCTGATAACTATGGAGCTTATCCGGTAGAAAAAATCTTCCCTGAAATTATTTGTTAAGACCTCATTGACCAAATCCTTGTTTGTTGCCGATATAAGCCTGAAATCTATAAGTCTTTCTTTATTGCTTCCAAGCCTCTCTGCTTTTTTTGTTTCCAGAACTCTTAAAAGCTTCACCTGAGTTGACAGGTTAATTTCTCCTACCTCATCTAAAAATAAAGTGCCGTTGTCAGCCAGTTCGAACTTACCTTGTTTAGACTTTACAGCACCTGTAAAGGAGCCCTGCTCATATCCGAATAATTCAGACTCCAGCAATGTTTCTGTAAAAGAGCTGCAGTTTACTGCTGTAAAATTGTTTGAGGATCTATTGCTGCAAAGGTGTATGTACTTTGCGGCTACCTCCTTTCCGGTTCCGGATTCGCCGATCAGCAGTACATTTGCTCTGGACTTAGCCACCTTTTCACATTGTGAAAGCATTTTATTGTAGCTTTCATTGCTGCTGCTCATCATGTATGTATTTAACAGTTTTTCTTTAAATTTTATTTTGTCTTTTCTGTTATTATATAAATTTATGAGTATTTTAAAAAGAGCTTCAATACCGCTTTTCATATCGATATATTCCTTAGCTCCATTTCTCAAGGCATTGCTTTCCTGACTGTATGACGGAGCTGAAGCAACAATAATTAAATCCGTTTGTGGAAAGGTATCTGTAAAATTGTTTATTGTAAACTCACTATTAAACAATAAAAAGTCAGTGATAAAAAAGGTATAAGCCAGATTTGACAATTCACTGAATGCATTTTCAATGCAGTTGACGGTTTTGATATCGTCAGTCAATTTTAGAAGTACTGAGCTTATTGTGTTAACATAACACTTATCTTTTCCTGCTATTAATATCTTAATATCCTTCATGCTGATACCCCCCTTAATTTATGGTTATATTAATAATATAAGAAAATATTTTCCCAGTCAAGAATAAAACTTCGCTTAATTCAAAATTTGTTAAAAAATTATCTAAAGCTATTTGTTACATAACGTTTTTTTATGTTGAAAATTCAATCGTAAAAAAAAAGTTATATTAAATTATATAGTTGGTATGTATATTGCTTAACAATATTATAGAAATAATTATGCGAAAGGAGGCTAAATGAAAAAAATTATAATAACAAATAATTCAAAGGTATCAGAAAAATATGAAAATCTTTATGAAATAATTTATTTGGAAAACGGCAGCTATATGGATGTTTTGAATAAAACAAGAGACATAATTCATACAGGCTGCAAGCTTCTCACTCATCCCATGGCCGGAAGCCTGAAGCCCAATCAAACACCTTATAAATCAATAATTGCAGCTAAAACCGTCGGAAGAACTGACTGTGAATCTGTAGTTCTCATTGAGAGCAGCATAGAAGCGGCATATAAGTTTTTAAAGTTCAGGCAAACTCCCATGTGGAATGAAAAAATACTGAATGACTTCAGAACAGTTGATTTGTCATTCATAGAGAATGTTGTGAAAACCCCTATGTTTAATATTATATAAATCAAACAAGGGCCTATATAAAAGGAGGTATATTTTGAGGTTAGAATTAGGAAAAATTAAAATCAGGGATGTTCAATTCGGTGAAAAGACTGAAGTTGTAAAAGGAACGCTTTATGTCAATAAAGATGAAATAATGAAGCTTGTACTTGAAGACGACAGAATAATTTCGGTTAATATCGAATTGGCAAAACCCGGAGAATCGGTTCGCATAGCTCCCGTCAAGGATGTTATTGAACCAAGGGTCAAGGTTTCGGGAGGCGGAGAAATATTCCCCGGCACAATCAATAAGGTTAAACAGGTCGGCAGCGGAAGAACTCATGCATTAACAGGGGCAGCGGTTATAACATGCGGCAGGATAGTAGGATTTCAAGAAGGGTTAATTGATATGTCCGGTCCCGCAGCAAAATACACGCCGTTTTCCGAAACAAACAACATATGCATCGTTATTGAGCCTATGGAAGGAATTGAAACTCATGACTATGAAGCGGCAGGAAGATTGGCAGGCTTAAAGGCAGCGACGTATATAGGTGAAGCGGGAAGAAACATTGAACCTGATGAAGTTGTAGTATACGAAACCAAGCCAATACTGGAGCAGGTCAATGAATATCCCGATCTTCCAAAGATAGGGTATGTGCACATGCTTCAATCACAGGGATTGCTGCATGACACATTTTATTACGGAGTAGATGCAAAGGTTATGGTCCCCACATTCATGTATCCCACAGAAATTATGGATGGGGCTATTGTAAGCGGAAACTGCGTTGCACCCTGCGACAAGGTTACAACCTTCCATCATCTTAACAATCCCGTAATAGAAGATTTATACAAGCGGCACGGAAAGGATTTAAATTTCATCGGTGTTATACTCACAAACGAAAATGTATTTTTGGCTGATAAAGAAAGATCATCTGATATGACTGCTAAGCTATGCGAGTTTTTAGGACTTGACGGTGTTTTAATAACCGAAGAGGGCTATGGGAATCCTGACACTGATTTAATGATGAATTGTAAAAAAGTCAGCAGAAAAGGCGTGAAGGTAGTTCTTATTACAGATGAGTTTCCCGGCAGGGACGGAAAATCCCAGTCATTGGCAGACGCCGTCGAAGAAGGTGACGCTTTAGTGTCCTGCGGAAACGGGAATGTAATTATTAACTTTCCTCCGATGGAAAAGGTTATAGGAACCCTTGATTTCATTGAAACCATGATAGGCGGATATGAAGGGAGTTTAAAACCGGACGGCAGTATAGAAGCAGAGCTGCAGATTGTAATAGCATCAACAATAGCAAACGGATATAACAAGCTTGCAGCCAGAGGATATTAGGAGGTCAATTATGGAAAAAATAAAAGTTGTTCATTATATTAATCAATTTTTTGCCCAGATAGGCGGTGAAGAAAAGGCTGATATTGAACCTGAAATAAGAGAGGGCATCGTCGGTCCCGGAATTGCTCTGAAATCAGGATTAGGAGATGAGTATGAAGTGGTGGCAACCGTAATATGCGGAGACACGTACTTCGGAGGCAATATTGAAAAAGCTACAAAGACAATACTGGATATGATAAGACTGCATAAACCCGATTTATTTGTTGCAGGTCCGGCTTTTAATGCGGGAAGATACGGTGTGGCATGCGGTACAGTTGCAAAGGCAGTGGAAGAGGAATTTAACATTCCGGTTGTTACGGGAATGTACAAGGAAAATCCCGGCGCTGATATGTTTAAAAAGGATTTATACATTATAGAAACAGCTAATTCAGCAGCCGATATGAGAAAAGCAATGCCTAAAATCTGCAGGCTTGCTAAAAAATTAGTTAACGGTGAAGAAATACTGTCGCCTGCAGAGGAAGGCTACATCGAAAGAGGAATACGCGTTAATTATTTTAATGAAAGAAGGGGCTCGGAAAGAGCAATTGACTTAATATTGAAGAAGGTTGCAGGAGAGCCTTATGAAACTGAATATCCTATGCCTGAATTTGACAGGGTTCCGCCAAATCCTGCCATAAAGGATATTTCAAAGGTAAAGGTAGCCGTTGTAACATCCGGAGGTATAGTTCCTCAGGGAAATCCGGACAGAATTGAATCATCAAGTGCAACAAAGTATGGTATTTACGATATTACAGGAATGGAAAGCATGACAAAGGATAAGTTTATGACTGTTCACGGAGGATATGACAGAGCTTATGTATTGGAAAATCCAAACCTTGTTATACCTTTAGACGTATTGCGTGAAATGGAAAAGGAAGGTGTTATAGGAGAGCTTTGCAATTACTTTGTAACTACTACAGGAACTGGTACATCAGTTGGAAATGCAAAAGCCTTTGGAGAAGAATTCAGCAAAAAACTGGTTGCAGGCGGAGTTGAGGCTGTTATACTCACATCGACCTGAGGCACCTGTACTCGTTGCGGTGCAACGATGGTAAAAGAAATTGAAAGAGCAGGAATTCCTGTTGTCCATATGTGTACAGTAGTTCCGATATCACTCACCATAGGAGCCAACAGAATAATACCTGCAATAGGAATTCCGTATCCTTTGGGAGACCCCAACCTTGGCGAAGAAAAGAGCAGGAAGCTGAGAAGAAGACTTGTGGAAAGAGCATTAAAAGCATTGCAGACAGAAGTGACAGAACAAACAGTATTCGAAGAATAATACAGTGCAATAGTCAATTAATGCAGACATTGTATTAATTGACTATTTCTTCCGTAATTATTGTTAATAAAAAAACAACACAGGAGGATATTATGGATAGCAGTACGGTAAGTATAAAAAAGGTCATTTCTTTTGCAGGAGCATTTATTGCTTTTTTAATAGGTTCAGGATTTGCCACAGGTCAGGAAATAATGCAGTATTTTTCCGCGTACGGATTTAAGGGAATAGCAGGAGGCATTGTTGTATTTCTGCTGTTTTTATATGTTGGCGTAAGCTTTATAACAACAGGATATGAGCATAAGTTTCCCAATGGAAGCGATATTTTTGAATATTATTGCGGTAAAAAAATAGGAAAGTTTTATGATTATTTTTCAATAGTATTCATATATATGTCGTTTTTTGTAATGATTGCAGGAGCAGGAGCAACCTTAAACCAGCAATACGGACTTTCGACTTCATTCGGGGGAATAATACTGGCGGTACTGGCAGTGATTACCGTTGTGTTTGGGCTTGGAAGGATAGTTGATGTTATAGGCAAAATAGGTCCGGTAATAGTAGTTATGTCAATTGCATTAGGATTTTCAGCTATTTTTCAGAACATGGAAGGATTGAAAAGAGCCGGTGAAATAATTCCCCAGTTGAATTTAATGAAGGCTTCCACCAACTGGCTGTACGCAGCGCTCTCCTATGTGGGGTTCTGTATGCTGTGGCTTGCCGCGTTTATGTCATCCATGGGAGCAAGCGCCAACAGCAAAAAGGAAGCGGCACTAGGAGCTGTATTCGGAGCGGCGGCTTTTTCGGCAGCGGTTATAATTGTGTCCTTAGGATTGCTTGCAAACATAGAAAAAGTTGCAGGCTCGCAAATACCTTCATTAATTATAGCATCTAACATTCATCCGTCAGTTGCCGTTGTATATTCATTAACAGTTGTCGCAGGAATTTATACAACAGCAGTTCCGCTGTTATGGACAGTATCTGCCAGGATTGCCGATGAAAAAACAACAAAATTCAAGGCTGTTACTGCCGTACTTGCGGCAATAGGTGCAGTTGTCGGACTAAAGGTGCCGTTTGACAGACTTGTTAATATTGTTTATGTAATAAATGGTTATGTAGGTATATTGCTGCTGATAATCATGGTCATGAAGACTGTCAAAAATTATATTATGAAAAAAAGAAAGACTGTTTTGTAGTCAAAAAAGCAAATAAAACTCCGCAAGGAGTTTTATTTGCTCAGACTGCTGACAAAGTCAGTACAAAAATTACGAAAAATTAACATTAAGACCGTTGAAAATTCAACGGTTTTTCTATGTTTTTGAGCGTATTTATGATATAATAAATGCATAAAAATAAACT
>JAEXUD010000008.1 GCA_023453025.1 Bacillota bacterium
TTTTTTCAAAGTGCTGTCCTCCTTTGTATAATGCTCTATAATTATACATTGGAGTTACATATCTTGACATCTAAAACTGTAAAATCTTATTTGTCGTTTTCTGTTAATTCAATTTTATCATCTACAACACCTTCAGTTAACACAATATTGTATTTTTGTAACACCTTATTTAACCTATTTATATTATGCATTATAAAATTCTCCTCCATATAAAAATTGATATTTTTAATTCATATTACTCAAATCATAAGTTAAGTAAAATCAGTTTATTGAATGTTATATCGAAAATAATTTTACTTGCCTTACCATTGTTTTAATAATTCCACCATAAACATAGATACTCTTTATTATTTATGATTTCTTTTTGTATATAATTAGGATACCTACCTAATAAGCATACAGTTTTATTGAACTTTTCTGGTTTTAAATCTAAAGGTACATAAGCACCTTTAACGTTACAGCTTATATTATCCCCTACGACTCTTATAAATGCATCGACGTAAATTTCTTCTTTAATATGAAGAACGTCATTAATTGAAGGGGCATCATCATTGTCAAGCAGATTTTTATTTAACTTAACAATTCTTTTCAAATCGTTTTTTGAAACAAACTCCCATAGTGAACAAACGCCTTCTTCTAATACTATATTATGTTTTTTGGATATTTTACTTAATTCATTTATCATAAATCTTCCTCCAATCATTTACTTTAATAAATTAATTACCAATACAGCATTGCTTATAATTGATTGATATTTTTAATAGGTTGTACAATTTATTGAGATAATATAGGTCCATACCAAGAACTATTATCATTTGTTGCCTTGATATAAAACTTGGCCTTTTTACACTCTTTATATTCTAAATTAGTCAAAGTTATATCATAGGCATTATCATCATGATAGACAAAAAAGACTGTCTTATTATTTAAACAAGAATCTATGAAATCATTTTTTAAAGATGTAATGTATCTAACTTTGGCTAGATCAGAAATAAAAATATTAGGATACAATAATATGAAATCTATGTCCTCATTATTTATAATTAATTTGGTAGCGAAATCAAAACAAACAGTTTCATTGCCTAGTTTTATTACTTTTTGTATTTTGTTAATGCTATTAGTTTTTATGTTAGAATAACCATTGTCCGTTAAAAAAGATTTTATACATTCTTTTAAATAGTCATACTTATCAAAAAGATAATTAAGTAAATAATACTCTGTCCTATTGTCTCCACAAACAAAATTCGCTCTTAACATTATATTTTGTATTTCTATTCTACTGTCCACAATTGAATAATCTGAATGACCAGTGATATTAAAAAAAATACTATTATCGCTTGTGTCATAGAATTTTTCTACTGCTACCTCCCCAACTAATAAATTCTTTATATCTGTTAGTCTATCTATATTTATTTTTGCTTTATACCGATTATGTAATACCGTCTTACCCATACTGGTACCTTTTTCAAACGACGCCTTCTTACTAGAAATGTTATTAAGAAATACCTGTTTCGAAAAATCTTCTTTTACGCATAATTCTTTTGCTACTTCAAAAAAAGTTGTAACATCATTACTCAGCTTTACATCCTTATATAAGTTAGTCAATTGCTTTATCATGTTTTTATTAAACTCAGCTTCTTTATTAAAAAGTCTTTGGAACTTTTTAATTTGGAAGCTTGTTAATTCAATATCCGCTTTGAATACATAAATATTTATTTCTTCTGAAATTAAATTTTGGTGTAATATGAAATTGAAATAATTTGATACCTTATCTTTTATAATATCTATCCGTTCTGTCCCATTGTCTTGTTCTAAAACAATATTATATTTATCGCCCTTATGAGATAATTTTATCTGTGCATCTGCAATAAATTTATGTACATACAGATAATCAACTTCATCATTTACGGTTGTCTTACACAAATTGTTAAAATCTCCGTATTCACATGCAACTTCATGCTCAATGGTTATATAATCGCATGGACTTCTAAACATATGAAGAAAAAAATCATTGATTTTTTCTAAATGCTTTCTTTTTTTAATCTTAATAGATTTTCTTGGTATACTATAGGTTCTTAGATGGTCAACTCCTTTTTTTGTACACCTATAATAAACCTCTTTGTTAATATGATCTGCTGTAATTAACTTGTCCTTTTCAAGACGCGTCAAAATTGCTCGATTACTCATAGGTGTTTCTTTAGTAAGTTCAACAAACTGTGATAAAGTAACACAACCTAAATAATTAATCATAAGCAAGAAAATATCTTCTCTTCTTGTAACAAATTCAAATTCTTCGCATCCTAACTCTTTCATTTTTTCAACTTCATTATGGATTTTATAGCTTTTATGTATAAACATATTCTTAGTCCTTTCGCTTTTATTTAAACCTTATAAATTTATAAGCATTCCTAAGTTGTAAAAGTATAAGTGTTGCGATTTTTAATTATTAAATCTAAGGCTTAAACACATCTTATTCAATATTAAATTTAGATAGTTGATATTGAATAATAAAAGTAATTGATGACATTAAAGCTAATAATAAAATTTCATTAGAATTGAAACACTTATACTTATATTATATATGTAAATTCATATGCAAATTATCATGCAAATTTATATATAGAAAACTATATAAATTAATCTGACTATTATTGTGTAAGAAATATCGAAAACTTTTTACATATAAATCTACATATTATTTTGAGAATTTAGAGAATCCTAATTACTTAATTTCTTCAAAATAATTAAATTCCGAATAAAATAAATGCCTTATTTTATTACCGGATTTCCAATTTCTATTTTTTATTACTTTTAAGATAATATCCCTTGGATTTTTTGACATAGCTTTATCTATATCAAATCCAGGGAATTCTACACCAGAATATTCTAGTCCTAAAAGTACATCCGCTGTTGATTCTATTGAGCCACTTTCCTTAAAGGCTTTCATCGTCATTGGAACATCATAATTTGTACGATTTAGACTGGAAACCGCAATTACTGGTATTTTAAAATCTCTACTTAGTCTTTTAAGTTCTATAGTTGTACTATCCATATTTTGTTTATCTGTACCCTTATAATTTATTGGAGCTAAGATTTGCATATAATCCACCAATACGATTGGTTTTTTAGAAGTATGCGAAATATGTGTTTTAACTTTACTTCGAATGTCCTTAACACTCATATCACCAACGCCTTCCATGATAAACAGGTTGTCCGAAATACCTTTATATTCATTAAACCAACCCTCTATATGATTTATATTATTAAATTCAAGATCCATATTTCCAATTAAAATATCTTTAGTTGTCAATGGCTTTCCACCCATATTATTTAAAAATGATATACGCGATATACTCTTAGAAATTAGTTCCTCACGTGACATTTCCAAAGCAAAATACAAAACACTGTAGCTTTCTTTGGCTAAATTATCTGCCATTTGCAATAAGTATGAAGTTTTGCCTAACCCTGGAGGCGCACCTATTATATATAATCCTTCGCTTAACCCATAGATGGCTTCATCTAGCTTATTAAAACCAGTGCTTATTAAATCAATCTTTTTTTTGCTCCTTAATAAATTTTCTTTCAATCTATCTAGATATTTTGTTGCACATAAACTCTTATATTCCTCTGGCGATACTAAAGAACTTGTAGCAGAACTTATATTACTTACTATACTTGACATAATATCTTGGATCTCTTCAAACGACCTATCATTTATTGTATTTTGCAGATTTCCTAACTGTTTTGTTAGCAACAACTTAGCTTTTTCAATTTTTAGTTGTTTAATATATTGATACAGATTGCTACCAATATAAATGTTAGCATCTGACAAATCTATTAGTAATGCATTATAAGTGTCTCCTAAAATATTTTGTAAGCTTACCACATCTATATCGTTGTTCTTTAGATATATCATTTTACATGCTTCAAATACTTTTCTAGAATTTTCATTTAAAAAATCTAAAGTGTCCACCTTATCAAAAATTTCTTCTCTAATTGCGCTGCTACCTAATATGCATTCGTTTAGTATAGCTTTTTCATTTATATTCATCTTATTTCTCCTCGCATTTTTTTAATAAGCATGCAGCATTTTAGTTGCATGCTTATTAAATATAATTAAGTAATTAATAAATTCAACATTTTAAATCCATTGAAATTACTAACTTCGCAGACATCGAACTGAAACGTTCCCCCTCATTTTGCGGTGTATTACCCCTCATTTTGCGGTGTGTTACCCCTCATTTTGCGGTGTGTTACCCCTATTATTACTTTTAATAAAACTTTTGTTATGTTTAGGATAATTTTTGTAATCAACGTATATCGTTGAATTTATAAAGTCCTTATACAACATATTCTCAGGATCATTAACAACTTCATTATTATTATTAATAATTCTGAACTCGATATGTTCAAGTCTATTTAAATCTCTAATAAAAGGCATAATTATTCTTTCCCTATAATGTCTGTCTGTTACTTCTTCAAATTTCGGCAAATTAGGGGATTTACTTATTAGGGTTTTGACAGTTATCTTATCTACTCTTTTTTTCCCTTCATTTATCCTGTAATTTTCATCGATATATCGACTAAAATAGTAACTATTTGTTCGCGGATCTGACTTTAATGTGTTTGTAGAATAATTCATTGCACCATATTTTAGCAAAAGATTATAAAAATCGTTATTAAAATTAAAATGAATTATTCCATTTTTTATAAAACCGCTTCCGCCAAAAATTGCTACTAAACCGCTATAAATCCATTTTCCTTTAATATTTTCGTAAGCTTCATATGCAATTCTGCTCAATGCCTCAATTGATTGCAAAACCTGTTCTCTAGCGGCTGTTCTATCTTTTAGCCCTCTCATATCCATATATTCTTGCAACTTAAACCTAATATTTAGGTCTTTAGTCTGAGCAAATTTAATTAAAAGGATATCTAAAAACATATATGATAAAGTATTCATACCATTTTCTTTTTCGAATATTTTGCCATTTTTATTTTCAAATGACTTATACTTCTTAATTCTTAGTACAAAATTATCGCCACATCTTATTTCTGCATCTCCAAGGCGATCATAAATTAGCCCTTTTGTATTCAATTTAGTTAATGTATTTATGCTATTACTTTGTATTACCAAATAGAAATCAGTTATATTTTCTTTAGAAACATTCATAACTCTAGACCAAAGTTAAACTTAAATTATTTTCATTTCTGTTTGTTTTATTTTAATAGGACTTATTTTAACTTTTTCATCTTTATTATGTTCTTTGTTAGATAACCAATTGTCTATTTCACTTTTTTTAAAACGATAAACCTTATCTCCCATCCGACGACAAGGTATACTTAGTTTGTTTATGTTCTTGGATAACCATGGTACAGAGCACTGCAAATATTCTGCTAGTTGTTTCATTGTCATTACTTCTTCATTCGTTTCTGAAGTCCAGTTAATTTCACTTTCATGCAATGCTTCTAAAACTGCAGCCTTTACCATTTCTTTTATAGTTTCCTCTAGCATTATCTATGCCTCCAAAATTCATTAGACTTTTCTGCCTTTTTACAAATAAAAAAAGTAGTATTCTTTTAAGAAACCACTTTTCTTTAACAAAAAATAAACAATAAAAAAGTAGCTTCTTAGTTTTAAGTGATATGTAACAATAGCTATTTGCTTATAGCAAATAACTATTGTTACTTGTTCATAATCATCCTCCGTAAAACTAGAAACTACTTATATGTTTCTATATAAAGCAAGCAATATGCTTGCAAAAATTCATAATCATCCTCCTGAAAATTAGAATACTTCTAATTTTCTGTTTGCAAGCATAAAGCTTGCGAATTCATAGTCATCCTCCTACTTGCTCAATCACTTATTAGTTAATATCACCCTCCCTTTTAATATTATTACCTGACAGTTTTTCTATAAACGCGTATATAAAATTACATTGCGTTTATCACATTCTATTTTATAACAAAACTTTTAACATTACAAGTACCTTCAAAATTTATTAAATTCCCACTTCTGTTGTAAAAATTTTGTGCTACAATTAATGACTATAATATAATTACAATAATTTGGAAGGGTGAAGATTTATGAGTATTGAATATAGAAGTGAAAAGAAATGGCGTTTTAGAATCACATATGAAGGGAAAAATTATTCAACTAATTATTTTTCTTTTATTGCTCCTTTATTTAATTCTAAAGGTAAACCAATAATTCCAAGAGAAGTTAAAAGTGCTCATGATGAATTTAAAGTTGATATTGAGAGAGGCAAAATTGGTACAGATGAAAATATGAAGTTCTTTGATTTAGCTCAATTATGTTATGATGAATATTTTAAAATAGAATGCAAGGTGTCTACACAAAATAATTATAAAAATATATTAAATAATCATATTGTACCATATTTCGGAAAAATTAAAATTTCATCTATAAAACCTATTGATATTCAAAAGTTCACAAATAGATTAAACGCCAATTTGAAACCCAATACTGTAAATGGTATTGTAGGCGTCTTAACTAAAATATTTTCACTAGCTGAAGAATGGGGCCTAATTAATTCATCACCCTGCGGACATGTTAGGAAACCTGCAAGAGAACGGAAAGGCGGAACCGAGCTTATGCCTATGCATGAAATAGGAAAACTATTTGAAATATTTGAGCAAGAAACTAATTTAATGCATAAGGCAGCATTTTATTTAGCTATATGCTGTGGCTTAAGAAATTCAGAAATAAGAGCTCTTACCACTGATGATATAGACTTTAAGAATAATACAATTAATGTTAATAAGCAGATTGGTGAAAAAAGACAAACTGATGGAACTATAAAGGAAGATATTATAACAACTAAAACAAAATCTTCAAATAGTATTATATATGCAACGCAATTTGTATTGGATGTATTGAAAGAATATATAACAGAATTGCCTTACATACCAATGTCTAAGCAGATATTTTGGTCACATATAACTAGAAATCCTATAACAAAGCATTGCCTAAGCAAAAGATTTGCAAGAGTATTAGAAAACAATAACTTAACTCAAATAAGATTTCATGATTTGAGACATCTACATGCAACACTTTTAATTGGTGCTAATGTCGATGTCCAAACAGTTGCTAAGAGAATGAGACATTCTAATGCTAGAACAACAATGGAGTCATACATACATTCATTAGATGCCATAGAAAAGAAATCAGCATCTGAATTAGAAAACTTTATTAATGATTTAATGGCAAAATAAGAACCCCACCCAACAATTCAATCGGAGATTGCTGTTGGGTCCCGGGAACCTTGTTGTATTCACAATAATAAACAGGCAAATTTATAGCAAGTAAATGCTAAAAATTTGCCCGAGATTATTAATCAATACAACCATTGAAATTAACGCATATAGCGAAAGACTTCTGTATAAATATAAAAAATAATTTATAACAGAAGGTCAAAAAAATGGGTAGTTTCCAATGATAAAAAATATTTTTTGCCCCAGATTTGCCCAGAGCGCTTACCCTAGACTCTACGACCGTTGGAATTACTGGTTATCAGAAGCACAGTTTCCACATGCGGCGTCATCGGAAACATATCCACACACTGCACCTTTTCCACCTTATAACCATTCTCCAGAAATACCGGCAAGTCCTTTGCCAGCGATGTAGGCTTACATGATATATACACAAATGTTTCCGGTTTATAATCGATTATCTTTTGGATTGCCTTTGGGTGAATTCCCTCACGCGGGGGGTCCAGAACTATTATATCCGGTTTATCTTTAAGCTCATCTATCTTTTTAAGAACATCTCCTGCTATGAAGGTACAGTTATCTAAATTATTTAATTTTGCATTTTCATTTGCTTTTTCTACTGCTTCTTCTACTATTTCTATGCCGATTACTTTCTTTGCTGTTGGTGCCAGTATCTGAGCGATGGTTCCTGTTCCTGAGTAAAGGTCAAATATTACCTTATCCTTTGTTGTTCCTATGAAATCTCTTACTATGGAATACAGCTTTTCTGCTCCCAGAGAATTTGTCTGGAAGAATGAGAATGATGATATGTTAAAGTGAAGTCCCAGGAGTTCTTCGACTATTCTGTCCTCTCCGTAGAGGAGTTTCATTTCTTCGGCTTTTGCCACGTCTGCAACTCCGTCATATGTGGAGTGGGCAATGCATTTTATTGTTCCTTTTAAATCAAGATTTAATATTAAGTCAACAAATTCTTGTTCGTTTAATGTTCCCTGGCTTGTGGTAATCAGGTTTATTAAAATCTGTCCTGTTTTTTCTGCTTTTCTTACCAGCAAATACCTTAAATATCCAATATTGGTGCTTTTGTGGTAGAATGTTTGACTATTTCCTTGGAAATAATCCAGAATTTGACATAAAATCTGTCGAAAATCTTCGTCCACTATTGAACATGAACTTGTGCTGACGATGCTGTGGAAGCTGTATCTTCTGTGCATTCCCAATGCTAATGGCCCTTCCTTGACCTCGTCACCAAATGAGAACTCCATTTTATTTCTGTATTCTGTTTTTTTAGGGCTTGGGACTATTGGAAGAAATTCATAGCTTTCTGTCAAAACGCTGTCTAAAATTGACTTGACCTGACCGGATTTGATTTCAAGCTGCTTTTCATAAGGGACATTTTGGTATGTGCAGCCTCCGCACAGACTGAAATGCCGGCATAACGGTTCAACCTCATATTCGGCAGGCTCAAGAACTTCAATTACTTTAGCTTCTGCTGAATCTTTTCGGGACCTGCTTATTCTTGCCAGAACTTTTTGTCCTTGTATGGCATTTTTGACTTTTATTCTTTTACCTTGGTATGTAGCTGTTCCCGTATTGGGGAAATGCAGCTCATCTATTGTTAATTCGATTATATCGTTTTTTTTCATTTGTGCTCCTATAATTAAGATATGGGATTACGCAGTCTCATTCACCAATTTAAGGGATGCTCCCTCTTATATTTCTACTTCCTTTGGTGCTTCTGACAAGTCATCCAGCATCAGTGAATCGTCTGCGCCTGTTTCTTTTGCTAATTTCTCGATACTCATTTTATAATATTTTGCATGGCCTGTTGCCGCAACGCTGCCGTCTTCCAGCAAAATTTCTCCTGTACCTTCAAACAGGAGGCGGGTATTGCGTGTTGTCCTTGCAACTGCTTTAATTGGTTTATCAATCGGAACAGGCTTTTTGTATTTAATGTTAAGCTCGACTGTCACTCCCCATGCATCCGGTTCATCAATCATGATTGACCTTCCTATAACTTCATCCAATACTGAAGAAATAACGCCTCCGTGTACTCTGTCCGGATAGCTTTGATGGATTTCCGTAGGTGTGGATACGGACATAAGCTCTTTATTTTCTAATTCATAAAACTTGGTTTTTAATGATCCTTTATTTTCTGTTCCGCACACAAAGCAATGCTTGCTTATCTTTTGTTTGTTTTGTACTTTATACTTCATTTTTATCCCCCTGATATTTAAAAGTTTTTGTGTGATTCTTCACTCGCCTGCTGTGACGCAATGAATAAAAATTTAAAAAGACGACTTGAATTTAGTCGTCAAACTTAAAGCTGTAATAATTTTTCAGTCATTTCTTTTATTGCCAGTATTACATCTCGACTTGGTCTCAAATTTGCATAGTCCCCTGAATAATGAATCAGTCCATATGCAGGGAAGCTGTGTGATGACAACAGATTTGCCGGAACAGGAACGGGTGTCATACCCATGTGCTGTCCAAATATATTTATGGCGTTAAGGCACATATCTCCTCCGCCTTCGCCGTTGCCGCAGGAAGTAAATGCAAATAATTTTTTCCCCCAGAAGGCTGCTTCCGGCCAGTATGGAGAAAATGCATCCATAAAAGCTTTCATTGCTCCTGAAACATTTCCGAAATAAGTGGGGGAACCCATAATTATTATGTCACTGTCCAGAAGTTTTTCAACCGATGCTTCTTCAACATTCATAACTTCATTCTTATATTGACCTGCCACAGTGAACTGTTTTGCAAGCTCGGCATAGTTAGGGTCCTGTATTCTCAAAAGCTGTACTTCTGTATCATATTTGCTAAGTTCATCATAAAATTCTCTTGCCATCAGAAAATTATTTCCGCATACACTGTGGAACACTATAGATATTTTTTTGCTCATTAATTCCTGCTCCTTGTATTACATCTTTTCAAATAGTTTTCACTTTCATCCGCAAATAAACAACTTAAATATTCTTCAACCTCCACTGCGGTTTCCATATTCAAGGTTCCCTGAGCTATTTTTTCCATCTCACTTTTGTCCAGATTTCTTATAATATATCTTGAATTTAAAATAGCGGGTGAATTCATGCTGAATTCGTCCAGACCCATACCCAGAAATATAGGTATAAGTTTAGGGTCGCCTGCTGCTTCTCCGCACATTCCGACTCTGATTCCTGCTTTATGTGCATTATCAATAATTCCTTTTATCAAGCGAAGCATTGCAGGGTGGTATTGGCTGTATAAATGTGATAATTTTGAATTTAATCTGTCAACAGCCAGTGTATACTGAATTAAATCGTTAGTTCCTATGCTGAAAAAGTCAACTTCTTTTGCCAGCATATCTGATATTATAGCTGCCGATGGTATTTCAA
Source organism: Bacillota bacterium (assembly GCA_023453025.1). Lineage (GTDB taxonomy): Bacteria > Bacillota > Clostridia > Tissierellales > Sedimentibacteraceae > Sedimentibacter. Next base: position 10,602 of record JAEXUD010000008.1, read on the forward strand.
TCATAATTCCTATTTCAATGTCATCTTTGAACGGAATACCTTCTGCTGCAAGCTCCTGTTTTGCTTTTTCCAATATTTTTTTGGAGTCTCTTAACTCCTTCATGGTGGAAATCATGGGAAACATGATTTTAACATTTCCAAAAACACTCGCTCTTAGTATTGCCCTGAGCTGTGTTCTGAAAACATCTACATTACCGAGACATAATCTGATTGCTCTATATCCGAGAAACGGGTTCATTTCCTCAGGTATATCAAAATAAGGTACATTCTTGTCTCCGCCTATGTCAAGCGTCCTGATTACAACATGCTTATCGCCCATTTTCTGAAGAACTTCCTTATATTCTTCAAATTGTTCATCCTCAGAGGGCTGGCATTCACGGTTCATAAAAATAAATTCGCTTCTGAACAGTCCTATGCCCTCAGCATCATTTTCCAAAACCATGTCTACATCATGGGGGGTTCCTATATTCGCTGATAAGGCTACTTTAAATCCATCCATGGATATAGTAGGTAGACCGGCTTGTTTTTTTAGCTCGTTATTAATTTCTTCTAGTCTCAGTTTTTTCTGATTATAGAAGAATAATTGCTTTTCATTTGGATTAATCAATACTTTTCCGGTTTTACCGTCACATATTATTATGTCATTATCCTTGATTTTTTGTGTTATATTTTCCAGCCCAACAACGGTCGGAATTCCCATTAATCTTGCAATAATTGCTACATGAGATGTCTTTCCTCCCAATTCCGTAACCATTGCGGCTACCTTGTCTTTTTCCAATTGTGCAGTATCTGAAGGAGTCAGGTCCTTTGCTATAATTACCGAATTTTTTTCAAGCCTGGAGTAATCATCATTTCTGATGCCTAAGAGTATTTTAATGACTCTGTTCATTACATCTCTTATGTCCTCTGCTCTTTCTCTGAGGTATTCGTCTTCAATATTTTCAAACATGTTTATATAATAAATCGATACTTCTTTTAAAGCGTATTCTGCATTCACATATTCGTTTACAATTTTTGATTCTACTTCTGAAATAAATGTTTCATCTTCCAGCATCAATTCATGTGACTTAAAAATTTGAGCTTCATTTTCACCGACTTCATTCAAGGTTTTTAAATATATATCATTTAACTGGTTTTTGCCTAAATCGATAGCATTTCTCAATCTTTCAATTTGTTTTTCGGAATTATTGACATAAACTTTTTTTACATCCATTGATTTTTTTTCAATTACAAAAGCTTTTCCGATCCCAATTCCCGGTGAAACGCCTAAACCCTTCATATATACACTACCTTTCAGTTAATACATACATTTTCTTTTGTGATTTATCTTCAATTTTAATAGTTACTTTATGCCCAATTTATATTATTATATTACTCAAGGCAACCTATTGTCAACGAATAATATTGCAATTTCAACATTTTTAATGATAATGTTTTCATTGTTGATTTTTAGCAATTCTATATTATACTGTTATAATTTCATTAAAAATTAATATATATTTTAGGGTACATGTATAATATAATTAGTTATAAGGATATTAAAACCATTCTAAAGTAAAGGAGTATTTAGTATGAATCATGTACAGATTAATAATTTGATATTTAAAGACGGGAATCCAAAAATCTGTGTTCCCATTACCGGCATAACTGATTTTCAGATTTTAAATGATTTAGAAAACTTGAGATATTATGATTTTGACTTAATTGAATTAAGAATTGACTATTATGAAAATGTTGAGGATTTTGATAAGGTCAGGGAGCTTCTTTTAAAAATCAGACAAATCTACAGCAAGCCAATTCTTTTTACCTTCAGAACCAAGGATGAAGGCGGCATGTACAAAATGCCGGAAGACAAATATTTTTTACTCAATCAGCTTGCTGTTGAAAGCGGTTTGGTTGACTTAATAGATATTGAGCTTTTCAGCACTGAAGAAAAAATAAACGAGACAATAGCAGCCGCAAAGAAAAATGATGTTAAAGTAATCATGTCTAACCATGATTTTTATAAAACCCCTGAAAAGCATGAAATAATCAACAGATTAGTTAAAATGCAGGAGTATGATGCCGATATCACAAAAATTGCCGTTATGCCCAACTGCGAGGAGGATGTGCTGACTTTGATGGAAGCCTCGCTGGAAATGAAAAAAGAAAAAGGAGACAGACCCTTTATAACAATAGCAATGGGGCCGCTTGGAGCGGTAACCAGACTGACAGGACAGCTGTTCGGTTCATGCCTTACATTTGCGTCATTAAACAGGTTATCCTCAATTGGACAAATAAATGTTAAGAATGCAAGAGAATTATTATCATTGCTGCAAATATAATTTCTTATTAAAATAAAAAATCGGTACTGTCATTAATACCGATTTTTGTTTTATTTTTATTTGTTTACCTTATTCAGCTTCATGCCTGTTTCAACACCGTTAAGGTTCTGAACCTCCATTGTATCACCGGCAGCTTTTTCTATAGTATCAGCCAGGGTTTCACTCTTGATGAATTCTTCAAATTCCTTGACAACCTTGTCAATTTCTTCCGGACCGTTATAGAATATTTGAATTCTGTCCATCATTTCATATCCGTTGTTCTTTCTCATTTGCTGAACCTTGGATATGAATTCTCGGGCATAGCCTTCATTCAATAAATCCTCTGTCAAATTGGTGTCTATAATTGTAAACAGATTGTTTCCTGTAGATACATCATAGCCTTCCTTTGCAGATATACGAATATCAAGTATCTCCTCATTAAGCTCAACAACTTGGTCATTAACTGTCAATTCACACTTCTCACCTGATTGAACCTTGGTGATTATCTCTAATGAATCAGCTTTAGCCAGAGCAGACGCAAATGCTTTGACATTGCTGCCGAGCATCGGTCCTGCAAGCTTGAAGTTCGGTTTTAATGAGAAATCCATGAATTCATTCAAGTCATGCTCGAACACAACTTCCTTAACGTTTAATTCTTCCTTGATCAACGGAACCAAGTCTTCAATCAAGTCATGATATTTACCGTCAATGTGTATTCTTCTGATTGGCTGTCTGACCTTGATCTTTGCATTTTCTCTTGATGCTCTTCCCAGCTTTACAAGATCCTTTACAAGATCCATCCTCTTTTCAACATTTTCATCTATCAATTCACTGTGAACTTCAGGATAGTAGCTTATGTGTACCGATACTTCTCCTGTCAGGTTTCTGTAGATTTCTTCTGATAAATATGGAGCAAATGGTGCTGTCAGCTGTGCAACACCCACCAATATCTCATAGGTTGTATTGTAAACAGCTTTTTTATCTTCTGTTAATTCTGTTGTCCAGAATCTTCTTCTTGAACGTCTGATATACCAATTAGACAAATCTTCATTTACAAATTCCTGAATTGCTCTGACTGACTTATTGTGGTCGTATACATTCATGCTTTCTCTTACATATTTAACCAGGTTATTGAATTTAGATATAATCCATCTGTCAAGCTCAGGTCTGTCTTTGTATTCAACAAAGAATTCTCTTGGATTGATTGAATCAGTGTTGGCGTACAATGCAAAAAATGTATAAACATTCTTGATAGTTCCGAAATACTTGCTCAATACTTCCTTTAATCCGTCTTCATCAAACTTGGTAGGTGACCATGCAGGTGACACATACAACAGGTACCAACGAAGAGCATCTGCTCCGTATCTGTCAAATAAATCAAACGGGTCAACCGTATTTCCTCTTGATTTGGACATTTTCTTGCCGTATTTGTCAAGAATCAGGTCATTAACCAGCACTCTCTTGTATGGTGATTTACCCATTACAAATGTTGAGATTGCTATTAATGAATAGAACCAGCCTCTTGTCTGATCGATGCCCTCGCAGATAAAGTCTGCAGGGAACAAATTGTCAAATTTATCGGCATTTTCAAACGGGTAGTGCCATTGTGCATAAGGCATGGCACCGGAGTCAAACCAGCAGTCTATAACATCCTTGACTCTGGTCATATGCTTGCCGCATTCCGGACAAACTATGTGTACATCATCAACATATGGTCTGTGAAGCTCAATTGTATTTTCATCCACTTCTTCAACAGCTTTTTCAGCTAACTCTTTTCTTGAACCGATGCTTTCAACATGACCGCACTCACATCTCCATAAGGGAAGCGGAGTTCCCCAGTAACGGCTTCTTGATATAGCCCAGTCATTCAGGTTTTCCAGCCAGTTTCCGAAACGCTTTTCACCTACAAATTCCGGATACCATTCTACAGAATTGTTGTTTTCTATTAATTTATCTCTTAACTTGGTCATTTGGATGTACCAGCTTGGTCTTGCGTAGTACAAGAGCGGTGTATGGCATCTCCAGCAGTGCGGATAGTTGTGAAGAACAGGTTCTTTTCTGTATAACTTTCCGTTTTCCTTCAGCCAGCTGAGTATTGGCTGGTCGGCATCCATTACAAACATTTCTGACCAAGGTGTTCCTCTGAATCTTCCTGTGTCGTCAACAGGGTTAAGAACCGGAAGCTTGTATCTGACACCTGTATTGTAGTCGTCCTCACCGAACGCCGGAGCTGTATGGACTATACCGGTACCGTCTTCTGTCGTAACATAGTCGGCACATGTTACAAAAAATGCTTTTTTGCCGGCAGGCAATTCAACGTAAGGCATCAGCTGCTCATATTCCATGAACTCCAGGTCCTTGCCCTTCATTTCTTCGAGCACTTCATATTCTTCACGAATTACTTTATCAACTAAAGGTTTGGAAATATAAAATACTTCTCCCTTTGTGCCTTCTGTATCCTTTATTTTAATTTTTAAATAATCAACGTCAGGATGTACCGTCAGTGAAACATTAGAAAGCAAAGTCCATGGAGTTGTTGTCCATGCAAGGAAATATTCATCCGCATCTTTTTTCTTGAATTTGGCATATGCGGTCATTGTTTTTATTTCTTCATAGCCTTGCGCAACCTCGTGTGATGCGAGACCTGTTCCGCATCTTGGGCAGTATGGAAGTATTTTATGCCCTTCATACATCATGCCTTCCTTGAACATTTTGTCAAGTATCCACCACTCTGATTCGATGTAGTCATTTTCCAGAGTGATATACGGGTCATCCAGATCGATTAAATAAGCCATTCTTTCTGTCATTTCACGCCATTGAGCCTCATAGGTAAAAACTGAATGACGGCATTTTTCGTTAAAATTATCAATGCCATATTGCTCAATATCTGTCTTGTCTTTTAATCCTAATTGTTTTTCAACCTCTATTTCAACCGGCAGGCCGTGAGTATCCCAGCCGGCCTTTCTGTTTACCTGGTAGCCTTCCATTGTTTTGAACCTGCATACGGAGTCCTTCAATGTTCTTGCTATTACATGGTGAATTCCTGGGCGGCCGTTTGCTGTCGGCGGTCCTTCGTAAAATATAAACGGTTCTTTATCATTTCTTGTCTCGACGCTTTTCTTGAGCAAATCTATCTCATTCCAATACTTGGATATTTCATGCTCTGTCTGTTTATAATCAGCTTTTGAGATATCTTTAAATTGTTTCATTTCTTCCTCCTGTTATTTTAATTTTAGTGTCGCCATAATCATAAATTATTCCATATATCGCAGGCTTCATCGGCAATTTTTCTGTTCCCTGCCGACCGCACAAAACGGGGTTAGGGCTATTCGCGCTGCATAAGACCTACCGCCGTTTTTCTGAAAAAACACTCTGAAAAACGGGGTTAAGGCTATAATATAAAATCCCATGTCTTAAGACATGGGACGAAATTCGCGGTACCACCCAAATTACATATAAATACACTAAATATATGTCACTCGAAAATTTAACGCATTTATACGTAATTTCTTACTTAGTTTCAGAAATCAAACTCATGGATGATTTTCAACGCACTTGGAATTATAATCTCCCACCAGATGATTATATCTCTTTGAGACCTGCCTGCGCCTACTGTTCCAATCACTGCTTATTTATATTTATTTTCTGTATAATGATATATTAAATCAAAAATAAAGTCAAGGAATAAATTGATTTTTTTATGAAACAATAATAAATATATGTAATTTATAAAAATAAGGGAAAGAGGAGTTTATGGAATATCCGAGACGTTCATATTGGCATGAATCAGCTGACATTAAAGTTGATATTAAAAGAAGCAAAGATGAAATAAAAGAAAAAAATTTCGATGTACTTATTATAGGTGCTGGTCTTACAGGATTGCACACCGCTTACTTGCTGAAGGACAGCGGCTATAAAATAGGAATAATAGACGGTACAACTATCGGTTACGGCGTTTCAGGCTATACCACCGCAAAGATAACCGTGCAGCATGATGTTATTTATAATTATTTAATAAACAGCTTCAGCCTTGAAGAGGCAGGGCAATACTTAAAAGCCAACGAGGAAGGATTGCACCTCATAAGAAAAATAATAGACAAAAACAACATACAGTGTGACTTCAGGGAACAAACCTCATATGTCTATGCCGTTGACGATTGGGAATTAAAACAAATCAAGGAAGAATTTGAAGCATATAAAAAGCTTGGGATAGACTGTTTTTACACTGAGGATGTTTCTCTGCCAAATAACGCATTGGCAGCAATCGGAATAAAAAATCAAGGACAATTCAACCCATTAAAATATTTGTACAGCCTGGCAAACATTTTAAATAATTCAGGCTCCTGCGAAATTTATGAAAATATAAGAGCACAGAATATTGAACTGCACAGCGGTCATATAGATGTAAGTACGGAAGCAGGCCTGATTCATGCAAACAAAGTTATTGTAGCATCTCACTACCCCTTTGACGACAGCTTCGGACTTTATTTCTTAAGACTTTATCAGGATAAGTCATATGTAATTGCAGCAAAAACAGTAGAAGAACCTTTTGAGGGCATGTACATAAATATAAAGGACCCGATTTATTCTATGAGATATCATTTTTCAGAAAAAGATAATCTCTTAATCCTTTCAGGGGCCAATCACCGAACAGGTGAAAAGGAAAATGAAGAAGATTCCTACAAAGAATTGGAGAATTTTCTAAGCACACATTTCAAGGGGGCAGAAGTAGTATCCAAATGGTCGACACAGGACTGCATGACCTATGATAAAATCCCGTATATAGGTCTGTATTCTAAAAGCATTGATAATTTATACGTTGCAACAGGATTCAAAAAGTGGGGTATGACTCATTCTGCCGCCGCAGCCATAATCCTGAGAAATAAAATATTAGATATTGATGATGATTTTTCTGAGGTTTTCAATCCGGCAAGAATTACACCAGCCATGTCCGCAAAGGGATTTTTCTCTTCTACAGGGAGCATAGCAGCTGCATTTTTAAAAAGAGCTGTTCCTGTCCCGGATGATTTGCCTGAGGTTGAAATCGGCGAAGGAAAAATAATAAATTATAACGGGAAAAAAATCGGAGTATTTAAAAACGAAAACGAAGATTATTTCTGCATCAATCCCGTGTGCGCTCATTTAAAATGCTCTCTTTCCTTTAATGAGGCAGAAAAAACCTGGGACTGTCCATGTCACGGCTCAAGGTACGACATAAAGGGCAATATACTGGAAGGACCAACTGTGAAACCGCTGGATAAAATAAGCATTAAAAAATAAAGTGACTTGTGGAAATTGTTAACTCCTTTCCCGGAGGAATAAGATTAAAAATATACTCTCTTTATAAGAAAATACACTGATACTGCTGTTTCAGAATAACATAAACTTATTAAGGCTGCCTTGGAGCAGCCTTTTTTTGTAATAATTTTACATAGATTATACAAAATAATTATAATTTGATTATATTATAAAATTGGAGTTATTTTAATTAATATTCTATTGGAGGAAATTATGAAAAATGAAAGCCAATTAATTGCAGCTATTGATATTGGTTCTCACTCTTTGTGTATGAAAATCATTGAAATAAACAATATGCTTGAAATAAAAACATTAGAACATTTAAGACATGCCATATCACTAGGCAGGGATACTTATGCAATGGGTAAAATAAGCTATGAAACCCTCAATGAAACTTGTGATATCCTCAAGGGGTTCAAACAGCTTATGAATGATTACAATATTAAAGTCTATAAGGCTGTGGCAACCAGTGCGGTAAGGGAAGCTGCAAACAAAGATAATATATTAGATCAAATTAAAATAAAAACCGGTTTTCATATTAATGTAATTACAAATTCCGAGGAACGATATTTAATTTTTAAAGCAATCAAGGATAATATGAATATATACAATAATATACGCAGTGAAAATTGTATTATTGTTGATATCGGCTCAGGAAGCATTCAGGTTTCAATATATGATGACGACAAGCTTACTTTAAGCCGCAACTTAAAGCTGGGTTCTTTAAGAATACGTGAAATTCTTTCTGACTTGGAGGGAAGAACATTGAATTTTCCGAGGGTTATGGAAGAATATATAGAAAGCAGCATTGATAACCTGAAATTATTTCACCACAACAAAACATTTAAAAACCTTATTGTAATCGGAGGAGAAATCAGGTTGATAAACAAGCTTTGCATCTCTGAAAATAAGGCTGATTTAAATAAGTACATATTTAGCGAGGATTTTTTAAACATATATAACAAGATGTTATATTTATCACCGCAGTCCATAACAAAAAATTACAATATCCCTCAGGAAAGCTCTGATATATTGCTTCCCACAATGATGATCCTCAAGAAATTTCTTGATATTACCACAAACCATATGATTTATACCCCCTTAGTAACTTTAGTTGATGGTGTAATTTCAGATATAATAGAAAGAAAAAATCCTTATTCTCTGGGCGTACTTCAGCAAGACATCCTTTCCTTGTGCCGGCTGATCGGAGAAAAATTCAATTATCAAAAAAATCATGCTGAAGATGTGGAAAACAAATCATTAATATTATTTAATGCTCTGAAAAAAATACACGGACTGGGTGCAAGGGAAAAATTTTTGCTGCAGATAGCTGCAATTCTTCATGACACAGGAAAATATGTAAGCTTTAATAAACATTATGTTAATTCCTACAATGTAATAATGGCGTCAGATATTTTAGGTTTTTCCAAAAATGAGATGAAAATCATAGCCAATGTGGCAAGATATCACAGCGGTGAAATTCCTTCTTCCAATCACCTTAATTTTATCAATCTAAGTGAACAAAGCAGAATCATAGTTTCTAAATTATCTGCAATAATAAGGATAGCAGATGCACTTGACAGAAGTCATAAACAAAAAATAAAGGATATGACAGTTAAATGCACTGATTATGAGGTAATAATAAACGTTACTGCATCTGAAGACATACTTTTGGAAAAATGGACCTTTGAAATAAAATCAGAGTATTTTAAAGAAGTATTCGGAGTTGCACCGATACTGAAAGTTAAAAAGGAGATATCCAATGTATAATTTAGATATCAATAACCCGGATTTATTTATTAACAGAGAATTAAGCTGGCTGGAATTTAACGAAAGAGTTCTTCAGGAAGCCAGAGATAAAAATAATCCTTTATTTGAACGCCTGAAATTTTTGTCCATATCGGGTTCTAACCTGGATGAATTCTTCATGGTGAGAGTAGGCTCAATAAAGGAACAGATTAATTCAAATATTAACAAAAGGGATTTTGCAGGATTAACTAACAAACAACAGTTAAAGCTTATATCTCAACGGGTACATACAATGGTTGAAACACAATACAATGTATTGAACAGGTCATTGCTGCCGCTTCTTGAAAAAAACGGTATTTATTTCATAAAGAATTGTGATTTAAATAAAGAACAGAAATCTTATTTAATGGATTATTTTCAAAACATAGTGTTTCCTGTACTGACACCTATGGCTGTGGATTCCAGCAGACCCTTCCCGCTCATAAGAAATAAGAGTCTGAATATAGGCGTTATCATAAAAGATGTTGCTGATGAAAACGAGAATTTATTTGCAACGGTACAGGTTCCTTCCGTTCTTCCGAGAATGGTTCAGCTTCCAAGCTGCAGTAAGGATTCAGATAAATGTTTTATCTTTCTGGAGGATGTTATTTTAATGTTTCTTGGACATCTGTTCAGCGGACAAAAAATTATTTGTGCATATCCATACCGGATAACCAGAAATGCAGACCTGGAATATGATGAGGATGATGCGGAAGACCTGCTGGAAGAAATTAAAAAATCCCTAAAAAAACGGCAGTGGGGTGTGGCGATAAGACTGGAGGTTGATTCTTCGACGGATAGAAGGCTGCTTGAAATATTGCAGAATTCTTTAAAAATCCATGATAAGGATATATATAAAATCAGAGGACCCCTGGACTTGACGTGCTTCATGAAGCTGACTTCATTGGAAGGCTACGAGAATTTAAAATATGACACGTATGAGCCTCAAATTCCTAAGGATCTATTGGGCTGTGAAAATATTTTTGACACAATAAAGGAAAAAGATATATTCTTGATTCATCCATATGAATCCTTTGACCCGGTAGTGGAATTTGTCAACAGCGCTTCAAACGATCCGGATGTTCTTGCAATAAAGCAGACATTGTACAGGGTCAGCGGAGATTCACCCATTGTAAATGCTTTGGTTCAAGCTGCTGAAAAAGGAAAGCAGGTTATGGTTCTGTTGGAAGTGAAAGCAAGATTTGATGAAGAGAATAATATTCATTGGGCTAAAAAATTAGAACAGGCAGGCTGCCATGTTATTTATGGTATTGTAGGATTAAAAACTCATTGTAAAATTACTCTTATTGTGAGACGTGAAAATAATGGTATAAAAAGATATGTTCATATGGGAACCGGCAATTACAATGATATTACCGCCAGATTATACACAGATATGGGATTGTTCACATGCAATGAATATTATGGCGCTGATGCTTCCGCATTGTTTAACATGCTGTCAGGTTATTCGGATTCACCTTCATGGTTTAAGCTTGATGTCGCGCCTATAGGGATGAGAAAAAAGTTTATTGAATTGATTGAGAACGAGAAGCAAAATGCACTGCTTGGCAATAAAGCGCTGATTATTGCAAAGATGAATTCATTGGTTGATCCTGAAATAATAATCAAGCTCTACGAAGCATCCTGTGCCGGAGTTGAAATCAAACTGATAATCAGAGGTATCTGTTCTTTACGGCCCGGTTTGAAAGATATCAGCGATAACATAACTGTTATAAGCATAGTGGGCAGATTTCTGGAGCATAACAGAGTATATTATTTTTATAATGACGGAAAAAAAGATGTTTTCATGTCAAGCGCAGACTTGATGCCGAGGAATTTAAACAAAAGAGTTGAATTGTTATTTCCTGTTGAAAACAGCAATATTAAAGAACGTATTTTAAACATACTCAATATAGAATTAAACAATACAGTCAAGGCAAGAGTGTCCAATTCAGACGGTATCTATAAGAGAATCGATAAGAGGGGCAAAAAAATCATGAACAGTCAGGATTATTTATGTCAGCTTGCTGTAAATAACGCTAAACAGTATACAGAATTAAATAAATAAATATTTTCTAAATTAAGGAGTGCTGATTTTGGAAGAAAATATAGCAATTATTGACCTAGGGTCAAACTCAGTACGGATAATAGTCATGAGAACCAATTTAAACAGTTCTTATAAAATGATTGAGCAAATTAAAGAAATGGTAAGATTAAGCGAAGGCATGCAGAAAAACAATCTGTTGATTGAAGAAGCTATGAACAGAACAATCGCTGCCCTGAAACAATTTAAAACCATTATTAAATCCCACAACGTAAGCCACATTATAGCACTTGCAACGGCTGCTGTAAGAAATGCAGATAACGGGAATGAATTCTTAACGAGGATTCATGAAGAAACAGGCTTTAATTTTGATGTCATAACAGGCGAAAAAGAAGCATACCTGGATTATTTAGGTGTAATAAATACAATTGACATCGGTGATTGTATTATAATTGATACCGGAGGAGGAAGCACAGAGCTGGTATTGGTTAAAAACAGAATAATTCAGCATTCCATAAGCATACCATATGGCGCAGTAACATTAACAGAAAAATTTTTGGAAAAAGAGAATGATTCGAAAAGTGTTATAACCAGGACAGAAGATTATATAAAGGATATATACGATTCTATTGTATGGCTTAAAGAGGCCGGTAATATGCCTGTTGTGGGATTAGGCGGCTCTATCAGAACTCTGGCAAAGGTTCATAAAAAAAATTACGGCCTTATTAATCAGCCTATTCATAATTACATAATGACTTCAGGCGATATAAATTTAATATATAATCAGATTGCAGGCACTAAAAGCAATGAAAGAAAAAACATAGCAGGTCTGAATAAGGAAAGAGCAGATATTATTATGGGAGGGCTTATACCGTTAAAGGTCCTGATGGAATATACCGATTCCAACAAATTGCTCATAAGCGGCAACGGATTAAGGGAAGGTGCCTTCTATAAATACTATTTCAATAAATATAAATTAAGCGAGGAAATTGTCAATAACGTTCTGCAGCACAGTGTTGATAATATTTTGTTGAAATACGATGTCAATATACAGCACAGTTATTTGATACAGAAGCTTTCTCTTGATTTGTTCCATCAGTTAAAGGAATTGCACCAGCTTGATGAAGATGCAATAAAGCTGTTGAAGATCAGCTCATTGCTTCATGATATCGGACTTCACGTTGACTATTATAACCATCACCATCACGGCTTTTATCTTGCTTTAAATTCCAGGATTAACGGTCTGACCTACAAAGAGCTGATAATTTGCGCCTTTATAATAGGTATGCACAGAAATGAGGATTTCAAGCAGGATTTGTCAGAATACAGGGATGTAATCACTTCTGATGATTTTGATTTAATACAAAAGCTCAGTATTTTTATCAGAATTTCCGAAGAGCTGTGCAAAATACAAAACGGCAATATAATAGAGTTAAAGTGCAAGGCAACCAAAAATAATGTTAAAATAATTCCGATTAGTAAATTCTTATCCAAAATAGATTTATCTCCAACTTTGCAATGCGAAAAAACTTTTAGAAAACTTTTTGGCAGGAGCTTGATACTTGAAAACAGGAAATAGCCTGAATTACTAAAAACCTGCCACATGAAGAGAAATGCATCAAAAGAACCGGCAGTATTCACATTTTTTGTGGATACTGCTGTTTTTTTACATTCAGCATGTTATTTCTTCACATTAGTATAATAAACTTTAAGCAGAAAGTCACAACAAAAATAATTTTGGAGGTTTTCTATGCAAAAAACTTATGTTCTTGATACCAACGTTTTAATCCAATCCCCATATGCACTTCAATCATTTGAAGATAACAAAGTTGTTCTTCCTATTGCCGTACTGGAAGAGCTGGACAAGCTTAAAAATGACGATGGTGACCGCGGAGCAAATGCAAGGCAATCTATCAGATTTTTGGAACGCCTCAGACAGAAAGGCAATTTGTATGAGGGCGTCTCACTGAGTACAGGCGGAATTATAAAAATCGAACCTAATTTTGCCTCTGTTGAGCTGCCTCACGGTTTCAAAAACGAATCAAATGACAACAGAATTCTTAAGGTATGCAAAGGATTGATAAATCAAGGCGAACATGTAACACTTGTAACGAAAGATATAATTGTCAGATTAAAGTCACAGCTGCTGGAAATTGCAGCAGAAGATTTTACAACAGAACAATCTCCCACATTTGAAGAACAATATACCGGAAGGATGGATGTATATACCTCTGACCTTAAAATCAGTGAATTCAAAAAAAAGGGACTTTCCTTGGAAAGCATATATACTATGGAACAGGAAAACAGAGTTCCTGTAATACCTGAGAATAACCAGTTTTTAATTATTCACTCAGAAATAAATGCGAAGAAAACAATGCTCGGAAGATATGACGGAAACAAAATAGTACCGCTGAAAAGCTTGAATATTGAACCGTTCGGTGTTAAACCAAAAAATGTCGGGCAGCGTTTTTTACAAGAAGCATTAATGCAGGATGCCGATAATGCACCGTTGGTCATAGTAAAAGGTGCTGCCGGAACATCAAAGACATTTTATTCATTGGCTGTAGGCTTACACCAGACCCTGGAGCCCGAAAACAGAATGTACAGGAAAATACTGGTCACACGGCCTAATGTGCAGTTTGATGAGGAAATAGGATTTCTTCCCGGAACAGAACAAGAAAAAATCGCACCTCTGCTTCGCCCGATTATTGATAACCTGGAACTTCTGGTAGATCGAAACGATAAAGAAAGATACAGAAACGAAAATGAATTGCGGGACAAAATTGAGGAGCTTTTTGACAGAGGTATTATAACTGCAGAAGCAATGAATTTTATAAGAGGACGCTCAATCATACACACCTATTTAATAATTGACGAAGCACAAAACCTGACTCCAAAACAGATAAAAGGAATAGTCACAAGGGTGGGAAAAGGAACAAAGGTCATATTGCTGGGTGACCCTCAGCAGATTGATAATCCTCTGCTGGACGAAAAAACCAACGGCCTCAGCTATGCTTCCGAAAAAATGAAAGGCAGTCCCCTGTGCTTTCAGCTTACTATGCTTCCTGCAGAATGCATGCGCTCTGAATTGGCATATGATGCAGCCAAAAGAATGTAACTGACCATAAAAATAAAACCTGGAATCAGGTTTTATTTTTATGCTGTTTATTTTTACACTCTGTATTACCTAGACCCGTCCGACAGAAATAAATATAACGTTGCAGTCATTCGTCATTTTGCTGATATTAGTCGTAAAATCAATTCTTTTATAGTAAATGTTTCTTGAAAGCAAATCATCAAGTCCCGGTTCATATATTGTAGGCTCACCCATATTCAGCTTTGAAACAATATTTTCATTCACATCCGCACATGTAACATGCCAGCCAAAATCAGACAAACAAACTCCTGTCACAAGTCCCACATAGCCCGTTCCGATTATTCCTATCCTTATCATAAATACCCCTTAAGCGCTGATGGATTTATTTTCTTTTAATACTTCACAATAAATGTCAAAAAGATTGTCGATTATTTTGTCCCATGTTCTGTTTTGAGCAAACTTTAAGCCATTGGATACAATATAATTTCTGAGGCTTATATTCTCAATTAATTCCTGCATGCAGCATGTCAATCCGGCTGAATCCTTTGCCCTGAACTTCAGTCCGTCCTGCCTGTGTTTTATAATTTCTCCTATGCCTCCTGCATCCGCTCCGATAACAGCCAGACCTGAAGCCATTGCCTCCAATATGACGTTTCCAAATGTTTCGGTGGAGGAAGGGCATACAAATATGTCACAGGATGCATAAATTTCTGCCAATTCATTTCCTTTTTTAAACCCTGTATATATTGTATCTCTTGGGAACATCTCTTTACACTTTTCAAGGTATGGTCCATCCCCGGTTATAATTAAAGATGCATTGTCATACCTTTCTTTGATTGCCTTGTAGCTTTCACATAAAACATCCATATCCTTTTCAAATGAAACCCTGCCTACATATAGAAATGTTACTTTATTTTCTGTTCCCAACTTTTTTCTTAAATCTTCATTTCTGAATGCAGGGTTAAATCTATGAGAGTCTATGCCTCTGGAAAATAAAGAGGTTTTATTGATTCCGTTTTTATTCAGCAGCTTTTTAGCCTCATTGGAAGGGCACAACGTAATATCATTTTGATTGTGGAACCACCTCATATAATCCCATATAGGCTGTTTTAAAAATTCCAGATTGTAATATTCCGTATACTGGGAGAAATTTGTTGTGTAATTAGATATTGTAGGGATATTATGTCTTTTGCCGTAGTTCAATCCTGTTATCCCCATATTGAATTCAGTCATAATGTGTATAACATCCGGCTTGAATTTCGATAATGATTGTGAAATCCTGAATATATTAGGTAATGCCAGTCTGCATTCGGGATATAGAAAAAACTTCAGACTGTAAAATCTTTCAGTATGATTATCATCGTATTCATCATCATATTTGGGGGCAAATATTTTATATTCTATATTGTTTGATTCAAAATATTTGATTAGTTTATCGAGTGTATTTGTAACTCCGTTGATTTGAGGGTAGTAAGTATCAGAAAATAACGCAATTTTCATTATTGACCTCCTGCTACAGGAAGTGTAAGGTAGGAAGCATCAACTTCTTGATTTTCGAGTTGTTTTAAAGAATTGTAAGAAAAGTAAGCAATAGATTCACTTATCCACATCGCAGCCTTAAATGCATATTCTAAATCTTTTATCATAGCAATCGGCTGATCCGAATATTCTTTTCGCATTTCAATTATAATAGACGATATATTTTGTTTGGCTGTCATGCTTTTTGGTCTTATATTAATCTTGGAGGAATTTTTATGAAGTTCAAAATGCAGCCTTAACTCATATATAAAGTGTTCTTTGAATTTATGAAATAATTCATCGTCTATATGATATTGACAAAAGAAGTCACATACATAATGGCAGATTTCCCCTAATTTTAATGAATATTCCGGTATGGATAACTTGTTGTTCATTAATTTTTCAGCATCGTTGCAAATAGTCAGGAAATAATTCTCTAATGTATGCGGCTTGCTCAATAATCTGCAAGTCATATCAGGTTTGATATTTCCATAAATAAAAGCTTTTCTGTCCAAATCCATAATATTATTCAGGTTTTCATGCAGCATTCTAGATATGGCAATATGTGTGAAAAAATTCATTATGCGTCCCACCTTCCACTAATGTATGATGTAAATATAGACTGTTAATTTAATAATTAGTACAACATTTAGTGAAATCTGCGTTAATTGTTTGTAAAATTGTCAGTTAATTTTTTGCTGACACTGAAGGCAGGAATAATTACTGCTTTTTATGCAGTCAAAATGCATTAATATGCTTCGTAAAATTATATAAAAGATTTACATTGACTTTATAATGACTATAATTTCAGATACTATCATATTAATAGACTAATGGCTGTAATTAGTTTAAATAATATTTCTTAGAGGTGACGTTATGAGTAATAATTGTTTGAAATGCACTGAACGCAAACTGTTTTGTCATGATAATTGTGAAAAATACGCTAAATTTAAGTATGAAAAGCAATTAATCAATAAAAAGCATCGTGAATTCCTGGAGGGATGGGGATATGACGGATGTCTGGCACCTAGAAGGAGAAAGACCTTTTCTTCAATATAAATATAAAACAGAGCTGTTGTATTAAGCATATAATTACTGATACAACAGCTCTTATTTTTATTAGTTTATTTTTCAATTGCATAAATTTTATGAACATCTTCGGTGTAATTTCCATCGGAATCATAAATATAAAGAGGCGGATCAAATTTGAGCTCAGGGTTTCCGTTTTTGGAAGCTCTGATTAAAACCATGTTTGGTTTTGCAGAGGCTCTCGGATGCACAAAGCGAATTTGCTTTGGCTCCAGCCGGTATTTTCTAAGCAAGCACATTATGTCGGCCAATCTGTCCGGGCGGTGTACCATGTAAAATCTGCCGTATTGTTTTAGAAGAGCTGCTGCTGTTTTTATTACATCTTCAAGAGAGCATTTGATTTCATGTCTCGATATTGCCTTTTTATCAGTCGGATTAATAATTCCGCTGCTGTTTAGCTTGTAGGGCGGATTCGAAATCACCGCATCAAATGAACTTGATTCTAAATAACTCAATGCTTCCTTCAAATCTATATTAAGTATTTCAATTTTGTCCTGCAAATTATTTAAGGCTACGCTTCGCTTTGCCATTTCAGCTACTTCTTCCTGGATTTCCAGGGCATATGCTTTTGAATAATTTCTTTTTCCGCTCAGAAGTATTGGTATAATACCTGTTCCCGTACCTAAATCAACTATTCTTGAATTGTTCTTTATATCGCAGTAATTGGTCAGCAGGACAGCATCCATGCCAAAGCAGAACCATTTTTTATTTTGAATGATTTTTAAACCGTTGCACTGCAAATCTTCAATTTTTTCATTTTCCTTTAGTTCAACTCCCATAATAACCCTTTCTAGATATATAAATTACCTCAACTTTGCTGCCATTCCGAATGTGTATCCCGGAAACCTTAATTATAAAATGCGCTGTCTATCAGTTTTTTTGTGTAATCTTCGGCAGGATGCAGGAATACTTCCTTTGCAGGGCCTGCTTCTACCACATTTCCCTTGCTCATGACCATTATTGTGTCCGACATGTAGTTTACCACACCTATGTCGTGTGAAATAAAAATATATGCAATGCCTAATTCCTCCTGTAGCCTTTTCAATAGGTTAAGTATCTGTGCCTGAATTGAAACATCCAGAGCAGAAACAGGCTCGTCACATATTATAACCTTTGGATTGACCACCAGCGCTCTGGCAATGGCTGCTCTTTGGCACTGTCCTCCGCTTATTTCAGCAGGATATCTGTTTTTAATAACGTCATCAAGTCCTACCTTCTCCAGCATCTCAGCAGCCAGCCTGCCGGCTTCTTTTTTTGTACTTGCAATCTTCAAAGTAAGCAGCGGAAATGAAATATTGTCCCCTATCGTATAATTTGGGTCCATAGAGCCCTTGGAATCCTGGAATATGAACTGTACATTTCTTCTGTATTGTTCGTATTCGTGTTTTGACATTTGTGCAGTATTCTTTCCATAATAAAATACATTTCCAAAAGTAGGCTTTTGAAGTCCTCCGGCAATTTCACCGGTTGTCGACTTTCCGCTCCCGGACTCGCCTACAATTCCCAGAGTATGACCCTCCTGAACCTCAAAGCCGGCATTTTTGACAGCAACAAGCTTTTCCTGTACCTTTCCTGTCAGGAAATGCTTTTTTGCCGCATATTCTTTTCTTATATTCTTAACCGATAATACTATATTATTAGTTCTCATCTTTTCCTCTTGTATAATTGACACAGGGATGCAAAATCCTATGTTAAAGTGAGTACACCACCACAATGCAATATCTCTCAATTTAAATTACATTTGTAATAATGTCCGTTGCTTTCATGCTCTGCTGCAGACTTTGAGCATACATCCATAGCATATGGACACCTTTTTATAAAAAGACATCCTTCATCCCCTCTTCCTGAATCCTGCACATAACCGGGAATTTCAGCCAACGGCTCATTCTTTTTTATTTTTAGTGACGGAATTATCTTAATCAAAAGCTGAGTGTACGGATGCTTCGGATTATTAAACACTTCCTCGGTCTTTCCCGATTCAACAATTTGCCCGGCATACATCACCGCAAGGCTGTGGCTGTAATGCTTTATTAAACCCAGATCATGAGAAATCAAAAGTATTGATATGCCTAATTCCTCATTTATGCCCCTGAACAGCTCCATCACCTGTTTCTGGACAGTTGAATCCAGAGCGGTGGTAGGTTCGTCCGCGACTATCAGTCTCGGTTCATTCATGAGAGCCATAGCGATATTTACCCTTTGACGCATGCCTCCGCTCAGCTGCCAGGGATAAAAATTCAGGATATTTTTTGAATTTTCAAAGCCTACCTTGTCAAGCAGCGCTGAAGCCCTTTCTATAGCCTCTTTTTTACTTTTTTTCATATGATAAATATATCCGTCAATAATTTGATTTTTAATTTTAATCATCGGATGAAGATAAAAAACCGTATTTTGAGGTATATACCCGACGTTACTTCCGATATGCCCTCTTTTTTCTTTCTTTGAAATATCAAGAATTGATTCGCCTGCTGTATCTATCTCATCAGCAGTAAATTTCAAATCATCAGGAAGTAAATTAACAATCGATTTGGCAGTCAATGATTTCCCCGACCCGGATTCTCCTACCAATCCGAAAATTTCTCCGTTTTTTATTCTAAGAGACAAATTTCTTACAAGAATATTATCCTTATCTTTAATATTGAGGTTCTTAAGTATAACTGTATCATTCATTCTTAAACCTCCTGTGAATTATTATATCATTTAATCCATCACCGATAAGATTGAATCCAAGCACCGTTATAATAATTGCAATACCGGGCGCCACCGCCAGATAAGGATATATAAGGAAAAACTGCCTTGCCTCGCTGAGCATCAACCCCCAGCTTGCATGAGGCTGCTGTATTCCAAGTCCGAGAAAAGAAAGAGAGGTCTCAATCATAACTGCCGAACCTATGGCTGAACTGTATTGTGTGATCAGTCTCGGGAGCATGGCAGGGATAAGGTGTCTTTTAAATATGGTAAAATCAGAGCTGCCGTAGCTTTTTGCAGCCTTAATATACAATAAATTCTCAGTGTCCAGTATCATTGAATAAACCAACCTTGAAAAAACCGGAACCATAAAAATACTTATTGCAAGTATTGATCCTTTTACTCCCCTTCCCACAACTGTTACAAGCATTAATGCCAGAAGAATCCCCGGGAACGCCATCAGGCCGTCCATAATTCTCATAATTAAAGTACCTGCAAGCTTCTTGTACTGTGCGGCAATCGCTCCAAGCACAATACCAAAAATTGTTCCTAATGTAACTGAGCCTATACCTACCAGCAAAACATTCCTTGAGCCGTACATAATTCTGGACAATATATCTCGTCCAAAATTATCGGTCCCTAAAATATGCTCAGAGTTGAAATCCGGCTTTAAAAATTTATCAGGAATGTTCATCTCATTCGGTTGGTACGGCATGTATACAAATGACAGCATCCAAACACCTGCTATTATTAAAATCAGTATTATTCCAAATTTCAGACTCAAATTCTTTTTCATTATTCTCCCCGCTCAACAGATTTAATTCTCGGATTGACAATCATAATAAGCACATCAACAATCAATGTTATAAAAATGACTGTTGATGTTATAAACATCACCAATCCCTGCAGCAAAACAATATCCCTGTGTTCAACAGCAGTCAGTACAAGTCTTCCTATCCCGGGAAGAGCAAATATGGTTTCAACAACAACTGTTCCGCCGGCAAGTTTTGCAAACTGCATTCCTATAATGGTAATCGGTGCAATCAAAGCACCTCTGAGAGCATACTTCATATATGTTTTCCAGGTGCTTAAGCCCTGTATCTTTGCCATATCCATGTAATCCTGCATGAGTGAATCCAGCATGGAGCTTCTTACAATCCTGAGCAGCGTTCCTACTTCACCTATTGCCAGGACTATGGAAGGCAGCGTTATACTTTTAATGTAGCCCGCAAAGCTTTCATTGGGCGAAACATATCCTGAAACATAAAATATTTTTAACCTCAGACCGAAATAAACAATAAAAACCATTCCTATCCAAAAGGAAGGAATGGCGGTTCCAAGCTGCATAATGCTTCTCGAAAAATAATCTATAATACTGTTTTTTTTAACTGCAGACAATATACCAAATAAAAAGGCAAATGCGGCTGCAATAATCATTGCAAATACAGAAATTGACAATGTAACAGGCAGAGCCTTAGCTATCAATGTTGTTACAGATTCTCCATATACATATGACTTCCCCATGTCAAGCTTCAGCAGATCCATCAGCCAGTCGATATACTGCTGATAAAGAGGCTTGTCAAGACCCATGGCATTATGAAGCTCCTCAACCATCTCAGGTGTCGCTTCGGTTCCCAGTATGAGCTGTGCAGGGTTTCCGGGAATTATCATAAGAACAAAAAATGTAATCATTGAAACAACTAATAATACAATTATTGAGCTTTTAACTCTGTTTATTACATATTTTAACATACTTCACCTTATACTAATTAAAGTATACTTCCTTGAAATCATAGAAATCTATAGGGAATATTTCCATGCCATCCACGTTTTTCTGCAATGCAAGAATTGTTCTCGGTGTCTGCAGATAAATTGCCGGAAGTTTTTCAGCAAGAATTAATTGAATTTCTTTGTATATTTCTTTTCTGGTCTCCCCGTCAAGCTCCTGCTGTGCTCTGTCTAACAGTTCATCAACTTCACCTGTTTTCAAGCTGATATAATCGTTGCTGTCAGAATAATATCTTGACAAAAACGCAAATGAATCAAGTCTTCCTGTATGACCGACAACTGTTGTGTCAAATTTCTTGGCGCCGTATACATCACTGAGCCATGTGCCCCATTCAATCAGCTCTATGTTGACATTAATTCCTATTTTGCTTAGTTGATCCGCTATAACCTGGCCTGCATCCACATGAAGCTGATAATTTTTAGGAAGAGACATATTTATATCAAATCCGTTTTCATATCCTGCTTCCTTCAAAAGCTCCCTTGCCTTATCGGGATTGTACTCTATCACATCATTGGTATCAAAGTAATCAGGGGATGTGGGAGGAAGATGAGATCCTATCTGGTCGCCATATCCAAACATGGATGCATCTATAACCTCCTGTTTGTTTATAGCCATTGCCATCGCCTGTCTTACCTTTTCATCAGAAAGTATTTCATGGTCTGTATTTATTGACAAAATCTGTACCGCATTCATAGGTTCAGAAATTATTTTATATTCAGAATTTCCTTCAACCAATGTAACCTGGTCTCCTGACAGAGGAATGATATCCAGGTCTCCTACCTGAAAACCTGCCAGCATAGATGTTGCATCAGGTATAAGTACCAACTTGACTGTATCCAGCTTAGCCTTATCTCCATAATAATTGTCATTTTTCTTAAGAACGAGATGCTGTTGAGGAACCCATTCTTCCAGTGTGAAAGCTCCTGTACCTACAGGCTTGGTTTTCAAATCAGCGGCTGCTTCTTCCGGAACAACGGCAGCCCACGGATATGCAAAGCTTTTTAAAAGCTCAACATCTAATATTCCGGTTGTAAATTTTATCGTATAGTCATCTACAATTTCAATTCCTGTAATATTTTCGTAATCCCTTGCTCTGGGGCTCTCTGCATCCTTAAGTCTTTTAAAGGAAAATTCAACATCCTTTGCAGTCATAGCTCTGCCGTTATGGAATTTTACATCATCTCTTAATTTAAAAGTAATTTCCATTCCGTTTTCAGAAATATCCCACTCTTTAGCAAGTCTGGGCACAATTTCCCAATCAGATGTTACTCCGACCAGTGTATCGTATATGTTATTTGTAACCATAAATGTGGAAGCTGCAGCAGTTCTGTGAGGATCAAGACCTTCGGGCTCTGTAGTATAACCCATGGTTAAATCAGTCTTGACAGTGGCTGAATCATCAGGAGTGTCTTCTTGCTGGCATGCTGTTATTGTAAACATCATTATAACAGCAATAATAAGTAATAATAATTTTGAATTTTTCATTGTTCTATCCTTTCAGTTAATAAAATTTTATAAAATATCTTTTACTGAACAATCTTTATAACAGTATTTTGTCTTTTTTCAATATTTATAATCAGATCATTTCTGTATCTGTAATAATTTTTGAAAACCAATACTATTATAAAACCATTCTAGTATTATCATAATTTCTTTAAAATGTCAATAGTCTTGGTGCAGCAAATGCGGAGATCTCTGATTGATTGTTACCATTCACAGTCATCCCTAGACCTAAGAAAAATAAGAAAAATATATAGCTGTAGGATTTTTATCCGCAATGAGCTTTAGAATTATTCGTGTTCGAAACCGTGAGCGGATATTTTTCTTATTTTTCATCTTGACTTTGACTGTGAATAATAACACTAACAGCCGCACTTCCAATCGCTATTTTATTAAGTGAGTCATCTGCGAAAAATTGTTGCCAAATGCTTTTGCTCTCATTCTATCATCTGCTTATTGATAATATGTCATTCAACTGTTATGCTTATATGCATAACAGTTGAATCTGTTTGGAAAGGCTGTTTCGTGGCAAACAAAAGCTCGGACTTAATTAAAAAGCATTTGATTAATGGAGCAAAAACGAAAATGGAAAACTCCATTTTGGAAGAAAGTAGGCGTTTCTGATGAAGAAATACTTGCTCTATTTAAAGAAGTCTAAAATCCTTTGTCACAACCTGCTGACAGGATTGTCTAATAAATATGAAGTACAAAAAAAGGAGAGGTTACTATGCAAAAGAATGAAGCGTTTGAACTGATTGACAAAGCGATAAACGGAGATTCAAAAGTATTAAGAATGATTCCGCCTAAAGAAATTGCGGATGCATTTCTTTCCTGCAAAAAAAGAAAAGTCGATAAATTGGGCTGTATACTTAGGAGGTTTATTTATGAAAATTCGACAACGATACACATGTCCACTTGAAATAGTACATGATTTTCTTAGAGGAAAATGGAAGACAATCATATTATATCAGCTAAAACACGGACCGAAATCTTTAACTGAACTTGAAAAGAGCATTGTTGGTATTAATCAGAAAATGCTTATACAAGATTTAGCTGATTTAATTGAGTTTCAGTTGGTTAATAAAATAAAATATGACGGTTATCCTTTAAAAGTTGAATATAGTCTTACAGCGGAAAGAGGACAAAGAATTATTGAAGCTATCAATATATTGCAATCTATAGGAAAAGAGTACATGAACGAAAATGGAATGAAAATCTGAATTTGATACTAACAAAAAAGTAGGTAATTTAAAAATGAATGAATACTTGCTATAATTTATTTGTTATACATACTATATGTTTCGTGCTGATACTCTTTTAACATAAGCAATATAATCAAACACGAAACTTGCATTTTGAACGTGAATATAAGTATTATCTGTCGATGAAATTCTCTATTACGTTCAATATAGATAGTACAAGGATTTGCTTAAAAGTTTTGACAGTCACAAATATTAGTTCATTGCCATTGCGATTTGCTAGAATAAATTAATGTTTATAACACTTAAAAAGTAGTTCTAAACATATTATAGGAGGAGAATAGTTATGAAAAAAAAGGCATTACTAATTATTGATGTTCAGAATGATTATTTTGATAATGGGGCCTATCCGTTATCTAATGCTATCATGGCAGTAAAAAACATTCAGGGTGTGTTGGGCAAGTTTAGAGCAGAAGGAGATTTAGTCGTATTCATTAAGCATATTAATATGAAAGAGAGTGCTACATTTTTTAAGCCTGAAACACTCGGTTCAGAAATTTATAAAGCAATTGAGCCAATTGAAGGAGAAACGGTTATTATTAAACACACTCCGAATAGTTTCAGAGATACGGAACTACATCAGTTTTTACGATTACAGAAAATTGAAGAATTAGTGATTGTAGGTATGATGACACAGCATTGCGTAGATACAACAGTTAGAGCAGCTTATGATTTAGGGTATTCCAATATACTTCTTTATGATTGCTGTGCAACGAAAGACTTGGTTTTCAGCGGCGAAACTATAGCTGCAAATATAGTTCAATCCACTTTTATGGCTGCGCTAAGCCGTGGTTTTTCAGATGTTATGAGTTCAACAGAATACTTGAGGAAAATCAAATGAAGACTAATAGTAATTATAAAAATAAGGTTAATGATTTAGTATCTCAGCTTCATGAAGGCTGCTTCCTTGTTAGCAATAATGAAAGTTAACTAAATAACATTAGACTGTGAATAGTAAACCGTTGAAAAAGGTTGTGAGAAATGGTATTATTATATAAATTATGTATAAGAGGTGCTTTATGTATGAAATGCGACAAAAAAAGATAAAAGAAATGCAGCAGAAAAACTGGTTTTACTATGCTTTGCTGGCAGCTGCCATATTTGTTTTTTCACAAAGCTCTGCAATAATAAGAACAAACATAGGATTTGCTCTGCCTGCAATACTTATAAGCTTTGTAATGCACTCAAGAAGCGTGGGCAATTTAACTGAACGGATTTTTAAAATTAAAGCTTCAACTATACCAAACATAGCAATGCTGATTTGTCTTTTGGCCATATCATTGTTTTGTTACTTTAATCCGCTCAGATTCTCTTATATAATTTTGCTTAACCTTGCGGCAATTGCAGTGTATGTCATAGCTGCAGCACTTTTTTCAACATTTAAGACAGGAGAATAAAAACATAATGTTAAAAAGATTTATATCATATTACAAACCTAAGCCAATTAAAAAAATATTCATTATCGACATGATTTGTGCATTTATAATAGCTGTTTGTGATTTGTTCTACCCGATGATAACCAGAAACATAATTAATATATATGTTCCAGACCAGCAGTTCAATTTAATGATAACCTGGCTGATAATCTTAGGATTTATATATTTGATGAAGGTAGGGCTTAACTACTACATAACCTATTATGGCCATATAATGGGTGTTATGATGCAGGCAAATATGAGAAAAGACATATTTGAGCATTTGCAGGATTTACCCTTTGTATTTTTTGATGAAAATAAAACCGGGTCGTTATCTTCAAGAATAATTAATGACCTGATGGAGGTCTCAGAGCTTGCCCATCACGGTCCTGAAGACTTGTTTATATCGGCAATAATGCTGGTTGGCTCTTTCATTGCATTAAGCACCATAAACTTTCCTCTTGCTCTGATTGTGTTTTCAGTTGTTCCTTTTTTGATTTATTTTGCTATGAAGCTTAGAATTCGTATGTCAGATTCATTTATGGAAACAAGGGTTACAATTGGTGAGGTAAATGCAACAATTGAGAACAGTATTTCCGGAATAAGAGTTTCAAAAGCATTCAGCAACAAGGAAAATGAAATCGAAAAGTTTGAGAACAACAATGAAAAATTCAAGCATGCCAGAGCAAAGGCCTACAAGGTAATGGCTGAATTCCACGTTGGTTCGTCATTTATTATTGATTTTTTAAACATACTTGTACTTAGTGCAGGCGGCATCTTTTTCTTTAAGGGTTACATAAATTTCGGGGATTTTGCGGCATTTATTTTGTATATCGGGAACTTCTTAAACCCTATACGTAAGCTGATAAACTTTATTGAACAATACCAGTCCGGAATTTCAGGATTTAAAAGGTTTATTGAGGTCATGGACCAGGAAGTGGAAACTGATGAACCTGATGCTGAAAGCATTGATGAAATCAATGGTAACATAAGATTTAATGATGTAGACTTCTCATATGATAACCACAAGAAAGTTTTAAAGGACATCACCTTTAATATTGATGCAGGTAAGACAGTGGCCTTTGTCGGACCCTCGGGAGGAGGAAAGACCACCTTATGCCATCTGATACCGCGTTTTTATGAAACCGAGTCAGGAAATATTCTTATTGACAATATAAATATAAAAGACTTCACTCGTAAATCGCTGAGGAAAAACATAGGAATAGTACAGCAGGATGTATTTTTATTTACAGGAACAATAATGGACAATATCCATTGCGGAAGATTTGACGCTACAAAGGATGAGGTTGTACAAGCTGCTAAAATGGCTAATATCCATGATTTTATAATGTCACTTCCCGAAGGCTATGACACTTTTGTGGGAGAACGAGGCGTTAAATTATCAGGAGGACAAAAGCAAAGAATTTCAATTGCAAGAGTATTCCTGAAAAATCCTCCTATATTAATTCTGGATGAAGCCACCTCGGCTCTGGACAATGCAACAGAGCTTTTGATACAAAATTCCCTTGAAGAGCTGTCAAAGGGCAGAACCACTGTTGTGGTTGCCCACAGACTGTCTACCATAAAAAATGCTGATGAAATAATAGTAATAACAGATCAAGGCATACTAGAAAAAGGAAGACACGATGATTTAATCAAATCAAACGGTGTTTATGCTGAACTGTATAATTCGCAGTTCAAGAATATGGTTTAAAGGAGTCACAATGAAGGTTACTGTAATTGGTCACTGGGGAGGTTTCCCTCATGTGGGAGAAGCAACATCGGGATATTTAATAGAGCATGAAGATTTCAAGCTGCTGTTGGAATGCGGCAGCGGCGTTTTAAGCTCCCTTCAAAAAACAGTTGATTTGGGCAGACTGGATGCCGTATTGATAACGCACTACCATTATGACCACTGCTGTGACATATGGCCTCTGCAATATGCACGCCAAATAAAAACACAGCTTGGGGAAATAAGTAATCCGCTTCCTATATATGCTCCCTCAGGTGAGTTTTTCAGCCTTTTGAAGTGGGAAGACTACACATACGGAGAAAGCTTTAATGAGGCAAGCATATTAATGCTCGGACCATTTGAAATAAGCTTTATTAAAAATAATCACCCTATAGAAGCCTACAGCGTAAAAATAAAATGTGATGATAAAGTTTTTTCTTTTACATCCGATACTTCATACTTTGATGAATTAACGGATTTTGTCAAAGATTCTGATTTGCTCATAGCAGAATGCAGCTTCTATGCCGACATGGACGGGACCGGGGCAGGACACCTGAACAGTTCACAAGCAGGCATGCTTGCAGAGAGGGCAAAGGTCAAAAAACTGGTTTTAACCCACCTGCCCCACTTTGGAAATCACGATGATTTGATATCCCAAGCAAAAGAGCATTACTGCGGGGAGGTTGCTTTAGCAGGACATCTTCTCGAAATAACAATTTAATTTTATACTGACTCTCTGTATCATTTTATAAAAAACAGGTGTTTATCCGTAAGAGTAAATACCTGTTTTCATTTTGTGTTTTATATAAGCTATTGCTTTATTTATTAGTATTGCTTCTTAAAATCTCTATATTCAGTTCAATATTCCTTATGGTTTTTTCATTAAGAAAATGCTCAATTTTTTCTACCTGCTCGGTTTCATCCTCCGAGCCGTTAATCAGGCATAAAAATTCATTCAGAACATCATGTCTGTATAACAAGTATTCTCCCAGCTCCTCACCCTTAGCCGTTGGTTTTATATATCCATATCTTTCAAATTCAACCAGACCTAAGTATTTCAAATTATTCACCATTTTTGAAGATGACGATGGTTTTACATGAAGCATGTCTGCAAGCTCATTAATTCGGACAATATCCTGGGTTTTTCGTATTCTGCATATCATTTCAAGATAATCCTCCATAGATGAAGTAATTTGTGTATTTTCATTTAATTGATAGCCCTTTAATGTGTAAAAATCAGATTTACCTTTCATAATATCTTTCCTTTTTGTAATAAAAACAGTAACACATATAATTCCACTCCATATTATAGCAGCAGGAAACTAAGTTTCCTTATCCTAATATATATTATGAGGTGTTTATAATGAATAGTACAAATACATTGAAAGATTTAAAGCAGGGTCAGACAGCAAAAGTAAAGTCATTATTATCCACAGGCAGCATCAGGAGAAGATTGCAGGATATCGGTCTTATAGAAGGAACAGAGGTGGAATGCCTTCAGAAAAGTCCTGCCGGAGACCCCACTGCCTATTTAATCCGAGGAGCTGTAATTGCTCTCAGGTCAGAAGATTCATCTAATGTAACGGTATTATTAAATTAAAAAAATAAAATATTTTTCCAATATGGAGGTTATAAATAATGGGATTGACAAACGACTCCACGGGGATTAAGGCAGTGGATTCCGGTCTTATAATCAAAAAGCTGACTCATGATGATAAAGTAATTGCAGTAGCAGGAAATCCCAATGTCGGTAAAAGCACTGTTTTTAACAACCTGACAGGTCTGAATCAGCATACCGGTAACTGGCCGGGAAAGACAGTTACCAACGCCCAGGGATATTGCCGGTATGGTGATACAAATTATGTCCTGGTTGATATTCCCGGGACATATTCACTTATGGCTCATTCTGCAGAGGAGGAGGTCGCACGAAACTTTATATGCTTCGGTGATCCGGATGCTGTCATTGTAGTTTGTGACGCCACATGCCTGGAGCGAAATTTGAATCTGGTTTTGCAAACGATAGAAATAACTGATAAGGTGGTAGTTTGTATTAACCTGATGGATGAAGCAAAAAAGAAGAATATAAGAATTGACTTTGATATCTTATCGAAAAAGCTTGGTGTGCCGGTTGTAGGGACTATAGCAAGAGAGAAAAACAGTCTGGATGAACTGATGCAGTCGGTAAATGACCTTGTATACAATATTGATAACAAAAATCCAATAAAAATAAATTATATAAAACCTATAGAAGATGCTGTTGACTCAGTCGAATCTGTCATCAAGCAAAAGCTGTATACCAAAATAAATTCACGCTGGCTCAGTCTGAAATTACTGGATTATGACGACACGCTTATTACTGCACTAAATGAATATCTTGGTTATGATATACTTGAGGATAATGATATAAAAGAGGTATTGGCAAATGCCGAAAAGTTATTAAACGACAACGGTATAACTAAGGAATCAGTGCGTGACAAAATAGTCTCCTGCCTGGTGCTGACGGCTGAAGAAATATGTTCAGATACTGTACATTTTAATAAATCCAACTATAACGACAAGGACAGAAAAATAGATAGGATACTTACCAGCAAGTGGACCGGTTTCCCAATTATGATTGCTCTTTTGATAGGAGTATTCTGGATTACAATAACCGGGGCAAACATCCCGTCTCAAATGCTGGCGGACGGTCTTTTCTGGATTGAAGACAGACTGACTGATGCCTTTTATTATTTTGGCGCACCTGACTGGCTGCATGGAATGCTTGTTCTTGGTGTGTACAGAGTATTGGCGTGGGTTGTTTCTGTAATGCTTCCTCCTATGGCAATATTCTTCCCTCTGTTTACATTGCTTGAAGACTTAGGTTATCTGCCCCGTGTTGCTTTTAATCTGGATAAATATTTCAAAAAGTGCAGTGCCTGCGGTAAACAGGCATTGACTATGTGCATGGGTTTCGGGTGTAATGCCGCCGGTATTGTGGGCTGCAGAATTATTGACTCACCCCGCGAACGCTTGATTGCCATGATAACTAACAATTTTGTACCCTGCAACGGCCGTTTTCCAACATTGATTGCCATATTGTCAATGTTCTTCGTCGGAGTTGAGGCCGGACCCTTTGAATCGGTGTTATCCGCATTTTTGCTTACATGTATAATTATATTAGGTGTCATGATGACATTTGCAGTATCAAAAATGCTTTCAATGACTATATTGAAAGGAGTTCCGTCATCCTTCACACTGGAGCTTCCGCCATACCGCAGACCTCAAATCGGAAAGGTTATAGTAAGGTCAATATTTGACAGAACCCTGTTTGTTTTAGGAAGAGCCATAGTGGTAGCGGCACCTGCAGGGCTTATCATATGGATTATGGCAAACATAACTATCGGTAATCTGACATTGCTTGCCCATTGCTCTGGTTTTTTAGATCCATTTGCCAAATTGCTTGGAATGGACGGAGTAATATTGCTGGCCTTTATTTTAGGGCTTCCTGCTAATGAAATAGTAGTTCCTATTATCATCATGGCTTATATGGCATCCGGCAGTCTCCTGGAGCTGGATAGTCTATGGGACCTGAAACAGTTATTGGTTGATAACGGTTGGACCTGGATAACCGCAATAAGTACAATGCTGTTTTCATTGATGCACTGGCCGTGCTCTACAACCTGTATCACTATCAAAAAGGAAACTCAGAGCCTGAAATGGACAGTGATTTCATTTATTGTTCCTACTGCAATGGGAATAGTTGTTTGCTTTGCTTTTGCAAATATTGCAAGGTTATTTATGTAATAATATTAAAGCTGCCCGAAAATATTAACAAGGCATAACTCATTGCTGCATGAAGTTATGCCTTTGCATTTAATAATATTCATCAACCATTTATGCTTTAATCACCTGGATTTATATTGTAGATATAATGCCTCCAAACCTTTACCCACTGGTCAAGCCTGTAATATTTTCTGACCTCTGTATTTGTGTTTGCAGCAGGATCGTTAACAACAACATACTCAATGCCGTCAATAATATCAAATCCGACAACCACCATCAAATGTCCTGACGGGAAAGCGGAGACAGCTCCCTCCAGCATATCCTTTTCCTTCATGCACACAGATGCAACAACCGGAATACCTTTTGCAATTAAATTTTTCACAGGATTGATTGATTTGCACCTTTTTGTATATGCTCTCATCCCCTGTTCTCCTGCAAAGGCAACATTTTGAGGCCAGTTGCCGTATGCATGATTGCCGGTATCCAGCGTTCCCTTAGTCACCTTGTCCAGGTCAACCTCTTTACCGTGGTGTTTCAAAATCATAGTAAGTGATGTGGGGCTGCAGATAACATGAGCATCCTTATGTCCGCTTGCCAGCTGTGAAATCAGCGGAACATTTTTTAATATTCTTAAATAATTGCCTTCAACAGGCTCATCTTCTCCGCCGTCAGTGCTGAATGCAATCAGTTTTAATTTAGGATTATTTCCTCTCAGAATAACCTTTATTTGAACGGCATCTGCAAATTTGCCGCCCTTAACAAAAATTCTGTCTTCTGTCGCCTTTATATATTCATCGTTGTAATGTTCCTCAATTCCAACGTTGTTCCCGTCTGTTGACCAGATGCCGTAACTTATGTACGTGGTCCAGTTATTTTCAATTCTTAGTTTTATAAAAAGTTCAACTGAGCTCTCCTTGTCAGTTCTTGAATTCCATGACGGAGTAATTTCTGTAAAGCTTACGGTTTTAATAACAGGAGTCTCTATACATCCTTCTTCGGCGTTTTCAAGCAGCACGATATAATTCCCGTCTTGCTTCAAATTTTTTAATTTATTATTGATAAGTCCGGTGTTTTCACAAATCCAATCCATAGTTTGTCCTCCGAATAATATAATCAATAATAACATTTTTTACTGCCTTTATCAATTAATAATCTTGAATTTGTATTGGACTCATTATATAATCAATTAGTCTACAGGAAAAAACTTTTTAGGATGTGAAATAATGATAACAGTTAAAGGCAGACGCAAGTGCAGCAACTGCGGCAAAAGATATAATTACTACTATTCAAAGGTACAGGATGCGGATAAGAAGATTAAATACAAGGGCAAGGATGAAAATGCCAGTGAATGCACCAATGTAAAAGTTCTTTCCGTCTACACCTACGAAGTAACGGTAAATTGCCCTGAATGCGGATTTGAAGAAGTGTTCGTTTATACAGATTAAAGCGCACTCCGGGAACGGAGTGCGCTGCTACAGCAGGATATTGTCGTCATCAAAAACCTTATTTTTAATCATGCTGAATTTATGAAGCACATCCTGCACTGATAGTTCCTTTCGTTCGCCGCCCTCAATGTCAATGGCTACAGAGCCTGAATCCATCATTATGGTTCTTGTTCCCGATGACAATGCCGAGGTTATGTTGTGGGTTATCATCAATGTTGTAATATTGTTTTCTGACACAATCTTATTTGTAAGCTCCATGACTGACTTGGCACTTAGCGGGTCAAGGGCTGCAGTATGCTCATCCAAAAGCAGCAGCTTCGGTTTTACAAGAGTTGCCATCACCAATGTTACCGCCTGCCTCTGTCCCCCTGACAACAGACCTATTTTAGTGTTCATTCTGTCTTCAAGTCCCAGATTTAAAGCAGCGAGGTGTTCTCTTAAATAATTCTTTTCCTTTTTAGTATACACCCCCATAATATTCCTTTTTATACTTCGCATATAAGCAATCATTAAATTTTCACACACCGTCAGATTAGGAGCGGTGCCCTTCATAGGATCCTGAAAAATCCGTCCAATAAAGGATGCTCTTTTATGTTCCGGCATATAGGTGATATTTTCACCTCCGAGTTCAATATTGCCGGAATCACAAAGTATGGTGCCGGATATGATATTGAACAAACTGGATTTTCCTGCGCCGTTACCGCCTATTATAGTTAAAAATTCACCTTCTGAAACCTCCAGGCTTAAATTGTCCAGTGCCTTGTGCTCGTCTGATGTATTCCTGTTGAATACTTTGTTTACAGATTCTATTTTTAACATTGCGCCCTCCTTCTCCTCAGTTTGTTGATTTTCATTTTCTTCTTTATGTTTGGGAATGATAAAGCCGTTATAACAACCAATGCTGAGATTAATTTCAAATAAGACGGCGGAAAGCTGGTAGTCAAAATTAAGGCAATTATAAATCTGTAAATAACAGAACCGATTATTACGGACAGAAGTCCTGCGGTAATGTTTTTATTTTTAATTATTACGCTTCCGATAATTAATGAAGCAAAGCTTATTACAACCATGCCTGAGCCCATATTCACATCAGCCGACTGCTGCATTTGTGCAACCAATGCTCCGGACAGTGCAACAATAGCATTTGATACAGCAAATCCGACAATTTTGATAAAATCAGTATCAATTGATGAGGCTCTGCACATATCCTCATTGTCTCCTGTCGCCCTTATGGATAACCCCAGCTGTGTCCTGAAAAACCAGTTTAATATTAAAAATACGGCAGATACAATCATCAGCAACGCACATATTTTATAAGCCCTGCCTCCTATAGAGTCATAAGCATAAGTAAATATACTTTCTTTATTCAATAAAGGTATGTTGGCTTTGCCCTCCATGACCATCAGGTTAATCGAGTAAAGTCCTGTCATAGTCAGAATGCCTGCAAGTATTGGTTGTATGCCCATTTTGGTCTGGAGAAAAGCGGTAACGGTGCCTGCAACCGCCCCTGCCGATACTGCCAGTAACAACCCTGTTAAAGGCATATCATTAAATGTGAATACTGCAGAAACCGCCGCTCCTAAAACAAAGCTCCCGTCAACCGTCAGATCCGCCACGTTTAAAATCCTGAATGAAATATATGTTCCAAATGCCAGGAGCGAATAAACAAGTCCCAATTCAATTGCTCCTATAAATGCTGTCAAACTCATATTGCCCTCCTGTATGATAAAAACCGTGATTCTTCACTGCGTTCATAATTACGGAATCTGATTACTCTATAACATGAAATTCTTTTAGTGCTTCATCAGAAATTTCTACTCCTATTTGCTTTGCTGTTGCTGTGTTGATTATTTTTTCATATTCCTTTAATGTTTCAACAGGTATGTCAGAAATGCCCTTTCCGTCTATAACCTTTTTAACCATTTCAGCAACCTGCCGTCCCAGGATTGTGTAATCAACTCCCACTGTTGCCAGACCTCCGTCGGCTACCAGTGAATCTGCTCCTGTGTAAACAGGAATTCCTGCATTTATGGCCTCTGCAGCCAATACAGGCATTGCTGATGCGACTGTGTTGTCGGTCGGCGTGAATATTGCATCAGCTTTTCCGACCAACGATTGAGCTGCCTGCAGCAATTCACCCGAATTTGTAATGGTTGCCTCAACATAATCTATTTTCTTTTCATCCAGATATTCTTTTGCTTTTTCAATAGCGGCTGCCGAATTCACTTCACCGCTGTTGTAAATGAATCCGAAGGTTTTTATATCCGGTGTCAATTCAAATGCTAAATCAAATATTTGTTCAACATCTATGGCATCAGATACGCCTGTAACATTTGCTTCCGGTTTATTCAAGTCCTTGACCAGACCTGCCTCGACAGGATAGCTTGCTGCCGCAAATATTACCGGAATATCCTTGGTAGCTGCCGCGGCACTTTGCGCAGCTCCTGTTCCGATAGGAACTATCACATCCATTTCATCTCCCACAAACTGGGATATGATAGTGTTGATGTTGGACGAATCTCCTTGTGCATCCTTGTATGTGATTTCTACTTTATCCTTCAAGCCCTGCTCTTCTAATCCCTTTATTATATATTCCCTGATTTGGTTTAAAGAAGGGTGCTCTACAGGCTGTATTATTCCTATTCTTATTTTGTCATTGTCCGTTGTGCTTTCTTCTGACTCATTCCTTACTTCCGCGGCATCGGTCTGCGTTATGCCTTCACCGGATGAACAGCCTGTCAATAATACGAATACCATTGCTATAGATATGATAATTGATATAATTTTTCTCATTTTTTCACCTCTTTTTTAATTGATAAGCTGAAAGCCGCTTAATTGTCCTTCTTCAATTTCCAGCCCTAACGCTTTTAAGGTTGTCATATTAATCATTTTAGAATATTGGTTTATGACTTCGACAGGATTTTCCGCAATTGTTTCACCATTTAAAATTCTTACAGCCATGTCTGCAGTCTGTCTGCCGAGAACCTTGTAATCAATCCCCACAGTCGCAAAGCCTCCGTCCTTAATCATTGAGTCCGCTCCTGTGTATACCGGAATTCCTGCTTTTATTGCTTCCTGGGAAAGTACGGGCATAGCCATTGCGATTGTATTGTCGTTGGGAACAAATATAGCATCAGCCTTGCCGGTCAGTGATTGGGCTGCCTGCAGCAGTTCTCCCGAATTTGTTATATTTGCTTCAACATATTTCAGCCCGTTTGCATCACAGTAGTCTTTTGCTCTTTCAATGCTCGATACTGCATTAACTTCGCCGAGATTATATATAAATCCGTATGTTTCAACCTCCGGTGTCAATTCCTGAGAAAGTATAAAAATATCTTCTATAGCAATTGCATTTGATACACCTGTTATATTTTGGTCAGTTATTTTCAAATCCTTGACTAAGCCTGCCTGAACCGGATAGCTTACTGCCGCAAATACAATCGGGATATCCTTGGTTGCTGCCAATGCTGTTTGCGCCGCACCTGTTGCTATGGGAATTATCATATCAACCTCATCTCCCACAAACTGGTTAATTATAGTATTCACATTTGACGGGTCGCTTTGAGCGTCCTTATATATAATTTCCACTTTATCCGATAAACCGGATTCTTCAAGTCCAAGTACAATATTTTCTCTTATTTCATCAAGAGACGGATGGTTTTGAGCCTGCACAATTCCTACTTTTAATTTTTCTTCGCTCTTGGAAGCTGTTGCTGTATCATTTGCAGCTCCCGTATTTTCATTTGTTTCTGTACTGCATCCTGTAACAGCTGCAAGAAGCATTGCTGTCAATGTTAAAATTGCAATTAGTTTTTTCATTTTATTCTCCTATTCTCGATAAAATTTTTATAGTACAAAAACAAACAAAAAGCCTGCCCTTAATAAAAGGACAGGCTAAATTCCTGCGGTACCACCTTAATTGATTGAAAATTCAATCCGCTTTAACAAAAATGCCAACACATTTTCTGCCTTGTAACGTAAGCACACGTTTCAGATACTTGAGTATATACTCGTTCACCTCACCCTCGGCGATCCATTTGTCTGTACTGCGTTCTGCCGGGCTCTCATCTTCCCCCGCTCTCTGTAAGTGCACATATCAGTTTAATCTTCGCTTCAACGGTTTGTTTTTGTATTATTGTTAAGGATTTTATCATCATAAATTTTCATTGTCAATATTTATTTTTTTAAATTGTATATTTTTTTATGCAATCTATTAAAATCTCTTTTTTATTTTCTATTTTTTCTTCTATGACCAATTCCAAGATTTCATTCAAAATTGAACCCAGGTATATTCCCTTGCTAAAGCCTTCACGGATTAGGTCTTCGCCATTAATTTCCAGCATTTTCAAATTGTAGCATTCTTTATTCAGCACTATGTTATTTATTGTTTTCTCTATTTTTTGAATAACCAAAAGCTCTTGTTCATATTTACAGGGTTGTGATTTGTAAATTGCATATTTGAATTTTATTAAGTTTATATAATTTTCATAGCCTATGGTATGCAGCTTTTTTTTGACAATAATTTTGTCATCGCGTATTTCTTCATGCTTATTTGTAACTATTGTTTTGACATACTTAATTGTTGAACTGTCATATTTTAAATTTTTTAGAATGTTTTCTGCATTATTTGTTTTGTACAGCAGTAAAGACAGCTTCAATACCAAGTCGTCAGCATGGTTCATTGAACATAATATTTTTTCCCAGCTGTCATGATTGAAACTTTTCAATTCAGATATGAATACTTCAATTACATCTCTGTAATCCGTCATTATTTTGTAAAAGCTTTTTCCCAGAAGGAGCTTATTGAATTCATTTGATATTCTTTCCTTAGAAATATTGTTTAATAAATTTTTGTTTTTACGAATACTTAAAGAAGTCTTATCATCTATATTGAAGTCCAGTACGGAAGCAAAACGCAGCGCTCTTAAAATCCTGAGGCCGTCTTCGTTAAACCTTTCGTCAGGCTCACCTACACATTTTATGATTTTATTATTAATGTCAGATATCCCCCCAAATAAATCAACAATACCATCCTTGTTATAGGCAAGCGAATTTATTGTAAAATCTCTTCGTTCCAAATCATATGAAACATCCTCTGTAAACAGCACCGAGTCCGGATGTCTGTTATCGCTGTACTCCCCGTCGATTCTGTAGGTGGTAATTTCAAGCTGCATACCGTTGATTATAACTGTGACGGTGCCGTGCTTAAGGCCTGTATTTATTGTTTTATAGTTTTTAAAGCACCGGCTGATTTCTTCAGGCTTTGCCGAGGTTGTAATATCCCAGTCGTTTGGGGCAGCACCAAGCAGGCTGTCTCTGACACAGCCTCCCACTATGTGTGCTTCAAATCCGTCGTTATATAATATATTTAATGCTGTTTCAACTTCTCTTGGAATATTAATATTTATATTCATGCTAATCCTTTTTTTGCCTTTTTATTAATTATAACCTAAAATCAGTTGAATACAAGAAAAAAGTACAAATGAGACATGTCAACGGCATTTTTCTTAAATGATGCGCAATTTCAGTATGAAGACAGCTGTTTGTTTGTCAAAAAGATGCATGAATCTGGCCCTTTGATTTGTCCACATTTAATCTGCTTTTTTCATATATTAATCCACAAACAACAGATGTGAGCGGTGATACCATTACCAGTCCCAGGCAGCCAACAAATGTATGAACAATTTCCGCAGCAATTGCCTTGGAATTTATAATGTTCATAAATGGTGTTCCCTGTGCCATATATACCATCATTACCGTGATATAGCTTCCCATGTAAGCAAGAAGCAGTGTGGTAGTCTGACTGCCGACAACAGATTTGCCTATGGTAAGTCCCGATTTTATTAAATTAGCCGTAGTAACATTGGGATTGTTGTTCACAACCTCCTCCAATGCTGCGGAAATATCTATGGCAAGGTCAAGTATGGCTCCTGAGCATGCCAGATAAATACCTGCCTGAAAAATAGCGGTGAGATTAAGATTCATAAAACCTGCGTAAAGCAAGGACTCGGACCATTGCATAACCGTTCCGTCAATTTTAAGGTAATTGGAAAATATCACGGCAATAACAGCAGTTATAAGCGAGCATGCAATTGAGCTTATGATTGCGGCATATGCCTTTTTGGTAAACCCTGCAATCAAGAGCAGGGTAGTGACAGTTAAAATATTCCCCACCAGCAATCCAATAAACAACGGATTATTACCCTTCATCATAAATGGAATCAATATCTTCCATATGCTCAGCAAGGCAAAGACAAAGGACAAAAGCGTCCTTACTCCGGTAAATCCGGAAAACAAAATTATAGCTGCGGCAAATATACCAATCAAGGCTAATTCCTTGTTCAGTCTGTAGTGGTCTATCATGTTGGCAAAAATTATTTTGTCTCCGTCGTATTCAAGAAGCACCCAAGCTCTGTCGCCTTCCTCAAAAACCTTGTCAAACTCATATTTTCCTGAAAACAGGTTCACAGCTTCTACCTTAGTTCCCTTGCTGACTCCGGTTTCTATTTCAATCAGGCATCTTTGCTCTCCCTGATTTATAAGCCCTATTCTGTGTATGGTGGAGTTGTTAGTTTCTAAAACCCTTGCTCTGACTCCTTCAGCATTTACATAAATCTGCTTTTCAAAGCCGGTGGGAATTACAATCAATATGCCGATAATTACAATAAACACCGCTACAAATATAATTTCTTTTCTATCAATATTAATTAATCGTTTCAATATATCACCCCTTCGTCTTCGTTCTTTCTTCAACAGATAACAGAAAAAATGGCTGGGAGTGAACCCAGCCACTATCATTAATATAGTTAAACTATTTATTTAGTCTAACATTAGCAGCATCAACAATCTTGGAGAATACATCTGTATTGTCATAAGAGCCGTTAAACAAATCAGCTCCTACTCCTACTGCATATACTGCCACAGGTACACCTGTGTGTGCATAGGATGTCCAGCCGATACCCGCTTTGTTATTGATTATGTGTGTCAATGTAACTGACAATGGGTTGTATCCTCCGTACAGAAGATAATTTTCATCAGAATTCTTATCAAATTCTGATGATATAGAATCTTTAAATGAAGCTGCTAATTTGTTGTATTCATAATCGCTTAGCTCCAGTGGATTATTAGATTTCTCTGCAGAGCCTGATGGTATTTCGTTTACAAGTCCGAAGTTTTCAGTAATAACCGGCATAACCTCTTCAAATGTCAGTCCGTCTGTATCTTCTTTTTTCATTTTATTGATTAATTCATCAAATGCTACATAAGACATTTTCTGGCTGTCCAATATATCAAAAGCTGTGTCATATCCTGTTGCAGCATAGCCGATTGTCATACCGCCTGTTTCATGGTCACCTGTAACAATAATTAATGTATCAGATGGGTGTTTTTCAGCGAAATCTATAGCAACCTGAATTGCATCTTCAAATGCAAGCACGTCTTCGATTGTCGCCTTTGCATCATTGGCATGGCAAGCCCAGTCAATTTTTCCTGATTCAGTCATTAAGAAAAATCCGTTTTTGTTATCCAGTACATCAATACCCTTTTCAACATAGTCTGCTAAAGTTAAGTCCCCTTCTTCCAAATCCATTGCATACGGCATAGCACCACTGTCCTGAAGCTTAGGACTGACTGCATAAACCTTGCCTGATTTGTCGTTAAGAGCCAATATTTCTTCATTTGTATCAGCAATTGTATATCCTTTTTCTTTTAATACATCATAAGCATCTTTCTGATCTTTGTTATCTCCTGTAGGTTTATTGATTGATCCGCCTCCGAAATAATCAAAACCTGAATCAGCCATTTGCATAGCAATGTCATAATAGCTGTTTCTTGAAACTACGTGTGAATAATATGCTGCAGGAGTTGCATGGTTAATGGTTACGCTTGATACAACACCTATCTTCATTCCTTTTTGCTGCTTAAGATATTCGGTAATAGTAGGAGCAACAGTCTTTAAATCTTTCTCCAAGCCTATTGTACCGCTGTGAGTTTTAACTCCGCATGCCAATGAGGTTGCTGTTGAAGCTGAATCAGGACAGAAGGAAGTTGAATCCTGAGTAGTTGCTATACCAGCTGCGGGGAATTGTGAGAAATTAAGTAAATTTGCTTCAACAAAACCGGAGTTGTTGTTTCCTTCATAGGCCTGCGCCGCGTTTACCTGCACGTAGCTCATGCCGTCTCCGATAAACATAAATATGTACTTAGGTGCTTTTGTCAATTTTGATTTAGATTCAAGTGTTTTGCTTATTGCAGGTT
The DNA here is from genome assembly GCA_023453025.1 of Bacillota bacterium. Lineage (GTDB taxonomy): Bacteria > Bacillota > Clostridia > Tissierellales > Sedimentibacteraceae > Sedimentibacter. The sequence continues at coordinate 51,585 of JAEXUD010000008.1, forward strand.
TTTCATTAAGACCCGTTGCATCTGTCTGAGCATTTGCTACGGTAAAGCTTGTCAATGTTCCGACTAATACAGCGCATGCCAATAATGCGGATATTACTTTTTTCATTTTATCCTCCTAATTTTTAGTATTTTTTGTTAAGGACATGATAAACATAAAATATATACATTAAAACAGTAAACTGTAAAAAAGAGGTAATCTTTGGATAAAATCAAGCTGCCAAATTAATTGAAAAAACACTAGACAGACCATAATCTCTAATCCTTTTTAACAAGTAATTACTCGGTAATTATATGAATAAAATGTACTAAGCTTCCATATTTTGTTTTGACAAATAGGCAACTATAGCATAAAATCATCATACATTTATTGAAATGAGGACAAGAATGAAAAAGAAAGCTTTTATAATAATCATATTAGTAATAATGACATTTTTTGTAGCATGCTCGGTAGAAACGCCCAGTGAATCTTCTGCTACACCTAAAGCAGACATTGCAATCGAAGATTCGTATGAGTCTCCAATACATACAACTGATTCTGAAACTATGGAATTCAAAGGGGTTCTGTATAACATAATAGAGGTTGATGGAGGGAATTTATCTGGTGAAAGAAAACCAAATGTAGCGGTAGATGTTGGTTATGGTGATAGAGAATATTGGGCATTTACAAATACATACGGACAACTTATTTATGTGGTAGCAGATAAAATTATTCTTCAAGATGATTCGACCGAACCTGTAAATGCTGATGGAAGATACTATGATGATGAAGCGAAGGTCCCTGGCACAGAGAGAGCTGATTTAGACGAAGGACATGTAATTGCTGATTCTCTTGGCGGAGTGTCAAACGCATATAATATTACCCCACAGAACAGTATGTTAAATAGGCATGGAGATCAGGCATATATGGAAAAGGTAATAAGAGATGCTGGCAGCTGCGAAAAATTTATGGCTACTATAACATATCCCAACACTACATCTCAAATACCGTCAAAATATAAATATGAATATATATTGAACGGAAATAAAATTGTAGATGAATTTGAAAACATAAATCCAGATGAATATAATCTTGCAGAAGACAAAATAAAGCCTAATGGTAATAATGAAGAGCATGATACAAGTAATATTGATACTAATGGGAACGGACAAGTCTCAATTAAAGAAGCAAAAGAAGCAGGATTTAAAATGCCTATAACAAAAGACCACTGGTTATATCAATATATGACTGACGCTGACGGTGATGGTGTGGTAGGTAAATGAAATATGGTAAAAGCCTGTAGGCGTTTACCCAAAGTTACAAAATATCACTAGTATTAAAAAATAAATACACTATTTTTAAATTATGATGATATAATTTTGTTGAGGTGAATACGATGTGCGGCAGATATTATTTAGATATAGATGAAAAGGAATTAAAGGAAATTCTTGATGTTGCTCAAGGAAATTTGTCCGATGAATTTAAAACAGGTGAAATATTTCCTTCGGATAAAGCACTTATAATGACTATGCAGGAAAATAAAGTAAATCCTGTTATTGCAAAATGGGGATTCCCAAAGTGGAATGATAAAGGAATTATTATTAATGCCCGGGCAGAAACCCTGTCGGAAAAAACTATGTTCAAAAGCCTCGCTAAATATAACCGTTGTATAATTCCAGCATCAGGATTTTATGAATGGGATAAGTCTGTTCCAAAGTCAAAACACAAAAATAAGTATTATTTTAAAAATCCGGACTCAATTTTATACATGGCCGGACTTTATAATACTTACTACTCAAAACCTGAACAGCTCAGCACATTTGATACGAATAAAGAACAACTTTTATATACAATCATCACTAAAAATGCAAATGAGTATATGGTGGGTATTCATGACCGTATGCCTTTAATATTTACCGAAATAGAAATGGAAAAATGGCTTCGGGGAGAGGATTTTAATATTTTGCTCTCCGGTAATCAAACCGAACTTACCCATATTATTATTTCTTAGAGTTAATCAAAAATCCCGGATACTAAACCCGGGATTGATTATATTTATTCAAAAACCTCTTTAAACTGATTTGCAATCTTTAACAAATTACCCATCAAAGCATTTTGTAAATCGCTGTCCATATTTATTTTCCACTGACCGTCAACCTTGGTAAGTTTAATGTCAACAGTATTTATAGCCTTGAAATCCTTGTTGTTTTCAATTGCATTGTTAAAATACTCATTGAACATATCCTCGTTCTCTTCATCGCTTTGCTGTTCACCTATGCTTGAAAAAGCTTGACTAAACGCCTCAGCTAACGCGCTTTTCATTGTCTCACCCATTACCTTTTCCATATCAATGTTTGTGATTTCCACATTGACAACAGCTTCATTTTCTTTTTCCTCCGAAGAAATAATTTCATATTCTAAGTTTTCAAATATTTTTTTAACATGTTCTTCTGACTCTTGGTCATTACTATCTTCACTTGTTTCAACAAGATCATTATAATTCATGTATTTATTAAGAATATCTTTGTCCAATGTCTTCACAGCATTAAGAGCGTTTATTGTTGCCTGTTCAGCTGTTTCTCCTTTGCTGCACGCTACATTTAATAACAACATAAAGACCAATAAAAAAATACCTGCTTTTTTCATAATATAATCCCCCTTATTTTTCATTCGTTATACAATTATACCATATATTAGAAGTTTGTCAAAAAATAAAAAAATTCCAGACACCCGGTTAAATTTAATGCTCTAATATATAGAGAAGTTATAGTTACTTTTTTTGACGAAGAACCATCAGAAGATTGGCCTGTTTACTTTATTAATTTTATACGTAGCATTTAAAAAGACATAACATCTTGGGGAGCTCTATTAAAGCGTGCCGGAGTTGAGTATAAGAAATTCCACGCATTATGGCATACATTCGCCACAACTTTAATTTCAGAGGGTATAGATATACTTACAGTATCAAGATTGTTGGGGCATCGTTCCATTGAGACAACAGAAATATATACGCATATATTGAAAGAGAAAAAAGAAAATGCCTTGTCTGTATTGAATAATATGTTTATATAAAAAATAGAGCCTGAATATTAGCTCTATTTTTTTTATGTTGGCGAAACATTGGCGTTTTTACACGCTACAACTATTGAAATTTCAATCAAAACGGAGAATGCGGGATTCGAACCCGCGATACGGTTCCCCGTATACACGCTTTCCAGGCGTGCTCCTTCAACCACTCGGACAACTCTCCAAAATGCTTTACAGCAAAAGTTATTATAACCCGAAATATTAGTTGATGTCAATGGTTTTTTTGAATATAGAGAAATGTGTCGTTATTGATATTCTTTAGTTTTTAATTCTAACTTAAACGCTTAAATTGCATATAATATATAATACAGTTAATGATTTATGAGAAAGGATAGTATAATGAATAATAAAAACCAACAACAATTAATTAACTCATATATGAAACAATGCTTTGATTTATATGGTTCAAGAAATATATATCCTAAGCGTTATGTTAATATGTTAGAAAATACAAATAATACCGGATTTATAAGACTTAACATAGTCAGGCAAGGTGATAAAACTCCTGTACCTAACGCTACCATAACAATTTATGTCACTAGTGGTACGGAAAGAGATGTTCCAATCATGCACTTGATAACAACTCTCAACCCGGTTAGAGTTGATTTGCCTATTGCATATAACTTGGGGATTCAAATAGAAGGACCTGAATATTACTTTTCAACATATAATTTAAGGGTAGATGCTTTTGGATATTTCGCTACCAGTGTATATAATATACGTTTGTTTCCTGGCATAACATCTGATTTTGAGATTAATATGATCGCAATTTCACGGCCTGAAGGTATACCTAATATTGAAGAGAGAACTGATATCCCACCGCATCCGAGAGATTCATTGAATGGAAAAAACAATAATTCTTTTTTCTCATAATGATTTATAATTCTTTATGCTTATGTTCTTTCATGTTGGTGGACAGGTTTCTCAGTTCATTATGTCAAGCTTCTTTTCTTCAGTCCGGGCAAGACGCCTGCGTGGATTTGCGGGATGCCAGCCTTTTTTAACGCGTTCCTCCTGCTCGAACAACTCACGTATGCTCCATAAAAGAGAAAATCCAAGTACTGCCAACAAAGCAGAGAGCAGGACGGAGCCGGCAAAAAACGAACCAAAGATGCATCCGAGACCCGAAAACAAAAAAACAGGCCAAACGTTTTTCCCAAAATAATATTCTGTCTTGATTACTACAGGATGAAGAATGCCAATAATCAAAAACGCCCCGATGCCAATAAAAAATCCATCTGTAATCATATCTCCTCCATCATTGCGGTTGAATCCGTAATTATTTGTATCTGTCTACCGTTTCTCATATTATGACATCTCCTAATCAATAATATAAATATTAGCATATATTATCACATGACAGCTGTCAAGCTTATAATAGCAAATTAAGAATAGCTGAATATTATAACTGTTTTATTTTTTTCTTTAAATAAAGCTAATTTAATGCTAAAATGGTATTGACAGAATATTATCACTTATTGCTGATTCTTTCATTATTGGTGTGAAGGGAATGATACCATGTCTGATTCTCAGATTACTAAAAAAGCTTTGGCAGAATCCATGAAGAAATTAATGGAAGAGCACCCCATGAAAAAAATAAATATAAGCGAAATAGTTGAAGGCTGCAATATGAACAGGCAAAGCTTCTACTATCATTTCAAGGACAAATACGACTTGGTTAATTGGATTTACTATACTGAATTCATATTAACTATCAAGGATTTGCCAATGTCATCATGGGAGATTTTAGAGAAAATCTGTGAATTTTTTTATAAGAATAAAACCTTTTACAAAAATGCCTTCCAGGTTACAGGGCAAAATTCATTTTCGGAATACTTTATCGAGGTACTGCATCCGATTTTAACGGTTCATCTGAACGATATTTTTAAAAATAACAAGGATGTTGACTTTTACGCTACATTTTATGCCGACGCCATAAGGGTCTCAATTTCAAGGTGGTTGTTGGAGGGTGCTGCAATTCCCCCTGATAAATTTGTTGAGCTGTTGAAAAATGCAATTGAGGGTGTAGCAAAATCATTTTTTGAAAACAGCTAGATATATTTTACCCTCGGCATTGTATTGGCTAAAATATCTTCTATGGAAGTATGGCGAATGTTATATTCAGTTTCATTTGAGCTATTTGAAACACTTATTTGACCGCAGCTGTTAATGCTTAAAAAGCATGGCTCCACTGAAATAATTCTATCAATACGCGCATGGTCTCCGTAAAGGTCAATCAAAAATACCGGAGAATTGATTTTTATTCTCGTTCTTAATATATAATCACTGATACCTTCAGCAATCTCGTCACTGCAGCCTTTTTTTCTGATAAAAATTGCAAAATTCAAATTCAGCGACATCAATTTGCATGCCAGCTTTCCGTTTGTAATATCTCCTGCATTGCTGTCATCATAGTAATAATATCCTCCATGCAGACATTTGTATTTTCTCATCAGATTAAACTTTTCTGCTGTATTTTCATTCAAATCATCGTAATTGTCAATTGAAGCAAAGATGCAGGCATTGGAAGCAATGTTTATTTTTTTGACTGATTCTTCATTGATGATATCCGTGTCTACGAACAATGTAAATGCGCAGTCATTATTTTTATCAAAGATATCATACAATGTATCAGTTATTTCGTTTTTGCCTAATAAAATCATATAGCTGTATATTCCGATATTTTTCCCTGAATCAATAATATTCAGGATTTCCATACCGGTGAGATGGTTATCAATTTTTTCTTCAAAGTTAAAGATTATCGACCAAGGTACATTGTAACCGGATTTTTTTTCATGTTCTCTGATAATATTAGCCCCGTATGTAAGACTGTTGTAGCCGATGTTAATGCCATAGAGGGTTAAATTTTTGTGGTTTGTGTTTTTAACCAAATTTTCAATAATATCATAATAGCAGCTGTCTTCATTGTTCAGTATTTCATGTGCTAATTCAAAAAAAACCTTTTGAAATCTACCGGATGCAAAATACTCACCTAAGTCAAGCAGATTTCTAACCCCACGTTTTGGGTTGTCTTCAATATAACGGATTCCGTTTTCAACGGCGATTTTTATTATTGCAAAAACCAATTTATAATTATCCATCTTAAACTCCATATCACAATCAAATAATCTTTAGTATATAATATAATCTTTTTGCCTTTTTAAATATAGACAAAACTTATAAATGTCAAAAAATCAGACAATATTTATAAGTGTCTGCTTTTTTGACATTTAAATAAATTGTCTAGTGTAAGTTTCATAAATCGTTAATATAATTATATAAAGATAATGCAATTGTTATATAAAGGGAGGAGTTATATATGAGTGAAATGAGTTTAATTGAAAATATGCAGTCTTATGGTTTAAAAAAGGTTCTCGCATATTTAGACGCCGACCCTGACAATAATATTCCTAAAATATTAGAATGGGTTGAAAGGTTTGACAAGGACGGAGTTGTAAACAGGCAGATGAACACTATAAATTCGGCGCTCAAAGACAAAGAAAGCAATTGGTATAAGCTTGTGAAAGGACTCTATACAGATATTGATCCAGGTGTAAGGAAAAAATTTTTTGAGAATTTTATAATAAATGCTACCATAATCGGCGGCAAACGTCAGATGAAGGCAAGAGACGAAAACGACTGCAATGTACCATGGGCAATCTTAATGGATCCTACATCCGCATGCAATTTGCATTGTACAGGCTGCTGGGCCGCTGATTACGGCAACAAAATGAATATGGATTTCAATACCTTGGACAGCATCATAGAGCAGGGAAAAAAATTAGGAACCTATATGTATATTTATTCCGGCGGAGAACCTTTGGTACGAAAGGATGATATAATCAGGCTTTGTGAAAAACATAATGACTGTGCGTTTCTGGCTTTTACCAATGCAACATTGATTGATGAAAAATTTGCCGATGACATGCTCCGGGTTAAAAATTTCATTCCTGCAATAAGCGTTGAGGGATTTGAAGAAGAAACTGATTTCAGACGTGGTGAAGGCACCTACAAAGCATTGACTGATGCCATGGAACTGTTGAAAAGCAAGAAGCTTCCGTTTGGTATTTCATGCTGCTATACAAGCAAAAATACCGATGTAGTAGGAAGCGAAAAATATATTGATGACATGGTGGCAAAGGGAGCAAAATTTGCATGGTTTTTCACCTATATGCCCGTAGGTGCCGCTGCTGTTCCTGAGCTTCTGGCAACCGCACAGCAGCGTGAATATATGTATCATCAGATTAGAGAATTCAGAGAAACAAAACCTATATTTACCTTGGATTTCTGGAATGACGGAGAATATATAGACGGATGTATAGCAGGAGGGAGATGCTACTTGCACATAAATGCCAATGGAGACATTGAACCTTGTGCTTTTATACATTATTCAGACACAAACATTCACGAAAGCACTCTGCTTCAGGCATATAAAAATCCATTGTTTATGCAGTATAAAAAAAACCAGCCATTCAACAGCAACCATCTCAGACCTTGTCCTCTCCTGGATAATCCTGGTCGGCTGACGGAAATGGTTGAAAAATCCGGTGCCAAGTCCACGGATATGCAAAATCCAGAAAATGTACGTGAGCTAAGCTCTAAATGCTTCAATGCCGCAGTGAATTGGGCACCTGTGGCAGATGAATTGTGGACGGAATCACATGGTTGTTCCGGATGCAGCAGCTGTTCAGCCAAATAGTCATATATAAAATTAACGGCAGATTTCACAATCTGCCGTATCCATTTTTCAAAAACCTATCTTTCAGTGCCGAAGAAGAACAGCGCCAATGCCCCCTGCCCAGTATGTGAGCCGATAACCGGACCTATATAATTTATAACAACTTCTTTTACATGCAGCTTTTCTTTAATTAAATTTCCAAGGTATTCCGCATCTTCCAGGCAGTCCGCATGACTTATAAACACCGAATTTTCTTCCGGATTGGTACATGTGGCTTCCATGCGCTCCAAAAGAGCATGGATTGATTTTTTACGGCCTCTTACGTTAGAAACAGGTATCAAATGTCCTCCGTTATCAACATGCAATATAGGTTTTACACCCAGAGCCGTACCTATTGTCGCAGTCATTGCATTGATTCTGCCGCCTCGTTTTAAGTGATTTAAATCATCTACCGTAAACCAGTGGCATAAATTAAGTCTGTTATCCAAAATCCATTGCTTAACCTCGTCTATGCTTTTTCCTTCCTGCTTCATTTTAGCAGCATAATAAACTAACATCCCTTCACCCATTGATGCTGACAACGTATCAATACATTCAATCCTTGAATCTTTATATTTCTCCAGCAATTCTTCGCTTGCTGTCAACGATGAACCATATGTACCGCTGAGAGGTGAAGAAAATCCGATATATAATATATCATTGCCGGCCTCTAATAAGGGTACCATATATTCCTCAAAAGTCTTTGCATTTACAAGGGTAGTAGTAGACCTTTCGCCATTTTTTACTCGTTCATAAAAAGTCTTTATGCTTAGCTGCCTGTGGTCAGGATAATTCAAATAGTTATCATTTTCAAATCCAAACCCAAGAGGAGCTACTGTTATTCCAAATTTTTCAATAATATTTACCGGTAAATCCGAGGTAGAATCAGTTACTATAACATAATTTTTCATAATTTTATTTTCCCTTCTATCATTATAAATGCTGCATATCAAGTTAATATTAACATATTGAAACTTCCTTTACAACATATAAAACTTCAGCAATGATAAATTTATATAGTTTTTCATTTTATTTACATAATATCCATTTATTTTCCATTTATGTATTTTGATGATTAAGTTTTTTATTTTTGGGTATCAATAATAAAAGATAATATTGATAATTAAAAATAAATATAGATACAGGAGGCTTTAAATGACAAAAATAGCTGTTATATTAGGAAGCACAAAACCGGGTAGAAACGGTGAAGCTGTTGCAAAATGGTTTTTTGAACTCGCAAGGAAAAGAACAGACGCAGAATTTGAATTGGTCGATGTAGCTGATTACAATCTGCCTCTCTACGATGAACCATATCCAGCAATGATGCAGAAATATACGAAAGAACATACAAAAAAATGGTCTCAAAAAATAAATGAATTTGACGGTTATATATTTGTTACCGCCGAATACAACCACAGCATCCCGGGAGCACTAAAAAATGCAATTGATTATTTAAATGTAGAATGGAAAAACAAAGCCGCAGGGTTTGTGAGCTACGGAAGTGCAGGCGGTTCACGAGCTGTGGAGCACTTGAGAACAGTTGCCGGAGAACTGCATATGGCTGACGTCAGAGCACAGGTAATGCTAAACCTGTTTACCGATTTCGTAAATATGAGCGAATTTAAACCTGATCCAAGACATGAAGATGAAGTTACTGAGCTGTTAAATCAGGTAATAGCCTGGAGCAATGCTTTAAAAACATTAAGATAACTAGTGTAATGTATATATTACGAAAGCCGGCTACTCATCAGCCGGCTTGTCTTTTTGAAAACTTAAATATAATTCATACAGCTCATCTTTGTGTCTTGAAAGTGAATCTATAATGTCAGGGTCAAAGTGTTTTCCGCTGCCTTCAATTATATAATTTATACTTTCCTCGAAACCATATGCCTTTTTATACGGTCTTTTGCTTGTCAATGCATCAAATACATCTGAAACAGCCACAATTCTTGCACTTAGCGGAATTTCCGTTCCTGATTTGTTATATGGATATCCTGAACCGTCCCATTTTTCATGGTGCCCTTCTACAATTTCAATTCCCATTTTAAACATGCTGTACCTTTGCTTTGCAATATTGCTTTCGGCTGTTCTTAAAACATCTGCCCCATATGTAACGTGCTTTTTCATTTCTTCAAATTCATCAGCGTCAAGCTTTCCCGGTTTTAATAAAACACCATCCTTGATGCCAACCTTTCCTATATCGTGCATCGGGCTGAACCTTTCGATGCCCTTCAAAAATGGAACGGTAATTTGATCACAGTACAGTTTGTCACGGAGCAAAAACTCTGTTATTTTCACTGCATATGCAGTCATTCTGTCAAGGTGTTCAGCCGTATCCTCGTCTCTTGCTTCTGCCATCTTAGTCAATGCAAGCAAAGTTGAATACAACATCTCATCAATAAAAATATTTTTATTCAAGCTTATGGCAATGCTGTTTGACAATGTTTTTAAAAATTCTATGTGTTCATCCTTATAAATATTACGAATGACATTTGAAAAAAATATAATTCCGATAGGCTTGTCATTTACCTTTAAGGGAAGCGATATTGAAGATTTAATGCCTGCTTCTATTAAAATCCTGTTATAGTCAACATCCTTGTTTTTTGTATACTTTTCCAGATCATTAATGACTCTGGGAGTTCCTTCCTTTACAATGCTTTCAAGGCTTGTTTTGCTTACTTCCGCTCTTATCCCAACAAGTTTTTTGGGAAGATCGTTTAATGACGGCGCCGAAATCCCGTAAGATGCCTCTAATATTTCCCCATTATCCTTCAATAGAGCTATTCCTATGTGGGAGTACGGGATAAATTCAGAAAAGGTTGAGTATATGTAATCTAATATTCCCTCAAAAGAAACATTTTTGTTCATGTTTTCTATTAATTCGATTAATTTATCCAGCTTGTTAAACCCTAAATTTATTTCTTCAATTACAGGTTTTAATTCCGAGCTGGGTATAGAATATACATTTTTATTTAAAATTGAAACATTACTGATTTTATTAAACAAATCATTAATAGGCCCGGTCAAATTCCTGTAAAATATTTTGTCTGTATGTTCCATAATCTTCCTTTGTAAGATTTTATTTTATTATAATATCTATCGGATAAAAATCATAGAAATTGAGATTAAAAAACAAACTTTAATGGTATAAATATAATATATTTATATAATTGGGAATTCGGAACATATTAATATATAAAACGTCTAATATTGTGAGGTGATTTTATGAGCAGAATAAAAGCTTTTTTAAGTAATATGGGTATAAATTTAAAAACAACTGTATTCAGATTTCCGGTGACTCTATTATATTTGGCAGCTATGACAACAATTGTCTTTCTTACAATAGAAGACAATTTCGGAAATGAAGCATTATTAGGAAGGCTGTTTTTCACAGGAATATTCGGAGCCTTGCTGTCAACAGCAATTCAGTTTACAAATGAACGTTTTAATAATCTTTCAAAATTTATCTTGGTATTTCATAGTTCAACATTTCTTTTATCATTAGGATATTATTACTTCATGACTAATGATGAAATTACTCAATCAATGGTTATACATTTGTTTGTGATATCATTTGCTTTATTTGCTGCATATTTATATATGCCTTCTGCTAAAAACGAAGTCAATTTTGGCAATGTTGCACTGTCTCATTTCAAGTCAGCATTTACTGCAATTTTATACGGGCTCGTGTTGTTTCTTGGATTTGTTGCAATATTTGGAGCTGTCGATATATTACTTTTTAATTTAGATACTGAAATTTATGCACATACGGCAAATATTGCATTTGTGTTTTTCACTCCGGTTTACTATCTTTCACTGCTTCCTGAATTCAATTCTAAGGATGAAAGTAATTTCGGGAAAAATGAAGCTGCATTCAATTACCCCAGAGTTCTGGAAGTATTGGTTTCTTTTATAATAACACCTTTAATTTCAGTGTTTTCAGTTGTATTAATTTTGTATTTTTTAAAAATATTGATTACAGGAGTCTGGCCGGTTGGGCAAGTAGGACCTATGGTGCTTGCATACTCGGCAGCAGGATACTTCATTTATATATTGGGGTCAAACCTGGAAAACCGTTTTTCTTATCTATACAGAAAAATTTTTCCGATATTGCTTATACCTCTTGTTGCAATGCAGCTTGTTTCATCCTATATAAGAGTTGAAGCATATGGCATTACCGAGTCAAGATATTATGTAATATTGTTCGGAATATTCTCAATCGTGTGTGCGACGATACTTATATTCAAAAAAAAGAAAAATTCCAACTCAATAGTTCTTTTGTCCGCAATATTTGCGATACTCTCAATTATTCCTCCGGTTGATGCTTTTACGATATCCAGAAACAGCCAGGAAGGCAGATTGGAAGAAATATTAATCAGAAATAACATGCTGGCTGATAATGAAATAGTTCCAAAAGAAAATGTTTCAAATGAAGATAAACATGAAATAACAAATATTTCAGATTACCTTGCAAGGATGGGTTATTTAAGAGATATCGAATGGTTTCCTGAAGAACATATTTCTGAGTCAGGATATTATAGGAATTTTGAAGTGGTTTACGGCTTCAGCCCATACTATGGCGGCTATGAACCCGGGGAAATTCCACAGTACATTTATGCAAGATTAGATGACAATGAAGAAATTGATGTCTCAGACTACGATAAATTTTTAAAAGTCAATATATACAGCAGCAATTCATATGTTGAAATAGGTGAATTCACTATAGACGGAGATAAGTTCACTGTTAAGCAAAAGTCCGGTGAAAAAGACGAATTGATAATTTCAATATCAGACAATACAAACAATACGTTGATTGAAGTTGACATGAAGGAATTTATTAACACCCTTATTGAAAATGTCAATGAACCAAAAGCATCATTTTCACAGAAGGATTTGACATCTATCGAAAAAAATGAAAAAATTGACTTGAAAATAATTGTCAATGAGCTTAGCATAGACAGAACAGCTGAGGATATAGCAATTACAAGCGGTAACCTCTTATTATTTGTAGCTGTTCCATAAAAATCAAAAGATTCTTCGCCGGCACAGGTAATATACATTCTGACCGCACAGCAGAAGAATCTTTTTTATTTATAAATGATGTGTTTTTTACCTTGCCGCTAAATCCTTTACTACCTCGCTTGCAATAATAAGTCCTGCCACGGAGGGGACAAATGACACACTACCAGGTATGGCCCTTCTGTCTGTACATTTTCTTTCTGAACCCGGCGGGCATATGCAGTTCTTTTTACAGCTCATTTCTTCATCATCTATGGGAGTTATAGGCTGTTCTTTAGAATACACAACTTTTAGCTTTTTAATTCCCCGCTTTTTAAGCTCATGGCGCATTACTTTCGCCAATGGGTCCATTGAGGTTTTATATATATCAGCAACCTGCAGCATAGTGGGATTTAATTTGTTCCCTGCTCCCATGCTGCTCATTATCGGCACATTGGCTGCATTTGCTCTTACTATAAGTTCAAGCTTTGCGGATACAGTGTCTATTGCATCAACAATGTAGTCATATTCAGTAAAATCATATTGCTCTGCATTTTCAGGCAAGTAAAAAGTTGCATATGTTTCTATTTTTGCCTTTGGATTGATATCTGTAATTCTTTCAGACATTACATCTACCTTTTTTCTGCCTATTGTTTTTCTTGTTGCAATAATCTGCCTGTTTATGTTTGTAAGACAAACCTTGTCATCGTCAAACAGCGCAAATCCGCCTACTCCGCTTCTGGCCAATGCTTCAGCAACATAGCCTCCTACTCCGCCTATACCAAAAATTGCAACCGTTGAATTTTTTAATTTTTCCATTGCTTCCTTGCCCAATAAAAGCTGTGTTCTAGAAAATTCGTTTAACATAATCACCTTTCTTTTTATAAAGTTTTGACATCATTAATATTTCTCTTGTTACAAAAATAATTCAGTTCATTCGCCAATTTATTTTTAGCTTCTGGCAGTCTCATTCACCAGTTCTTGCATACGTCAATCCATTCCTCGAAGTCAGATGTTTTTTCCAATTCATCCAGGGTCAGTTCTATTGCAGAATTGCTGCTGCCACATGCAGGAAACATAGTTTTGAATCTTTTCATAGAATCATCTAAATAAACTTTTACATTATCAGGGAGAGCAAATGGGCAAACACCGCCGACTGCATGTCCCGTGTATTTCACAGCATCTTCGTATGCCAGCATTTTTGCTTTAAATCCAAACTTGTCTTTAAATTTCTTATTGTCTATTTTAGCATCTCCTGCCACCACTATTATCATTGCATCTTCACCGTTGTAAAAGGATAATGACTTCGCAATTCTTGCTTCCTCTGTTCCAAGCGCCCTTGCCGCAAGCTCGACAGTTGCTGTAGATTCATCCATAACAAGCATGTCTTCATCTTTTCCGAATTGTTTTAAATACTCTCTAACTTTTTCTATTGACATTTTTCCCTCCTACAAAAAAACCTCTCTATGAAGAGAGGTTTACACATTTGTCAACAATCTTTTTAATTATTGGTTACTCTTCTTCACTATTAATAATCAACACCGGGCAAGGAGCATCCGAAATTACTCTTTGTGTTACAGAGCCGATAAAAAATCTTTTGATTTTAGAAAAACCTCTTCTGCCCATTATTATCATATCACATTTTTCCTTTTTAGCATATTCTAAAATTTTATCCGAAGGTTCACCATGCAATACTACCTTTTCAACTTCTTCATCTCCGGTATTTATTAATGAAACAAAGGCATCTAAAAATTTTGTTTTTACTTGCATCAATTCTTCGGTAATTTTGGGGTAATTAAAAGGAATACTTACGATTCCGCCAACATCATATGTATAGATTCCACGTGTATCCACTACATAAATGAATGTCAATTTACCTCCGTATATATCGGCCAACTCAACAGCCTTTTCAGCTGCTATTTTTGATACAGGTGAGCCATCCACCGGAACGAGTATTTTTTTCATATCTGCCTCCTAATATTTTATTTATTGTATATTATTATACCCGCATAACATATATACTAAACGCATTTCTCATTTAACGGCAACCATGATTTTTATTTTACCAGCTTGTCTGTACTTAAATGCTTTTTTAATTTTTTTAGATTTTCGTCGGATAATGCCGGCACATCCTTTAATTTGTATTTAATTTTAAGTTCTTTATATTTGAATACTCCAAGGGTGTGGTATGGCAAAAGCTCAATCTTATGAATCAAATTATCAGGGTAAGTGTTGATTTCCTCGTCAAACTCCTTCATGTCCTCACAGTTATCATTAATTCCGGGAGTTATAACATGCTTAATCCATAACTGAGTATTGCTTTTTATTACTGCTTCTTTAAATTTTTTATAGCCGTCAATCTCAGCTCCTGTAATTATCTTGTATTTATACGGATTTGAATGCTTTATATCAAGTATAACCAAATCCGTATATTTTAGTATTTCATCATAAGACCCCCAGCCAACACCTGCCGTATCAATTACCGTATGAATTCCTTGTTTTTTACACAGCTTAAGACACTCCTGCAGAAATTCAGGCTGCAACAACGGCTCTCCTCCGGAAAAGGTAATACCTCCATTATTATACCTGAAATACGGCTCAATTTTTTTTGCCTTCTCAACAATTTCTTTAGCCTCCATTTCTATATTTCTGTTTAAAAACCAAGTATCAGGGTTATGACAATACACACATCTCAGTTTGCATCCCTGGAAGAAAACAACCATGCGTATGCCCGGACCGTCCAATGTCCCCATGGTTTCTATTGAATGAATAAATCCTTTAGTCATATCTACATCCTTTGATGAAATGTCCTGCCTATAACATCTAACTGCTGTTCTCTTGTTAACCTGTTGAAGTTAACAGCATAGCCCGATACACGTATTGTCAGGTCAGGATATTTTTCAGGGTTCTTCATTGCATCGTACAGAGTATCTCTGTTAATAACATTCACGTTAATATGATGTGCATTTTGAACAAAGTAACCGTCAAGTATATTTGTCAGATTATCAATTCTGTGTCTCATCAGCTTGCCCAAAGTTTCCGGAACAACTGTAAATGTATTTGAAATTCCATCTTCGCATACTTCCCGGTATTTTAATTTAGCCACCGAATTGAGGGAAGCAAGTATGCCGCTATGATCTCTGCCGTTCATGGGATTGGCGCCGGGTGCAAATGGTTCGCCTGCTTTTCTTCCGTCCGGTGTCGACCCTGTCTTCTTTCCATAGACAACATTGGAGGTTATGGTCAGAACTGAAAGTGTGTGCTTTGCATTTCTGTATGTTTTGTGTTTTTTCAATTCATTTGAGAAAAATTCCAATACTTCTTCTGCAATTAAGTCAACCCTGTCATCATCATTGCCAAACATAGGATAGCTGCCTTCAATATCAAAATCAACAGCAATGCCTTCCTTATATACGGGCTTTACTCTGGTATGCTTAATTGCGCTTAATGAATCGGCAGCAATTGAAAGACCGGCAACTCCAAATGCCATAAGCCTTCTCACATTATAATCATGAAGAGCCATGAGTCCTGCCTCATAAGCATATTTGTCATGCATGTAATGAATAATGTTCATTGTGTTCACATAAAGCTCTGCAACATATTCAAGAACCTTTTTATAATTTCCCAGAACATCTTCATAATTCAAATACTCTGTATTTATTTTTTTTATATTATTTATAACCTTGATATTTTTTATCTCGTCGATACCACCATTAATAGCCAATAACAATGATTTAGCCAGATTACATCTTGCACCGAAAAACTGCATATCCTTTCCAAGCCTCATGGCAGATACACAGCAGGCTATTCCATAGTCATCACCATAAATCGGCCTCATGATATCGTCGTTTTCATATTGAATTGCTGATGTTTCTATTGACATTTTACTGCAATAATTCTTAAATGCCCCTGGTAAATTATTTGACCACAGCACTGTCATATTTGGTTCAGGAGCCGGATTTAAATTTGTCAGAGTATGAAGAAATCTGAAGGTTGTTTTTGTAACCAGAGTTCTTCCGTCCAATCCTATTCCGCCGAGAGCTTCTGTAATCCAGTTAGGATCCCCTGCAAAAAGCTCATTGTATTCAGGAGTCCTTAAATGTCTTACCATTCTGAGCTTTATAACAAACTGGTCAATTATTTCCTGTGCCTCGATTTCAGTAAGCAACCCCAGGCTTAGGTCTCGTTGTATATATATATCTAAAAAGGTGCTTATTCTTCCGAGAGACATGGCTGCTCCATTATTTTCCTTAACACCTGCCAGATAGCCAAAATAAACTGATTGCACTGCTTCTCTGGAATTTTCAGCGGGCTGTGAAATATCTATACCATACTTTAGTGCCATTGATTTCATATGTTTTAGCGCTGTAATCTGTTCCCTTATTTCTTCTCTTGCTCTGATGCTGTCTTCTGTCATCGGGAGTGTAATACTTTTATATTCTTCTTCTTTTTTTTCTGTTAAAAAATCAATTCCATACAATGCTATTCTCCTGAAATCTCCGATAATTCTTCCTCTTCCATAAGCATCCGGAAGTCCCGTCAGCAATCCAACGCTTCTTGCCAGCTTCATTTCAGGAGTGTAGACGTCAAAAACACCTTGATTATGAGTTTTTCTGTATTTATTAAATATATTATTAAGCTCCTCCGGCATTTTATATCCGTATGCTTCTAATGACTGCTCAACCATCCTTATGCCGCCAAATGGATTAATCAACCGCTTTAGCGGAGCATCTGTCTGAAATCCTGATATTACTTCATTCTCCTTATCAAGATATCCCGGTTCAAAATTATCTATACCGGATATGTGTTCAGTATCTACATCCAGCACGCCTTTATTAAGTTCCTCATTCATCAGCTCAGAAGCTTTTTCAAATAATAATTTGGTTTTGTATGAAGTACCGGTTAAAAATTCTTCGTTTCCTTCATAAGGAATATAATTTTTTTGAATAAAATCCCTTACATCAATTTCTTTTTCCCATTTTCCACTGATAAAACTGTTCCATGGTCCGTTTTTCTTAATCATAATTTCCTCCTAAGTATTAGCCCGGGGGAATTCGTTGCATACAAAAACCGCCTGGGCTCAGCCCAGGCGGTCGACGTCATTTTTAAATCACACTCCCTCGTGGTAATCCACTTCCGCCAGTCATGTGATAAAATTATATTACTTTAACTTATTGCATATGTCAAATATTTTTAAGCATTTTCTATTATATTCTTTATCTGCTCTTCCAGCTGATTAATCATGAATTCTTCTGTTACTTTTTCTTCGTATAATTTAGACATTGCTTTGTCTATCTGATTTTTTGTATTTTTAACTGCATCCAGAGACTTACCTATTTCGGATTGCACAACCCAGTCAAATATCAATCCGTCAAAAAAATAATCGGCAAATGCTTCAAAGGTTCCTATTGCAATTTCTGCTCCTGTAATCATTTTAATGTCAGACATTTCTCTTTTAAATTTTCCCAATGTTCGCTGTGTTTCTTCCGCATGGCGTCCCGCCTCATCTACATGGTCATATTTTATAGCTGTTGTAATCAAGCCTCCGCCTAAAATGTCGGCGATTCCCCAGCCCTCTGCGCTTTCAAGCTCTTTTATCGTGCTTTCAATGGAATTTAATGCTTCATCTCCGGCATTTATAGCTTCATCAATTTCTATTATATTAGCCTTCATGCTTTCTTTTCTTTTAATTAATATTTTAAGCTCATTGCTTGTTTCTTTATCCTCAATATTAATAGCATCAAGTTTTTTATTAATTAAATCCTCATACTCTGTTTCACATATTTCAACCTTGGAAAGCTCATCAACCAGCCGTTTTGATTCCTCTGCAAGATAATCAACATTGTTTTTGCATTGATCATATTTTAATCTGGCTTTTAATAAATCTTGTTTTTCCTTTTCCAGTCTTTCTTCCTTTGTCCCTAATATGGCGTAAAATAATGAAGTAATATTTGATGATTCCAATTTTAAAACATCTTCATTTTCCTTTTGAAGCTCAGCCGACAATTTATTAAGCAAAAGTTTTTCTCTTATCATGTCCTGCTCAGTTTGCTTTAAAAGTAAATTTAACTTAGATTTTTTTTCCATACATTTTTTTACAAAACTTATTTTTTCATTATATTCACGATGCATATTAATCTCCTTTGATTTAACTGCGATGATTAATTTTCTATATGTAAAATTTCTAACTTCTCAATAACATAGCTTGAGTTTTTTAAATTATATCACACATCATAATGTGATTCAAACAGTTTTTACCCTTTGTAAGCAGGAATACGTTGGTAATTTTATTATTTTATTGAATATCATATTTTAATAATGTATAATGTAGTTAATATATTTTAAAGGAGGCAATTATGGCTATAACTAAAGATATGGTTATCCGTGAAATTATACAGGCTAAAGCAGATGCTGCTGAAATACTAATGGCTCACGGAATGGGATGCGTGGGTTGTCCTGGTGCTCAAATGGAAACATTAGAGGAAGCAGCGGCAGTTCATGGAATGAATTTAGAACATTTGTTAGAAGCATTAAATAAGTAGTTAACTCGTTCGGCTGAAGCTGGACATGAAGCCTCAGATGAGGATTACCTCACTTATATAAGCGGGGATATAATTTTGATATAAGAATTCAATGAAAAAACCGGTAATATTCCAGTCCAGTTTACGATATTATTTTAGTTATCCTTATAAGAAATGAAACATTTCAAGTGGATCCTTAATTATCGAATTATTTTCATTTAGAAAATACTGAACTGCAATAAATACCGGCTTTCTATTTTAAAAGCAATAAGTTATAAGCTAACTTATAACTTATGCTTATATAGATATTGTTTACGATTTTTAATTTATTACTACACAAAGATTTTAGATATTTTAGTTAAAAATGTTAATTATGTAATTAAAGCATAAATTCATTTTTTGGTTCTCCCCAAAGTTCTTCTTGCATTGCATCCTCATGAGCTTCTGAAAATATCCCCGGAATACCTCCTGTATGAAGAAGCAGGACATTTTTATCCTTTGAAATTTCACCCTTTTCTATCATTTCAATCATCCCTCTGAAAGCCTTGCCCGTATAGCATGCATCAAGGATTATTGCTTCTTCCCTTGCCATCATATATACATATTTTCTTGTTAATGGGTCCGGAACATTATATGAAATTCCCACATAGCTGTCTTCAATCCACATATCATCAACTTTAACTTCTACTCCAAGCTCTAAAAGTTCATTTGTTTCTTTTATTAAATCCACCTTTTCCTTCATATAAGCTTCTGTTTTATGAGATACGCTTATTCCTATGGGAGTAAATCCGGCATCAAAATATTTTGAACCAAGATAAAGACCTCCGTATGTTCCGACAGAGCCGAAGCCTGTAAATACATAGTCTATATGTAAGCCCTTTTCTTTAAGCTGATTTTTTATTTCCTTAGCGGCCATCACATAGCCGGCCGATCCCACCGGGTTACTTCCTCCCACCGGGATTAAATATACCTTGTGCCCTTGCTTTTCATAACTTTTTACAACTTCTTCAGTTGTTTTTTTTACAAGCGCCTTATATTTTTCTTCTTTGATTTCTTCTGGTTCATTTTTAAAACCGGTGTCGTTCATAAAGAACAAATCGGCGCCAAGCATTTTATCGAGTATCAAATTGCCGGTTGCCTTTTGGGGAGCAGGTCCGTCCATTATGATTCCGCATTTCAGTCCAAATCTTGCAGCCACTGCTGCCGTAAGCCTTCCATGATTAGTCTGCGCTCCGCCGTATGTCAGAAGCACTGTACAATTATTATCTAATGCATCCTTCAGCAAATAGTCAAGTTTTCTTAATTTGTTTCCTCCACAGGCATAGCCTGTCAAATCATCTCTTTTTATAAAAATATTAATTCCATATTTTTTGCTTAGGTTTTCCAGCTTATGTATTGGTGTATCATAAAACCCTGTTTCAATTCTTTTCATTTCTTCAAATTTCATAACCCCTCCAAAAAATTAGGGACAGTCCCTGCTTTGTTTCGGGATCTTTGGACTGTCCCCATAGTTTTATAACAACTCTTCCATCTTGCTTCTGTTAAAGCCTACCACCACTTCATCATCAATAAAAATTACCGGAACCCCCATATATCCCATTGATAATAATTCTTTTTTTGCTTCCGGATCTGTTGATACATTTTTCTCCTCGTACTCATATCCTTTTTCTTTTAAGTATTCCTTTGCTACTGAACAGTTTGAGCATGTTGAGCTTGAATATATTTTTATTTTTTTCATAATTCTTCCTCCTGGATTTTATTATATATACTTAATCAAATTTCTCCAATAATTTTACCATATTTTTTTATAAATCACCATAAATTTTTCACAAATAATGAGATGAGGAATAATATAAAATATGCAGTTCGGCAAATTATGAAAGGAATGATATAATGAAAGAATGTACTATTTCCATAAATGCCCCTGAAAGAATTTTAAAGGGAGCAGGCATACCAAATACTTCATTTATCCCGGCTTACATATATAAACTTAATATTGT
This sequence comes from Bacillota bacterium, assembly GCA_023453025.1. GTDB lineage: Bacteria > Bacillota > Clostridia > Tissierellales > Sedimentibacteraceae > Sedimentibacter. The sequence continues at coordinate 72,885 of JAEXUD010000008.1, forward strand.
ACTTAACAATACCGGCAGCAATACAAAGCTGTGTTCTTTAAGTTCAACTCTGGGAAATGGGATTCGTTATTTAAACAATATTGAGCACTCAGGACCTGATATAAGTCTACTTCAAAAGGTTAATGTTGTCAGCCCGATTGCTGAAATCGGAAACAACAATGTGATAGTATTTGCAAATAATTTTAATTTGTCGCCGAATTCAACAAATATACTTACATTTGATATTGCTCTTTGTGATAAGTTAACAACCGGCAGCACGGAAAATTCAGGAGACAAGATACTACATAAAAGCAAAATCAACTATTATGGTCACATAATCTGTGAGGATAGCGTCGATTCATGCAAAGCAACATCCATCGCATACGATTATGAGCTTACCGTTAAATGCGACAACCAGGCAATAAAAAAGGGGGAAACGACAAAGTTTTATATTCACTGCAATGCAGGCCAATACGATATGGCAAGGAGCGTCTATGTGAGAAGCATTTTAGACGGAGGACTGGAATTCGTAGGTGACTCAAGCAATCTGCAGCCGAGAAATTCATATTCCTTTAACGGCAAGACTATACTAAAGTGGGATGTCGGAAGCCTTCAACCTTCAGAATCAAAAAGAATAGGTTACATGGCCAGAGTTAAAGATGATGTAGAATCAGGTTATATATTAAAAAACAAGCTTAATTCAAACTGTGTCAACAATTCAGAATACACTCAGTGCCCGGTAAGCTGCGAGTATAATCTGGTTGTTGAGTAAAGAATAAGGAACGATAAGTCGTTCCTTAATTTTTATTGTTTAACACTATATTGTAGTAATCATGATCCAATATCATCACTGAAGCTTTGAATTTTTGTTTTACCTTTTCGCTGATTTTATTTATATAAGCCTCGTCTGCCTTGGCTTCATCTATTATTGTTACCGCTCCTGTTCTTGCATTATAATATGCCTTGTCAGTTATCCAGCTTCTGTTTTGCAGCATAACCAACGGCTCGGAATCAGATAAAATATCATTGCCCATTAGTAATCTTGAATCATAATCTACTCCCATCAAATTTGACAGTGTGGGGAGAATGTCGAGGCTTGAGGAAGTTTTACTGATTTCTACCGGTTCCATTCCTTTTGACCAAAGAAGAAACACTCCTTTGTACAGTTCAAAGTCTGTATCAACCTTATGTCCTGCCAGCTCGCTTATTTCTCCTGTAGTCAGTCCGTAGGGATAATGATCCGGACTTATGGCTATAAGAGTATCATCAGCTATACCGGCTTCCTCCAGTCTGGCAATCAGCTTTTCAATTGCCCTGTCCAGCTCAATGTTACACGCTAAATATGCTTTTACATTGTCTGAATAGTCCAGATGCTCTACAAGGCTTTTGTTTTTAGCGGCAATGTAATTACCCGTGAAGTTATAATTTAAATGACCGCTTACCGTCATATAATATGTGTGAAAAGGCTGTTTATTTATATATTCATCCACTGTCAGGTCAATCATTTCTATATCTGACTCAGGCCATGTCTCCGTAACATCAAGACCGTTTCCCAGTCCCTTGTATACATATCCCATGTTTGGATGTGATTCATTTCTGAAATAATAATCATAATAATGGTCGTGGTATGCAAAAGTTTCATATCCCATTTTCCTAAGCTGATTTCCCATGCATAAAGGCATGTAATTTCCGGAAGATTTATAAAGACTCCATATGCCTTCCTTAGGCAGCAAGCCTGTGCAGGCTACATATTCTCCGTCAGATGTGCTTACTCCCCAGAGAGGTGTGTAGAAATTCGTAAATTTAAAACCCTCCTCATACATTCTATACAATGCAGGTGTAAGTTCCTTGTCTACCGCATAAGGTGAAAAGCCTTCAGCCGTAATCATTATTAAGTTTTTATTTTTAAACATTCCTGTATATTCATTTTTTTTGGAGAGCTTGATATTCTTGAAATACTCATGCAATGATTTAATGCTCTCTCTTGTTTCGTTTTCAATCAATTGATCAAACGGTATGTCAAGTGAATTATATTCAATTATTTCTTCTTTATACGACTCGCTTATTTCCGGGCTTTCTTTTCCTGATTCTGATATTTCAATTTTGTCAGCATCTCCGACAAAGGTATTTGAGTTTATTAAAATATTTTTTATATCTAACCTCGCTGTTGTTAAAAGTCCGAATTTATCTATGGAATCTTTCACTAAAAATGCATCCTTATATAAATATGAAGCGCTGAGCATACCCTTATCTGATGAAAAAACAAAAGAAGTAGTCAGCAGCTGAACGACAACTGCAGTTACGGCAACCTTAATGATATAATTTTTAGATATTTTTACAAAGGATATCTTCTTGCGAAAAACAACTGAGATTATTATAGGAAGCATTGCAAATATTAAAGGAATCACACTGCTTTTCAAGGCAGCTAATAAGATTTTATAAAACTGCGCTGCTTTTCCTGCTCCTATAAAGAAATACAATGACGCAAAGGTGGAGAATATCTTGTAATAAATCATCTGTGCCGCGTAATATATTGTAAGGCAGCTTATTATTATAAAAAACACAATCTTGCCGGTTTTTTCATTGAAGCTTGTAACCAGCAGATGTAAAGCAAGTCCAATCGGGATTGAAAACAGACACATAAAAACAAAACCTTCATTAAACACTTTTTCATATGTAACTGTTTTTAATACCGTTTCCAGGTAAATGATTAATAAAGGCATAAACAGCAAGCTAAGCATATTTTTTTTATTTAAATTCATGATATTTTCCTCTGTATCTATTGGCTTAGGACAGCATAAGGTTTTTCAGGTTGATGACTTTATTATCAGAAAAACATAGGGTTGTTCTTGCTATGATACTACATTAATTAATTTTTCATTATCAACAAAATTTTTTATATTTTGTTCTATAAGTATTTTCCATCTTAATTTATTGTTTTTGACAATTGCTGAAACATGAGGTGTCAAATAGGCATTATCTGCATCCCAAAGCTTATCGTCCTCCGGCAGAGGTTCAACTTCAAACACATCAAGTCCCGCATAGTCTATTGTTTTATTTTTTAATGCTTCTGTCAAATCTATCTGATTAATGATGCTTCCTCTTGCAATGTTAATAATAGAAGCAGTTTCCTTCATCAGCTTTAAATTGTCCTTATTAATCATATGATATGTGCTCTTGTTTAAATCAGCCGTAACAATTATATAATCTGAAACTGACATAACATATTCCAATCCCTTTTTACCGGAATAGATTTCATCAAAATACGGCATTGACAATACAGGTGTTCTTTTATGTCCGATTAACTTCACATCAAAGGGTTTAAGTCTTTTGGCAATTTCTGTTGCTATGGACCCTGTTCCGACAATACCTACAGTCTGACCTCTAAGCTCGGTTCTGTTTAATTTATTATCCCATATGCGGGATTTTTTGTTTTCAATATACTTAAAAGCATTTGTGTTGTGCATCAATATTTTACACACCACATCCTCTGCAATAGGTATTGAAAATATATCCTTGCCATTTGTAAGAATTATACCTCTTTTTCTGATATATTCTATATCAATCATATCATATCCTGCTCTGAACAGTTGCAGCCATCTTAGCTTAGGAAGCTTCTCCAGTATTTCTACACTCATAAGCTCGGGCGGTCCTATTAAAGCTTCGGCTTCAGGACAATGTTCAGGTTCTGTAAAAAAATTAATATCAGGAAAAGTCTTTACTGCAAAATCATAAAAATGTTTGTCAATTATTATCTTCATAAATCTCCTTTCTAGTTCAATGGTTTAACCATATAATTATATAATAAAAGACGCATCCTGCGTCTTTTTGTTTTTTTTTAATTAACAGATGCAATATGCTGCAATTTTATAATCTGATGGTATTTCGTACTCTTTTTCAGGTTTTTCAAATTTCCAGTTCATTTTGAATAAAGTATTATCAATTATTATCTGGTAATATAGCATTACTATTCCTGTATCAATTTTATCTTCATAATCACATGTATTTTGGTCATTTCTGATAGCAAGAACTACAATTCCATCATCATAAATAAATCTCCACGGCTGTCTGTTTTTTGACGACGGAGCTAATCTTGCATAAAAGAATGCTTCTAACAAACCTAAATTAACCAATTCATCAAGATCAGATTTCTCGCCCCATTTTTTCATGTAGACAAGGTCTCTTACACTTTCTCTTTCTGATACATTATCCTCAACTATGCTGACTTTTGCTTTGGATGGGTTATACTCAGAAACATTTTCGTATACAACTTTGTTTTTATTATCATCAAAGCCCAAAGCAATAATTGCTGTTAATTTTTTATCTGAATTTATATCTAATCTTTCCTTGATTTTTTCGCCGTCACATATGGTAATCCAGCATGATCCAACACCAAGTTCATATGCCTTAAGCCTTACATCCTGTGCAGCATATCCGATATTTTCAATGTAGTGGTCCTTTTCCTCCGACAAAAATATCAAATAATGAGGAGCATCAATCATCACATCATTGTATCCGGCATGGTCTTTGAGCTTATCATAAACTTCATCTTTGTTTTTAAGTATAGTCTCTATTTCAATATCCTTAACCAATCTTTTGCTACTGCTGCAGTAATCCTTGATTTTTTGGATAATTTCTGAGCTTACTTCGTCTTTCTTATAATTTCTAACTGATTTCATTCTGGCTATTAAATCTTTGTACTCCATATAATTCCCTCCACATATTTTATAGTATATTTATACCCATCTTTAATATGTTTTAACAATTATTTGAAAATATTATGATTAAAATGCTATGACAATTCCGCCATCATCAGCATAAACAGTACTTAATCCTGATGATTTGAATATTTTAATATCTTTAAACGGATATTTTGCTTTTATTTCATCACGCAATTTTTCCGCTTTTTCAAGGCAGTTAACATGTGTAATTCCCAAAACAGTATTTTCAAAATCTACATTATATTCAGCAATCATATCTACCAGTCTTGCAAAAGCCTTTTTCTTCCCTCTAATATGTTCTTTAAGTACTATTTTTCCTTCATTATCTGCTCCCATTATTGGAACAATGTGCATTATGTTAGCCAGTATCGCCTTGAAGTTTGTTATTCTTCCGTTTTTGGCAAGATTATCCAGGGACTCAAGTATAAATAAGGTTTTTAATTTAGATATATATTTATTTGTATGTTCAATTATTTCTGACCGATTTAAATTTTCTTCAATCAGCTGCTTAACTTTCATAGCAATCATTGTTTCGCCTGCTGCCGCAGTCTTACTGTCAAATACATGCACAAAGCTTTTGGGGAAGCTTTCCTTAAAGGCTTCAACTGCTACCATGGCACTGTTGTAGGAGCCGCTTAACGGGCTTGATATTGTTACAATGAAATTATTTGCTTCCTCTTTTAATTTGTTGATAAAATCTTCAGGAGGCGCACATGCCGTTTTTATTTGATTTTTTGTATTTTTCATTTTCGCTATCAGAGTATGGATGTCTACATTTTCATCAATAATTTCTTCATCGTCAATAAGTATTCTAAACGGTATTCTTGGTATGTCTTCAGTTTCATTTATAAAGTCAGTGCAGCTATCAACTATCAAGTTATTTTTCATACGGTATCTCCTCAAAACTTTAATATATTAATTATAACAAATATTAACAAAGTATACAAATATTTTTTATTTATTATTAATCAATTCAAGCTTTTTTCCCCTGCTCATTTCTTTTATCTCGTATTCTCTTTTTATTGCATCTGCCTTGTTGTCAAACTCTTCCCAGTATTTTAAAGAAACAGGAGTTCTCCCTCTTGTGTATTTAGCACCTTTTTTTTCATTATGCACCTTTATTCGTTTTTCCAAATTATTTGTATACCCGGTATATAATGTTTTATCATTACATTCTACTATATATGTATAATGCATATTATCCCCTTTATTTTAAGTCATTATAATTATTTTAACATAAAAAATTCATAAATAAATATTTTTATTGAAAATAGCATTTTATTTGTAAAATAATAATCATAATTTGACATTTATTTATTCATATATTAAAATAGCTTAAAACTAATGAGCAATGAGGTAAAATATGAAAATAGGTATTATAGGTGCCATGGATATAGAGGTTGCTGAACTTATTGAATGCATGGATAATGTAAAAAAAGAAATAATCAGCGGTATAGCTTATTGCGAAGGTATACTGCAGGGAAAGGATGTTGTAGTGGCAAGGAGCGGTGTAGGAAAGGTTCATGCTGCGGTCTGTGCACAGACAATGATTTTGAAATACAAGCCGGATGTCATAATTAACACAGGAGTCGCAGGCAGCTTGAATTCTGATTTGGATATTGCCGACTTGGTTGTTTCTGACAATGTTGTACAGCACGACATGGATACCTCTGGTATTGGTGATCCCGTAGGTCTTATTTCCGGAGTAAACTTGATAAACATACCTTGTTCAAAAAGCTTGGTTGAAGAAATTGTCAGCTCAGCAAAAACAATAGAAAATACAAATGTAGCTGTAGGAACAATAGCCTCCGGAGACCAGTTCATCTGCAGCCAGGAAAAAAAGGATTACATTGTAAATCATTTTAATGCTCTTTGTGCAGAAATGGAAGGTGCAGCAATCGGACATGTCTGCTATTTAAGCAATGTGGACTTCTGTATTGTAAGGGCAATCTCTGATAAGGCTGACGGTTCGGCGCACATGGATTTTCCTTCGTTTGCAATAGTTGCAGCGAAAAAATCAACTCAGCTTATCAATACATTCTTGAAAAACAGGTAATTCCGAATTCCGGAACAGGGGACAGTCTGGTATGCCAGGACCGTCCCCTGTTGATACTCTATCCTCTACGGCACCAATATTTCTATTGCATTATGTACAGAAGAAATTTCTGCAGGTATATCATAACCGCCCAGATCACCGTCTGTGTCAATAGGTATCTTTTTTTCACAGTCTATTCTTATATTTTTCCCCTGATAATAATGAACCTTTGGATGAGTTATATGCTGACCGTTAAATACCTTTGTGAATATTTGCAAAAGGTCGGCATTATTAGCTTTTTCAAATATGACTATATCCAATAGTCCGTCATCAATGGTTGCTTTAGGGCACAGTTTTTTAAATCCTCCTGCTCCGGAAGAATTAATCACAAGAAACAGCAGAGTATTAAAATTATACTCTTCATTGTCTATCTTATAATTTATATTATACGTTTTTACCAGCTGGCCGGGAACATCAAATGCAGCCTTGAAATAATAAGCGTATTTCCCTAAAATTGTTTTAGCTTCAATTGTAACATCATGAGGTACGTTCATAAAAGCACCGCCGCCAACGACATTTACAAAATAATCATCATTGATTTTTCCTACATCAATGGTCTTATAGTTTTGCTTCATCAACAAGGATGCAAAGCTTGCATATGATTTGGGCATTTTCAGCTGAGCTGCAAAATCATTTACTGTTCCTGCCGGCATTATAGCTAATCTGGATTTGCAAGGACTTTTCATAATTCCGTTTAAAACCTCATGTACAGTACCGTCACCTCCGCAGGATATAATTGTGTCATAGCCCTCAGCACAACCTCTGATTGCAGCTATCTCACCGTCTCCCTTTTTCTTGGTAGCATAAAAAGTAAATTCTGTGTCTTCTGATTCCATGATTGTTTCAGATACATGGAAAATTTTTTGTCCTGCAAGCTCCTTTCCTGCAGTTGGATTGTATATTACAAAATATTTTTTCATTTAATCACCCTTATTCGTTCTTAGTAAATAAAATTTATTCGACATAATTAGTTAGGACAGCAATCTACAAAAGCGGTGACAGCAATCTGCATATTGATTCTTTAAACCTGATTAGAACGCCTCTTTCAAGATACAGCTCTCTGGTTATTTCTAATGAATAATTCAAATCCTCAATAAAAATATCTTTGAGCATTGTTGAAATCTTAGAATCATAAATTATTGCATTACATTCAAAATTAAGCTTAAAGCTCCTCATATCAAAATTTGCTGTTCCCACAGACGCAACCTTTCCATCTATTACGAGAGTCTTAGCATGTAAAAAACCATACTCATAGGTATATACCTTAACTCCATATTGCAGAAGCCCCCCGCAGTACCAGTATGTAGCCCAGTACACAAATGGATGATCCGGTTTGCACGGTATCATGATTTTTACATCCACCCCTGACATAGCCGCTATTTTTAATGATTCAAACACGCTGGAATCCGGGACAAAATATGGAGTTTGAATTAAAATGCTTTCTTTTGCCGAATTAATCATTTTTACATAATTGCTCTTAATTGCTTCATCCAGTTTATCCGGACCGCTGCTTATCACTTGAATGCCTACATTACCGGAATGGTTGTTATCGGGAAAATAGTGTGGGAGGAACATTAAATCCTCCTTAGATGCATATCCCCAGTCCAGGAAAAACCTTGTTTGCAAATCAATGACTGCATCTCCTTTAACACGTATATGAGTATCTCTCCAATAACCGATTTTTTTATTTTGCCCGATATACTCATCCCCTACATTAAATCCGCCTATATATGCTGTCTGTCCGTCAATAACAACAATTTTTCTGTGGTTTCTGTAATTTATCTTGAAATTGAAAAACGGAAAACTGCTTGCAAAAAAAACTGCAACCCTTACACCTGCTTTTTTAATTCTGTCAATTGTTTCTTCAGGAATATGCCTTCCGCCGACAGAGTCATACAGGAGCCTTACTTCAACTCCTTCCTCTGCCTTTTGTGCAAGAAGATTCAAAAGTTCATTTCCCAAATCGTCATTTTTAATAATATAGTATTCCATGTGTATATGATGCTTTGCATTTTGTATGTCATTGAACAAATCGAAAAATTTATCCTGCCCGTCAGTATATATTTTAACCTCATTGTTTTGTGTATATGAAAAATCGTGAAAAAACAAATTCATTTTGATTAAATCTTTAAAATCTTCTGTAGTTTTATCGTTGTAAACCAAACCTCCTGTGTTAAAAAGCCTTTGTTGAACGCTAATATAATCACCAAAGGTTTTTTTTGCATAAATCTTCATTGTGAAAAGTTTTTTTCGGCTGAAATTTTGTGCCAGAATCAAATAAAACACAAAGCCAAAACCGGGAAAAATCAGAAGCACTAAAACCCACGCCAATGTAGCAGTGGGATCCTTGCGCTCCAAGAATATTATTACAACCGCCATCGCTATGTTAATCAGATAAATCAATGAAACAGAACTGAAAATATCAAACATGACTACCTCCTTTCCAAACCATTTTTTTAGAACCGGTTTATGTCTGCAAAGCCAATCCTCGCAAAAAATGTGGTAAATATTTGCCAGATTCTTATTATTGCTTATATACTGCTTATTATACTTTGTTACATGTATTGAAATCTTAACTTTAATATGCTAATATTCAATAGGATAAAAATTTTTTAAATATCTAAAGGCAGGTTGCTATGGAAAAATCACCTTCAAAATATATTGTACTGGCAGGAACTTTTTTTACATCTTTATCGTCAATTATAATTAGATTTTCTGAAGCCCCTGCTCTGGTAATATCAGCCTACAGAATGCTTTTTACATCATTGATGCTGTTAATTCCCGTTATGTTTAACAGTCATAGCGAATTTAAAAGAATTACAAAGAAAGAATACGGTCTATGCATTTTAAGCGGTATTTTTCTTGCTCTTCATTTTGCAACATGGATTTCTTCAATCAAAATGACTACCGTAGCTAATTCAACAATACTGGTTTCCTGCAGCCCTATATTCGTTGCCCTGGCTAATTATTTTATAACAAAGGAAAAATTAGGACGTAAAATGGCTGTTGGTATTTCAATGTCTTTAGCCGGAACAATTATAATAGCTATGGGAGCATCGAAAGAATCAGCAAGCAATATGATGCTTGGAAATATACTTGCTTTCCTTGGAGCAATTTTTGTGGCCGGCTACCTGGTACTAGGCGGCGTTGCACGAAAAAGCTTAAGTGCAGGCACATATGTATTAATTGTTTATTTTGTATCAACAGTTGTATTGTTCATTATGTGCATTGCTTCCGGAATCCCTGTTTATCCATATTCGCCAAAGGAATTTATACTATTTGCAGCATTGGCATTTTTTTGTTCAATATTGGGTCATACAGTATATAATTATATGGTTAAATATGTTTCATCAACATTGATTTCAGTATCAACACTAAGCGAGCCAATATTTGCCAGTATTTTGGCATTATTGATATTCAATGAAATTCCTTCTATATATACCCTTGTCGGAGGTATGATAATCATATCAGGTATATTTTATTACCTTGTATCACAAACTAAAAAAATTAACTCAATTAATAAATAAATTAAGGAACTAAAATGAACTATGAAATAACCGGAAGCTATATTTCAGAGCTTTCATCAAATAAATCAAATAAAAAGTTATATATATTATTAATTTTATCAATTGTATTTATTCCTGCTGCCTATGTGTTCATTGCAGCAGTTTTTATTGATAAAATAATTAAAGGAAATGCGAGGTTCAAAATAAATAATAAGTTTTATATATTAGTATATGCTTTTATTTCAATTGGTTTAATATCTTCGGATTATAAAATAATATCTGCCGTCTATGTCATTATAATGCTGCTATGCTTTTATTCTTACCATATTTTTAAATATTCAACTGATATAGATAATATAAAAAAAATAATTTTTAGGGTGTCGCTTATTATTTTTATATTTGGATTTTTTCAATACTTTAATCCTGAATTTACAATACCCTCAAAGTGGATTGATGTAAATGAATACAATATAAGCAAAAGAATTTATTCAACATTTTTTAATCCCAATGTATTTGGCTTTTATATAAATTTTGTAATTTTGCTTACATCAGAAAATTTGAATTTAAAAAAAATCAATTTGGAAACACTTGTTTTTGTAAGTGGATTAGCTTGTTTAGTGCTTACATTTTCAAGAACCTCATGGGTATCATTAATTATAGCTTTATTGGGAGTATCCTTGTTCAATAAAAAATACATAAAATATGCCTTATTGATTTCATTAATGATATTAATTGCCGATAACTTGCTTGGCACGGGACGGGTAAATCTCTCAAGAGCGACTGAAGACAGCTCATTTCTTTACAGGATTGAAATATGGAAAACAAGTGTTGAAATAATAAAGGATAATTTTATTAATGGAATTGGTTTTGGTACACTTAACAAATATGTTGCAGCTTACTCAAACATAGTAAGTACAAAAGTTGAACACAGCCATAGCTTGTACATACAAATAATCACCGAAACCGGAATTTTAGGCTTCTCGATATTTATAACAATATTATTAAACATTCTAAACACATTTAAGATAAGATTATTTGCAGATAACAATAAAAAATGGGTTACTGTCTTTGCTGTATTTGTAATGACCATGATTCACGGTTTTGTTGATTCTGTAGCCCTAACACCCCAGATAATGTTAATTCTGAGTATTTATGCCGGCGCTGTAAGTTCAACTAAAGAATATTAGCAAAAAAAATTCAGGATATCCCTGAATTTTTATTTTTATAATTATTTATTATTTTTATTTTCAATTGATGCTTTTATTAACCCTTTAAACAACGGGTGGCTTCTTGTCGGTCTTGATTTGAATTCCGGATGGAACTGAGAAGCAACAAACCACGGATGATTTTTTAATTCTACTATTTCAACAAGCTTATTGTCAGGTGACGTTCCTGAAATTATCAGGTTGTTTTCTTCGCAAACCTTTCTGAATTCATTATTGAATTCATATCTGTGTCTGTGTCTTTCATTGATCATCTCAGCACCGTCGTATGCTTCCTTAGCCTTTGTACCTTCTACAAGCCTGCAAGGATAGCTTCCAAGTCTCATTGTACCGCCTTTATTCTCAACTTCCTTTTGGTCATTCATAATATCTATGAGCGGATATTTTGTTTCAGCATTGAATTCAGTGCTGTCAGCATCTTTATATCCCAGGACGTCTCTGGCAAATTCTACTACAGCCATCTGCATTCCAAGGCAAATACCCAAAAATGGAATTTTGTTTTCTCTTGCATATTTTGCAGCTAATATTTTACCTTCTATTCCTCTGTCTCCGAATCCGCCGGGAATCAATATTCCATCGCTTCCATCAAGTATTTCTTTGTAATTGTCTTCATTTACTTCTTCGGAATGAACCCAGTCAATTTCTACCTCTGCCGAATTATCAATGCCTGCGTGCCTCAATGCTTCAGCAACTGAAAGATAAGCATCCTTAAGCTCAACATACTTACCCACCAATGCTATTCTGACATTATGTGAAGTATTCTTTGAACGTTGAACCATGTTCTTCCACTCAGACAAATCCGGTTCCTTGCAATTCATTTCAAATGTATCACAGACTATTTTTGCCAGCCCTTCTTTTTCCAGCAATAACGGTATATCGTACAATGAATCGGCATCTGTATTCTGGATGACATTTTGTCTGTCAACATTGCAGAACAATGCGATTTTTGATTTTAAGTCCATATTGATTTCTTTTTCTGTCCTGCATACAAGAACATCAGGTTGAATACCAATACTTAAGAGCTCCTTTACACTGTGCTGTGTCGGTTTTGTTTTAAGCTCTCCTGCCTTTGACAGATATGGAAGTAAAGTAACGTGTATGTACATTACATTTTCTCTTCCTACCTCATAACGGATTTGACGAATTGCCTCAAGAAACGGTTGGCTTTCAATATCGCCCACTGTACCGCCTATTTCTGTAATAACCACATCAACATCCTGTACGGTTGAAACTCTCTTTAGCATACACTTTATTTCATTTGTTATGTGCGGAATTACCTGTACAGTTCCTCCCAGGTAATCTCCCTTTCTTTCCTTGTTCAATACACTCCAATAAATCTTGCCTGATGTAATACTTGAGTATTTTGTTAAATCTATATCAACAATTCTTTCATAATGTCCTAAATCCAAATCCGTTTCGGCACCATCATCAGTAACATATACTTCCCCGTGCTGGTATGGGCTCATTGTTCCCGGATCCACATTAAGATATGGGTCGAATTTTTGAAGAGTTACCTTAAGACCTCTGGCTTTAAGCAGTCTTCCCAGTGAAGCAGCTGTAATCCCCTTTCCTAATGAAGATACAACTCCTCCTGTAATAAAAATGTATTTTGGCATTTTTTCCTCCTGATTCATTAATCCTATTATACCGTTCTTGTTATTTTTTAATTGAATTGCCAGTTATTATTTCAAAACTTCCCTAAACATAAAAACAGAGACAAAAAATGGGGTTTTTTTTTTAGTCTCTATTATTTCTAAATATATATAGTTTTGTCAAAAATAAAATTTTAAAAACATTAAATTTAGATTATTTATTTACCTTCCAATTCTATATTAAAAAAAGTAAAAGGTCAATGATTTTTTAAAAAATTTTGCAATGAAGTTGTACTATTGAAATTTATGCTGCATATACATTTATAAAAGAATGCGATACTAACTGTTTCTTAAAGGAGGATTTTAATTTGTTTAAATTAATCAGCGATACTTTTAATATTAATGAGATTATTGATTCCAGTTCCACTGAAGTTTTGTTAGAAAATGAGTTTACGCTTTCTGACGGTACTCCGGATATAGAAAAAATCATATCTACTGAAGGTAAAGTTAAAGTCAATGATGCAGCAGTAAATGAAGAAGCTGTTACCGTTGACGGAACACTTACTTATAACATTATTTATCGTTCAAACGATGAAGAAGTAACAGTAAGCTCAGTGTCAGATAAAATTCAATTTACGGAAGAAATTCCATTTCCAGGTGCAATGGAAGGCATGGAGGCTCAGGTTGAAACTTATATTGATTACATAGATGCAGAGCAGCTTAACGAAAGAACCTACCTTGTAAAGGTTGTTGTACTGCTGGATACTGACGTAATTAACAAGCACCCGGTTAATTTCGTTTCAAATCTTGAATCAGACGGAACTTTCCAGGCAAAAACCAAGAACATAAAATATACCGATGAAGTATCTGCATTGTCGGAAGAGGTAAACATCAATGATGCAGTAGAATTAAACAAGGGCTCAGATGAAATAGCTAAAATACTAAAAGCCGAGTCAGAAGTGTTCATTACCAATATAGATGCACTTGATGATAAAATGCTTGTAGAAGGAACCTGCAAGGTTGGATTCCTTTATACCGAAGATAACAGTCTTAATACAACCGGATATGTGTCTGAAGAATTCCCGTTTACTCATTATCTGGAGGTAAAGAATTCCAATGATGACATGATAAAGGATATAAGTGTAACACTAAACGATATGACCTACAATGTAACCGAAAATTATGATAATGAGAAAAAGCTTATAGAGTTTAATTTGCCATTTACAGTTAATGCGGCATTGTTCGACACAGTTGAGAAAAACATAATAACAGACTGCTATTCAACAGACTGCCTTCTCGATATGGAATCGCAAAAGGTTAATATTTCATCATTAAAGGAAATTGTAAACAAAACAGTTAAGTATGAAAATACCTTTGATGTTGTTTCCGGGTCAATCAAGGATATTTACACGGTTGATGTAAGCCCGAAAATTTCCGAAAAAAAGGTTATTGACGATAAGTATGTTGTTGACGGCTTCTTGGATGTTAACCTGTTATATTTAAACGGTGACATAAATAAAATTGATAAAGGATACGCTTCACTTCCATTTACAGCCAGCATTGATTTGAAGGAAAATCAGTTGTCAAGTGACATAGCCTCAAATGTGAAAATTACTAAATGCGGTGCTTATAGAAAGGGCAGCAACTCGGTTATAGTAAATTGTGACATCGGCATTGGAATGAAGCTGAGAAATAAAGACGAAATCTCTGTTATATCTGATATTGCCGAAGCAGGCGCCATAGACAGAAGCAAAATGCCCAGTCTGGTATTCAGGGTAGTGCAGCCGGGAGAAACTGTATGGGATATCGCTAAGAATTATAATTTGTCAATTAATTATTTGAAAGAATTAAACAACTTGCCGCCGGATAATATATTAACTCCGGGATCTAAATTAATAATTGCCAGAATGGTGTAGATATTAAAGTAGATATTAAATATGAAATAGCTGTAAAAAAATTCAGGGCATGCATACCCTGAATTTTTTAATGCTTTTATTAATGAAAATCATAGATTAATTAAGCTGCTGCCTTGTAGGTTTTCTCTCTTTTTGCAAATGCCAGCAGTAAACCAAGAGCAATTGATAAAAATGCGGAAACTAACACTCTGTACTCTGACGGAAGCATAAATACAACTGTATGTGCAGGTATCCAAAAGAAAATACATGTCTTTGCCCAGCTGAATTCTACAAGAGAGTGCCAGTCAATCTTATCCACCAGGCAGCTTAATGATACTTCCTTGTTTTCATACTTGGTATCAATCAACAAATCCATTATTTTATGAAAAAACATCATCATAGGTCCAAATGTCAAATTCATTATGGCACTTCCAAAGAAAGCCTGTGCTATGTTAACACCGCCAAAAGGCAGCAAACCGCTGGCTTGAGCCGCACTCGCTCCTCCCATAAATAATGAAAACATAAGTGTTGCCATCATACCGATAATTCCCCAAACAACAGCTCTGTAAATCAATCCGTCAGGTATGAAATAATCACCTCTGACCAGTCTTATACCCATCAGGTCTCCCATGGTAGCCAGTACAGTAAACTTGATAAATCCGCCGATATATGGATGTGCTCCCGTATATGCCATAAATGGCTCCCTCGTTGCAGGTAATACTAAAAACAAAACAAGAACTGATAGTGTTACTCCCCAGATAAAATCGCCTTTTTTCATGCTGAACTCCTTAGATTAATGTTCAAAAGTCATGCTCCGCTGTACATTAATTCATCACTTTTGTATATTTCCAAATTTAGTATACTGACTTATCCATGCAAGCTCTACAGTTCCTACAGGACCGTTTCTTTGCTTTGCTATTATAACATCAGTTATACCCTTTTTCTCAGATTCTTCCTTTAAATAATATTCATCTCTGTAAAGCATCAATACAACATCAGCATCCTGCTCTATAGCTCCGGACTCTCTCAAGTCGGACATTATAGGTCTGTGGTCCTGACGCAGCTCAGGAGCACGGGACAGCTGAGACAGTGCTAAAACAGGACAATCCATTTCTCTGGCAAGTGCTTTCAAGCCACGTGATATATTGGATATTTCCTGCTGTCTGTTTGAGGAGTTCGTGCCGTCGGACATAAGCTGCAAATAGTCTATAACTATTAAGTCAAGGCCCTTTTCTATTTTAAGTCTCCTGCATTTAGACATTAATTCAAATACGGAAATAGCTGCTGAATCATCTATAAAAACTTTATAATTTGAAATAGTGCTCATTGTTGAAATAAGTCTTGTCCAATCATCGTCATCAAGATTGCCTGTCCTGAGTTTGGAGCTGTCAACCATAGATTCCATGCTTATGATTCTTTGGACATATTGCTCCTTGGACATTTCAAGCGAGAACAAAGCTACCGAAGCTCCTGTCTTCACAGAATTCATTGCTATATTCAATGCCAGTGCGGTCTTTCCCATGGACGGTCTTGCTGCCAAAAGAATCAAATCTGATTTTTGAAAGCCTGATGTCATCCTGTCCAAATCATTATAGCCTGTGGTAAGTCCGGTAAGCCCGCCCTTATTCATTGCTCTTTCCTCAAGATGATTGAAAACCTCCATCAGGACATCCTTTATTTCAGCAAATGAATTCATGCTCCTGTTTTGAGATATGGAAAATATTCTTGATTCTGCAAGCTCAATTATTTTCTGGACATCATCATTTTCCCTGTAGCCCTTCTCAATTATTTCATTAGAAGCACTTATGAGTCTTCTCAAGGTAGATTTTTCCCTGATAATATTGCAGTATGCTTCCACATTTTTGGATGTTATAATATTTTCGGTTAATTTTGCAAGATATTCAAAACCGCCGATATAATCAATTTTGCCTCTTTTTTTTAATTCCTCCGACACAGTGAGAACATCTACAGGTATATTTTGAATATGAACCTGCTTTATGGAATCAAAAATTTCTTTGTTTGCTTCAAAATAAAAGTCATCAGTGTTTAACAGATTAATAACCTTTTCAACTGCAACATGGTCAATTAAAGCAGAGGCAAGAACTGTTTGTTCTGCCTCGGCGTTGTGCGGCGGTATTTTTCCTAAATTTATCAAATCAGACATACTAACCTCGTTATTTTTCTGTTACTATGACTTTTACCTTGGCGTTAACCTGCGGATGAAGCTTAATTTTTGCAAAGTACTCTCCTACAGCCTTTATAGGCTCCATGTCATATTTCTTTTTATCAATGGCAAAGCCATGTTCTTTTTCAATATGCTCCGCAACTTCCTTAGTTGTCACAGCTCCGAAAAGCTTTCCGTTTTCTCCGGTTTTAGTTTTAATAACAACTGTTAATTTTATCAGCTCTTCTTCTAATTTTTTAGCTTCTTCAAGCAACTCTTTTTCCTTTGCTTCTTTTTGTTTTTGAGCATGTTCCAGATTTTTTAAGTTTACCGGTGTTGCTTCTATAGCCAGATTTTTAGGAAACAAGAAATTTCTTGCATATCCGTCCTTAGCATTTATAATACTTCCCTTTTTACCGACGTTTTTAACATCTTCTAACAAAATTACTTTCATTTTTTCATACTCTCCTTTTTATAATGAGATATTGCCTCTAATAATTTTTCTTTTGCTTCATTTATATCCTGAGTCGGGATTTGAGCTCCGGCCATGTTCAAATGACCTCCGCCTCCCAAATACTCCATAATTACCTGTACGTTTATAGGCCCTGTTGAGCGTGCGCTGATATTGATATATTCCTCATTCTTTACAAGAACAAAACTCATTTTAACATCCTTGATTGTAAGAAGCTCATCGGCGCTTTGTGCCGCTATGACATTAGAATTTTCAGAATCTTCATCTATGTAGGAAACTGCCGCATCGCCAAAAACAATTTCTGATCTTTCTATGATTTCCGTTTTCTTTTTCATTGAATCCAGGCTCTCGCTAAAAAGCTCCTTGACGTCTGTAGTATCGGCACTGTTCCTTCTCAGGAACGAAGCAGCTTCAAATGTCCTTACTCCCGTTTTAAATGTAAAGGAGTTTGTGTCAAGGACAATGCCTGCCAATAATGCATCAGCTTCAAATTTAGTCAGCTTAATATGATCATCCATGTATTGAACAAGCTCACTGACAAGCTCGCAGGTGGATGAAGCATATGGTTCTATATAATCAAGAAGTGGATTTTCTATGTATTCTTCACTTCTTCTGTGATGGTCAATCAATACTATCTTGTCTACCTTTGTCAATATATCGGGAGCCTCGGTATAGCTTGGCCGGTGGGTGTCCAGTACCACCAAAAGAGTATTTTGGTCAATTATGCTCATGGCTGTTTCAGTACTGATTAGTGCTTCCAGGTAATGGGACTCTTCACGCTTAATTCTTTCATACATATTTTTCAATGCATAGTTTACATTATTTAAGACAATATATGCCTTTTTTCCTCTGCTTCTTGCCATGGCATAAATACCGATTGAAGAACCCAGACTATCCATATCACCAACTCTGTGACCCATTATTATAACATTTGTGCTTTGATCTATTATTTGCCTTAAAGCGTATGAGATAATTCTTGCCTTGACCTTGGTTCTTTTTTCAACAGCTTTGCTTTTGCCTCCATAAAATTTAACAGAATTAATTCTTTTGACAACAGCCTGGTCTCCGCCTCTGCCAAGTGCAACATCCAATGCTCCTTTTGCATAATCAATAAGCTGTGTAAGATTTTTTGCCAATACGCCGGTCCCGATACTCAAGGTAAAGTTGAAGTCTCCGCTGCCCTTCAGAGACTTTACGTCTTCAAGCATTGTAAACTTCTTTGCTTCCAATGTATCCAGAAATTTATTTTCAATCATCATTAAGAATTTAGCTGTATCATATCTTAAAACAAAACCGTTCATTTCTGAGGCATACTTATTAAGTATTTTTTCCACTTCTGCAGTCATTGCCGATTTTTCGCCCTTATCAAGTTTTTCTGATATTTCATCATAATTGTCTATTTGAACAAGCATAACTACAGGGCGTTCATCGTTATATTTTGCTTTTAAATTTGCAAATGCGGTATTTTCATTCCAATAGCACACATAGGAAATTCCTTCCCCGAATCTTCCTTCCTCCAAACCATAGTACATAATGTTGAAGGTCTTGCCCAAGCCGGTTATTTCTACATTGCTTAATATGCCTTCCTTATGATCCTCCAGTGTTTTTAAAGGAAAATTAGAAATAAAATCATCTATGCTTTCAATATTGTCAATTTCACCGTCAGCAAGCTCCTTGAACTTGTTGTTAAACCAAAAAATCTTTCCGTAAGGACCTATAATGCTTATAGGCATGGGAGAATAATAAAAAGAATTCACTGATAAATTTTCTATATTTTTGGTATAATCTATCAAATAATTTTTTAGTTCTTTTTCTCTTGTTATTTGTCTTCTTAATGCAAATGCGGCAACTCCCAATAAAATAAGGCTTGCAATTCCTGCATAAATATACATGCGTTCTATAAAAAAAACTGCTATCAGTACAATAATTACTATTAAGTAAATTAAACTGTCGTCATTTAAAAATTTAGGAGTAGTTTTATTATCCAAATTATTACCTCCAATTACATTTTAGTTATACTGCCTTATTAATCTTTCTCAAATCTAAAGCTAAATCTGCCAATCCTACTAACGCTATAATCTGAGCCAGGCCTGCATTCATAAACAATGCAATAATTATTATTGAAAACAAAGATATTCTTTTAAAGCCTACACTCATTTGACTTCTTAATATAAAGAATTTTGCAACACCAAATCCCTGTAAAAACATTGCTGCAAATAAAACCATAAATAAATTGGCTTGAATAATACTTGCACTTATATTTAAAGCACCAAGCAAATAAGACAATAACATCATTGCCGCTATTGCAGCCATAAATGTTTTTGGAAATGAAAAATAAGCAACCCCTTCGTGCTGTCTGATTGAAATTGAAAACCTTTTAGCAAATTTAAATGCAACCAAGTAATTAACATATGCTGTAGCAACAGATGATACAATCAAAATTGCCGGAAAAATGTTTGAAATTGTACTTATCATCACAGGGCCCAGCTCATCCAGGTTCTTTATTATATTGTTTGCATTCTCATTATTCGGCATGTTTGAAAGCATATCCTTTGTCATATTAAAGCTTTCTGTATAAATGTCCTTGAGCTGCTGAACAAAGTTTATACCTAAAAAAGCATCCATGATAAAAATCATTGCAACAAATGAAACCATGTATGCCGCTGCTCCTAAAATAATAGTCCTGTTTGCATCCTTGTCTTTATATATTCCATACGCAAGTGCAACAGCCAGCGGAGTATACATTATTAAAAAGGTCATGCCTGATTGAATTCCTAACAGCATTCCTACTATAATATCTGAGGCAATAAGTGAAAGAACTGCATATTTGATTCCTTTTCTTTTAGCAAGAATAATTGCAGGAGTAGGATAAAAAAACATTAATAAGGAAATAAAAGATGACAAATATGCTATTACAACCAGTATGCCTGTAATCATAGCTGATTCTGTTAAACTTGAAGTTTTATAGTTTCGGTTCATTGTTCCCTCTGTTTCTACAATTTCTAATTATATAATTCTACCTTAAAAACTGAATAAAGTCAAAAATTAATTCAAAAAGAGTTTAATACTTTTTATTAAATGCTTTGTATAATTTTTGAATTATATTATAATATACTTATCCGGTATAACGTCTATAAAACTTTTAAAAACTAAAAATTTCAGGAGTGTAATTATGAACTATGAGCAGTCAATTGAATTTATCCGTGCTGTGCACAACAACGGCACAAAACTTGGCTTACAGCGTAACGGGCGTTTAACAGAGCTTCTTGGGAATCCTCAAAACAGCTATAAAATTGTACATGTTGCCGGAACTAACGGCAAGGGCTCTACTTGTAACATGCTTCATGATGTGTTAATGGCTTCAGGTTATAAGACCGGCTTATTCATAAGCCCCCATCTTGAAGAATTCACCGAAAGAATTCAAATAAACAAAGTGCCTATCGGCAGAGATTCACTTGCCGAAATTGCTACTCTTGTAAAGGAAAAAATTGAAATAATGTATGAAGAAGGCTGCGATGAACTGACTGAGTTCGAAATAGTCACTGCCATAGGATTCAAATATTTTGAAGAGCAGAAAATAGATATTCTGGTTTTGGAGGTTGGCATGGGTGGAAGGCATGATGCAAGCAATGTTATAGAAAAAAGCCTTGTATCCGTAATTACAACAATTGGTCTTGATCATACCGAATTTCTGGGAGACACCCTGGAACAAATAGCTTATGAGAAAGCAGGCATTATAAAGGAAAACTCCAATGTCGTTATATACCCGCAGGATGAGCGGATAAAAAATGTAATCAGAGAAGAAGCAAAATTGAAAAATGCGTCTGTGTTTGAAGCTGATGAAAATAACATCAGGCTGATAGACTCAGATTTAAGCGGACAGACTGTTGAATATATGAAAAAGGATGTATTTAATCTTTCCGAGCTTAAAATAAATTTTCTTGGAATCCATCAGCTGTATAATACGGCAACCGCACTTCTGGCACTGGAGGTTCTTAAAAATATCGGCCTGAACATCACTGATGAGAGCATAAAAAAAGGCCTTGCAAGCTGTCGTTATCCTGGAAGATTTGAAATAATAAGCAAAGACCCGGTTATAATTCTGGATGGCGGACACAATCAAAACGGAATAGAATATTTTTCAAAAGCAATAAAAGATATTTTTAAAAATAAAAAAATAATTTTGTTTTACGGGATGCTCAGGGACAAAAATCCTGAAAATGTACTTGATTTCCTGATACCACTATGTGAAAAGGTCTATACTCTGACTCCCGACAGCCATCGCGCAATGAGTGCGAATGAGATAGCTGGACTGATAAAAAGCCGTTATGATATTTCTGTTACACCATTAGACAGTTTTGAGAAAGCAATTGACGTTGTACAAAAACTTGGCATGAATGATGTTGCTGCATTTGTCGGCTCTTTATACATAATAGGAGAAGTAAGAACAAAACTAAAAGCAATTTTTGAAAACATATCTCCCGCATTATAAATTACATAAAAGGGATGTTGACATTAATATTCTTAATTCAACATCCTCTTTCTATTTATTTTTCACCGTTTAAAAAATCCACCGCATACTGTACATGCAAAGAAATTCCATGTACAACCATGTCTTCGTCTATATCAAATTTAGGATGATGATTACTATAGCAGGTATCCTTTTCTTCGCTGGCTGTTCCGACTATAACAAAGGTTCCGGGAACCTTTAACAGGTATTCAGAAAAGTCCTCAGCTCCTGACTGCAAATCAAACTCGACAATCGCATCCTTGGACATAAGTTTTTCTATTGATTTTTTCACTCTTTCAGTGGACACCTCATTATTCACAACAGGTCCGGTCATGAAATCATAATGCAACTCAGCTTCAGCTCTGTAAGCGGCAGCAGTTGACTTTATGATTCTCTCCATTGCCTCAGGAAGCTTTTTACGTATATCATAAGAGTAGCATCTTGTAGTCCCTACCAGTACGGCTTCATCCGGGATTATATTGAATCTGGTGCCTGAATTAAATTGGTCTACACTTACTACACCAATATCCATCGGAGATATTTCCCTGCTTACTATAGACTGCAAATTCATTACTATAGCAGAAGAAGCCAAAATTGAGTCAACAGCAAGATGAGGCATTGAGCCGTGACCTCCCTTACCCTTTACTGTGATTTTAAAGCCATCGCAAGATGCCATCCTCGGTCCTGAACCAACCGCAATCTTACCGGTTGGCACATTGGCCATAACATGCATCCCAAATACTTCATCGACACCTTCCAATGCACCGTCTTCAATCATTCTGAGCGCACCTTGTGCAACTTCTTCACCCGGCTGGAATATAAGCTTAACAGTTCCGTTGAGTTCGTCTTTTATTTCGCTGAACACCTTTGCGGCACCTAAAAGCATTGCGGTATGTACATCATGCCCGCATGAATGCATTAAACCTTCATTGAGAGATTTATACGGCACATCTCTTTTTTCAGTCATTTCAAGGGCATCCATGTCAGCACGAAGCGCTATGGTCTTTCCTTCATTTTTACCCTTTATTTCTGCTAATACTCCTGTTCCTCCCATAGATACGAATGGTATACCCATCTTTTCAAGCTCTTCCTTGATTCTCTCAGAAGTTCTTTCCTCATGCATGCTGGGTTCAGGATACATATGAAATTCTCTTCTCATATCAATGGTGTATTGATTGTACTTTCTTGCAAGCTCTTTAATATCCATAATTTACTCCTTTAATTTTATTTATATTTATTAACTCACAATCCCGGATTTAATCAATTAATATGATTAATTCCCAAGATTATTCATCAATTTTTCTGTATAATGTGGCAATGCTGATTCCAAGCTGCCTTGCCGCTTCTTTTTTGGCATCCAGTCCGTCTCCGAGGCTCTTGATTTTATTTTGAATTACTGATTTTTCATAAGCCCTGGTCAAATCAGCCAGCACTATATTTTGATTTTCAATTCCGGATTTTATTTTTTTTCTTAAATTCTCTGTACCGATTAAATCATTTTCTTCAAATATGACTGCATATTCGATCAAATTTCTTAACTCTCTTATATTGCCTGGAAAATTATATTTTAAAAGAAGCTTCTCCGCATCTGTTGACATACCTTTTATATCTTTGCTGTATGCTTTTGAAAAGCGATTAAGAAAATATTTTGAAAGCAGTATCACATCATAGCCTCTTTCCCTCAAAGGCGGAATCTGTATTGGAACAACGTTGAGCCTGTAGTATAAATCATCTCTGAATAAACCTTTATCAACCATATCATTTAGATTTTTATGAGATGCAGCTATAATTCTCGGATTAACCTTGACGGGGGTATTACCTCCTACTCTGGTTATTTCCCTTTCCTCCAATGCCCTGTTAAGCTTCACCTGCATAAGTAACGGCAAATCCCCGATTTCATCCAGAAAAAGAGTCCCGTCCTTACATATTTCAAATTTTCCTGCTTTTCCGGCTGAGCTTGCTCCTGTAAAGGAACCCTTTTCATAACCAAAAAATTCGCTTTCAATTAAGTTTTCAGGTATAGCTCCGCAATTAATTGCCATAAATACATTGTTTTTTCTTCTGCTTGTATTGTGTATTGCTCTTGCAAACACTTCTTTTCCTGTTCCTGTTTCGCCTGAAAGAAGCACCGAAGCCTCGCTGTTGGCTACCTGTGCAGCCTCTCTTCGCGACTGCATAAGAATTTCACTTTCACCAACTATATCATCAAATGTTATTATGTCCTTTTTCCTGTTGGATTCAAGAACTGACTCTTTCATTTTGTTAAAATCGGACAATACAAGAATCGTTCCCTCCTGCTTGTCCTTTACTATAATAGGATTGGCACTGATTACAAACTCCATCCCCTTCACATTGACAGGGCCTTCATCTGCACGGAAGTTCTTCGACTGCAGCAAATCATATACCCTTTCGGTAATAATCTCTTTCAGATTCAAAATATTATTTAAATCAATATCCAGCTTTTCGTTGATATATTTATTTGTTGTTACAACTTGCCTGTTGTTATTTATAATGATAATACCCTCGCTTAGAGAGTTTATCAGGGTTCCGATTTCAGATGACCTGTATTCAAGCATTTTCATAATATTTCTCTCATTGAGCATGGTAGAAATCAATTCACTTAATCTTTTTTCAAAATTTATGTAGCTTCCCTTGTTATGCAAAAGGTTTTTCTTAGCTTCTTCATTATGAGCGCACATACCAAGAACACCTATGATTTTTCCGTCATATTTAAGCGGTAAGCAAAATTCAATAAGCTCTTTGCAGTTGTTTAAATTTGTACAGTCTTCACAGACGCTGTCAGTTCCTGGATTTTCAATAAAATAGCGTCTTCCGGTGACGATGCATTTATGAAAAGCAGAGTTTTGCGGTGCATTTCTTTCAAACTCCTCCACGTGCTTAACAGTGGAAACCACTCTGTTAAGCTCGCTGTCGACAACTATAATCTCGATATTTGTTACAGCATGAAGAGCTTCAACAACATGGAACAGCTCCGTTTTTATATCCATCAGCAAACTCATAAAATTTCACTTCCTTTTTCATCTCACTTTTGACAAAACAATCTTCTTAAACAGTCTAATAATAAATATTATTACAAAAACTATTAAATGTACATAATACTTTATAGTTACTCATAATGTTATACTATAAATTCATAAATGTACATAGTCTTTTAATATCATTTTTGATAATTGCAGCTCATATATGATAAATTCATAAAAAGCTTGATAAAGGAACTTTTAAGAGGTTGTCTCAATATTTTTCTCATATTTGATAATTTATTGCAAGTTAAAATTTTGTTACAAATCAGTTTTTCCCTTAAATTCTTTGATTTGTAATTGTGGCACAGTTTTTGCAATTCAATTTTTCAAAATATAAAAGTGAGTGAGGATATACTTACATGAATGATGAGATTCTTATTGACATATTAAAAAACCAGGTTACCCCTGCCCTGGGATGTACAGAACCCGGTGCAGTAGCGTATGCAGTTGCAAGAGCCAAGGAAATACTGGGCAGTGATGTTGAAGAAATTAATTTGGAAATCGACAAAAATATTTTGAAAAACGGCATGAGTGTGGGAATTCCGGGCACAAATGAGCATGGTATAATTTTTGCCGCTGCACTGTCACTGGCAATAGGTAAATCAGAATACGGACTTGAAGTCCTGAAAGATGTAGACAGCAAAAGCATAGAAAAAGCTATTGAGATTGTTAATTCAGGTATAATTAACATCGTCCTCAATGAAAAGGTAGAAGGACTGTATATAAAAGCAGCGGCAAAAACAGAAAAGGATGAGGCATGCGTAATTATCAAAAATTCTCATACAAATATTGTGTATGAAAGCAAGAATAATGAAATATTATTAAACAGCATAACAACTAAAGAAAAATCTCAAATAGAAAATATTACTCCTAATGAAATAAAATATAAAATCAAAAATTATTCTATAAAAAATCTGATAGAATTCGCTGATAGCGTTCCTATTGAAAAAATAAACTTTATTTTAAACGGTATTGAAATGAATTTAAGAATAGCAGAGGAAGGGCTTAATAACACCAAGAAAAATGGCATAGGAAATTTTTTATTGAAAAATGCTGATAATGATGTGTTTTCCAGGGCAAAGGCATATACTGCCGCTGCTTCAGAGGCGCGTATGTCAGGATATCCTCTGCCTGTAATGAGCAGCGCCGGCTCCGGTAATCACGGACTGGTGGCAATAATACCCATATCCTTCATCGGCTATAACAATAATATTAATGAAGAAAAAATAATTCGCAGTGTAACATTGAGTCACCTTATAACCATTTTCGTAAAAATCCATATCGGTTCGTTATCTCCGGTGTGCGGATGCGGCGTGGCCGCAGGTGTCGGATGTGCTGCAGGACTGACATATCTTCTGGGAGGAACCCTATTCCAGATTGAAGCCTCCATTAACAATATGATTGCAGGTATTTCAGGAATGCTGTGTGACGGAGCCAAGATAGGATGTTCATATAAGCTCTCCATCTCTGTTGATGCGGCTGTGGACGCTTCACAAATGGCTTTGCAGAATATATTTATACCAAACAATAACGGAATCCTCGGAGAAACCCCTGAGAAAACAATAGAAAATCTGGCTGTTGTCTCAAATGTGGGTATGAAAGATACCGATGCTTCAATTCTTTCGGTTATGCTTAACAAATGTTAACATAAATAATCAAAGGGTTTGCATAACTAAAAATGACATTGTATAATTAAGCTGTTGCTAGAGTTTATACTCAAATCAATCAAAGGAGATGATAATTTATAAGACCGCTTAACAACAAGCAATTTTGAGTTTAGCAAATACTAAATAACTTAAATCAGGAGGTAATATGAGTAACATTTTAGCACTTTTAATTATTGCGGCAGTCTATTATATAGGCGAATTTGTGGGAACAAAAACAAAAGCATGGATTCCTTCCGTATTTGTAACAGCTATTTTATTCCTTATAGGATATTGGACATTCTTTCCAAAGGATATTGTTGCTATTGCAGGACTTGGAGCACCACTGGGAGGTTTGCTGGTAATTATGCTCTGCATAACTCACATGGGTACAATTATAAGTATCAAGCAGATGCTTGAACAGTGGAAGGTTATTGTTATAACTCTTGCGGGCTTGGTAGGAATGGTAGTAGCTTGCTGGTTTATATGCATTCCGCTGGTTGGAAAAGAATATGTTGTTGCAGGTCTTCCGCCATTAACAGGCGGTATTGTTGCAGCAACTATGATGAATCAGGCAGCTTTGGAAAAGGGTCTGACTTCAGCAGCTGTTTTAGCTATTGCAATGTATGTTTGCCAGGGATTTGCAGGTTATCCTTTAACAGCTGTAATGCTAAAAAAGGAAGGAAAAAAACTTCTTAACGGATTCAGATCAGGAACTATCAAAGCAGAAGTATCAGCAACTGCAATTGATGAATCTGCCGGAAATCTTGAAACAAAAGAAAAGGAAAAGAAAAAACTAATACCGCCTATGCCGCAGAAATACATGACAACTGCATTTGTATTAATGAAACTTATGGCTTCGGCATATATTGCAAACAAGCTTGGTACAATTACAGGACTGAATCAAGCCGTATGGGCACTTATACTAGGTATAGTATTCACAGAAATCGGCTTCCTTGACAAGGACTCTTTGAACAAAGCAAATTCATACGGATTTTTAATGTTTGTACTTATGATTTATGTATTCTCAGGACTTAAGGATGCAACTCCTGCAATATTGCTGGAAGCAGCAGGCCCTCTTGTTATAATAATCATCATCGGTGTAACAGGCATGGGAATAACATCTGTAATAGCAGGAAAAATTCTCGGAATAAGCTGGAACATGGCTTATGCAGTTTCTCTTACAGCTCTTTACGGCTTCCCGCCAAACTACATCTTGACTGAAGAATGTGTTAAGGCCCTGGCAGACACAGAAGAAGAACATAAATTCTTAATGGATAAACTTCTCCCTATGATGATAGTAGGAGGATTTGTCACCGTTACAATTACATCCGTAATAGTTGCAGGATTATTTGTTAATATGCTATAGAATGTATCAATAGTCTGTGAATTATTTACAAATAATATTAAAGAGGTGTTTTATGAATATAAAAGATTCAGCAGAAAAATATAATGATTACATCATTGAAAAAAGAAGATATTACCATTCAGTTCCGGAACTCAGCTTTGAAGAGGTGAACACTACCAAACAACTGGAAATGGATCTGAAGGAAATGGGAATTGAGGTTAAAACCTTTGATGATTACAACGGTCTTGTAGGTACAATAACCGGCAAAAAACCCGGGAAAACAGTTATGCTCCGCGCTGATATTGACGCACTGCCTGTTGAAGAGCATACCGGTCTCCCTTATACATCCTGCAACAAAAATATGCATGCATGCGGTCATGATGCTCATATTTCCATGCTGCTCGGAGCAGCAAGAATACTTGTTGATATGAAAGAAAATCTTAACGGCACTGTCAAGCTGCTGTTTCAGGCTGCAGAAGAATCATGCTACGGAGCAAAATATTATGTGAATAACGGTGTATTAGACGGTGTTGATGCTATATTCGGAATGCACATCTGGGGTACGCTTGATGCTCCTTATTTTAATCTTGAATCAGGAGTAAGAATGGCATCTGTAGACAATTTCAAAATTACGGTAGAGGGTGTTTCTTCACACGGTTCTGCTCCTCAACACGGAAAGGATGCTATAATCGCAGCAGCTTCAATGATTATGAACATACAGACTCTTGTAAGCAGAGTAAATGATCCTTTGAATCCTTTGGTTGTTTCAATCGGTACAATAAACGGCGGACAAAGATTCAACATAATTGCAAATCATGTTGAAATGGAAGGAACGGTCAGAACACATTCCAGAGAAGCAAGAGCATCTGTTGAAGGAAATCTGCGCTCAATCGTTGAAAATACAGCTGAATTGCTGGGATGCAAGGCAAGCCTGGAGTATTCCTACTATGCTGCTCCTATTATAAATGAGCACGAAACAATTAATAAAATTGTCAGAAATGCTGCGATTAAGCTGTATGGCAGCGAAAGCCTCATTGACATGCCTAAGCTTATGGGCTCAGAGGATTTCGCATATCTCATGGAGGTTGTACCCGGATTCTATGGATTTATAGGTACCAGAAATGAGGAAAAAGGATTAGTATATTTAAATCATAATGACAAATTCACAATAGACGAGGATGTTCTCCACAGAGGAGCTGCTCTTTACGCGCAATTTGCCAGTGACTTCCTTGATGAAAATATTCAATAGAAGCAAAAGTTATAGATTATTTTTAACAAGGTCAATTAAAGTATAAATCAATCGGGGGCAATTGCATAAAACAATTCATGCAGTTGCCTTTTTTCATATAGCTCTTTACACAATACATTTTTTGAAATATACTTATATATGACATAAAAATAAAGAGGTGGGCTATGAAAAGGAAAATATGTTTAATACTGACAATTATAATGATTTTAACTTCATTTACTTCAACAGCATTTGCCGGTGAAATAGATAAGGAAAAATTTGAGGATGACATTGATTTTATGGAAAGAGTAATTTACTTTGTACTGGACAATTATCAGTATGAAGTAAGCCAGGAAGAAATTCTTAACGGACTATATGATGGGTTCTTCAATGTATTAGATGAATACAGCGTATATTACACACCTAAGGAATATCAGGCAATGCTTGATGATACAGCCGGCGAGTATACGGGAATAGGCGTTCAAATAATAGACTCCGACAATCAAATTGTTGTTGTAACACCTCTCCCCGGTTCACCTGCATTAGAAGCAGGCATTAAGGCAGGTGACATCATCAAATATGTTGACGGCAACGACATAACAGGACTCACTACTTCACAGGCAGCACTGCTCATAAAAGGCAAGGAAGGAACCAATGTTAAAATAGGCATAATCCGCAACAAAGAAAGCCTGGAATTTGATATAATAAGAAAAACTATTGTAACCAGCACAGTTGAAAGCAAAATCATGGACAATCAGATTGGTTACTTAAAGGTAACTGATTTTTCCGACAATACTGTAGCGCTTGTTGAAAAAGAGCTTGAAAAATTTGATGAGAACAATGTAAAGAAATTGGTTCTGGACATGAGAAACAACGGCGGAGGCACCTTAAAGTCAGCAGTTGATATGCTTAACCTGTTTGTAACGGAAGGTCCGGTTGTATATGTGGATTATGCAACAGGTAAAGAAGATATTTATGAAAGTAATTTAAAAGAACAAAAATATGAGATAGCCTTATTAATAAATGAAGGCAGTGCAAGTGCAACAGAAATATTTGCCGGAGCAGTAAAATATAAAAAAGAAGGAGTTATTGTAGGAACTAAATCCTTTGGCAAAGGCATAGTACAAACACTTTATCCTTTGAAGGACAAAAGCGGAGTGAAATTTACAACTGCAGAATATTTTTCAGTCGACAGAACACCGGTACACAAAATAGGCATAACTCCGGACATAGCAGTTGAAAATAAAAAAATTGATTTGTCAAAGTATCCCCAGTTCAGCAACGAGAAAAAACCATCCTTGGGCAGTGTCAGCCTGGATGTGTTAGGAGCTGAAATGATTCTTGAAACATTGGGCTATAATGTCGGCGAGCCAGATGGTGTTTATGACCAGAAATCCTTCGACCAGGTAGTTAAGTTCCAAAATGACAACTCTCTGTACGGCTACGGAATAATTGACATAGCAACACAAAATACATTGTATAACGCATTAATTAAACATGCGGAGGAAACTATAGAGGATTTACAGTTAGAATCTGCAATAAAAGCATTGAGTGAATAAAACAGATTATATGAAAGGCTGTTGCATTGGTATTTTTTAATGCAACAGCCTTTATACCCTTTAAATACTGCTGATTGATGCTTGCTCATTAAAATCATCTTTAGAGGTATAATTCATATTGACTGCCACTACTATACCCTCACAGATGATTTCTGCCATTTCATAAATCAATGACAGCCGTGTATCCTGAACCAAATCGTGAAAATCCCTGTTGCTTGAATCCACAACTCCTATAATAGAAATATCACCTATTTCCGGAAGAATCTTGCCTATTCCCTTTCCAGGTGTTATAGCCCCTTCTCTAACTTCAATAATCCCTTGATTTTTCTTATTGCTCAGACATGCATCTATGGCGATGACTTTATCATAATTTTTCTTTTTTATAATTTTTAAATAATCGTTAATATTTATTGCATGAACAGGCTTTTCGAGAGTACCGTAAATATCAATATCCAGATTCTCTTTTGACAGCAACGTTCCTGTCAAAGGTCCCAAACTGTCAACGATACATTTATCGGTTCCGATACAGACAATTGCAGAGTTGTTGCTCATTTGCCCCCCAAGGTAATGACCAATCTTAATAGTTGCAAAGCTATTTTTATAATGTACTTCTATTGGATTCAAAGGTAACACCCCCTATGTATATTAGTATATACAGGAAGGGGGTGCTTTATGAGTTATTAATCAATTAAAATCATCTTATCTATAATTCGTCATCCTTATTATAATGATCATTAAAATTTTCATAATCATTAAATTCTTTTTGAATGTTTAAATCCTCATAGGAGCAATATCCATAATCTGTCGCATTTTTTCTGAGCACAAGATAAAGCTGTGCCTCTGTGGCAAATATATAAGGGTTAACAAAAAAAATACCAATAACAAATGCCAAGGTTCCAAGAATTACCCAACCAAGAAATGATAAATCCAGTACAAATGAATTAAGCTTATGGCCGTCCATCATTTTTCTGCTCAGGGTAATCGCATTGTCTGCTCCTATGTTAGGATTATCCGTCAATATATAAGGAACCATCCTGTACGAATATGCTTTGATAATACCCGGAATAATAAAAAGCAAGCTCCAAAGAAAATTATATATATCTCTGAGAAGCATCGCTGAGATTATACCCTTGTAATTAACACCGTCAAATGCAAAACTATAGTATCCGTAAGTGTTTTGAAATTGTGACAGCTGTACGTAGTATTTCCTGGATCCTATCTCTAAAGAGTAACCTAAAAGAATTCTATATGCTAATGCTAAAATTATAATTGCAGCTGCTATTATTAAAGCATTCGGATTATGTGCTAAATATTCACTGGCTCTATCACCTGCTCTTCCTGAACCTCCGCCGCCTCCGCTGCCTGATGCTAATGAAAGAACTAACCCAATCAGAAATGCTTTCCAATAATTCCCTTTAAGTGAGGCCCTGGCCAATGATTTTAACTCCGCCCTAGTCCACATATCTTCCCTCCTAATTTCTGTCTAGTATTATTCTATATAATTATAACATGAATGTTCATAATATGATATAAATTAAATTTATTGACACTTCAAAATAAAGTAAATATAATAAGTTCATTACATTATTGAAAGCAAGGTGAATTTGTGCGAAATTACATAAAAAGAATCTTCAGATTATTGTGTGGAATCTTTCTTTATTCCTTGGGATTAACTTTAAGCATTCAAGCTAATGTCGGTCTTGCCCCATGGGATGCATTTGGTATGGGAGTGTCAAACATAACAGGTATTTCTTATGGAAATATAAGCATATTAACCGGTATCATCATATTGATAGTAGTTGCGGGATTCTTAAAAGAAAAAATAGGCTTGGGAACAGTTTTAAACACTCTGCTCATAGGAGTATTTGTGGACTTTATGCAGTCAATAAGGCTGATACCCTTCATGACTAACTTTTTTCTGGGAACTCTTATGCTTTTATTAAGTCAGGTAATCATCAGTCTGGCGACATATTTTTATATAAGCCCCGGCATGGGCTGCGGTCCGAGAGATACTCTGATGGTAGCAATGGGTAAATTGTTCCCTAATGTTCCGATAGGCGCTGTAAGAGGCTGTATAGAAGGCACTGTTCTGCTTATAGGTTTTCTCCTGGGTGCAAAGGTTGGTATAGGAACAGTTATTGCGGTATTCGGAATCAGCTTTATTCTTCAGTATACATTCAGACTCCTTAAATTTGATATTAAGTCTGTAGCTCATGAAAATATTTTTGAGACACTTGTCAATATAAAAAGATTTTTTAAAGTTGAGTCCACAGAATAGAAAAAATTCCGTTTAATTGACGGAATTTTTTTGTGTTGCTTCTTCTTTGCTTGTGATTTCGAGTTCCGGCACCTTTACAGATCTTCCGCCGTCACCTATGGCAACATATGTAAAATATCTTGTCAAGGCAACCTTGGGAGGTAACAAATTATATCAAAGCATCAGTCAAAGTACCACAAAATTTGATTTATATCTTTGATAGAAACAGTTGCCATATCCCCTTCTTTTTTTTCCCCATAACCGTACCGGCAGAAAATCGAATCGATGTTATTTTTCACCGCAGACTCAATATCGTGAAATCTGTCACCGACAATGACTTGATTCATTTCATAATTGTTTTTAATTTTATAAAGTATATCATGCTTCGGAATATACCCATACATTTCTGAACAAATCATGTCATTAAAAAAAGATTTGAGGTTGAAAATTTTACTGGAAATCTCCATGTATTTCATGCTGCAATTACTTAAAAACACCAGGTTATAGCCCCTTCTCTTCAATTGCTCCAGGACTTCCGGGGCACCATCATATAATCTGGCATTTCCGGAAATTATTTGTCTTTCCATTTCCTTGCCGATAATCGAACTGGCTGCATTTCTTATAGATTCATCTAAATCACCCATGAAGCTTTGCCACATATCTTTACTTGTATATCCAAGCCATTTTTTGATTTCATCGTTGTTCCACTTCCTGGCATGAGCTTTTTTGTTTTCAACTAAAAACTCATATGCTTTCAGAAACGCAGGTGCGTATATTTTAATGCTGTCATGAATAGTACCGTCATAGTCAAAATATATAGTCTTTATATTTTCAAACTTCATATTATTTGTTTATCTCATCAAACAGATTAACCATCTCAATTGCCGTGACGGCAGCATCATAACCTTTATTGCCTGCTTTAGTCCCTGCTCTTTCAATAGCCTGCTCAATTGTATCGGTAGTCAGGATTCCAAAAATAACAGGCATACCTGTTTCTAGAGAAACATTGGCAATTCCCTTTGACACTTCGCTCGAAACATAATCAAAGTGCGGCGTTGCTCCCTTAATAACTGCGCCAAGACAAATTACGGCACTGTATTTTCCGGATACTGCCATCCTTTTAGCCGTCAATGGTATTTCAAATGCTCCGGGTACCCATGCTATTTCAACATTGTCTTCTGTAACACCGTGTCTTTTTAAAGCATCCAATGCTCCGGTCAGAAGCTTTCCTCCGATAAATTCATTGAATCTTCCTACAACTATTCCATATTTGTTATTTTTGGCAATCAATTTGCCTTCATATATTTTCATAAAATCCTCCTGGTTAAAACTTTAAGTCATGACCCATTTTTTCTTTTTTAGTCTTCAAGTAAAATTCATTTACGTCATTGCTTTCAATTTGAATATTGTCCTTCCCGACGATTTCAATGCCAAATCCCGACAAGCCAACAATCTTCTTTGGATTGTTAGTCATCAGCCTTATTTTTCTTATACCGAGTGAATATAGTATTTGTGCACCTATACCATAGTCTCTTAAATCCTCTTCAAATCCTAATGCCAGATTTGCTTCAACGGTATCCAGTCCTTTATCCTGAAGAGCATATGCCTTAATTTTATTTATCAGACCTATTCCTCTTCCTTCCTGTCTCATGTATAAAAGAACACCCCTGCCTTCTTCATCAATTCTTCTTAATGCTTCATGCATCTGGTCACCGCAGTCACATCTCATCGAACCGAAGGCATCTCCGGTCAGGCATTCGGAATGAACTCTGACCAATACAGGTTCTTCTGTTGAGACATCACCCTTGACCAATGCCACATGATGCTCCCCATTTAACTTATTTATAAAGCCTATCATCCGGAAGTCTCCGTACTTAGTTGGCATCTTTGCTTCAGCCACTCTTTCCACAAGGACTTCTGTCTTGTGCCTGTATTCAACCAAATCCTTGATAGTTATAATCTTCAAATCAAATTTTTCAGCATATTGTTTTAAATCAGGAACCCTTGCCATGGTTCCGTCCTCATTCATTATTTCACATATCACTCCGGCCGGATAACAGCCTGCCAATCTGGCTAAATCAACAGATGCTTCGGTATGCCCTGTTCTAACGAGCACACCTCCGTCCTTTGCAACAAGAGGAAAAATATGCCCGGGTCTGTTAAAATCCTCAGGCCTTGCGTCGTGCTCCAGCAAGTGCCTGATTGTCTCAGCTCTTTCATGGGCAGATATACCCGTTGTTGACCTGTTGGAATCGACTGAAACAGTAAAGGCAGTTTCCTTAGGGTCCGTATTGTTTGTAACCATGCTTTTTATGTTTAGCTCATCAAGGCGTTCCTTTAGCATTGGAACACATATAAGCCCTCTTCCGTATTTTGCCATGAAGTTTATGTGCTCCGGTCCGGCTTTTTCGGCTACCATAAGCAAATCGCCTTCATTTTCTCTGTCCTCATCATCAACAACTATAATCATTTTTCCGTTTTTCAAATCTTTTATTGCTTCATTAATTGTGTTAAACATGCGAGCCTCCTATAAAAACCCATTATCCATTAAAAATTTCATATCTATAGTATTTGTTCTTATGGCATCTTTATTAAACGTCATAAACCTTTCAATATATTTTCCCACGATATCGCATTCCAGATTTACTTCATCTCCAACCTTTTTCTTTAACAGAACGGTTTCTTCCTTTGTAACGGGAATAAGTGAAACCCTGAACGAATTATCAGATGTATCAACAACTGTCAGACTGGTGCCGTCTATGGCGATTGAACCCTTCGAAATAATATACTTTATTATTTCCGTCTTGGTTTCAACTGTTAACCATGTTGCAATACCCTCATCCTTATACTCCCTGATGAAACCGGTACCGTCAATATGACCCGATACAATGTGCCCCCCCAATCTATCATTAACCTTTAATGCTCTTTCAAGATTTACGGGACTTCCCTTCTTCAGCTTGCCAAGATTGGTCTTCCTCATTGTTTCCGGCATAACATCAACTGTGAATGTGAAACTGTCAAAGCTTGAAACAGTCAGACACACACCGTTTGTGCTTATGCTGTCTCCTGATTTTATATCCTGTAATACTTTTTTGGCTCTGATAGTAAGCTTCATGGATTTTTCCCCGTTAGATGCAGCTTCCATTATGCCCACTTCTTCAATTAATCCTGTAAACATATTCATTTCCTCACATATGCTTCTATCATTATATCCTCATCAAAATTATTTATTTTAATGTCATCCAATAATACCGCATCTTTTAGCTTATCAAACCCCTCTCCGCCGACAGGAGTCTTTGAATCACTGCCTCCTAAGATTTTAGGAGCTATAAAAGTTATTACCTTATCAGCAAGATTCTCCTTCAATACAGAAAAATTCAATGTTGAACCACCTTCAGCCAATATGCTGTCAATACCTTCCTTTCCCAGCCACTCAAACAAATATATCAAATCAACCTGTGAATTTTTCATTGGCACAGTTACAATCTGAACATTGTCAAATTTACTCAACCGCTTTATCTTACTTTCATCAGCTTTTTCGGTTGTCGCTATTATGGTTTTTTTCTGAGAATTTAACTTCAATACATTGGAATTCAGCGGTATTCTTAAAGATGAATCAACAATAATCCTGACCGAATCAATTCCTCCGTCACTCAGTCTGGTTGTCAGAGATGGATTGTCATTTATAATGGTGTTTATTCCGACCATTATGCCTGAGACTCTGTTTCTTAGTTCATGCACATAGTATCTGGATTTCTCATTAGTTATCCACATTGATTCCCCTGTCACGGTTGCAATTTTTCCATCCATTGTCATGGCTGTTTTCAGGATACAAAAAGGCTTTTTTTCCTTTATAAATTTAATAAATATTT
This sequence comes from Bacillota bacterium, assembly GCA_023453025.1. Classification (GTDB taxonomy): domain Bacteria; phylum Bacillota; class Clostridia; order Tissierellales; family Sedimentibacteraceae; genus Sedimentibacter. Next base: position 109,990 of record JAEXUD010000008.1, read on the forward strand.
CGTTTGTTTTTTTTGCTTCATCTTCTAAAATTCCTGTAACTGTCTCTATGCCGTTTTGTCTTAATATTTCGATTCCTCTGCCTGCAACCTTTGGATTAGGATCAATCATAGCTATTACTGCTTTGGAAAGTTTTTTCCTAACCAATAAATCTGCACATGGCGGTGTTTTTCCAAAATGAGAGCACGGTTCCAATGTCACATAAATTGTGGCACCTTCAACATCTTCTGTTGCATTGTTGATTGCATTTACCTCAGCATGAGGCCCTCCATAATATTCATGATACCCTTCGCCTATTATTTTTCCGTCTTTTACTATTACAGCTCCAACTAAGGGATTTGGGCTTGTTTTTCCGATTCCCTTCAACGAGAGCTCCAAGGCACGTCTCATATAAAATTCTTCCATTTAACACCTCCAAAATTATAATTACCATTTTTTTATTTTTTAATTATAAATTGAATTCCATACTTCAGAAAAAAACTGCTCTGAAAAACGGGGTTAGGGCATATCACAGTCTCATTCACCAAATTATTTGCTCGCTGTCGCTCACATAATTTGGGAATTCGTTGCGGTTGACCTACCGCTGTTTTTCAGAAAAAACACTCTGAAAAACGGGGTTAGGGCATACAAAAAAGCTCTGAAGTAAAACTTCAGAGTTTTAGTTATTCGATATAAGCTTAAGCTAATTAAACATTCTGATACCGTGTTGAAGAATTCTGTCGTTCTTCTTGCTGTATTCAGTAAGTTTAATTATTCATATCTTCTTCCATCCAGACTATACTGTCGGTCTTGGAATTGCACCAAGTCAGCCGCAATGCGGCTCGTGGACTTTACCACCGATCGGGAATTTCACCCTGCCCTGAAGATTTATTCAATTTTAAAAATTATAATTCAAAAACATATAAATGTCAACTGCAATAATAATTATTCTTCAAAATCCCTGCACTTTTTCAAAAACAAGGCAATGTTTTGCTTTTCCTTTTCCACGTCGGGATTTTTCCTGCCCATTCTGTCACAATATCCTAAAAGCGCCACTTCATTAACATCTGTTTCTTCCTTCATGGCTTTTATATTTCTAAACGGCATATCCCTGGCAACATGAAGTATCTGCATATGCCATCGTACTAAGGCACATACCTTTTTTATAAATTTTTCATCTGTTGTGAACTCTTCAAGAAATTCTTTTGCCATTACGGCTCCAACCTTTTCATGGTCATAGGATGTAATTTTGCCTTTCCGGATTTTTGTGGTAGGAGGTTTGCCTATATCGTGAAGAAGTGCTGCCCACATGAATACTTTCTCGTTTTTGCTTTTGCGCTTTTCTTCAGCTGCATAATCTAAAACCAGCATGGTATGTTTCCATGCATTGCCCTCCGGATGGTGAATCGGTGACTGCTCTGCTGTTTTTAAATTGTAAAGCATAAAAAAGGGGTGTTTTTTAAATACAGGCACTTCTAATATGCTGTTAAAATATTCCGAAGGTTTATCATCCATCAGCAAATGATTGTTAATTTCATATAATAATAATTCCCTGGTTTCGTCATCTAATATATTATAGTTGATTTTTCTTTGTTTAAGCTGCATAAACTACCTCTGTCAATTATTTTATCATATTTATATTTCCACGGCAATTTTAAAATATACTATCTTATATTAACATCAAATCCAATAAAATTGTTACTATTCACAATTTTATGTTACTGAAATGAGGAGATTCTTCATGCTTTGCATTCAGAATGACCGTTAAAGCTATTTTTTTAAAATAAATAAAAAATATAATGCCAAAATATTGACACAGTGTTAAAATATTTATAAAAAATAAATATATAAGGGATGAAAAGAATGAAATTAGTTATTATTGAACCATTAGGAGTTGCAAAAGACACACTGCTTGAAATGGCAGAGGAAACACTTGGTAATTCATTAGAAGTCGTATATTATGATACAAAAGTAACTGACAATGAAACTTTAATTGAAAGAGGCAAGGATGCTGATATAATTGCAGTATCAAACCTGCCTTTAAACAAAGAGGTTATATATGGCTGCAAAAGCTTAAAAATGCTTGCTGTGGCGTTCACAGGCGTAGACCACATTGCAATGGACGCATGCAAGGAGAGAAACATTACAGTATGCAACTGCGCAGGTTATTCAAATGCTGCAGTGAGTGATTTAGTATTTGGACTATTAATTTCAATTTACAGAAATATTATTCCCTGCAATCAGGTTGTAAGAAATTCAGGTACAAAGGACGGTCTTGTGGGCTTTGAGCTTGAAGGAAAGAAATTCGGAGTTGTGGGAACAGGTGCTATCGGAAGCAGGGTATGCTCCATAGCAAAGGCATTCGGATGTGATGTGTATGCTTACTCAAGAACAGCTAAACAGTTGGATGGAGTTAATTATATTGATCTGGACACATTGCTGTCCACATGTGACATAGTGTCTCTCCACGTTCCACTGAACGATTCGACTAAAGGATTAATAAACAAAGAAAAATTATCATTGATGAAGAAAAATGCAATATTAATAAATACAGCAAGAGGCCCTGTTGTTGACAGTCGGGCACTGGCGGATGCTTTAAACGAAGGAACAATTTCCGGTGCAGGAGTTGATGTATTTGAAACCGAACCTCCTATAGCTCAGGACCATGTGCTGTTAACAGCTAAAAATTTGATTGCTACCCCTCATATAGCCTTTGCAACCAAGGAAGCGCTTGTTAAAAGAGCGGTGATAGTATTTGACAATATTAAAGCATTTCTGAACGGAAAGCCGCAGAATGTTATGGGTAAGTAATTAATAAGGTTTCATCCTGTAGCAGAGAAAAATGCCCTAACCCATTTTTGAATCAGTTCTAAAAAATGTGGCTAGGGCATTCACAATTTATTTTAATTACTATTGTATTTCTTGTCTTTTATAAAATCTTCCGCTTGTATTATTTATAGTCCTTCCTTCTGCAACTGCAATCTTTCCCCCGATAATTACATATTTAATTCCTTCAGGTCTTACCTGAGGATCCTGGAAGGTCGCCTTGTCGATTATGGTGTCATAATCAAAGATTGTAATATCAGCATCAAAGCCTTCTTTAATCAGACCCTTTTTTTTCAGCTTCAGTCTTTTTGCGGGCATGTACGTCATTTTGTAAATTGCATCAAAAAATTCCATTTTCTTTTCATTTCTTACATAATGGCCGATAACTCTTGGAAAGGTTCCGGCTCCTCTGGGGTGACCTGAATGGTTTCTGTAAATGCCGTCACTGGCTACCATTACCATCGGATGATTAAGAGCCTGTACAATTTCATCCTCGTTCATTACATAAGCGACAGCCAGCATATTTGGATATTCCTTGCGGGCCTTCTCAAATAACTCTTTGTCACAGAATATTCCCTTGAATGGTTCTTCTGTAAGCATTATGGAATCGTAGCTTTTGTTCCACAGCTCGAAGCATCCGTCATCAAACACCGCAGAGCCGATATAAGTGCTGAAAGCAGCATATGGATAAGCATCAACCAGCAGATCAGTCCCGCTGTTTACTATATCCTCAATAAGTTTTAATGCCTCTGTCATATTACCGTATGCGCTGCAGCTTGACAGGTGTGATATCTGGAAAGGTATACGGCTTTCTTTTCCGATAAGCGCCATTTCTTCAATTGCGCTTAAAGCATGTATGGCATCCTTTCTGTAGTGAGCGGCAAGCAGCAAATCATTTCTCCCTTGAATTTCCTTGGTAATTTCAATTGCTTCTTCTGTATCTATGCCCGGGCAGTATTCCAAACCGTATGAAACTCCTATAGCTCCAAAATCTACTTCCTTTGCAACCATACCCTGCATTTTTTCTATTTGATTTTTTGTTGATTTTTTGTATATATCTGTATTGCCTACAATATTTCTCAAGTAGTTATGACCTATATAGGAAATATAATTTACAGGGTTTCCTTTTTCTTGTATGAATTCGTAAAGCTCTTCAATGCTTTGCCTGTTGTTGCCGCAATTTCCCACCGCACAAGTGGTAACGCCCATGTTAAGCATTGTATCGGCAATATCATATTCTTTTTTCTGTGTCAGGGTCAAATCCTCTTCATGCATATGAATATCTATGAATCCGGGAGATACGTGATGCCCCTTGGCATCTATTACTTTACTTGACTCTTGGGTGACATTTCCTGTATGAGTAATAACACCGTCTTTTATTCCAATGTCCCCTTCAATGATTTTTTTGTTTTGTGCATCAATAATTTTTCCATTTATAATTTTTAAATCTAACATGTATGCTCCTTTCTGCTAATTGAATTATTTAAGTTATCATTTGCAGAATTCTTCTGCAATTTTAGTATATATTTCTACATAATTTATTAAATCGGCAACAGGAATTTTTTCATCCTTTGCATGCGAGTATTTTAAGTCTCCGGGACCTGTGACAACAGTCGGAATCTTACCGTAGGTTGATAAAACACCGGCATCAGTCCAGCCTCTTCTTTTTTCCACATTTGGCTCATTATTTGTAAATTCCTTTAAAACCTTGTATACTGTCTTTGCAATTTCGGAATCAGGCTGTGCAATTAATGGAGCATGGTCAAACTCTTCCATCAGGTTGGAATCCATCCTGATAATCTCTGCCTTGAACTCCGGATCTTCTGCCTTTAATTCATCAATTATGTCCTGATATTCTTTTATCACGCTTTCGACATTTTCTTCAGGAAGATATCTCCTGTCAATCTGGATGATACAGCTGTCTGCAACTGAGCTTGGCTGTGTGCCTCCCTTGATTAATCCAAAGTTCATCACCGAAGGTCCCATCCATTCATTTTGCCTTTCCTTTAGTTTTGGCATAAGCTCATCTTCTATTTTACGGATTAGCTTTGCAGCTTTGGATATAGCATTTATTCCAAGCTCCGGAATGCCTCCGTGGGCAATTTTCCCTTCTATTCTTATCTCCAGCCATTCAAGGCCTCTGTGTCCCAAGGCATATCCATAATTGGCAGGTTCACCCACTATTGCTCCGTCTGCTGTTATTCCGCTTTTTACAACAAACTCTGTTCCGTCACTTTTTTCTTCCTCACCTACAGCAGCCGTCAAGATTATATCGCCGCCTAATAATTTGTTTTTGTTTTTAATGTTGAGCATGGCGGCAATCATACATGCAACCGCACCTTTCATATCATTGGCACCTCTGCCAAGCAAATAACCGTCCTTGATTTCGGCACAGAATGGATCAAAAACCATTTCATAAGGAGGAACCGTGTCAATGTGTCCGTTGAATATGAGATTCTTTCCTGTTCCCTTGCCCTTGAGTCTTGCTACCACATTTCTCCTTAAACCTTCTACCTGCTGATATTCCACTTCCAGACCGTTTTCCTTACAATATTCGTAAATAAATTCTGCAACCACTGACTCTCTGTTTTCTATGTACTTATGGCTTGGTATTCTTATGAGTTCCTGAGTCAGCTTTACAACATCGTTTGTGTTGAATTTTTCCGGCATATTTAAACCTCCATACTTTTATAAATTATATATCTGTAAAGCGTAAAAACGCTAATTCATTTTCATGGTTCCTGTTCGGATAAACCTGTCATGCCAGGAAAATGCCTCATTTAATATATGAGGAGTATTGCTGTTATCGGTGGAGGATTTTGCACGGTTGAAATAATCCCTGAGCATGTCTTTATAATCAGGATGCGCACAGTTTTCTATAATTGCTTCCGCCCTTTGTTTAGGGGACAATCCTCTTAAATCCGCAACACCGTTTTCTGTCACAATGACCATGACATCATGTGAAGTGTGGTCTGTATGAGTTACCATAGGGACAACTGATGAAACATTGCCATTTTTAGCAATTGATTCGGTAACAAATACAGAAATATATGCACTTCTGGAGAAATCTCCTGAACCCCCAATACCGTTCATCAGCCTGGTACCCATAACATGAGTTGAATTGATGTTGCCATAAATATCAACCTCTATGGCAGTATTCATTGATATTACACCCAATCTTCTGATGACCTCCGGATTATTGCTTATTTCCTGTGGCCGCAGAATAATGTGTTCCTTGTATCTGGAAAAATTATCATAAAAATCTTCAATTCTTTCAGGTGATATTGTGAGAGAAGTTGCCGACGCGGTTTTAACCTTGCCGCAGTCAATTAAGTCCAATACGGAATCCTGCAATACCTCTGAATAAATATCTATATCTGTAATATCCGATTTACAAAGTCCTCCCAGGACTGCATTTGCAACGCTTCCTACACCGGATTGAAGAGGCAGCATATTTTGGGGAAGGCGCCCGTTTTTAATTTCATTCTTTAAAAAGTTAATCAGATTATCTGCCATTTTTTGTGATGTTTCATCCTTTGGAGCAATCTTGTTTGTTTTATCCCTGATATCAGTCAGCACAATTGCAGCTATTTTTTCAGGTGTACAAGGTATATAAGCACGTCCGATTCTGTCTGAACAATTCAATATGGGGATTACTTGTCTGTCCGGGGGATTCTGAGTATTGTATATATCATGAATTCCTTCAAGCGCCAATGGCTGAGATAAATTAATCTCAACTATTACCTTGTCGGCATATTCAACAAATGCTGCAGAATTGCCTACTGATGTGGACGGCACTATTCCTCCGTTTTCAGTTATTGCAACTGCTTCTATAATTGCCAGATCCATTTTACCTAAAAATCCATACTTCAAATACTGGGTTGAATGGCTTAAATGAATATCATCATATTCTACCTCGCCCTTGTTGATGGCATTTCTGATAGAAGAATTAGTTTGATATGGATATCTTCTTTTAATAACACCTTTTTCAGCTAAAATGCCATCAATTTCCGGCCCCACTGAAGCTCCTGTCATAATATCGATTTTTATTTTTTCACCTTGTTCAGCTCTTTTTGCCAAAGCTAAAGGCACAGCCTTAGGATAACCTGCAGGAGTAAAACCTGACATTCCGATAAAGCTGTTGTTATTAATAAGCTGAGCAGCTTCGTCCGCACTCATAATTTTATTTTTCAACAAATCATATCTGATTCTTTCCATTAAACACCTCAATTTAAATCGTTTTCAAGTTTATAATATTATAGCATACACATATGCATAATTATAGTATAATATTAAAAAAATTAGCATTTTTAAATTTAATGTTTTTCAATTACAGGCTGCATCACCAATTTGTTTGCTCCCTGACGATTGCGCAAATTAGATTAGGGCTACAAAAAAAGGCATTCAATGCCTTTTTTTATTATTCACCGCATGAATTTTTTAAGCCTTTCTGCATTATCTTTTTCAAGCTTGAGAAACCTGTCTGCAAGACCTTTTATTGAAGGATCAGCGTCCGCGTGTGACTGATAGGACGAAACTATTCCTTCGATACCCATTCGATTTCCTTTAATCATCATATCGGCTATATGTGATGGTTTGCTGCTGATTAATGTATTTATTCCGACACTCATTCTGGCGCTCAGTTTATTTAAAGGGGAAATTTCCGCCGGCTCGTTATTTCTTTTCAAAAGTTCGTTGTGAGCCTCATCGGCAATTTCCTCATAGCTTCTCATCTGATACTTAAGCTCATCATATATTTTATTGTCGTTCACTTTAGTTAATAGCCTATCAATTGTTTCGATACCCATTTTTGCACTACGATATATTTCTGATAAGAAATCTACGGTATTTTGACTGTTGTCCATAAAAAACCTCCTTTTGTTTTTTATTATTAACAAAAAATATATTGTTAAACATACATAAAGCAAAAACTATGCTCACGCATAGTTCGCATAGTTTTTTATAGCATATTTTTATTCGATATCAATAGTATTTATCTTTTTCTAAGCCTTGCTCTTTCATATTGCCTTGGCCAAATAGCTATATTGCTTAGCTCCTGGTCGGCATAAAGCGGCCAATATGGATTTCTCAAGAGTGCTCTGCCAAGGAATATCAAGTCAGCTCTCCTGTTTTGCAGGATTTCCTCCGCCATGTTAGACTCAATGATTAAACCGCCCGCTATGACAGGTAAATCTGTTTTTTCATTGATTATTTCTGCAAATTTAATCTGGTAGCCCTGATATGCCTTTGGTGCTGCACCTATTACTCCCCCTGAACTCACATCTACCAAATCAACTCCCTCATCCTTTACCAGATTAATCAAGTCCGCCAAATCTTCAGGATGATTTCCTTCTTCACTATACTCATCGGCTGAAACCCTTAACAGCAATGGTTTTTCAAAAGGCCATACTGTTCTTACAGCATGAAGAACCTCCTTTAAAAATCTTGCTCTGTTTTCCATGCTTCCGCCGTATTCGTCAGTTCTCCTGTTAGTTAACGGAGACAGGAATTCATTTATTAAATACCCGTGAGCGCCATGAATCTCTATAACATCATATCCTATTTCAACACATCTTTTTGCTGCATTTTTAAATGATTGAATTACCTCATTTATCTCTGTCTTTGTCATTTCGTTTGGAAGCCGGTATTCATCACTGAAAGCTATTGGGCTGGGAGCTATAAGTCTTTCACCTTCAGCTTCACACTTCCTTCCGGCGTGTCCCAGCTGTATTCCCATTTTAGCTCCGTACTTTCTGCAGGTGTCCGATATGTTCTTTAGACCTTCGATTTGTGAATCATCCCAAATGCCCAGGTCATTGGCTGTAATTCTTCCTCGTGATTCAACAGCTGTGGCTTCCTGGATAATTAAGCCTACTCCACCGACAGCCCTGGCAGTATAATGCAAAAAATGCCATTCCTTGGCTTTACCGTCCTCATCGGCCGAATACATGCACATTGGTGCCATTACTATTCTATTTTTCAATTCTATGTCTTTTATTATGTAATTTGAAAATAATCTTGACATTTTTCCCTCCATCATTTTTTAAATTTTTTATATAAATAAACAACCCCTTGAACAATCAGCCCTGCGAAAAAACCGATTATGACCCAGAACATCAAGGAAATGATACCGGCTAAATCCTCCCATCCGTTTTGATCGGACAAAAAATTTCTGAACATCTCGAAAAAGCCTATGAAAATTCCAATTAGAAAAATATTAAATGAATATTTTAATTTAAAGTGAAAAAAAATTGCAGATACCAGTCCCGCAATTAAAGAAGCACCTGCATATGGCATAATATTGTCTGAAACATCTCTGCCTGCAACAAGCATCATGCCGGTGTAAAAAATGATAAATGACAATGCTGCAACAATTATACCGATTATTAATGACTTGTATTTTTTCATAAAATAGCTCCTTATAATACGATATTTTTATTATACCATTATTGAAGGAGTTTTAAACTTATTTTAATTTAAATAATAGGAGTTATTCCGGGCACGGTTCCAAACCTTTGCTGCCTGTATACCTCTACTATAGAATTCCACGTTTGTTCATCTGTTATACCTGTTTGTTCAAGACCCTGTACAGCCTGAAAAGCCCTTACCGCTTCCTGGGTTTCCCAATCATAGACACCTGTAGGTTCGATATATGGTATAGTCGGTATAATCAAAGAAATATATGACAGCATTTCCTGCATAAGATATACAGGAGGAGCCTCATCTCCCAGATTATAGACTTCACCCGGCCAACGCAATACAGGAAGATAGACTGATTCAGACGGCAGGGTGTCAAGTATGCCAAATAAACTGGCTGCTAAAGCTTCATATGTTTCAACGTCGACCACACCGGTTGGTTCAAGATTCATAACTCTTTGGTATTCCATAACAGCATCTCTCGTCTGTTCATCAAAGTAACCTGTAATGGCCACCTCGGGGATTGCCGGATAAAATGCTGACAGAACATTTAACGCATATTGAATCAATTCGACCGTCGGCCTGACATCTCCTTCAAGATATGTTTCTCTGGTTATTTCCAAAAGCTGGCTAAGTTGATATCCTTGAGTTGTCAATTCCGCCAATCTCGTCACAGCTATAAAAATATATCTGATCATATACCATGTAGCTTCATCTATTATACCGGTTACGGGCAGATTAAATATACTTTGGAATGTTCTGACTGCGGCTTCCGTAGATTCATTAAAATATCCGTTCAAAGGTTCTATCCGAGGCATAGCAGGATAGTTTAAGCCTATTCTGTCCAAGGCAAGCTGCATGGCTAAAACATCAAAGCCTGAATCGCCTAGTCCAATCGGTTCACCAGGGTATGATGCTTCAACATCGCTAATTGGTGCGTCAAATACAATTCTTATGTCCTCACCAAAATAATATCTTAATATTTCAATAGGTGTATATCCCTGATTAGCAAGATCAACAGAACCCCATTGCAGCAACCCATCGCATTGACTAATTCTTCCATCACAAAATGTGGCAAACAATGGCTGAAACTGTCCTTCTCTTACTATGTAATCGTTAAAAACCTCATCGGCTATTACGCTTATTGAATCAAATAAACCTCTGTTAGGAACAAAAGCCTGGTCATATTGAGTTGAATTGGTAATATCAAAGTCAAATCCTCTAGACCTGTACCATTCAGTAAATATTCTATTCAAAGCTATGGAGGTAATGGCATGAAGATTAGCTCTCAGGGCACTTTCCGGCCATGTAGGATACAGCTCGCTTGAACCGACATTTTTTATATACTCAAGAAATGGAACAGTAATGTTTTCTGCTTCTTCGTCAGGTCTGCCAAGGTGGACAGTTATAGTTCTCGGTATGATAACCTCAGGATATATAGGTATTTCCTGAAGTGCATTTAAATTATTCATAGTGGGTTTAATAGAAAAACTCATGCAATTTCCTCGTTTCTATTTATTGCTATCAGGACAGAATATTACTGATTATTATGATTAATAATCTATTCCTAAATTAATATATGCATTATTTTTAACTTTGCTTATATATATGAGCGCTAATAAATCCTGCACTCCAACTAAAAATTGTTAATTTACCTGCCCGGAATTTATTTTTTAAATTATAAATTTATAATTAATCGTTAAACATCCTCCGTTAATCTGTCCCCGATTCCAATATATTAAACTTATTCATGCACTATCAGATAATTTGTGGTATAATCATAGAGAAGTATAGGGGTATAGTAAGTATCCATAAAATTTATTAAAGGAGTGGACATGAATATTAAAGATTTATTAGAAAATCTATCAAACATCATTAACAAAGCGAATGACATGAAAGGTCAGTATACAAGCCAAGACATGAGCACAAAACCGCCTAAAAAACGTAAAAGCTTAAAATGGTTATTGATATTACCTTTTATTTTTATTGCAATTTCAGCAATTTTGTCATGCCAATACACTGTTGAGGAATCGGAGCAGGCAGTGGTAACGACGCTGGGAAAGGTAACAAGTGTTGAAACTGCAGGCTTGCATTTCAAGCTGCCATATCCGGTACAAAGTGTTACAAAGGTTGCCGTTAACAAAACACAGAAATTACAGATTGGTTATGCCTCAGGCAGCGAAGCGGAGGCCAGCAAAAGTTCAACTGTTGCCGAAGAAGCTAAAATGATTACAGGAGATTTTAATATTGTCAATATAGATTTCTTTATTGAATGGAAAATTTCCGATCCTGTAAAATTCATCTATAATTCTGATGAACCGGGACAAATTCTTAAAATGATAGCACAATCGTCAGCAAGGAGCATTATAGGTTCAAAAGATGTAGACGGTGTTCTTACTACAGAAAAATCAATAATTCAAGCAGAAATAAAAGAAAAGATTATAAACAAGCTTCAAAACTATGATTTGGGTGTTCAAATATTAGATGTAAAAATCCAAGACAGTGAACCCCCTACAGCAGATGTTATAAAGGCATTCAAAGAGGTTGAAACTGCAAAGCAGGAAAAAGAAACCCGTATAAATGAAGCACTTGCTTACAAAAATAAAACAATTCCGGCCGCCGAAAGCCAGGCTGACAAGCTGATAAGAGAAGCAGAATCCTATAGGGAATCAAAAATCAATGAGGCAACAGGTGAAGTTGCACGATTCAATGCCATGTACACTGAATATGCCAAAAACAAGGATATTACCAGAACCAGAATGTATTTAGAGGCAATAGAGGAAATACTGCCCGGAATATCGGTATATATTGATTCATCAGAAGGAGGAGTACAGAAGCTTCTGCCTTTAAAAAGCTTTTCAGAACCCGCGGAAATTGAAGGAGGTGCAAACTAATGCAGGAAACAAAGAAAAAAAGTAAATTTGGAGCAATGTTAAAAATAATATTATTAATATTGCTGGTTGTAGCATTCACCAACACAGCATATGTTGTAAAAGAAAATGAATATGCATACGTAACAAGATTTTCAAAATTTGTAAAAATGCAAGACACTGCCGGTCTGCATTTCAAGCTTCCGGTACTTGACACGGTTGAAAAAATACCTCAGTACAGAATGATGTATGACCTTCCGCCGTCAGAGGTTCTGACAGGAGATAAAAAAACATTGGTGGTTGACAATTTTGCTGTATGGCAGATAGACGATCCCTATACATTTATGAGAACAGTCAGCAGAATCTCAGAGATGGAAAACCGTATAGATGCTGTTGTTTACAATGCAGTAAAAAACACATTGGGAACCATGGACCAGACTGACATTATCAATTCAAACAACCGTTCAATAGATGATGTGAATTCAAAAATAACTGAAATGGTCAACTTGCAGCTGAAAAATTACGGCATATCAACTGTTGCGGTAGAAATAAAAAGACTTGACCTTCCAAATGACAACGAAACAGCAGTTTATAACAGAATGATTTCCGAGAGAACTCAAATGGCAGAAAGCTACAGAGCAGACGGAAACCTGGAAGCAAGCAAGGTGGTAAATGAAACCGACAAGGAAGTAGGCATACTCTTATCAAAGGCCAAGGCTTCAGCTGAGGAATTGAAGGGGCAGGGAGAAAGCGAATATATGAAAATTATAGCTGCTGCTTACTCCTCGGAAGATAGAGTTCAATACTATGAATTTATCAGAAGCCTTGAAGCATTAAAAGCAACAATGCAGGGTGACAAGACAATCATATTGCCTGCTGACAGTTTTATAGTCAGGGTATTAAACGGAAATTAATACACATAATAGCAATAAATCCTTGAATGAAATGAGGTACATTATGAATTTTGAATATAAAAAAAAGGCATTCCCATACCTGGTAACAGTAATTGCCGGTTTGCTGCTTGCAATTTTCGGAGTTTTTGTATCAGTATTTTCAGATGGCACCAGCTATGAGCGACTGGTAACTGTCCTTATTGTACTGATAATATACGGAATACTGGGAATTATAATTGGGATATGGAAGCCCTTTAAAACCTTTGTATTCTTGCCGTGGCTTGTATTACCCGGCATCCTGGTGCTTTTGTTTGATATGTACGATGAAGGCTTCAAAGTATTCTACGTACCATATATTATTCTCATAATAACTGTTTCATACTTTGGATTATACACCGGAAGATCATTTAAAAGGAAAAGATAAAATAGCAGGGCGAGTTTTGTACTCGCCCGTTATTTATCATATAAGTTAAATTTCAAAACATCCCTGCCGAGCTTGAAAACAAAAATCCTTTGTGCTTCACGGGCTGCCTTTATATTCCCGGTCAATTTGAACATAAATTTATAATATCCGTTCAAATCTTCAATTCTCTTATCATCATTAAAATAAAGTGTATGTAAATACTTTATACCTCCGTCCAGGCTTTCAACTTCATCAGGCTTGTCAAAGCCCCATAATATCTGAGCATTTGTTTTCTTAAGTGAAGGCTGATATTTAGACATTTTGGCAGTTGTCTTTGAAAAGGCATCAAAGATAATCTCCGCCCCGGTGAATTTACTTTTTAAAGCAGCTAATAAATTCTTAACCTCTGTTTCACTTAAGTACATTAACAATCCTTCTGCAATTATCAGCACCGGCTCTCCTGAGTAGCTTATCCGGCTCATCCAGTTATAATCTGTTGCCGATGAACCAATCATTTTGTATTCATCATTTTCATAAAAATAGTTTTTCTTTAATTCGATAACCTCAGGAAAATCCAGGTCATACCAACACTTTGCTTCTCCCTTGACTCTCATGACTCTTGAGTCCAGTCCGCAGCCTAAATGCAGCACAATGCAGCCGGGATTTTTCTTAATAAAATAATCCGTGTAATCATCAATTATCACAGCCCTTAAGCTCATAAAAATTTGAATTTTTTTTGCAATTTTCAATTTTTTGAAATCATAATTCACACTTCGGATAATTTCCTCAGCTTTTTTGTCCTTTATAATCATATTGTTTTTGCTCATTAATGCCTTGCCGTACAAAGGGATAAACAAGGTCTCATTTACATTGCTCAATTTAACCATATCTTTCTCCGGATATTAAAATTTGTTATATTATACCCATTCTCTGGCTTTATATAAGACATAACTCTTTTAAGGAGCATCTTCAATTTGTTTTTCAAGCTCTTATAAATCCATTTTATTCAAAACATCTCTCAATATCTTTGCTTCTTCCTTGCTGAGCGTTACTCCTTTTCCCATCCTTTCATGCTCAGGAGACCATTCTCTTATATCAACCTTTGGCTCCCTGTCATTCCAGCTCACCATGTTTACTTCCTTTGTCCAGCCTCTTGACGATTCAGAAAGAACAGCAAGCTCATCTGTAATTTCATATTTAATATCTGCCATAATTGCTCCTTATTTTTTTATTTTAATTAATTTTATCAAATAATTGTAAATAATCAAGGGTGATATTTTTTAAATATGCTTACCTTTTCAATTCTGTCGAAGGCTTCCTTCAATACATCCTTGTTCACTGTGCATGCAATACGAATGTAGCCCTCGCCGCTGTTTCCAAAAGCATTTCCCGGCAGAACAAGCACATGTGCCTCATTAAGGAGTATATCTGCCGCTGCTTCAGACGTAAGTCCTGAATCCTTAATGCTTGGAAACAGATAAAATGTCCCCATAGGAGGATAGATAACATGCATATTGTGTATCTTGTTGATTCTTTCAGCTGCATAAAATATTCTGCTCTTAAACTCTTCAATAATCTTCGGCTGAATTTCTTTTCTGTGTCTAAGGGCATGTATCGCAGCTCTTTGTGATATGGAGGGAGCAGTAAATACAACATTCTCATTTATTTGCTGCACTACCTCGATAATGTAATCCGGTGCTATTATATTTCCTATCCTCCAGCCGGTCATAACAAAATTTTTTGAAAATGAATTTATTGTTATGGTTCTTTCCTTCATTCCCGGCAGTGAAGCAATAGGTAAAAAAGGCTGCTCAAAGCTGAATGCAGTATAAATATCATCTGCAATAACAATTAAATCATACTTTTTGGATATATTTGCTATAATGTTCATTGATTCAATTGTCAGGCAGCATCCTGTAGGATTTGACGGTGTATTGATTATGATGGCTTTGGTTCTTTCATTGATCAGTTCTTCAAGTCTTTCTTTGTTTATTTGATAATTTTCATTTTCATAGGTTGGATACTCTATCGGCACACCTCTTGCCAGCCTCACCTGGTGAGGATATGGAGTGAAGAACGGAGACTGTATTATTACCTCATCTCCATCGTCTATAATAGTTTCCAATGTCAGATACATAGCATGGCAGCCTGAGGTTGTCACAAATATTTCCTTGTCCTTCACATCCATGTTGTATTCTTTCTTGTAAAATTTGCAGATTTCAGACTTTAACTCCGCATCGCCGCTGAAATCGGTGTACTTGGTATGCCCGTTGTGAGCATCCCTGAAGGCACTGTCAATTATCGTGTCCGGGGTTGTCAAATCCGGGTCGCCAAGACTCAAGTTAATTAAATCATCAAATGTCTTGGCAAGCTCAGCAGACTTTCCCATTGCAGTGCTGTCTTCGGTCCAATATCTTTTTGCAATAAATTTATTTTTCATTCTTCACCTATATTTCTCTTAATAATTCAGCAAATTTATCAAGTCCGACCCTTAGTGTTTTTGAATCAAATGCATATCCGATTCTCACACAGTTTTCCATTTCAAAGCATGAACCCGGTGTAAAAAGAACACCTTTTTCTCTCAATAATTTTACACACAAGTCATAAGAAGGCATTTTTTTATTATAATAAACAAGCGCTGTTGTTCCGGCCACGGGCTTGATATAGTGAACCTCCGGTGTCTCCTGAACCCACTGGTCCAGAATTGCCCGGTTTTTCAGTAAAATATTCCTGTTCCTCTCAAATATTTTTTCTTTGTTGGAAAGTGCCATGGATGCGAACAAATCATCCATCACTCCGCAGCTGATTGTGTCATAGTCTCTTCTTTCCAGACACGCTTTAATTACCTCTTCGCTTCTTGAAGCAATCCATCCCATGCGAAGCCCGGCCAGTGAAAAAATCTTGGACATGCTGCCTACGGAAATTCCCTTTTCATACAAGTCAACAATTGATGGCATATAGCTTCCGTCCTCGGATATGCCTCTGTAAACCTCATCTGACAATATGTACGCACCAACACCTTTGGCAATTTCTGCGATTTCTTTCATTTCACTTTCAGGAATCCACGAACCTGTCGGATTGTCAGGATTATTTATGGTAATCATTTTAGTTTTTTCATCAACTAAGCTTTTTAACAACTCCAAATCAGGCAAAAATTTATTTTCGGGTGTCAGCTGCAATATTCTCACTTCCGCACCGATTGATTCAGGTATTGAATAGTGCTGCTGGTATGTTGGCATTACAGACACCATATTATCACTTGGTTCAATCATGGAAACAATGACCATGTTATTGGCACCGACAGCGCCGTGAGTAGGAATAACCTGTTCAGCCTTGATATTTTTATACAGTCCTGCAACACCGTTTAAAAATTCAGGAGAACCATATATATGGCTGTAGGTCATCCTTTTGTCCTTTAATGAAGCCAGGTATTCCTCCGGTTTATAGCCTGAAAGTTCTGTCAGCTCACCTAATGTCATAGAATCAATACAAGTTTCTCCTAAATTATAAACCGCATCATTTTCAAACTCATTCATCCACTGCTCAACCTTAAAAGTTTTTATCTTCATATCCAAACCACCTTTTAATTATTTTATTAATTATAATATATGAATTATTATTTATCCATAAATAAATGTGTAAAAAAAAGAGAATTTACCTCGAGAGATGAAATTCGGCGGCTTAATACGGGTTGATTCATAAAAATCCGGATGGTATAAAATAATGAGGATGGTATTTTTTCAAAAATACCATCCTCATATGTTGATACAATCTTATTGCTGTATTTTAAAATTAATATAATCTATGCCTTTATTTTGCCTCTATTTTGCCCTATAAATAAATTTGTCAAAAGTTATTTTCCTGATACTTTATTTTACAATCCTAATGCAATTACTACAGCTGTACATGCGATAATAAAAACTAAAGGTATTAAAACCGTAGTAACGAATACAAATCTGTAACCCTGCTTGTGATTCAATCCCAGCCAGCCGAACATTAAGAACAAAGCGCTTGAGTGAGGAAGTGAATCCAAGGTTCCTGCCGCTATTGAAGTCAATCTGTGCATATATTCCATGTTTGCTCCGCTGGACAGGAATAATTGAGAGAATGTTTCCATGGTAATTCTCACACCGCCTGATGAAGAACCGGTGATACCTGATATAATAGCAGTTGCTGATACTCCTGTTATATATGGATTCATATTGAAGCCTGTTATCCAGGCAACAACATCCTGGAATGCAGGTGAATTTTGAACCAGCCCGCCAAAGGCAACAACTGCACACGGTCCTGCAATAGCTCCTATTGCTCCGCCCAAGCCTTTATTTATCATCTCTTTTTTGTCTTCTATCCTGTCCCAGTTAAATATCAGTGCTATTACTGATGCAACTACCATTGCCAGCACAACTGATGCAGATGACGGCATGGCATTTCTTAATGAAATAATTGTAACAACAACTACTATTAAAGGAATGAAAGATTTAGTAGCTGACGGAAGCTGACTTCTTTCAATTTGATACATCGTAGGATCAGTGCCTTCAATGTATGTGAAGTGTTCTCCCGCAGCTTTAAGTCTTTTTTCTTCCCATTTTAAATACGCATATTCAACAACGAACATCAATATACCGACAATGATACTAAATACAGGAGCTGCTGTAAGTGTTGTGCCTAAATAAGATGCCGGAACCACATTTGTTAATTGAGGAGAGCCTGGCAGCACAGTCATTGTATATGCAGCTGAACCCGCAAGTAAAGGTCCCATGGCAAGGCGTCTGGGAATATCTGCCTCTTTAAATAATACCATTATTATAGGACTTACAGCAAATACAACAACGAATAAGCTGATGCCTCCATATGTTAATGCCGATGTTGCAAGAAGAACAACAAGCATCGCTCTGCCTTTTCCAAACCAATCAATGAACTTATAACCTATAGATACTGCTGCGCCTGTGTCTTCCATTATTTTCGCATATAATGCCGAAGAAGCAAATATTAAAAAATATGATTTGAAAAACCCAATATATCCATTCATATAATATTCAGAGAAGGATTCCCATAAACCCATCTTGTTTGTTATAATTACCACTAATCCAGCCGTGATAGTAAGCGGTAAGGCTCCTACACCTTTATAAGCTAAAACAGCAAGGATGGCAATTGCTACTAATAAACCCATTATTCCAATCATATTAGACCTCTTTTCTAATTTTATAATAACCTTAAAAAAATTACATAATGATTAATGAATACAAAGCTCATAAAAAATTTTAATTTCTTCCATTATTATTAATAATAAGCTGCTGATATTATTCTTTAAATTCCGGTATGTTAAAGAATTTTAGATTTTCCATGCTTAATGGAAGTTCCTTGTTCTCTATTCCTTTGATTACTTTAACGGCGATATCATTAAACGGAGTAGGAATTCCATATTTTTTACCCTGTTCAACAACAAATCCGTTAATCATGTCGACTTCAGTCTTTTTACCCTTTTCCAGATCCTGAAGCATGCTTGCTTTTGCTGTTCTTTTATCAGCATAAAATTTTCTGAAGCATCTTTGAGATAATGCATAATCCTCATAAGTGTCAACCTTGCCCCAATCTCTCATATCCATTCCCATAACATCTTCAAATTGAACTCCTGCCGCACCGCAAATCTCTACTATTTCTTTTGCTATAAGACCCAGGCATGCACTTGCCTTTAAATTGTTGAGCACATCGCCGAACACTGAGCCTGTAACTGCCGACATTCCGCTCATGCAGCTGTTGCAGATTAATTTAGACCAACGCGCACCCATTAAATTCTCAACAATATTTACAGGTCCCATATGCTCAAGAACTCCTGCTACCTTCTTAATTCTTTCGGTAATCTTGCCGTCTATTTCACCTATATCAAATAAAATATCTCCAGAAGTAACATCTTGTGTTACCTCTGAAACTCCCGGGCTTATAAATGTCGCTCCCCAAAGCACAGTACCGCCTACAGTCCTGTCTCCTCCTATATACTCTGATACACTGTATTCAGGAACACCATTCTGCAATGTACAAACCACACTGTCATCATTAAGGAATTTCTTAAGGTGTGGCAGAGCCTCAGAATTTGCTGTTTGTTTAGTAAACAGAAATACTATATCATATTTCCCTTCCATTTGTTCAGGAGTAATCGCTTTCACAGGCACTGTGATATCAACACAGCCTATTATATGTGCTCCCTTGTTATTCAAAGCCTCTACATGTTCCTTATAGTTGTCAATCAATTCGACATCAATGCCGCCTTTGTTTAAAAAGGCGCCCATTACCGTTCCCATTGATCCGCAGCCATAAATTGCTACTCTCATTTTTCATGCCTCCTCATATTTTTAAAAGTGCAACTATAATACAGCAAAAACTATGCCAATACTAAAAAACATATAAATTGCTTGTTTTTAAAAATTCATACCGGAATTTTGCGCAAAACATCTACACTTTTAATCAATAAATGATTAAATTTTCTACAATTTAAAATAAGCAAAATTTGTTTTTCGCTTATTTTAATCAATCCAAAGGTTGGCATGAAGATTGCTATATTTACCAGTATAGATATTACAACATTTTTATGGAGGAAATATAATGAGTGACTTAAAAAATAAAAGAGTAATTTCAGTAGCCATTACAGGTTCATGGCCGACCAGGAAAGACAACCCCAATTTATCAATAACACCTCAGGAAATTGCAGATGATGTTTATGAAGCATGGAAAGCAGGCGCTGCCATAGCACATATACATGTCAGAAATGATGATGGAACACCATCTACCGATTTTGCTAAATACAAGGAAACTATTGGTTTGATACGTGCTAAAAAGGACTGTGATATTTGTATTAATATTACCAGCTCGGGAAGTGTCGGTTTTGGAGATGCAGAGAGAATCTATCCTTTACAGCAGCTTTTACCTGAAATGGCTTCTTATGACTGCGGAACATTAAACTGGCAGCACAGAACAGTTTTTGAAAACACTCCGCCATTTTTAGAAAAGCTGGGCCTGGCACTCCAGGAGTCAAATATAAAACCGGAAATTGAAATTTTTCACGCCGGAATGGTTTATGAAGCTTTATATTATTTAAAGAAGGGAATATTAAAAGCACCTCTTCATTTTCAATTCGTTCTCGGATGTCCGGGCGGCATGACCAGCACTATAGAAAATCTTGTTTTTCTTAAAAGCTTAATACCGGAAGGATCTACCTGGGCTGCCTGCGGAATAGGCAGCGGTCACATGCCTATTATGATGGCTGCAATTGCAATGGGCGGACATCTGCGTGTTGGCATGGAGGACAATGTAATGTATCATAAGGGAGTACCTGCCGAATCTAATGCACAGTTTGTTGCTCGTGCGAAAAGATTGCTTGAAGAAGCCGGATATGAAGCCGCAACTCCTGATGAAGCACGTCAGATTTTCGGTCTTACAAGGAAGGTATTTTAGTAATATGACCGGTTTAAAAATCAGCGAATTACAGGTAGGACAAAAAGCAGCCTTTACAAAAACAATAACTGAAACAGATGTTTATTTATTTGCAGGTATAAGCGGCGATATCAATCCTGCACATTTAAATGAAGATTATGCAAAAAACACCTTATTCAAAGGGAGAATTGCCCACGGTATGCTAACTGCATCATTAATTTCAGCAGTGATAGGTGTACAGCTTCCGGGACCGGGCACTATATATTCTTCTCAGACGCTTAATTTTTTAGCTCCCGTACGTTTCGGAGATACAATCACCGCAACTGTGGAAATAGAAGAAATTTTCCCGCAAAAAAACAGAGTGAGCTTGAAAACATACTGCACAAATCAGGACGGTATTGTTGTTACGACCGGTGAAGCGCTTGTTTTACCTCAAAAATAAATAATTATTTTACAAATAGTGAACTCGTTAAGCTAAAGCTGAACATCATTGAATAGGTACCCCCGCTTGTAAAAGTGGGGGCATAATAATTGATATAAAAAAGATATTGCCAAATTTCTGATTAGTTTTGGAATATCTTTTTTTATAGAATCACATATTAAACTATGCTATAATTGTTATACTGTTCAGGAGGATAATGATGAAAAATTATAATTTAAATAAAGATCTTCAGAATATATTGAACAATGCTCTAAAATGTATGTATTATGCTATTATCACCGATGATAAGGGAAATATAGTTTTTATAAGTAATAATTATCAAGAGCTGCTGGGTATTGAGGAAAAAGATATCCTCGGAAAACCTATCCAGGATGTTATAGCTAATTCGGAGATTCCCCGGGTTATCCAGACAAGAAAAGAAGATATCGGACATTTATTCACTCTGAAAAATGGTGAAACAGTTGTATGTAACAGAATACCTATTATTGAAGATGATAAACTTTATGGTGTTATCAGTGTAGCTACCTTCTTTGACTTGAACGAGGTTTCCATATTAAATCAGCAAATCAAAAAATTGCAAAATGAAAACCTGGAATACAAAAAGAAAATTTTTGAATTGACCAACAAACCTCAAAATCCCATAGGACAGATAATCGGTGATTCAAAACAAATCCTTATAATAAAAGATACAATTGAAAGATTTGCAGAATCAGATTTGACTTTTTTAATAACGGGAGAAACAGGAACAGGCAAAGAAGTTTTCTCCAATGCTGTATATGAACTGAGCAACAGACGGGATAAGAATTTTGTAAAAATAAATTGTGCGGCTATTCCAAAAGATTTATTGGAATCAGAGCTTTTCGGTTATGAACCGGGATCCTTCTCAGGTGCGTCAAAGGACGGCAAAATCGGAAAATTTGAGCTTGCAAACCATGGAACACTTCTTCTTGATGAAATAGGAGAAATGCCTTTAAATTTGCAGACTAAATTACTGAGAGTCCTGCAGGAAGGCGAACTGGAACGGATTGGCGGTTTAAAAACAATAAAGATTGATGTACGCATCATTTGCTGCACAAATCAAAATATTGAGGAGCAAGTGGAAAAGGGCTTATTCAGAAGAGATTTATTCTACAGGATAAATGTTGTTGAAATAAATATACCTCCTCTCAGAGAACGTTCGGAGGATATTCCGCTTATGTGCAATTATTTTATTGAACAGATAAACAAATCCCATAAATTAGAAATCTCAGGTATCAGAAATGATGTTTATGCCCTGTTTTATCAATATGCATGGACCGGAAACATAAGAGAATTAAAGCATGTTCTCGAACGTGCATGTATAGCTGCAGGATCAGGCTATTTAAAGCTGGAGCATTTTGATTTTTTGATATCCAGAATGTTCAAAAAAACGGATGTCAACAATAAGGATTTATTAAACATAAGCTCTCTCAATGATGTCACAGCTGAAGTAGAAAAAGAAAAAATTATTAAAACGCTCATTGAAGCAAAAGGTAATAAATCTTATGCCGCAAAATTATTAAATATTGACCGCAGCAGTCTATATAATAAGTTGAAAAAATATGAAATTGATATATGAACCAAAGGCACAACATCATCAGCTTAACTTATGGTGTTGTGCCTTTAAACTTTATCGTTAATATTTTAATTCGATTTTTTCTTTATTTTGCAAAAGAATGCTCTTGCTTTTTTCCACCGATAAATTATAGCTTTGCCAGCTGTTTTCCATGCTGCTGTATACTTTATGCAAATGCATCAGATAATCTCTTGTCATTATTCTTGTATTTATTTCAACCTTCTCATCCAATAGTCTGATTATTTCGGGAACGGCGTCAGATGACAGAGTCATTAAATAACCCACATCAACAGTTTCAGTCTGACCGTTTAAATACATGTCTATATTTCTTTTAGCAATTATTTCATCAATTCTTACAAGGTTGAGAGTAAGATAAAATACAAGGCATACAGCTGCATACACAGCCAATATATTAAAGTTATGCTTAATAATGTATATCAATGTCGCAGCCAATCCCAGCCCTTCAAATATCAAGAACATGTATA
This sequence comes from Bacillota bacterium, assembly GCA_023453025.1. Lineage (GTDB taxonomy): Bacteria > Bacillota > Clostridia > Tissierellales > Sedimentibacteraceae > Sedimentibacter. The sequence continues at coordinate 133,325 of JAEXUD010000008.1, forward strand.
CCAATATTCTTAATCTGGTAAAGCCGTATGCGCTGTCATAAAGTGACATCCTGTAATATGATGAAACCAGTAAAATTCCTGTCACAACACACAAATATATCATCATGCCCTTTGTAATCAGCGCCCATTTAATTTTTTCATTGTATATTTTATCCTTTAGCAGATATGTGGTAAGCATTATCAGTCCTATATTCAATACGCTTAAAAATACCAGTTCAAAAAATCCCCGTCTTGCATATTCTGCGTAATTTAACCCATAGGGAAGCTCACCTGATGAAAATAAATATCTGAACTGAATTGCAATGAATATTGTGTAAATAGCTAGAATAGAAGTAAGCAATATGTTTAAAACAACTACGTCTCCCTTAACCTGCTTTATTGAAGCACTGTTTTCATTTACAATCTTTACAGCGCTCTCTTCATTCGTGTCATATACATTGTATAAATGACCAAACAGGTACAATCCTGCAAAAGCTCCGATAATTAATTTGAAAATCTGCAAGTTATAGAAGAAATCCTCAATCCACTTGTTAAATACCTTGAAATTATTATAAAATATCATGTCGGCAGATGACAGCATCATAGTCAGGAATAAAACACAGGGTATTGAAATTAACACGCCTAAAATTATTCTTTTCACAAGCATATTTTTTTCATTGTTCCTGGACCTTTCTGCTATCCACCTTAACGGAACTATAAAATTAACCAAAGGTTCAAAGATATTAATGATAATTTTTACAAACCCCAAAATGTTTAACTTGCTTAAATTCAATTTTTCATTGAGCATTAGAAACATGACACTGTACAAAAACACAATTGCTAAAAAATTAGTTGGTGCCCACATATAATTGGCGCTTATAAAAAAGTTCAAGGATATTATAAGTATTGGAACCGTAAATAATAAACCTCTTATGTTCTTTACTCCATCCTTATTTTTTATAATCAAGTATAAAGAAGCAATCTGTACTGCAAAGAATATTGGAATGCTGATTCCCGGAATGTCATTCAGTATTAAATAAATAAAAGAAACCGCTGAAATCATCCCATACAATGATAGCTTCAATTTAATCCTGTCGTCCATAGCTATTCCTCCTGACCCTGAACATATTCGATAATATCCCCCGGCTGACAATCCAGCGCCTTGCATATTTCCTCAAGTGTGGAAAGTCTTATTGCCTTTGCCTTGTTATTTTTCAATATTGAAAGATTTGCAGGCGTTATGTTTATTTTTTCAGCCAGTTCCATAAGGCTGATTTTTCGTTTAGCCATCATTACGTCAAGCTGTATCACTATTGCCATATGTCTCACCCCTACACCGTTAAGTCATTTTCATCTTTATAGTAAATTGACTGCTTGAACAAATCCTTTAAGGTCAAACACAGCAAACATGCTACCATAAATATCGCAATTATGACTATCGTTGAAATTGTCGGCATGAATATCAGCTTTACAAAATAGATAAATGAAATAACCATGCATGACAAAGCAATCTTCCTAAGACAGGAAACATTGGCATGAATAAAAGGGTTGCCTTGCATCAAGGTCCTGAATATAATCTTCATCTGCCACAAAATATAAACAGCTGAAATTCCCGATAATAACAAAATTGTTTTAACAAATAGCGCTCTCTCATTTGCCACATAAAAATAACTTTGCATCCATCCTGAAGAAAAAGGAATCAGCAGACAGCATACAATGCCTGCATAAAACAAAATATCAATACAAATTTTAGTTATGTAATGTATTACACTTTTCTGATACATAAACCCCTCCAAATGATTTTTGTAATCATTATTATATCAGATATTTTTTCTAAGTCAATAATTATTTATTGTTTTACGATAATTATTTATCGATAACATTCAAAAAAATAAAGCCTGAATCAGGCTTTATTTTTAAATTATGTTAAAAACATGTTTGTCTAAACGATTAAATGCTTCGATTACACGTGATTTAGGCAATGCCAGATTCAAACGGATTGCATAAGGACGATTGAAAGGACGTCCGTCCTGCCAGCTTACTCCCACATCAGTTCCTGCCCTATAAAGATTATCCAGAGTCATGTTGTGTTCCTTGCACCACTCTTCACAATCAAGATACAGCATGTATGTCCCCTGTGGTTTTGCAAGCTTGATTCCTTTATAATTTTTAGTGATATGATCATATGCATAATCAACATTTTCAGCAATTACCTGACGAAGCTCTTCAACCCATTCATGTCCTTCGGTCTTGTAAGCACCTATGAGTGCATGCATAGAGAGAACATTCATATCATTGTAATGGGACTTGCTGCTTTGTGATTTTACCCGGTCCCGCAGGTACTTGCTGTATATAATGTGATATGACCCGACTAAACCGGCGAGATTAAATGTCTTGCTCGGAGCATAAACCGCAATTGTACGGTTTCTTGCATCTTCGCTCACACTTTGTGCAGGAATGTGCTTGTTGCCGTATAATATAATGTCACTCCAGATTTCATCAGAAATAACAATACAATCATTTCTCTTGTAAATTTCCATGGCCTTTTCAATTTCTTCGCGTTCCCATACACGTCCGCATGGATTGTGAGGAGAGCAGAATATCGCAACATGAATTTTATGTGCTTTTAATTTAGCTTCCATGTCTTCATAATTCATACGCCAGATTCCGTTTTCATCCTGCACAAGATCCGAATGAATAATCTTGCGGCCGTTGTTCTCCAAGGACATTGTAAATCCTATATATGTGGGAGAATGAAGCAGCACACAGTCGCCAGGTGCAGAGAATGCATTAAGCGCAGAAATAACACAGCCGAGAACTCCATTTTCATAACCGATATGTTCTGATGTTAATCCGGTAACGCCGTTACGTGTTTCCTGCCAATTGATAATTGCATCAAAATATTCTTTTCCGGGCAGAAAATATCCAAACATCGGGTGTTTTGCACGTTCAATCATAGATTCCTGAATTGTCGGAACAGTAGGAAAATTCATATCAGCAACCCACATAGGGATTATATCAAATCCTTCCTTGGGGGCCTCCGGTCCAAAACCGGGCATCAAATCGACAGCTATCGAATCTCTTCCTTGGCGGTCAATAATACTAGTAAAATCATATTTCATTGTGATTCATTCCTTTCAATCGTTATATTTATTTTAAGAATTATGTTATCAATGAATAACCTTATTATTTTTTCAACAATATCGCTAATTCATCGACATCAGGCATGTCAGTAATATTTGCAGCATAATGTTCATAAGTCACGACTAAATCTTTATCAACTACAAAAGCTGCAGGCAATTGCATTTCACTGCCTTCATAATCTCCATGAGTCAATCCTGATTCCTGTACTTTCTGTAATTTTATCATGGAATCCGGACCAATCATTTCATCTTGAGAGCTTGCAGCATTAATTTCAAGCTGCTTATACAATTTCTGGCTCGGGTCACAAACAATCTCAAATGGATAGTAATCCCTTTTCAGTTCTCTGTTTAGCTTGTCAGGATCTGACTGCAGAACAACCAACACCTTTCCGCTTGACTCTCTTATTTTATCATATTCATCTTTTAAGATCATCATGTCAAACCTGCATAATGTGCAGCCCTCATATCTTAAAAATAATATGGCTGTTTTTTTGCTGCTTAATAAACTGCTCAAATTTATGCCTCTTTTATATGGAGTATCCACATTAAAATCAGGCATTTTATTTCCAATTACTAATTTCATACTATATTTATCTCCCTCTTAAATTTTAGTCTGCCTCATAGCTGATTGTCATTTTTGCCTTTTTATCCATTGCAAAACCAAATGCCACTGACAAAATCAATATAGCAACTACATAAATTTTCTCAACGTTTGTAGAAAATCCCCACAGCAAATAGAATTGGTATGCTGCACAGGCTGCTGCGCTGTATGCTATTAAGTATAAGACAGGCTGTGAAATCTTTACCTTTGATTTTGCGTATTCAACGGGCAGCACTTTCGGTAATCTTATTAAAGCTATACTTAATATAACATTAAACGCCTGAATAATTAATAAAGCTGCATTTGCAATTGTTCCGATTGATAAATTTGTTATAATCGGCACCAATCCTATTACATAGAATATTGTCAGTAAAACATGAGGTGTCTTGTATTTTTCATTAATAGCACCAAGGAACTTTGGGAACCAGCCATCTTCAACCGCTTGAAGAACAGGCTTAGTAACCCATGCCAATGTTGCATTCAACGTTGTAGAAAGAGCAAATCCCGCACCGCAAACTGTAAAGAATACAAACGCCCAGGAAGGCATAACTGCTTTAGCAACTAATGACAAGGGTTGATAAGCTACTTCGCTGATAGGCAATACATTAGCGGCTACAAGACTCATAAATGCATACACAGCTGAAACACTTAATGTTGATACCAATATTACAATAGGAATATCCTTTGTAGGATTTTTGGCTTCCGCACCAAAGTTTATTACCACAGTAGCTCCACCTGCTGCAAAGGCAAGTAATGCCCCTGCACCCATTACACCTCTGATCCCATTTGTCATAAAATCAGGTCCGCTAAAAACTCCAGGTTGTATATTGCCGAATCCAAACGCAACGAACAATGCAAGACCGGCTGCCATCAAAACAACCATTGCGTTTTGTACGATAGCCGCACCCTGTACTCCCATAAGATTAAGTATGTAAAAAACTGTCAACATAATAATTGCAGTAGGCATCAATGGCACTCCCGGTATCAATGATTGAGCATATTGAGCAAATGATATTGCATACATTGCCAAAGCCACATTTGAAAAAATATAGGTAATCATGTAAATGCCTGCCCACTTTTGCCCTGCAAGTATAGCAACCTGAGTATACTGACCTCCGCGCATACGAACAGTTCCACCTATTATAATTATCGGTACTGACATAATAATTGTAAAAATTGCTGCCACCATAAATGACAAAGGAACTGATTTTCCTGTCATTCCTATTGCAACACCTGTTAGTGACATAATACCTGCTCCGATTATCTGACCAACCGCAATTGACATCAAATCTTTTCTTCCCAGCACCCTTTTTAAATCCTTTGTACCTAGTTCTTTTGTTCCAGTTTCTTTCACACCTACTGTTTCAGCCATAGCTTAGCCTCCTATAATTATATTAATAAAATAATTTATTATATTGCGAGTCTGCATAAAACTGTGCTGTCATCATTACTGGCCTGAATATCGTTTTCCAATTATATAAGCATTTAGCCCATAATAAAAAACCATGCCTTTATATTTGCATTACCTTTTTATATATTTTGTTTAGCTGCTAAACTATTTATGCTATAATTATAATATTCCTTATTTAATAAGTCAATACTAATTTAAAAATATTTTAGTTTTATTCTATATTAAATTTTATTTTTATTCTCTTATATGTAATATATATACTAATTTTTACATTATTTTGGTATATATATTAATATATATTACTTTATTGTTTAGTAATTAAACTATTAAATGTATTTTTGTCCATATCTTCAAAACAGCTTATAACATAAAAAAACAGACATTTTTGTTTAGGTTCTCACAAAATGTCTGCAAATTAACCGGATATTAATCGAACAATTTTGAATACTCATCGACAACCTTATAGAATGTGTCGATTTCATCAGATGTACAAGTCCTTAATAAATCATATTGAGTCTGAAGAATGTCCGCATTGTCATAGCTCTTGTGCGCTGTACTTAAGCGATCTCCTTTTTCTGTCGGGTATATATGAATTGTCTTAGCATTACCTGTTTTCTTTTCTCTGTAAATCAACTCTTTTTGTTCCAGTTTTTTTATTGTTTGTGAAATTGCCCCTTTTGTCGTACCCCATTCCAGGGCAAGCCTGCTTACCGTAATTCCCGGGTTGTCAGCTATTAAAGTCAATATATGTATTTCGGCCATGCTTACAAATTCGCCGGAGCCATCGTAATCTCTTGGTTGATTCATATACTCATAGTAACAATTTATAAAATGATATAATTTGTTTGCACGCGGACTTAACTGAGCATAAATTTTATCAATTTCATTTTTGTTATTAAATTCTGGCATAACTAACTCCTTAGTTTTATTTGTTGTAATTAAAGTGCTAAATCAACATGATATGCTTAGAATTTTAACATAAAAGTAAAATTTTTGCAACCGTGAAGGACTTGCCGCAACTCTAAACAGCAAACTAAAATTATATCACTTTAAAAACCCTGCAATTTTCATTGCAAGGTCCTCTTATTATTTATCCTGAATTTTTATTTAGGTATATGTATTGCTTCACCGTATACTGCATGGGCAGCTTCCTGTAGAGATTCGCCTACTGTGGGATGCGCATGAATTGTTGTTGCTATTTCGTCTATGGTGGATTCCAGCCTTAATGCAAGTGCACCTTCTGCTATGAGTTCCGTAGCACCCGGACCTGCCATATGCAGACCTAAGACCTCACCTGTTGCCGCATCTGTCACGTATTTTACCAGGCCCTGAGTTTCTCCTTCTATCATTGCTTTTCCGTTTATGTACATAGGAAACATACCGACCTTTACTTCATAGCCTTTTTCTCTTGCCTGTGCTTCGGTAAGTCCCACACCTGCCAGCTCCGGCTTGGTGTATACACAGTATGGAGTGGTTTTGAAATCAATTTTTGATTTCTTGCTCATTATTGATTCAACTGCCGTTATTCCTTCTGCTGATGCTACATGAGCAAGCATTACCCCTGCAATACAATCCCCTATCGCGTATATGTTAGGAATATTTGTCTGCATATTTCTGTTTACTGTAACTGCTCCTCTATTTGTTTCTACTCCGACCTTCTCCAGTGACAAGCTCTCTGTGACAGGTTTTCTGCCGATTGCCAGCAGAACCTTTTCCGCAGAAAAAGATTGCTCTCCTGCAGCTGATGACGTATTGACCTGCAGCCCTTCCGGTGATTCTGATATGGATACCACCCTTGTATTGACATGCATATCTATGCCGCTTCTGACAAACTTATCCCTGAGAACCCGTACTATATCCCGGTCCATATTTGCCACTATATCCGGAAGCATTTCTATTATTGTAACCTTGCAGCCCAGCGCACTGTAAACCTCGGCTATTTCCGTCCCTATTACCCCGCCTCCGATAATTACCATTGACCTTGGAATTTCAGGAAGTGACAAAACTTCATCGCTTGTAATCACTCCAGGCAGATTTACTCCGGGAAGCGGTACAATTGCAGGCTTTGAGCCTGTTGCAATTACGGCATAATCAAAATCAATAATACTTACCGTGCCGTCTGAAGCTTTAACGTTTAATTGATTCTTATTTTTAAAGCTTCCTTCACCAACAATCTTTTTAATTTTATTGCTGCTTAATAACCTGTCAACTCCCCCCACAAGCATCCTGATTATTTTATTTTTTCTTTTTTGAAGCTGGCTCCAGTCAAGCTCCACACCTGACACCTTTATTCCCATCTCGCTGAAATCTTTAGCTATAGTCTCATATTGATTTGATGTATGAAGCAGCACTTTTGTGGGTATACATCCTCTGTTCAGGCAGGTGCCTCCAAGATTTTCTTTTTCTATGAGTGTAACATCAGCACCCAGCTGTGCTGCTCTTATGGCCGCAACATATCCGCCGGGTCCTCCGCCTATGATTGCTATTTTCATTTACATGCCTCCCTTACATCAGCAAAAGTCCCGGCTTCTCAATATGCGCCTTGAGCTCAGCCAGAAATTGTGCTGCGACTGCACCGTCAACTACTCTATGGTCGGCAGTCAGGCTTAAATTCATCATAGGTATCATTCTTATTTCACCATCTATCATCTTAGGCTCTTCATTTATTGCATTTACACCGAGTATGGCAACCTCCGGCTGATTAATTATGGGTGAAAAGGAATCAATTCCATACATTCCTATATTTGTTATGGTAAATGTTCCGCCTCGCAGCTCGTCCGGAGTTAATGCGTTTGCTTTGGCTCTTTGTGCCATGTCTTTTATTTCTTCGGAAATATCCTTCAAGCCTTTTACATTGGCATATTTTACAACAGGTACCAGTAGTCCTTCAGGGAGAGCTACCGCAACTCCCATGTTAACAAAATTTCTTGTAACAATATCATTACCGTCTAATGAGCTGTTCAGCAGCGGGAATTCCAATAAAACCCTTGAAGTGACTTTTACTAATATATCAGTATAGGAAATTTTCATGATATCCTTCAAGTCATCCTTTATACGTTTCATGGAAGTTGTATCAACCTTTATGTTAAAGGTTACCGTCGGAGATATTTGCACGCTTTCTGTCATTCTCTTTGCAATAACCTTTCTCATAGTTGTCATCGGAATTCTTGTTTCTTGAGGGCTTGCATACTTGGTCAGGTTTTCATCTAATTTGAATTTTATCACATCAGCCTTCATTATGCGGCTGTCTTTTTCAATTTTGCTTAAATCAACTTCTATTTCTTCCGCTACCTTTTCTGCTGTTGGTGTAACCTTTTTCTTATGCTGTTGCGCAAAATTTTTTATATCCTCTTCTGTTATTGCCCCGCCGGCGCCTGTTCCTTTTACAGAGCTGTAATCAATGTTTAATTCCAGAGCAGCTTTTTTAGCCTTTGGAGATATTTTTACTCTTCCTTCATTTTTTCCCCCATTGTTTTGCAGCTTTTTTACATCTTCTACGGCTGTACTTGCTCCTGTTTTGTTTAACAGCTCTGTAATATCTTCACCTGCCGCACCTATAATTCCAACAGGTTCAAGAACCTTTACAGTTCCTTCTTTTACTATTATTTTTCTCAACACCCCTGATGTGGTTGATTCATAATCATTAGTCAGCTTATCTGTTTCTACTTCAAAGAGAGCATCTCCTTTATTAATTGTATCTCCTTCTGATTTTTTCCATTTTACTAAGACGCCTTCCGTCATAGTTAATCCCATTTTGGGCATTACTATAAATTCTGCCATACTGTACCTCCAAAATAATTTATGCTATTCCTGGAAAAATCCATTTAGCTGTGCAATCTCCAGCGATTTCACAACATCTACATGATATGGACCGTTTCTTGTTATCTTAAAAATATATTTCTGGTTATCGAAAAACTCTATTTCTCTTTCTCCGTCAAGAGCGATTGTTCCTTTTGATTTCGTTACATATTCATATTCTTTATCCAGTTCCATTATCAAGGGCTCGTCTGTTAAAACAGGGTTAACAACACCTGCTGCTACAGAAGCTTTTGTTTTTCTTCCGTTTGCATTCAGATTAATGCTTGCTCCAAAGTTGTCCTGTGGAGTTATGATTTTTTTACACCCAAGGATGGAGGAAAAGCCGATCGATGCCGGATGGCTTCTTGTAACGAATATTTTCTCGATTTTACCCATATCCCAAATTGCTTTTGAGCCGACAAATACATCTTTTGAAATAACTGCATCAACTAAGGCAATATCTCTCAATGCATTATCCTTATATATTTCAATTCTCTTATCTCTTGATATAAATAAACTGCGTTCAAATCTTTTTGATGCTGCAACAGCCGCAGCAATTCCTGCTATGGTACCTTCCATCATTACCGGATATACATTGTTTGTACCTGTTGAAATAGTTATGAGAGGCACTTCATTAACAGCTTTGGCCACTGCTCTGTTTGTTCCGTCTCCTCCGAGAGTGACAATACATCCCACACCGATGCTCTCAAAATATTCGGCAGCATTTACCGTGTCCTCCATACTATCAAAGAGTATCATATCTATTACAATTATTTCGCACCTGAGCTCATTACATGAATTAAGGTTATCCATAACCCTATATCCCATGTTATATGAGTCAGGCATCATATAGACTCTTTCCACTCCGAGGGCCTGGGCTCCCAGCACTATTCTTTCAACAATATTTGTTTTTTCATTGTTGTCTATTACCGTAGCATGAGATACAAGTCTTCTTATGTCCTTTCCGGAAGCAGGATTTGCTATAATTCCAATAGAAGTCATGATTACCTCCATTAAGTGAGATTATAAATCAGAGATACACAGCAACAACATTAGTCGTTGCTGTGTATTATTGTTAATCAAATAAAGATTTGACCGCCAATTCTATATCTCTTGCATCAGGTAAAATATAGCTTTCAAGACCTGTGGAAAAAGCTACAGGTGTATTTAAAGCTCCTACTCTTTTAATCGGAGCATCCAAGTCATAAAAAAATTCCTCAGCTATTGTTGCTGCAATATCTCCTGTGTAAGCTCCTCTCTTGCACTCCTCGCTTACCAATACGACCTTATTAGTTTTTCCTACAGATTTCGATATTGCTTCCTTGTCTAAAGGATATAATGATCTCAGATCTATAATCTCCGCATTTATTCCTTCTTTTTCCAACGCTTCCGCAGCCGTTACAGCATCAAGAACCTGTCGACCGTATGTTATTATCGAGACGTCCGTTCCTTCTTTTGCCACTCTTGCTTTGCCAAGCGGAATTGGTTTTAATTCATCTTCATCAACATCACTTTTTACAGCGTACAGCACTTTGTTTTCTACAAATACTACAGGGTTATCATCATCAATCGCACTTAATAAAAGACCATAGGCATCTTGTGCATTTGAAGGATACACAACCTTGAGCCCGGGCACGTGAGTTACCCATGCCTCTAATGATTGAGAGTGCTGGGCAGCCGCTCCTACACCGCCGCCTGAAGGAACACGAACTACCATGGGAAGATTTATTTTCCCTCCAAACATGTATCGCATCTTGGCAGCCTGATTAACAAGCTGGTCCATGCCTACTGTCAGGAAATCCACAAACATTAACTCTGCTACAGGCTTTAATCCACATGCAGCCGAACCTACGGCAGCACCGACTATCACACCTTCAGAAATCGGGGTGTCTCTGACTCTGTCATCTCCGAACTCTTCCCACAAACCGGCGCTGACACCGAAGCATCCGCCGAACTTGCCCACATCTTCACCAAACAGCAATACATCCGGATCATCCTGCATTTTTTTCCTCATGGCTTCTCTGATGCCTTCTGCATATGTCATCTTTTTCATCGTACTCTTCCCTCCTCTACTATATCAGAATAAACATCTTCCAAGGCTGATTCCAATGACGGAGCAGGACTGTCAGCAGCAAACTTATTTGCCTCTTCTATCATTTTGTCTACATCAGCATTTAACTCGTTTATTTCGTCCTGTGTCATAATGTTGTTTTCTGTGAAATACTTCTCTACTCTTGGAATCGGATCCTTTTTCATCCATGCTTCCAGTTCACCGTCAGGTCTGTACACCGTCATATCCCCTTCAAAGTGACCTCTCCACCTGTATGTCTTGCATTCAATAAGTGTAGGCCCTTGTCCTTTTCTTGCCCTTTCAACAGCTTCACCAACAGCCTCGTAAACAGCAAACAAATCATTTCCGTCAACTGTGATTCCAGGAACATTGTATGCTGATGCCCTGACTGAAATATCTGTAATAGCCTGATGCCTCTTTTGACTTACTGAAATTCCATATCCGTTGTTCTCGCATACAAATACTACAGGAAGTTTCCATATGCTTGCCAGGTTTAATCCCTCATGAAATGTACTTTGATTAGTAGATGCATCACCAAAGAAGCATACACAAACCTGGTCGGATTTTTTATACTTTAATGCCAGTCCGGAACCCACTGCAATATTGTGCCCTGCTCCGACAATTCCATTAGCTCCCAATATTCCTTTGTCTGCATCGGCAATATGCATTGAACCGCCCTTGCCTTTACAATAGCCGTTTGCCTTGCCAAACAGCTCTGCCATCATTAAGTTCAAATCTCCGCCTTTTGCGATTATATGTCCGTGCCCTCTGTGAGTGCTTGTAATATAATCATCAACTCTTAATGCCGCACATGCACCTGTTGCACATGCCTCCTCACCTATATAAAGGTGGACAAAGCCGGGTATTTTACCTTCTGCAAACTTATCCATTGCATTTTTTTCAAACTTACGAATCTTCAACATAGTTAAATACATGTCCTTTAATTGCTCATTAGTGATATTCAAAATAATACCTCCCATCATTCTTTAATTTTTCTAATGATTTCTATTTACAATTAATGCACGATGCATGCCAATTGCTGCAAATAATTCGCGAGGTAATATTTTTCATTGAAAATTCAGCAAATAAATTTGTCCCAAGGCAAATATAGCTTATGATATTTATCTGCAGCCATTAAAATAAAGTCTCAATCTGAGACAATATTCTCATATTGTTGGCTCATTATGAGAATCTTCACCGATATAAATAATTTCGCCTATAAAACAAAAAACAGTCTCATGAGTTTCTCAACCTGAGACTGTCTGTTTGTCTTGCTTTTACTGTTAAATCAGGCCATTCTTCCCATGCTGCCGGTATCTATGGAATAAGCCTTGATTTTTCTGTATATCGTAGCCTTGCTTATATTTAAATCCTTTGCGGCCTTTAGTGCATTGCCGTTATTGGAGTAAAGAGCTTGTTCAATGCTTTCTCTTTCTATATCCTGCATTGTGATGCCTGATGTATCATTTTTATTTGGTTTATTTTCAATACGCGGTGCATCCTGATTAAACTGGACACTATTTATTACATCCTTGTCTGACATGTAATAAGCTCTTTGTATAACATTTTTTAATTCTCGTACATTTCCGGTCCACTCTTCCTGCTTCAGGAGCTTTTCGAATTCTAAGCTGAACTTTTTATTTAAACCGTCATTTTCTTCGTTAAGAGCCTTTAAAAAATACCTGGCAAGCTCGATAATATCGTCTCCCCTGTTGCATAGCGGAGGTATTCTTAAATTTATGACATTCAATCTGAAATAAAGGTCCTGCCTGAACGATTTTTTGCTGATTTCATAAAATAAATTCCTGTTTGTAGCTGATATGACCCTTACATCCAAATCTCTCTCATATGTTCCTCCTATCCTTATAACCTTGCTGTTATCTAAAACCCTCAACAGCTTTGGCTGAATTTCAAGAGGTATTTCTCCTATTTCATCAAGGAATATCGTTCCGCCATTTGCCAATTCAAATTTCCCGGGTCTTCCTCCTTTTACGGCACCCGTAAAGGAGCCGGACTCATATCCGAACAGCTCGCTTTCTACAAGCTCCTTTGGTATTGCCGCACAGTTTATCGCAATAAACGGGCCGTTTCTTCTGTTGCTTTCATTATGAATTGACTGTGCATACAGTTCTTTTCCGGTACCGCTTTCTCCTTCTATTAATACAGAGCAGTTTGTTCTGGAGATTTTCTTGGCAGTAGCAATCAGCTCCTTCATCCTTTCATCTTTTGTAATTATATTATTAAATGTGTATTTGGCATTGAACCCTGCCAGTTTGCTGACTTCATTCCTTACGTGCTTAGCTTCTCTCATAAACATAACTGCGCCTGTAACCTCGTTCCCATGTATGAGAGGAGAGATATTTAATGAACACTCTATCTTATTTTTTCCTACGAATAGGGTTATGTCGGAAAAATGCAGTTTTTTCTTATTGACAAAAATATCTTTCTCTATATCCATATCTTGAAAAACTTTACCTAAGTCAATTTTGAAAATTTCAGCATCCTTCATTTTAAATATGTCCGGAATTTTGTTATTAAACTTTATAACCTTTAAGCTGCTGTCAATTGTCATTATACCATCTATTATAGAATCAAAGGTAGTATCAATAAGCTCGTAGGATTCAGAAATCACAAGCTGTTTTTCAATACAATTGGCACTTGAGGCGGCAATACCATATGTATGGGCCTGGACATCTTCAGCTCGTCCGGAAATATCAAAGCATCCTATAATTTCACCCTTGCTGTTGTGAATAGGAGCTGCTGAGCATGTCCATTGATGATGATGTTCGCAAAAATGCTCTGCCCCTACTACCTGAATCGGTTTGTTTATAGCTAAACATGTACCTATTGCATTGCTTCCGACGCTCTTTTCATCCCATAGTGAACCTTTTACAAAGTTCAAATCATCATGGATATTTTTTATATCCTTGTTGATTATAAGGTCTATAATTATTCCCTTTTCATCTGTTAAAACAACACTGTAATTGGTTTCCTTCACTACCTCGAATACGTTTTCCATTATGGGTCTTGCCAGATTAATCAGTTCTCTGTTCTTCGCTATACTTTCCTCAAGCTCATCATTTGATACTCTTGTGCCTTTTCCCAGTCTGTAATCAACATTAATTTTTTCACATCTATGCCAAGATTTCATTATTTCAGGCCTGATATCTTCAGAAACAATTCCTTCATGCATATATTTATTCCATCTCTCTTTTATTACCTTAAGCACAACAACACCCCCTAATATAATAAATCATTGAACAAAATATCCTTATCATAAAATAATATTCATGTTAATATGTTTTTTATGTCCATTATTATTAAAAGTGCTCTCCGTTTTCATAATATTTATTTTTTTCAAGTGAATGAAATATTATGTCTACGCTTTTGTATCCAATTGAATTTATGTGCCTCGTTATAATCCCCGCTGCCTTGTCCTGTACCTCCTGTCCTCTGTCGAACCAGAAAACATCAATCATTTGCGGTCCTCCCACAAATTTTCCGTCCATAATAAATTTTGATTGTGTAACTTCAATGCTGAAATAATCTCTCGGGCATTGAATCAACTCCTGCAGTTCATCTATTAATACTTTGCTTATTGATAAAGCTTTTTTTGCATCTATTGATTTCAATTTTAAAGCCGGCATATAACTTCTCCTTTTATTCAAAATTTTATTATATATTATCACACTGCCTGATGCTTAATCAACGAGTATTTAATCTTAATGCTATATAAGAGAGCGGACTTTCATTTTGTAACGGTAATGAAGGTTCTGTCGTTTGGGTCATTTCTTACGAATTTCAGCCTTTCTAATTCGTCCGTATTTATTTTGTTTCTATTTCCATTTTCGAAATCTTTATATAGCTCTTTTGCACTCTCGTAAGAATCAACAAAAAAGAATTCACTCCAGCTTCGGTTCTCATATATGTAGTCGGAAGCATCAAAGCACGGAAAATCCTCACAATATTCCACAACATACCCTACAATATTAAACAATCCTTCTTTTTGAACATAAACAGAAGAACATTTCCCTGATTTCTTTAACTTTATGCTCTTAGTAAAAACGGACAAGTCACGATATACTTTTCCGCCTATTTTAAATTCAACATTGTTCTGACTATAAAATTTTGTTTCCATAAATCCCCCGCATAATTGAGTATATTCAGTTAAATTTATTATTTACTATATTGTAGTTTTTTTTGTAATAACTGTCAATTAATTAAATTATTATTAATCGTCTTAAGAATAAATCAATTAGTCATAGGGAAATATATAAAAAAGGAGGGTTCTTTTATGAGCAAGGGAAATGGAAGATTTAGAAAAAACAGCATGGGCAATGGAATGGACAAGTTTCATGGAGCAGCTAATGGCATAAAATCAAGCAACAAATCCCAGGATGAATTGGATTTCATTTCAATGCAGGATGTCCCCGATTCAGATATCGTATCCGGAAACATCAACCGGAGCAATAAAGGTAAAGGCTTTAAAAGCAAGCTGAAATAATTTTAGGAGGCAAAAGCCTCCTATTATTTATTATCGATATTATCAATCAGTTTGAATGTTCTTTTCTCATAATTCTTGACATAGTAATACTTTCCTGCATCTTCTACTTTGTTTCCTTCTTTTTCTAACATTTTTTTTTGGTTTTCAACACCTCCGGGAAATTTAATGTTGAGCACTCCGTTGTAGTCAAGTATTCTCCAATAAGGCAGGTTATCAATTTTACCGTCAGCAGCTTCATTTATAACTATATTTATGTAAATTTCAGACGTTAAAGAATCTATGTAGTCAGCGTTATATTTTTTCACCAGATAATTTCTGATATCGCCCTTGGTTATTATTTTTCCGTTCGGCACCATTTTCATTACCTCGACATATGAACCAAGCGGTGCAATAAGCTTCCTGGTCCCGCCAAATTTTTTAACAGCTCTTGGTTTTGTAACTTCAATTATTTGAGGTTCATTCTTGTTCACTTCAGTTTTTTTGCCAAATAATTTTCCAAACATAGTTCCTCCAGAATTTCTCTTACATTATAAGATACATCTATTAAGCACATGCAAATGTTAACATATTTATTTTATCAAATATTTTATATATATTCAATAAATTTAACTTTAACTTTTATAAATTTAAGAAGAATTAATCCTTAAGTATTACCATTCACAGTCCATCCATAAACCTAAGAAAAACAAGAAAAATATATAGCGAACATTTGCAGGACACGATTATAATTCTTAGCGAATGGAGGTTAAAAGTCCGTTAAGCAGCTTGCACTGTTTGGGCGTCAGCGAGTTTGCAAGCTGTAGGATTTTTAACCGCAATGAGCTTTAGAATTATTCGTGTCCGAAACCGTGAGTGGATATTTTTCTTGTTTTTCGTTTTCACTTTAATTGCAAATGGTAACCCTTAATTTAATTCAATGAAATTAACAATTTATTTGGTATTGATTTAAATTATTTAATGTAATATAGTTAATTTATCTATATTAATGTAGAATTAAGCAAAGTAGGCAGGTAGGGTTGTATGAGAAAACTAAACGATATAAAAAAACAAAAGCATATTGCATTAATAGCCCACGACGGCAAAAAAATTCAGCTTATCAACTGGATTAAGGAAAACAAGGAATTTCTTTCAAAACATCTGCTATGCGGCACAGGCACAACTGCCAGAATGATTATCGAAGAAACGTCTCTTCCTGTAAGAGCATTTGAAAGCGGCCCTTTGGGCGGAGATCAGCAGATCGGAGCCTCTATAGCTGAGGGCAAGGTTGATTTCATGATTTTCTTTTGGGATCCCTTGTCATCACAGCCGCATGATCCTGACGTAAAGGCACTGCTGAGGATAGCTGTGCTTTATGATATACCTGTTGCAATGAATACATCAACTGCAAACTTTCTTTTAAAGTCAAGCTATATGTATGAGGACTATGTCAGAGAAACCGTTTTATAAAATGTTAAAATTTTGTAATATAATGGCATCCCATTAAATAAACGGTTACTGTTAAAACGAAAACAATATATCCGTACATTGGCATAGGGTAAATAAACAATCAATAACAAATTTATATTCGACAAAATTGGTAGCATCGGCTGTAATATCCACTTATTTTAACAAAGCAATACAATATACGCCAAATATTTTAATGCTATTGTTAATTTAATATCAATTTATTAATAAATTTTAACACTTGTTTGTTGAATTATTATCAATATTGTGATATTATTCAATAGTGACAATTTTAAAAAATTTGGAGGAGATTTTTAAATGAAAAGAATTTTTAGCTTAATATTGGTAATTTGCATGGCTTTGAGCTTAGCAGCTTGCGCAACAACACCTGCACCTGCAGCTGATACTGCAGAGCCTGTAAAAATGGGAAGAACTGAATTTGCGGCACACGGTACAAAATGCTTCACTGTTGCAGTAGTTGCAATGCAAGGAGATAAAATTGCCGGAGCATCATTAGATGATTATCAATTCATGGGAACTGACGTAGCAACAGGTGTTCCAAATTCAGATAAAGATTTTGGACAAAACTATGCAGATCCTACTAAAGTTTTAGCATCTAAAAGAGCAAATGCTGATTACTACAGCGAACATATGGCTGAAGAAGCACAGGCAACAAAACGCCTTGATACTTCTTGGGATGAAATCCAACAATATGTAGTCGGAAAAACTATAGCTGAATTAGAAGATACTTTAACTAAAAATGATAACACTCAAATATTGGATGTTGTAAGCGGTGCAACATTAGTTGACACTCACGGATACCTTGAAGCAATACTTCAAGCAGCTAAAAATGCAAAATAACATGCAATATTAAATAATTCCGGATTTGACTTGACTAAAGCTAATCTGTGTTATTTAACAAAAAGCTGCATTCTCTATGAATGCAGCTTTTTTAATTACTAGTGCTTTTATTTTTAACTATATCCAAGTAATTAATTCCAATTACGCTTGATATAATTAGTATTCCTCCTACTATCTGGTACCAGTACAGTTTTTCGTCAGCTATTATAATACCTGATAAGATAGAAACAAGCGTTGCTAAGTTATTAAAAACAGATACATTTACTGCCTGCAAATGAGCTAACATATAATTCATAGCAAAAAAAGCTATAACCGAAGCAAATATACCAAGATATAATATTGAAATCAATACGTCCGTTTCTTTTATCGGAGCAGCAATCATGTTGTACATGTCACCGCTTATCATCCCCTGTATTAAAGCTGTCAATGTAAAAAATATACTGCTTATAATTAACATTGCATATGTTATCTCAACCGGTGTGAAAATTTTAGAATACTTTCTTGAGAGAACATTATTTACCGAGCCTGAAACTATACATATCAGCAGCAATATAGTACCTATAAATTCACTGCTTTCACCGGTACTCTTTGCGAAAACTATAGTAAATATTACTCCGGTTATTGAGGTGCAAATAAATAGCTTTTGTATTCCTGTCGGTATTTCCTTCAGAATAATCATGCCCAGAATCATTACAAATATAGGCATCAGAGACATCATTATACCGGCATGGGAAATAGAAACATATTTAATACCTTGCGTTTCAAACACAAATGAAATCACAGGGTAAAAAACCGACAATGTTATGAGCCCCTTTATAGGTTTATTTTTGTAATTTACTTTTATTACCTTGAAAACTATCAGCATTGTTAAAACCACAGCTGCGATACAAAACCTATAGGCAAGCAGCACCATAGGCGATATGGCCACTAATGCCTTTTTAGTAAAAAGGAATGTAAGGCCAAATATAACAGACATACATAATCCTGACAAATATGCCTTCCAATTATCCATATATTTCATGACAGATATCCTTCCACATAATCACAGTTCAATTTCATTGATGGTACTATAGTAACTTGCCGGTTATTTTAATTTAATCAGAGCATCTACACCCTTAATTCCCTTGCCCTTTTCATATACAAATAACGGATTTATATCGAGCTCTTCAATTTCAGGATTTTCCAAGCACATATTTGATACTTTAAGCAATGCATCAATTATGGCTTCATCGTCATATACTGTTCCTCTCAGCCCTTTGATTACTTTATTAATCTGAATTTCTTTCAACATTTTTTCTGCATCCAGACGATTAACAGGTAATAATCTGAGAGTTATATCCTTGTAAACTTCAACATATATACCCCCACTGCCTAACAATATGGTATGTCCAAATTGTTGGTCATACTTAATTCCGATTATCAGTTCCAATCCCTTTTCAGCCATTTCTTGTATAAGAATACCGTCTATGACGGCATTTGGATTATATGCTTTTGCATTCTCTGATATTTTGTTAAAGGCAGTTATCATTTCATCTTCACTTTTAATATTCAGGAAAACACAGCCTGCATCAGTTTTATGCAAAATATCAGATGATAATACCTTCATAGCTACAGGAAATTCAAGCAGCTTCGCTTTTTCGGCCAAGTCTTCCAAATCTACGCATAGCAGACTTTTTGCCATATTTATTTCATAATTTGAAAGAAGTTTATTTGCATCTAATTCATTTAAATATCTACTCATGCTTCCTCTCCTCTGAATTCTTTCAAAAACCCCGCATATTCAATCATGTTCTTTAATGCCTTAACCGCTTTTGAAGGAGTGTCGTATGTTCTGATGCCGTTGCTCTCCAATATTGCCCTGCTTTCCCATACATAATTTCCTGACATTATGCAAATTAATACCGGCTTATTTTCTTTATTTTTATCTTTCATGAGTTTTACCAATTGCTCTGCCAGTTCCTTGCTCGGCAAAAATGTCGGAACAACCGTTATGAATATTACACTGCCTACATTTTTATCTTCTAACAATATACGCAGTGACTCTACATGCTGCCGTACTGTTGCTGATACTGTTATATCCGCATAACCTTCAGGAATACAAACACTTGCCATGTCAGGAAGTACATTAATTAATTCTTTTTTTGTATTATCATCAATAACCGGCATGTTCATTATTCCTTCATCAAGCAAAGCATCCGTACAATATATTCCAAAGCCGCCGGTCTGAGATAATATGAACACGTTATTGTCCTGAGGCAATGGAAGTGAATTGAATGCCTGCATGGTTTCAAGCAGTTCTTCAAAGGAATATGTCCTGATGATACCGTATTGCTTAAATGCAGCACTGTAAACCTCGTCAGATCCCGCTAATGACCCGGTATGTGAATTAGCAGCTTTAGCCCCGACTGAGCTTCTCCCGACCTTAAGGACTACTATAGGCTTCTTTTTTGCTATTCTTGCCATAGTCTTAATCAGTCTCTTTCCATCAGGATATCCTTCAATGTACATTCCAATGACTTTTGTATCTATATCCTCTTCAAAATATTCCAATATATCTATGAAATCAACATCTGCCATGTTTCCTATTGAGACAAATTTATTAATAGAAATAGGAGCAGGCTGTGATGCCCCTTCCATAAGTATACATGATGCAACAGACCCGCTTTGTGATACAAAACTTATGCCGCCCTTTATTCCTCTGGTTTCAGCCGGCAGCAATGTTTCCACAAAAGTAGTATCTACTCGGTTGATATTATCAATTACTCCGATACAATTTGGTCCTAAAACACGTATTCCATATTTTTTTGCAGTATCAATCAGACAATTCTGCCGGCGTAATCCTTCCTCCGTCCTTGTTTCCCCATAATTTGCTGCGGCACATACAATAACCTTAATATCATTTTTATCAACCATCCTCTTATTCACATCACTCATAATGTCATAAATCATTTCAGATGGTGTTATCAATACTACCAGTTCTATGGTATCTTCAACTTCTGACAGCTTCTTATAACACTTCAATCCTAATATTTTATCTTCGGTTATATTAACAGGAAATATTTTTTTGTCATATCCTATCTTTAAAAGATTGTTCAATATAATAAACCCTGCTTTTACCGGATTTGAAGATGCCCCTACAACAGCAATATTTTGCGGATTAAATAAAGCATTTAAATTGTTATCCATAAATACCCTCTTTCTTATAATGCAGCCAGTTTTTTTAATCTATTCCATTTAGAATCAACCAATGTCTGGATTTCTGATACTTCATCCTCGTTTAAGTGTTTAAACTTTTTCATGTATTTCATATATTCCTGAACCGGCTGAGGCTGTTTGAATTCCTTATTAATAACATACTTTCCGTCAATAACCTCATACAACGGAAAGAAATTGGTTTCAACGGACTTTCTGCATACCTCTATGCTAAGCTCCGGTTTTATGCCCCATCCTGTAAGACACGGATTATAAACATGCAGGTATGCAAGGCCTCTTTCGGATGCTTCCATGGCTTTTTCCAATTTTACAATCATGTCCTGAATATATGCAGGGCTGCAGGTTGCCATGTAAGGAATGTCGTGCATCGCCATTATCATGGGAAAATCCTTCTTATGCTGCTTCTTTCCTCCTCGATTCTCCTTGCTTACAGGGGTAGTACTGGTCCATGAGTACTTTGTAGTTGCACTGCTTCTTTGATATCCGGTATTCATATACCCTTCGTTGTCATAACATATGTATATTATTTTATCTCCACGCTCAGCTGCTCCGGACAAGCATTGCATACCTGCATCGGTTGTGGCACCATCTCCTGCAAAAGCTACTACATTTACCTTCCTGCCGACTCTGTCATAATGCATTTTAATACCGGAAAGCATTGACGCCACATTATCCAGAAGAGGAAAAAACACAGGTACTTTTGATCCTGATTTCATATCCCAGCCTACGACTCCTACGCCGCCCATACATCCGGGAGGGATAGCAAGCACTGTGTCAGGTCCTAATACTTTCAGGCAAGTCCGCAAAGTCAGTTCAACGTTGCAGCCAACACATGCAGATATGCCGGGAGATATCATATCTTCTTTCGAGCTTAATTTTTCTATTATATTCATAGGTTATGCCTCCTCTTCGTTTACGAGCCAGATACATCCTGAGTTTTTTCCGTTTGATGCAGTCAATACTACATTATCAATTGCATTTATCATCATTTTGACTGATATGTCTTCTCCGCCGAGACCGCCGACAAACGGAACAGACGGAACCTTGTTATCACCCTCATATAGGGCAGACTTTATTTCCTGATATACAATGCCTGTATCCCAACCAAATGATACATTCTTATCTACTACCCCAAAGCTCTTGACCTTTGACAGCGCACTGCATACTCTTTGTTTAGGGAATGGTCTTATCATTCTCATTCTCACCAGTCCGACTTTTATTCCGTTTTCTCTTTGAATATCTACAGCATCCTTTGCGGCACCTGACATGGAGCCTGTAGTAACTAATGCGTATTCGGCATCTTGCATCCTGTATTCTTCAACAGCACCGCCATATTCTCTGCCAAACAGCCTGCCGTATTCCTTGTCAACCTCGTCAAGCACCGATAACGCATTTTGCTGTCCCTTTAAATGCTTATGTCTATATTCCATCACAAGCTCTCCATTTGTAAGAGGGTCAACCCCCATTGGTTTTTCAGGATCCAGTATTATATGCTCAGGACTATAGGTTCCCAAAAAGCCGTCTACCTTTTCCTGTTCAGGAACCAGCACTCTTTCTGTCATATGTGACAGATAAAATCCGTCGTAGCATATATTTACAGGTAATAAAACCCTTTTATCCTCAGCAATTTTAAATGCCTGAATTATTAAATCCAAAATCTCCTGGTTGTCTTCGGCATATATCTGAATCCATCCTGCATCACGAACTGACATTGAATCCTGCTGTCCTCCCCATACGCTCTGGGGAGATATCATCTCTCTGTTTACAATTGCCATTACAATAGGAAGCCTCAATGTAGATGCTCTAAAATATGGTTCATACATCAGAGCAAGCCCCTGTGACGCTGTAGCAGTAAATGTTCTTGATCCGGCCAGGGATGCTCCCGTGACAATACTCATTGCCGAAAGCTCTGATTCAACTTCGCTGACCTTTGTATCTATTTCCCCATTTGCAACAAATTCAGAAAAAAATTCAACAACCGGAGTCTGAGGTGTTATAGGATATGCAGCTACAACGCCGGGTCTGGATAAAGCCGCCCCTATTGCGGCTGCATTATTTCCATTCAATATGTCAACCTTCTGCATTATTTCTCCTCCTCTGCCAATAGATTAATTGCATTTTTAGGACATTCATGCGCACAAATGCCGCAGCCCTTACAAAAATCATACGTTATAATAAATTGATTGTCCTTTTTTATTATTGAATTAACAGGACAGTATAAAAAACAAATTCCGCATTTAATACATTTTTCCTGATCTATTGCCGGCCTTTGAATTCTCCAGTCTCCGGTATTCAAAACATGGATTCCCTGAGTTCCTATAGGCACAATGTGCGAACTTTTATATTTCATGACAAACCTCTTTTCAACTAAAAATTATAAACCTTAACTAATTCGGAGCCTTTAATCAGTGTTTCAACATTTTTTGAACCCCAAAGCTCTTCTACCTTTTCAGAAACATATTTAATATCAACAAGCTCTGTAACCCTGCAAAAAGCTCCGAGCATTACTGTGTTTGTTATAGACTTTCCCAATATATCAAGCGAAATTTTTGTTGCATCAATTAAGGCTACTGTTTTAACATTTGCAGGTATTTTTATATCATCTATATTCTGTTTTGTATTAAGAATTAATGTACTGTTATCCTTGATACCCTCAAATACATTTACCGCATTCATAATTGTCGGATCTAAAACAACTACAATATCAGGATTATTAACCCTGTTCTTAGCTCTGATGGGCTTATCGCTTATTTTTACAAATGCTGTTACCGGTGCTCCTTGCCTTTCAAAACCGAAAAACGGTATTGAATTTCCATATTTGCCGTCCTTAACAGCCGCATATACCAGGACTTCTGCAGCCTTTACGCTGCCGAGTCCTCCTCTGCCGTGCAGTCTTATTTCCTTCAAATCAATCACCACCTATTAATTGTCATCTTTTTATATATTTACCGCCGGGATGATTTCCCAGATACTCTCCGTTTTCTGCTGCCAGTTCACCGTTCTTTATAGTTAAAACCGGCCATCCTTGTATTTTTTCGCCCTCATATAACGAAAAATCGGACCTTGTACTTCTTTCTGAAGCCTTAACTTCCTTACTCATATCCATATCAATTATAACGACGTCTGCATCGCTGCCGGGCAATATTGTTCCTTTTTGCGGGTATATGCCAAAAATCTCTGCAGGCGTCCTTGTTAGCTTCCCGATTAATAAATCTAATGGTATGCCCCTCTTTACAACACCCTCATTTAATAACACAGGCAAATGCGTTTCTAAAGCAGGATATCCTGGAATTGTGTTCCAAATTGTGTCATTAATCTTTTTTTCAGACATTGTCATTGTTACATTGTCAGTTCCGATTGTATCGACAACGCCTTCAAAAACAGCCTTCCACAGTTCTTCAACATCCTCCTGCTCTCTGAATGGCGGCTCCATTTTAATATTATTTTTTGCAGTAACATTCCTTGTTAATGAAAGATATGGACTTGTAGTCTCAATATTTATATATTTATTGGTTCGTTTTATTTCTTGTAGTCTTTTCACAGCATTTTTAGATGATATGTGAACAAAATATACAGGAACCTCACTTTTTTCAGCTAAAAAGGATAATCGCATAACTGCTTCTTCCTCAGCTATATCAGGATGTGTGTCCGACCAATCCTGAATAGTTGCATTATCTCCTTTTTCTTCTTTGACATAATTGTAGGCTCGTCTGATTATATCTCTGTTTTCCGCATGGCAGCAAAGTATAGATTTCTTATCAGACTTCTTGATTTCCGACAATACATCCAAAATGAAGCCATCGTCAACATCAGGTATTAATCCCGGTATACCGTTCATGTAAACCTTAAATGATGTGACCCCGAATTTATCTATATAACTCTTTATCTCTCTTCTCTGTTCATCTGTAGTTATTACAAAATGCGGAACAATATCTACATGAGAATAATTATTTATTTTTTCAGCTATACCGGGGAAGCTTCTCATATGCGACTCCTTGCTTCCTATATGACAGCCGATTGTTGTGATTCCTCCGACTAACGCTGCTTTTGTTTCAGAAATCAGCTCATCAGTTAAGGAAGCAAACAAGCCCAAATGAACATGAGGGTCAATTATACCCGGTACAACATACTTATTGCGGGCATCAATTCTTTTTTTTGCTTTTATATATGGATTGACGCCCAATGAATAAATCCTGCCGTCTTTTATATAAACATTTGTGTCAATTACACCGCAGCCAGGTATGACAACCTTGCCATTTTCAATAGCTATATCTGCATAGCTGTCTGCAGGCAGCCCGATATCCGCTGCATAGGCTGCACTGCTGCTTTTACTGCCCGTTAATTCATTGCTTATATTTTCAATATAGTCTTGTGTCCTGTTGAATACATCTAGTTTTGAACTTATTTCTTTCAGTATTGAAATTGTATCATCATGCTTGTCTCGTTCATTAGCTGATACATTGTTCTCATTAAGTTCAGGAATTTTTTTTCTTTGCTTATTGATGTAATCGGAAAAAATATCATGTGCCATATTATTCTCTACCCTCAATTCGCTCTATTGCAGCTATGGCTGATTCCCTGGCATTTCTGACTTCAGATTCTGTTCCTGAAATATACATTCGTCCATACCTTCCAACCGGATCAAAAGTAACAATTTTAGTCCGGGAGTTTTTTTCTGCTTCATTAACCGCAATACTTATATAAGCTGCAGGTTCTACCTCCAAGATAAATAAGCTCTCACCCGGAATAATTATAGAACCATATCTGTTGTCTCTGTTTATCAATTGCGCTTGATAAGGATCTACATTTGATATAATTTGTTCTGAAACAATTTCAGGCCGCCGTCTGTCTCTTACTGATTTGCCGCATGCTTCCAGGATTGCCTGCCCTGCTTGTTTTACATCTTCGGGAGAAAAGGAATGCAATTCGATTTCTCCGTATTCTCTTTCAACTATCTGAAACCCCGGCTTTGCATTTGTCTGTTTTAATGCAGCGTTTAAAAGGTTATAAACACTGCTTCCGGGCGCCAGTTCTATATATAACTGACACATACCGGCAAGCGCTATATCTCCTTTAACCACAGTTCCGGTTATAGCAGCATATTGAGGCTGCATATTATCAATAATTACAAATGTCCTTAAGTCGATTTTTTCTATCATAAAATGCTTGTTACCTCCTGAATGAAAGGTTTTTACTAATTTTCAAAAAATTTATCTATTTCTTCATTAGGTCTGGCAATAACATGAACTGAAACTAATTCTCCAACCTTCTTTGCCGCTTCAGCACCTGCATCTACTGCTGCTTTTACCGCACCTACATCACCTTCAATAATTACTGTTACCAACCCGCCGCCTACTACCTTTTTACCTACAATCTCGACGTTAGCTGCCTTAACCATAGAATCAGCTGCCTCAATAGCTGCCACTAAACCTTTTGTTTCAATAAAACCCTTAGATTTCATACATATCCTCCATTAAGTCTAATTTTTTATTTTTAATTAATAATCGCTTGAGTCTACTATCCCGACAATAACATTATCTACCGGAACATCTTTTGTTTCCAATGCGTGCTTTGCGTTTTCACCTGATGTAACCAGTACAGTTTCACCTATACTGCAGCCGATAGTGTCAATTGCTACAAGGATATCATCTGACAGCTTTCTGTTCTTTTTTAATTTTTGTACAATGACAAGACTGTAACCGGTTAATTTCTTGTTTTTAATTGTTGAAACACATTTTCCCTGCACCATGCATATATACACAAAATCACCTGCTTTCCAGAATTTGTTTTATCATATCGAGTGCATAATCAATTTCTTCCGGCTTAGAGTAGAAATGCGGCGCGATTCTGATTACATCGCCTCTTCCTGAACCGATAACATGCCTGTTTCTTAACTCTGCTTCCATTTCATGTGAATTTATTTTAGGTTCAACTACAATAGCTGTCGTTCCGCCCTTTTTGTTTACATCTAATGGGCTTATGGTTGTAAGTCCCCTGGAGAGGCAGCCTTCAAGTGCATATGCGCTTAACATGTCAATTCTGTCTTTAATTCTTTCAGGTCCGACTTCATTTATTATTTTTAGTCCGGCTCTGGCTGCATACGCATTCAAAACCGGTTGAGTACCGGTATCAAATCTGCTTGTTGTATCGGACCAGTCGTTGTATCTTGTCTGAAAAAGGAATGGATTTACCTGTGCAAACCATCCTGTCAAGGTTGGTTTTAATTTTGAAACCAGATCCTTATTGACATATAGGAAAGCAATCCCGGGTATCCCGAACAAATACTTTAAACAGCCGGAAGCAAGCATGTCTATATTCATCTTTTTAACGTCTATAGGTTCGGTTCCCAGACCTTGATAAGCATCTACCAGTATCAACGAGCCCTTACTGTGTGCTATATCTGCTATCTTTGCTAAATCCTGCTTAAATCCGTTCAGATAATAAACTTGAGTTATTGATGTGAGCAATGTATCTTCATCAATGTATCTGTCATACTCTTCAACATCAATTTGATGGTCTTCGTTTACAGAAATAAAATCTACCTTTGCACCATTCCTTTGATTAGCCAGCCATATATAATCTACTGTAGGAAACTCAGCATCGGTCACAACGATTTTCTTTCGTTTGCCTGAATAATCCAGGGAATTTGCAATGGAAGATACTGCCTCCGAAACACATGAGCTGACTGAAATCTCACTTGGGTCTGCATTAATCAGCTTTGCAAATTCAGCTTTAGCAAGATTAACTTCTTCTACCCACGAATCCCAGTCCATGCCGACAGACAGCCAGTTATCCAGATAACTGTTTATTGCATCTCTTACTCTTATGGATTGGGCACTCTGAGAACAGTTTCCCAGATGAGCTGTTGTTTTTAATATTGGAAATTCCGATCTCCACTTCTCTATTTCCTTATCCGTAATCAAGCCCTTATACTTTGGTGCGATAATTTGTTTATTTGTACTTAAAGATACTTTAGCGGCTCTGTTTACAGGCAGACAATTCTGTAAAGAAAAATTATCATCAGGCTTGCTGCTTTTAAATTCCTTGCTCTTTACTACAAATTTTAATCCTTTTTTGTCTGCGGTTTCCTTGGCTAATGAAGTAATAACATCTTCTTGATTAATATGCACTTCAAATTCGCCCCGTGCTATGCTATGTTCTACATCATTTTCAGTATAAAATTTTCTCAACTTTTATTACTCCTTCCTACTATTTTTATTTTTGGTCATTATCCTGCAAAAATGTCTCTATTAGTCCTTGAGTAGGTCTTGGAATAACATGCACTGAAATCAATTCTCCGACTTTTTGTGCTGCTTCTGCTCCCGCATCTACGGCAGCTTTAACAGCGCCCACATCACCCTTGATTATTACCGTTACATATCCTCCTCCAATTTCTATTTGATTAATTATTTCTACATTTGCTGCCTTGGACATTGCATCAGCCGCTTCCACATTTGCCACAAAGCCCTTTGTTTCAATAAAACCGATTGAATTCATATGTTATCCTCCTTTTAATAAATGTTTGCAATTATTTACATAACATTTTACTTATTTTGTTTTATCATATATATCTTTAATAATATAATGCTACCAAATTTAACAAAATAATTCTGTAAATTACTTTACATTTCAACAAATTTTATTTATGCTTGATTTATTGATATAGATATTTTAAAATACTAATTTACTATTTATTTTTTATTGAATATCTGTTATACTTACAAAAACCCAGATTCAGAATCAGACCAAATTAATTAAATTTAGTATGCATACATCTCATATTGAAGCGAGGCGATTTAATTGAATGATGCTTATAAAAAAATTAACAGCAATATAATATCTCCCTGGATTGAAGTTAATAATATTGACTGGAGTTATATCACAAATGGTTTAAAAACCAAAAAATATAATAAAAACGATGTAATCTTCTATCAAAACAGTATTTCCGAATACGTTTATCTTATAAAAAGGGGCCGGATACGTCTTGATATTTATAGCTTGACAGGAGATGAAAAAACTGTATTCATTGCAGGAAAAGGTACTTTTATCGGTGAATTATCTCCCATTGATAATCTGCATAACATTTGTCGTGCAGTTGCCTCGACTGATTCTGAAGTTTATTTGATGTTAAAAAGTGATTTTTTAAGACACTTAAGCACAAATTTAAAATTCGCAAATGATATGTTATATATAAATTCAAAAAAAATCAGATTTCTGGTAGAAAACGTCAAACAGCTGTCATTTAATGATGCTTCCTATAGAGTATGCTATGCGCTGGTTCATCTGGCAAATCAGTATTCAACCCTCACAAAAGATGGATATAAGCTGGATATGAAGTTCACACACCAAGAGATGGCGAACTTAACAGGATTGTCAAGGGTATCTGTTTCAAATATTCTTTCCGATCTGCAATCTAAAGGAATTCTGAAAAAAATGGACGGGTACCTGTTAATTAAGGAAATTGATTCCATAATGACTTATCTCAATGATATTTGCTAAGCTAAAGTAAGCAGAAAAGAAAGAAGTGAAGCTTTAAAATATACTTCACTTCTTTTGTTTTATAGTCTATTTGCTTGAATCACTTAGTCCGCTGTCATATGCCTTTGCCGGAATTTCCTCTCCATTAGTACCTTCATATGTACGTCCCCAGCCTGTAAGTATAGAGTACATGAATACCAGGAATAAACCAATGCTATGGAATGTAGCATATGCAAGCTGCATCGGATTAATCGGCTGTATAAATGAATAGTCTGCCACCAAGCCCTGAACACATACAACAACGATAAATATAAATGCACTGGTAAAAGGTACAATAACAGGCAGTGATGCAGTTACACCATCCATCAGGTTAGCTCTCCTGTATGGGTGAAGATTCTTTGCTTTTCCTATCTCATCAGCAATAGGACCATACATTATTATAGCAGGGCCGTTAGCCGCGCCCAGACATATAGAGTTAATCATTACACCAAAGCTGATTATTAATTCAGTACCGACAACACTTGTAGCCATTTTACTGTTTAGTAAGGATTTGATAATGTGGTCCATCATACCACTTTCTCTCAATATTCCCATGATGCCGGCAACTCCATATAAATATACTACCGTACCCAGCATATTCTTTACTCCGTCAATTGCAAATCCTTGTAATACTCCGTCTTTAACTGAAATTATATCGCCTAATCCAATAATGCCCGATACTGATCCAATCAAAATACCTGAAATAATTCCCCAGGTAATTGCTATAAATATATCTCTCTTCTTGACTGCAACGACCAATAATATAATAACAGGTATGAGCATAATAAGACCCTTGGGATCCATGTATTGAGCCATTATTTCCTTACCTGCGGCATCATAGCTGCCTGTTCCTCCTAATACGAAAAACAAAATGCAGGATATCAATGCAGATACTAAAGCATATTTTATTCTGCTCTTTACAACGCCACCTACATCAGCGGCTCCTTCTTTTCTTGTATAAGATTGTGTTGCTGCAGATGCAATTGTTGTGTCAGAAATCGGAGCTACATTATCACCAAAAATTGCTCCTGAAAGTATAGCACCTGCCAGATACAATGGGTTAGCTCCGAGCAGAACACCGGATGGATAAAATATAGGAAATGCTGAAAAGAGAGTTCCTATTGATGTTCCGGTGGCAGCTGAAATAATACATGTTGCTATAAATGCGAAAACAACAAAACCTCCGCCCTGAAGACCCATGTTGCTTCCCAGCCACACAAACCCTTGAGCTACTCCGCCTCTGGACATTAATTTACCGAATATACCCACTACCAGCAAAATCAATGCAAGCATGTTCATCATTTCAGAGGACATCCCTTTTACCACAGCTTCCCAGTACTTTGTCCAGTTCTTAGATAATAAACTCCCAATAATAATAGCAACTACACCGCCCATTGCAAGAGCTTCCATTTCAAATACCTTAAATACAACGAAAAATAAAATACAAAATAAAACAAATATTAATAACGGGATTAAGGACATTGTCATGCCGCCATAAAATTCTAATTTGTCGTTTTTACTGTTACTCATTTTATTACCTACCTTTCTTTATTTTATCTTTCCTAAACCATAGATAAGTACTTCCTTATAGCAGCTCTAAATTATCTTGATACCTCCTTTTTTATTTTTATAAGTGTGCTCTCCATGATTACATTTAACATGAAATGCGTAAGTTAAGAATACGATTTCCAAATACTATTTTTAAAAATGTAATTATTTTTTTATTATTTGAACATATAATAACATACTCTTTTATATGATAATGTAAAGCACTTTACAAAAATAAAATTTTTATTGAATTATTATTTATAAATTTTTATTTGCTGCTGCGCAGTTTCCGTCAGAAAGACTTATGTATACCGGGAAGAGATCTTTTCTTGTATAAAAAAGCTGATATATGATAAAAATCAAATATCAGCTTTTTATTTTGAATAACCTATTTAGTATACGAAGTCCATGAATACCAATTATGGTTATTTATGTTTATTATAAAACCTCTCAAACAAATAAAAACAATACATGATTACTCCACAGCCAAGAGCTATAAAGAATGTGATCGCCCACACATTTCTGATTGGATTATCCAGCAGATACTTTCCTATAATAATTGGTCCCAAGGACTGACCGGTTCCCGATATTATGTAGTACATAGAGTTAAACCTTGCCCTGTGGGATTTCGGAGAATTATTTGCTATGTATACACCTACATTTGTAACATTCAGTATTTCCCCGATAGTCCAAAGCACAGTCGATACAAGCATCATTGCAAATGAAGACACAAAATAAAGCATGCCCAGACCGACAGCCCAGAAAACCGCTGCTAATGCAACATTGAAGGAAGCATTGAATCTTTTTGTAGTTCCTATAACAAATATTGTCATTATCACCACCACAACACCGTTGGTGCTCATAAGTGTCCCAAAAACCTTTGCTCCGCTTTCAACTCCAAAGATCGCGCTTGAATACAGCGGAAGCGAAAAATGAACCTGTGAAAAGGAAAAGGACAGAAGCATAGAAATAATTCCAAATATTAAAATCTGCGGTCTTCTGAACAGAGCGGCAAGAGCCGAGCCCTCCTCTGCACGTTCAACATCATTGGACAGCACTTCTTCATCCATATTATATTCAGGCTTAGTTTCAGGAACATTTATAAATATTATAATTACAGAAATTATCGTAGTCAGCGCATCTCCGATAAAAAGCAGCGGCAGATAATTCTGGTACAAAAATCCTGCTACTAACGGACCTACGGAAAATCCTATGTTTGTACCCAGGTACAGAAGTGAAAAAGCACCCTGCCTGTTATTTTTATCCGACAAATCAGCCGTCATTGCACTGCTTGATGACTGTGCCGCACTGGAAAAAAACGAAGCTGCCAAAAGCAAAAAAGGCACCTTGACAGACATGTCTATAAACCCGCATATGAGATAGCATACCGCCTGCATAAGCGTCAGCAGGCACAGCGTATATTTTCTGTTAAAGCGGTCTGATAAGTACCCTCCTATCATTGAAGCAGGTACATACAAAGCCGTGGATATCGTAACAAAAGCCCCTGAATCCTCAGTGGTTAATCCTATCTTATCAGTCAGCAAAAGTGTTAACAGAGGACCTACAAAAGCCCCCATGGAATTGATTATTCGAGATAAAAAAATAAAATAAACAGATCTTGGTAAATTTCTGTAATCATCAACATAGCTTGCCGAACCTTTTGTAATTTTGCACACCCTCTCCCGCGAAACACTTCTTTTTATTTATATGATTCTTGTTTTTAAAAATGCTTATAATGCCGGCTCTGTCGGAAGCTTTTATTTTAAATTTATGCTTTAATCACACACTCACTGACCTGCTACAAAGGAAACCGCATATTCCCAATCGTTAGGAATATTTATCTGCTTAATTTCCTGCCAGCTGCCGTTTATCCCCGTCTCTTTTAAAGATAAATCAAAGTGACATTTTGCAATACCTAAATCATTTCTTTGCATGTCGTAACCGGCTATACCATAACCCTTAGTCCTGCAAATGAAAAAGTGAAACATATTTTCATCCTTGATAATCCTCCAAGGCTGCTTGTTTGATGCAGAAGGACCAAGTCTTACCATTTCAAGAGGCAATTTAAATTGTTCAACATCTTTTTCATCTATGGGCGCCATGCTCTTATTAAAAAATAGCTCGCTCCATGGCTTTCTTTTATCCGCACCTACTGATGCCCTCATTGCAATTTCAAAAACACGCCTTTTCTCCTTTTTATATCCCAAGGGAGAGATTATCGGTATAAATTCATTTTCATTTAAGCCTGATATCTGTTGAAAATTCTCTTTGCTGAAGGTTCCTCCCAGCCAGCAGGTCTGTATCCCCAAATCAGTGGCAAAAAGGATTATTTTTTCAAATACATATCCAAATTCAATAGCATTGTTTTCATTCTTATCCATAATTCCCACAACATAGGAATTTGCACCGGAGATAAATCCATAAGTTCCCAATTTTTTGGATTCCTCTTTACCAATTCCCAAATTTGAAACAATCTTAAATCTTGCTTTTATGTTTATTTCATTATTTACTTTATCAATATATGTATTTAATTTTTCCAAATCATCTGCTTCCAAAGCTCTGCCGTCATATGTCCTGGTAGATGTTCTTTCTTTTATTATATCAATTACTGATTTTTTAAATTCCATAGCTCACCTTTATTGTATTGGATTTTTTATTATTACTTACAATTCTCCCCAATTTCTCGTTATTGTAATTTTACCACCAAATGGGTTTATATGCAACGCAACAATACTTGCGACAAATTAATATACGATATTAAAATATATTTATTCTTTAATTGAAAAAAGATTATTTAAAGATAGATGATGAAATGTCTTTGGAATAATATTACAGCTCAAAGAAACATTAAGAAATTGTGCAGAAATTTGAAAAATAATGATAAAAAGTCAACATGGACAAAAAACCTGCGTTTATTTTTTGCAAACAAACGTCCGAAGA
Organism: Bacillota bacterium; assembly: GCA_023453025.1. GTDB lineage: Bacteria > Bacillota > Clostridia > Tissierellales > Sedimentibacteraceae > Sedimentibacter. The sequence continues at coordinate 167,354 of JAEXUD010000008.1, forward strand.
AACTTTGCGCTAAATTATATTTATAATAGAACAAGCTGTAACAACTGATACATCTAAGAATACAATGATAGCAATACTATGCAGGAGTTGTGTTCATGCTGAAAATATTGTTATACGGCAGTGCGCAGGAGCTCATGGAAAATTATATGTTCAACAAATATTACCGGCTTATTGTTGCGTGCCTGGACGGAAGTACTGCTTATGTAATTAAAGGTGACGGCAGCAAGTACGGCTCTTATGTTGTCAAAGGTACTATGAGTTTTCCGCCCATGCCTGAGGAAATAGACGAGAAGCTTATGAGAAACCCGAAGCTGGCAGGCTTTTACTCTTCCGGAGAATATACCGTAACTCACCAAGGGTTAACACGCAAAATACCTTACGAGGAAATAGATTACATCCAGAGAGATAATAAAAAAACTATAATGCACCTGACAAACGGAGAGAAAGAAGTTATTTCAAAGGGTATGGGAAAGGTAAATGACGAAATCAATAGAAAGTATTTTGTAAAATGCTGCATCGGAGTTATTGTGAATACACGTAATATCCATAAAATACACCGTTCGGAAAAAAACAGCAGGGTTATAGAGTTTAAATCAGGCTCATAGGTTGCAATGACAAGAGGATATTTTAATAGATTTTCAAAAGCATATTCAATGTCGATTTCAAGACTGGCGGATCTGAAAACTCTTGACGACTAAAACATCGTATATATATTCAAAATGAGGTCATGTATTTTTGGGTTTTTCTTCATAAAGTGCACATCCATTTCATAACAGCTAAATATTCGTTGAAATAATCACATTCTCCAAATGTAAATATATACATATCAAATGTATACAAATGCAGCCTCATCATGCAAATGCAGTGTAGCATGTTCAATCCATTCGCTCTTTTCATCCAAAAATCCTTTATCCATTCAGTAAGAGCAGATTCTGGAGTAGAGAGTTTAATTATCTGGTCTGGGAAAACTTTTAGTCGGCATGTTTTCATCTGTTTACGCTCAATTTAATATATAGAACTTTAGAAAATCAAGGACTCTCAGAATAAAAATAAAGGCGAAATGTAGTATTCCGCCTTTTGTATTATAATTTAATTATTTATTCTGATTAGCTGATAGAAACTCCTATCTTTTATCTGTAATATGCATTTTTATGATGCGTTTTCCATTCATTTTTATAATTTTCACTTCTAAGTCCTGACTTTCAAAGCTGTCTCCCTCTGCAGGTATATGACCCAAAGTTTCCATCACCCATCCGCTTACCGTAAGCACATCAAATTTATGGCTTCTGCCTAATAATTTAAAAAGTTTATCTACATTTGCATTACCCGATACTGAAAATTCCTTTTCTGACACCTGTTCAATATCATAAACAACGGTATCATGTTCATCCCATATTTCTCCTACCAGCTCCTCAAGTATATCTTCCAGGGTTATAATACCTACGGTACCTCCAAATTCATCCATTACAACTGCTATATGTAATTTTTTTTGCTGCAGTTCTTTCATCAGGACATCAATTTTCATGTTTTTAGTAATAAACATGGCAGGCTTTATGGCATCTTTTAAGTCCTTATGCTTGAAGTAAATTAAATTGTAAAAGTCTTTTTGATATAGAATACCAATGATTTGATCCATGGTATCTGTATATACAGGCAGCCGTGAATATCCTGTATCGGCAAACACCTCTGCTACCTCATCCTTTGGCATGTCAACCGGTATCCCGGTTATGTCAATGCGCGGAGTATAAATATCAGCAGCTTCTAACTCGGTGAATTCTATTGCTGAACGGATCAAGGTACCTTCCGTCTCGTTAATTCCGCCATATTGTTCTGCTTCTTCGATAATAGTAAGAAGTTCTTCCTCTGTAATACTTCTATCCTCCGGAGCTTTAAAAATTAAGGATAATAATTTTTTCCACTGTCTGAACAGAAAATTGACCGGTGCAAGTGTTATTATAAGTCCATTTAAAAATGGTGCCGAAAACATCGCAAATTTTTCCGGTGATTCTTTAGCAATACTTTTTGGGGAAACTTCTCCGAAAATTAATACCACCACCGTTGTAACTAATGTTGAAATGCCGGCTCCTCTCTCTTGCCCAAGCATATTGACAAAAATCAATGTAACGAGTGAAGCACAAGCAACGTTTACTATATTATTACCAATCAGAATAGTTGATATAAGTTCATCATAGTTTTTTGAAAGTCTCAATACCAATCCGGCCCTTTTATTCCCATTTTGAGCCAGGTTTTTAATCCTTATCCTGTTCAGAGAAGAAAAAGCAGTTTCTGCTGCCGAAAAATATCCTGACATAATAACACAAAATAAAATAATAATTAATGATATACTACTGCTTTCCATAAACTTTCCTTTCCAAATTGCATTTCTCTATTTTAATTTTTACCCCATAATTACATATATATTCTATATTGTAATCCGAACACAAAAAGACATAACTACTTTTTGCTCAAACGTAGCTATGCCTCGATTTTATAAATATAATCAATTTTTTTATAACTGTGATAAGGGGCAGCGTCGCCATCTGAGTTGTCCGACATAATATCCTCCTGATTAAAAATATTATATCAAAATATTTCCGGATTGACAACATCATCTTTTAGCTCAGACATATTCTTATAAACAATTGATATAAGAATTACTATTCAAGGTTATTTGAAAGTATATTATTCTGAACAAAAGATGTCCTATATGCCCTACAAATTCAGCCTGTGATTGTTCTGAAACCGATAAACTATAATTCAGATATTTCCTTTGTAATTTTCAAAAATTCATCAATATCATCAACATCGTGGCAGTGCAGCGGAGATACTCTGACAACTCCCTCTATGCCTAATGAATTGAGAATTCTTGCGGAGTATAAGCTTGAATTAACTCTTTCAAATGTTATTACTCCCCTTTTTTCATACTCTGCAACGGCACCAATACAGCCTATGTTATCGAACCCTATAGCCATTATTAAATCTCTTGCAGAAAGATCCTCATAATCTAAATATACCTTAACACCCTTGATATTTCTTAGTCCTTCAGCTTTATCTGAACCATTCAGCATCCTGTACATTAATGCTCTCTCATGAAGATTTATCCTGTTCATGCCTTCTGCATACAATTCTCTTCTATCGGTTGATTCAATAAACTTTGAACCTATCCAACACACATAGTTGACTATTTCGGTTATTGAAGCAAATTGAGAGGGTGCAGGACTTCCCAGCTCCCATTCTTCATCCGGCTTTGCAATAAGTTTATCATGAGGTAATTTTGAAGCTCTGTCAGACATAAATCCAATTCCAAGACCTCTGGTGCCAAAAAATTTATATGGTGCAAAATTAATTCCGTCAACCGGGGTTTTTTCTAAATCCAGAACTCCATGAGGTGTATGTTGTACAGAATCAACAACAATATAAAGATCTGGATTAATTTTTCTGCATTCTCTTACAATCGCTTCTGCATCAAGAACTGCTCCTGAAATGTTTGACGCATATATAAAACTTAACAGGCAGGTATCTTTATCAACCAGCTTTGTAATTTCTTCTACATCCACTCCTCCTGTAACAGGATTGGATTTCGCAACCCTTATTTCCTTTCCCGTTTTGTCAGCATATCTAACTACCGAATCATAGGCAGAGGGATGCTCTAAGGCGGTGGTTACAACATTGCTGCCCGGAGTGTTTTCTATAATTGCCCTATTCATTTCAAATATAACCATTGAAGCTGTTAATGATGTAACAACACTGCCTGATTTTGCGTTGAAAATAATTTTTATATCCTCAATTGCTTTTTCCTGAACTTCTAATAGCCATTTTGCCGTATGGTTGGAATGCTCAGAACAATCAGGAAGCTCATCGGTTTCTTTTAAAGCATTATTTGCATTTTTTAGTCTCAGTGACCCGCCTGCATTATCGAAAAAAAGTCTTTTTTTGTTTAAAATAGGGTCTTCATTTACATGGTAAAATAATTCCTTTATTTCTTTAGAGAGCAGTTCGTCAAACAACTGTCCCTGGTTAATTTTGTCACTCATCTTATGCCTCCAAATCAAATTGTAATTATATATTCTTTTTAACTATTTAGCAGCCTTAGCCAATTCATTATTATATATATCCATATCCATTGCTCCTAATTGTCTGGATATAATTGTGGTTCCAACTATATCGCTGACATTATTAAGCAAAGTATGAGCCGGATCTATAGCAGGCCATATAGCTGCCAATATAGGAATCAATGATAACGGCATTCCTAATGCTTCCATTAAAACTGTTGACATAACAATACCTGCACCCTTTACGCCTGCGGCTCCGATCGATAAAATTATACCCAGGAAAACGAATTGAGCTATTCTGCCGAATGTTATATCAAATCCATATAGGTTTGAAGCAAATATACAGCATAGTCCTATAAAAAGTGCAAATCCATTCATTCCGCAGGTATTTCCAAGAGGAAGAGTAAAACCATAAATATCTCCGGGAATTCCTAATTTCTCATCGGCAGTTCTGATAGATACAGGTAACGTAGCTGCTGAAGATGTAGTAGATATCGCAACCAGCATCGGCGCGGTAATCTTTTTCATAAATCCAAAGGGATTAAGCTTGGCGATAAATTTAATTAACAACGGATAAGCGACAAACAACAGCACTAATGCACTTATGTTATCAATCAAAATAAAGTTAATTACTTCTTTCATAGTCGCTCCGCTTATTTTTGTCACCATAGTTGCCATTAATGATGCAATACCTATTGGAGAAAATGCCATTACAAACTCTGTAATCTTCAACATTACATCACTGCCTTGATCGAACAGAGAAATTAAAGGCTTAACCTTTTCGCCAAGAGATAATAAAGCCACTCCGACGAAAATCGCAAAGAAAATAATTTGAAGCATATTAGCTGTCGCCATTGCTTGTACAATGTTATCCGGAACCCATGAAACAACATTGTCAATAAAATTATATGAAGCACTTTCAACAACTGCTGCTGTGTTCAAAAATTCAGTTGTTCCTTTGCCCGGTTGGAAAATAAACCCTGCGATGATTCCAATAGATGCAGCTATGCCCGATGTAACAACAATGTATAAAACAAATCGAAGCCCAACAGTACGAAGCTGCTTTACATTTCCCATTTTACATACTCCGCTGGTAATACTTAAAAATACAAGCGGAACAATCAACATTTTCAATAACCTGAGAAAAACATCCCCTATTGGTGATACCACTTCTGCTGCCTTTGGTGAAATAAATCCAATTGCCAAACCAACTACAATTCCAATTAAAATTTGTTTACCTAGTGATAACTTTTTAAATTTTTCCATACATTTGCTCCTTCTTTTAAATTGTTTGCTTGATGTTTTCGTTTTCCATATTATAATCTGATTTTAAATATTTGTAAAACTGAAAAGTTTGATGTATAATATTTAAAAATTCGATATTTCGTCTTGGAGATTATGTATGGATTATTCAAATATTGAAACATTTCTGGCTATTGCGGAAACAAGAAGTCTTTCAAAAGCGGCTGAGATGCTGTTCCTGACTCAGTCCACCGTCAGCTATCGCCTAAAGTCCCTTGAAGAAGAATTAGGTTGGGAACTTATACACCGCGAACAGGGAAAGGGATTCATAACATTGACTAATAAAGGCAAGGAGTTTATTAATATTGCAGAAAAATGGAAATCGCTTCATAAGTATATTGATATATGGAAAACACAAAATACAATATATGAGCTTAATATAGGCTGTGTCGACAGTTTGAACACAAATATATTTTACAAATTATACAGAAAAATTTTAAAAAGCGATGCGCATATGGTTGTTAAAGTGAGCACTCATTGGACCATGACCATATATAAGATGACAGAAAATTATGAACTTGATACAGGTTTTGTATTGTGGGAACTTCCTTACAAAAATATTGCATGCAAGCCTTTATTCAGCGAAAGAATGGTTTTAATTTCATCATCCGGTTCTGCTTTCCCCGAAACTGTCAATCTGACTGAATTAGACCCTGACAAAGAAATATTTATGTACCACGGTCCAAAGTTTCAATCATGGCATGATAACCTGTGGAAAAATCGTTCAGCAAAATTTTCAACAGTGGACACTGTATCATTGTTAAGCTCATTTATGGATATTCCTGACTTCTGGTCAATCGTACCAATTTCTGTTGCTAAAAATTTAAGTAAAAATGGTGATATTGTAATTTCTGAAATAGCAGACCCGCCACCAGAACGTGTTTGCTACCAAATTACAAATAAAGACCCTATTCCATCAAAATCAGAAGCACTTATACACTTCAACAATATGTTGAAAAGTTTTTTGGAAGAAAATTTAAAGTTCTTAATTTAAACCTTTCACTCATAAGTGTGGCATTTAAAAAAATTTGCATACGCTTAGGTGCTGTATTGAAGCCGGTAAAATTCGAATGTAAAAAAATAGCACCCATTTAGGTTGCTATTTTAATTATTCTTTCTATAAAATATTAAATTTATTTAATATCCAATTCATCTGGCATAAACTGCCAGATGCTAATACTAACTGTTTTCTATCTCTCCTGCTTTTATCAGAACAAACTTTGTAACAAGGGGACCGATTAATTCATAAATCACCGTTGCGCACAATATAATAGTCTGAATTTTATATCCGTAGTCAGGAACAATTGTTGTTGCCATACCTGCCAGACCAATGGCTACTCCTGCTTGTGGTATTAATGTGTAACCTAAGTATTTTGTTACGGATTTATCTGCCTTTGAAATCTTTGCTCCAAAAGCTGCTCCTAATACCTTTCCGACCATTCTGAATAATACATATAACGCGCCTACTAATCCCACTGTAGGCAATATAGTAATATCCAGCTCCGCACCTGATACGAAAAAGAACAGTAAAAATATCGGCGGTGTTATTCTATCCACATATTTGAAAACCTCATCACTTGCTTCAGATAAGTTAGTAAATACCGCACTCATCACCATACATGCCAGCAAAGCAGACAATCCCAAGATATTTGATACTCCTATACATAGAAAAACCATGGCGACAGCCACAGTTAACCTGTTTCCTTTTCCGGTATACCATGCTGTCAGAAATTTTAATATAATACCGAGAATTGCTCCGAATAATAGTGCTCCGACTATTTCAACAACAGGGGCCAGCAGAGCTTCGGACATGGATGAATCTCCTGCAGAACTGATTGATCTCGCTAAGGCTACAGATATACCAAAGCACATTAAAGCCACAGCATCATCAATTGCAACTACAGGAAGCAATGTTTCTGTAACAGGCCCCTTTGCTTTGTACTGTCTGACAACCATCAAAGTTGCCGCCGGTGCAGTAGCAGCAGCAATAGCTCCTAACACCAGAGAAAACGCAGTATCATTACCCGTTATAATCAATATTAAATCCACAATCAATACTGCTCCGACTGCTTCTGTAAATGCAATAACAACAGGAGATTTGCCTATCTTTTTCAGATATGACATTTTAAATTCTGCTCCGATTGAAAATGCAATAAATCCAAGAGCTATATCGGGGATAATTGATAACTGTTCCACAGCTTCATGGGAAATAATGTTCAAGCAATATGGGCCTGCAATTAAGCCGATTATTATATACCCAGTTACGTTTGGAAATTTAATTTTTTCCATTGCCTTACTGGATATCAGACCCAGAATCATAGCTAAAGCCAAATAAGTATATATGTTTAAATGTTCCAACCCTATTCACCAAACCCTTCCACATCAGTAATGGGAATAGAAAACATAATACCTGTATTAGGCTCAGTTAAATCGCCTATAACTTCTTTAATCTTTCCTCTTGCTGTCATTACTTGATCGTTTTTTAATACAAATAGCAATACTTTGCTTTTTAATTTTTCCTCATCTGAAAGGATATGCCTCAGCATTCCAAACATCGGCATATCTTCTATATTAACTAAAGTTTTTGCCATACCGGTACCTTCTAAAATTGTACCGCCTCTGACACCGGATTCAGCTAATTTTTCCATTAACTCATCCACCAGCTCTATTTTTTTAAGAATGAGAATTAACATTTGCATTTTATCACCTTCTAATCTTTAAATTTATCAACAATTATTTATTATGCTACTATTAGTAGTATATGTCAAATATAAATTTTATAATATTTTTTGATATGAAGGATGATATTTTATAGTGATCGATTACTTTTATGGATCTTACCTTTTTATATCCCAAACATAACCTTGATATACAGCCTGACCCATGGGAAGTATATTTTATTGTTTAATTAATTTCATGTCCTATTATCAGTTATTGTGATATAATATCAATCATAAATTTATAGTTGAAGAGGTTACATCATGATTCAAGATATAGCACCAAAAATATTTCATAACAGCTTTAAAAACATAAAGGCTGAGCCGCAGGATCTGTTTCTTTCATATGATGGAGATACAATCCTTGTGGGTGAGGATAAGGACAAGCTTTGGTATCCTTCATTTTCGGATTTTGAGGAAAAGTATCCTGATTTAAGGGATAATGCCCATTTTCTTTTTAATATAGATGACACCAATTATTTTCTGGTGGAAAAAAAGGGCCTTGTTTTGGAGGGATGGAACTATGTGTCTACCAGCAGATTCAGGACGGAAACCAAGTACTGGCGTTCATTTGCAGGGGCTGTGGGCTGGCAGCTGAACCGCTGGTATGTCAATCATCGTTTTTGCAGCAAGTGCGGAAAGCCTGCAAAATCTTCTGACAAAGAAAGAATGCTTTATTGTGAATCCTGCGGATTTCAGGCTTACCCAACCATATCTCCCTGTGTAATTGTTGCTGTACATAATGGGAACAAGCTTCTCCTGACCAAGTATGCCGGAAGAGGGTACAACAGATATGCTCTTATTGCCGGCTTTGCAGAGATCGGCGAAAGCCTGGAGCAGACTGTTCACAGAGAGGTGAAAGAGGAGGTTGGTTTAAAGGTTAAGAATCTTAAATTCTACAAAAGTCAGCCATGGCCGTTCACTGATACACTGCTTGCAGGATTTTATGCCGAGCTTGACGGAGAGGATTCTATAACGCTTGATGAAAATGAGCTGGCATTAGGGGTATGGCTTGAAAGAGAAGATATACCTCCTGCTGATTTAAATATCAGTCTGACAAGCGAAATGATGGAAGCATTCAGAAACAACAGTATAGATTTATAATCAATCATAAACACCGACTGTCTGGAATATTATAACAGTAAAGAACGTTGGAGGTGTTTTATGGGATATTATATTAATGTTGAACCAAACGTCAAATTGTATGTTGAGGATCTTAATCCGGAGGGAAATAAAACAATTGTATTTTTACATGGCTGGCCCGGAAGCCATGAATTATTCGAGTATCAATTTGATGTCCTCCCGGCAGGAGGATGCAGGTGTATCGGCATAGATCAAAGAGGATTCGGCAAATCTGACAGGCCCTGGCACGGATATGATTATGATCGCCTGGCAGATGATGTCAGATGTGTTGTTGAAGCACTGAAGCTTCAGAATTTCACGCTCGTCGGACATTCAACAGGTGGTGCGATTGCTATAAGATATATGTCCAGATACAATGGTTATGGTGTGTCAAAGCTTGTGCTCGCGGCTGCAGCTGCTCCAAGTCTTGTAAAGCTTCCGAATTTTCCGTATGGCATAGACAGGGAAGCCGTCCTCAACATAATCAAAGGAACATATAATGATCGCCCTAACATGCTCAGGGATTTTGGCGATATGTTTTTCTTTCAGCACATAACCGAACCCTTTGCCGGTTGGTTTATGGATTTGGGTCTTCAGGCAGCGGGATGGTCAACTGCCGCGATTGCAAATACATGGCTGAGAGAACAATTGTTTAAGGATCTTGAGGTCATAAAGGCTCCAACGCTGATTATCCATGGTATTCATGACATGGTTGTTCCTTTTACGCTTGGCGAAATTCAGCATCGCAGCATTAAGAATTCTGTACTGATGCCTTTCCAATTCAGCGGTCACGGATCTTTTTATGACCAGCGGGACAAATTTAATGAGGAAATGATTAAATTTATTGAACAATAGTTGCCAGATTTAATTTATGATATTGCAGTACAAGCAAAAACAGAACCTGTTACATCACTGATAAAATGGTTCTGTTTTATTATTATTCAGTTTTATTGATAAATGGCCGATATACCTTATTACATTCTTTATTTCAATAATAACAGCTTGTCTTCTTGTATTTTCAGATATAAATCATCTTTATTTTTCCTGTTGTTCCATTTTTCTTTTTTTATATCAAAATACATATAATTCGTAACTTTTTCGCTTTTTTTATTTTGGAATATAATTGTGTATCCTTGAATTTTTTCTATTTTATCAATAATTTTACACTCTATGATGTTTGTATCGTTTTTATCTGATTCATCTGCAATTTCAAAGCTGTTCGATTGTATTCCGACAAATCCTATGTCATATATTTTTTTATTAAGTTCTATTTCAATATCCCAATCATGAGCATATATCCTATTTGAAGATAACACCAAGCAGCTTGATATATTTTTACATCCTATCAGCCTGGCCGCAGATACCCGTTCGGGGTTTTTGAATATTTCCTTAGTGTCCCCAAACAAAATAGAGCTGCCGTCTTCGATAATTACAAGATTTTTGCAAAACTTGTAGGCCTCTTCCATGCTGTGAGTAACCATCAGCACTTCTCCGTGATACAGCTTCAGTAGTTCCAGAATTTCAGCCTGAACCTGGCTTTTTAAATGAGTGTCCAGAGCTGAAAAGGGCTCGTCCAAAAGCAGGACATCCGGTTTATATGCTATGCATCTTGCCAGTGCCGCCCTTTGCTGCTGTCCTCCCGACATTTGCCCAGGGTACTTTTTTTCTAAGCCCTGAAGATGAAACAAATTTATCATTTCACCAACAATTTCTTTTTTTTCTTTTTTAGGAAATTTTAGTCCTGCACCAATATTTTCTTCTACTGTCATATTTGGAAAAAGCGCAAAGTTTTGAAATAAATATCCCACATTTCTTTCCTGAGGTTTTAAATTGATTTTTTTTTCTGAATCATACAGCACTCTGTCCCCCAGAACAATTCGACCTTCATCCGGTGTTTCGATACCTGCTATACATTTCAGGGTCATGCTTTTTCCGCAGCCCGAAGCACCCAGAAGCCCCAGATATTCACTGCTGGTTTCAAAGGATACGCCCAAATTAAACCCTTTAAGTCTTTTTTTGATATCAACCTTTAAGCTCATTTCACTTTTTCCTTATTCAGATATTTTCTTCCTTTTAGTGTAAAATAGTTCATCAAAACAATCACTACAAACGAAATTGCAAGGACTACTATTACATAATTCATGGCCTTGTCCATATTGCCGGCTGCTACTTCCGAATAAATTGCCAAAGGAAGCGTCCTTGTAATATTTTCAATATTTCCTGCAATCATGGCTGTAGCACCAAATTCGCCGAGTCCTCTTGCAAATGCCAGTACCCCCCCGGAAGCAACTCCCGGCAAAGCCATAGGCATTATAACTCTCCAGAATATCTTGTGCTCAGACATCCCCAGAGTCCTGCCCGCCATAATTAAATTTTCATCAACCTGTTCAAATGCACCTCTTGCTGCACGATACATCAAAGGAAATGAAATAACTACGGCCGCTATTACAGTTGCCGTCCATGAGAATACTATTTTTACACTTAAAAAGTCAAGCAAAAACTTTCCTATCGGTCTTTTCACCCCCAGAATAAAAAGAATGAAAAATCCCATAACAGTTGGAGGCAGCACCATTGGCAGTGTCAATATGCCGTCTATAATCAGTTTTACCCTTTCTGATTTAATGTTAACAATCCATCTGGCTGTTAAAAGGCCAAGTAAAAACGTTATGACAATTGCAACAGATGCAGTCTTCATTGAAATCAATATTGGTGACAGTGTCATTTTTATCTCCTATTTGTTTGCTGAAAAACCATACTTTTCAAATATTTTTAATGCTTCCTCACTTTGCAGGAATTTAGTAAATAATTCTGCATTTTCATTGTTCTTTGTTGCTTTAACTATACCAACAGGGTATATTACTTTTGACACGCTTCCTTCAGGCGCTTCCGCAACAACCTTTACTTTATCGTTGCTTGCTGCATCTGTCGCATATACTATGCCTGCATCAGCACTGCCCTCGGCAACCCAGTTTAAAACCTCTGTTACATTTGTGCCCAGGCTTGCCTTTTCTTTAGCTTGTTCCCAAATTCCAATATTTTCAAGCGCTTCCTTTGCATATTGTCCTGCCGGTACGCTTTCAGGATCGCCGATTGCTATTTTTTCTGATTTTAATATGTCTTCAAAGGCTGTTATAGAGCTATCACCGTCAATTGGAGTAATTAAGACTATTTTGTTCTCAAGCAGCTCCACAATAGAATTTTCAGTAATTAATCCTTTTTCATCAAGTGCGTTCATTTGCTTCATGGCTGCAGACATGAATACATCAGCATCTGCCCCTTCTTCTATTTGTGTCTGAAGCTTTCCTGAGCTGTCATATGTAGCATTAACCGTGATGTTGGGGTTCTGTTCATTAAATAACGGTATTATTTCACCGTCCATACAATTTTTCAGACTGGCTGCTGCCGCAACTAACAGTGTCCCGCCGGAGGTATCTGAGTTGCTTTGGCTGCTGCTGCATCCCGCCAAAGAAAAAACTAAAACAAGAATTAAGATTAAACTTATACCTTTTTTCATATTCTTTACCTTCTTTTTAATATTTCCGTTATGTTTTTATAGGTATAACGGCTAATATTAATATAACATTAGTTCTCAATTTATGCCAGTACATTTTTTATATTTGTTAAAAAAATATTTTATATATAAAGCCTTCTAAAATCCAAAAATCTGTCATATAAAAACGAAGTGAAGAATCTCATTTTTTTCATAAAGATGAGATTCTTCTTCGCCTTCATAAACAAATTTTATCATCAAAGTCATTATCATTTTTAAAGTTGTATTATTAATTGCACAACGCCTTTGCTATATCTTCTGCTTTGTTTAAATCAGTGCTTTCCGGATTCCAGTTGCATTTGATTTCGGGTTCTACAACCTCAAAGCCTGATTCAGTTAATCTTTCTCTTAAAATCTTTGTGGATTCTCCGCTCCAGCCATAGCACCCAAATACTGCTGCTTTTTTATTTTTAAATTTTAATTCTTTTAAAAACTCAATCCAGCCGCCCACCGATGACAAGATATTTTGCCCTACTGTCGGTGAACCTACTGCAATTGCTTTTGATTTAAACACCTCAGTCATTATGTCATTTTTGTTTGTCTTGGATATATTGAATATTTTAACTCTCGTATCGGGAGATATCTTTGATATTTCCGAGGCAATCTTGTGCGCCAGCTGCTTTGTGCCATCCCACATTGTATCATAAGCAATTGTTATCTGGTCTTCCTGATATGCTTGTGACCACTCATAATACTTTTCGACTATCTGCGTAGGATTATCTCTCCATAAAGAGCCATGGCTGGTGGCAATAATGTCTATTGGAAGATTCAAGCTTAAAACTTCTTCAATTTTCTTTTTAACTAACGGTGAAAATGGATTCAGAATATTTGCATAATATTTCATTGCTTCTTCCCAGAGCATGCACTGATCCGCTTTGTCATTGAAAAGCTCCTCAACTGCGTAATGCTGACCGAAGGCATCATTAGAAAACAGAATGTTATCTCCCGTCATATATGTTGCCATACTATCAGGCCAATGCAGCATCCTCATTTCAACAAAAACAAGCTTCTTTCCGTTTCCGATATCGACTGAATCACCTGTCTTTACCACCTTGAAATTCCATTCAGGGTGGTGATACTGACCGGTAAGTGACTTAACTGCGTTGGCAGTGCAATATATCGGCGTATCGGGTATTTTTTTCATCAACTCCGGCAGTGAACCGCTATGGTCTATTTCACCGTGATTCATAACTATAAAATCAATTTTATTTAAATCAACTTCAGATTCCAGATTTTCTATAAACTCTGTTGAGTGTGGTTTCCAGACAGTATCAATAAGCACTGTCTTCTCTTCTTGAATTAAATACGCATTTTGACTTGAGCCGTGATTTATAGTATAGTCTGCTCCATGAAAAAATTCCAGCTCCCAATCCATTTTTCCTATCCAGTGAACATTATTTTTAACTAGTTTTTTCATTTTTTCCTCCTCAATAATTAATATTTTCGTGCGTTTCATATTTATTTGATTTATGTGCTTATTATATTGGATTCTGAAAATCAAAACCGTGATTTAAATCATAAAATAGAAATTATGTATTTTATTTTTCAAATTCCAAAATTTCTCTCAATGCTTCTTTATCCAATATTTTAATTTTTCTGTGACCGTTTAATTCTAATATGCGCTCTTCCTTCAGCTCGCTAAGCTTTCTGCTTACAGTTTCCCTTGTCAAATTTATGTATGCAGCTATATCATCACGGGATAGTTCAATCAAGTCCTTTCTTATCCTTGTACTCCTGTAAAGAAGGAAGCCTGCCAGTCTTACCTTAGCATCATTTATAGACAGCAGCTCTATAAGCTTATTTGCAGTGGACAGCTTAGAACCGATCACACTTAATAGCTTAATTCCTGATTCCGGTCTGTTCATAATCATCTTTTGAATATCCGATTGTGAGATTAAACATATTCCTGTACTTTCTAATGCAACAGCATTTACATTGAATTTCCCGCCGCTGAAAATATTTTGTTCTCCATAAATATCACTTTCAACAAGGATGTCTGTAACAAATTCTTTTCCTTCAGCAGAGAAATGATTTAGCTTTACTTTTCCAAAACGCACTATAAGAATTTTGTCAGCAGGTTCTGATTCTCTGATTATTATGTCACCCTTCTTAAAATTCATGTGCTTTGATTTAGATATTATCTCATGCTGTTCATCCTGCGAAAGTATGCTGAATAATTCTATCTTTGATGTGCACATCCCATTAAAGCAGCAAGTACATTCCATAATTATACCCTTTCTGATTATACTGATTCTACAAATAACTGCATTTCTTATTTAAATATTATTATACAATAAATTACCATTGTGTACCAGCATATATTTAGTGTTTAAAAATGCCTATTATTGGTATAAATTATATGATAAACAAATAATATATTATTGGAAGGAGAGATAAGATGGCATTTTTAGATAAGTTAGGCAAAAAAATAGGTGATGCGGCAGGAACCGCTTCTGAAAAAGCGAAGGATTTTGCTGAAACAACCAAGCTTAATCAAGCAATCTCAGCAGAGGAAAAGCAAATCAATCAATATTTTTTGGATTTAGGTAAATTTATTTTCGAAAATGAAAAGGATAATCCAGAAAGCCCTGTGGCTGACATGTGCAGCAGAATCTTAGCATCTCAGCAAACAATAGCAGAGTTAAAACAAAAAATAATAGAAATAAAAATGGATTAAAAATCAAATACAAAAACCATGCATCAAGGTGCTGTCAAAAAAGGTTCTGGCTGCTATAGACCAGAACCCTTTTAATTATTGTAAAATAACCAGCTTTTCATGTATGCGGCAATAATTTTATATTGCATTATTTGTGAAGTTTTATTCACCTGCAAAAGCTGATGCATTTGCTCCCGCAATTCTTCCGAATACCGTAATATCCGTTACTGCGTTTCCGCCGATTCTGTTGCCTCCGTGGACTCCTCCTGTAACTTCGCCGGCTGCAAACAATCCTTCGACTGCTGCACCGGAATTGTTAATAACCTGTGCATCTGTATTTATAGTAACTCCTCCCATTGTATGGTGGATAGCCGGAGAAATTTCAACTGTATAATATGGGGCCGTAATGAGCTCAACTTCCAATGAAGTTCTTCCAAACTCCGCATCTGATTTAGATTTAACAGCTTCATTGTATTTTGCAACTGTTGCTTCCAGAGCTGCTGCATCGACATTCATTATTCCTGCTAATTCTCCCAGAGTCTGAGCTTCTTTTAAAAGTCCTTGATCTTTATATTTTTTATAGGTTGAAGCCTTTTCGTATACCTGCTTATCCAGAACAAGGAATGCTGTTGCTCCGTTTTGTTCAAGTATAGCCTTGGAAACAACGTCTCTTGTTTCAAGCTCATTTATAAACCTTAGCGCCTCATGGTTAACTAATATCGCACCGTCTCCTCTGATGCCTTCGGTAATCATTTCGTTTATTTTGGGGACAACTGTAGGGTGTGTCTGTATTTGTTCAATATCTGTCAAAGATACATCGAGCTTTTCAACCAGTGCAAGCGCATCTCCTGTTGCTCCCGGGGCATTTGTCGTTCCAAAACCTTTTAACTCAGGTTTGAATTTTTCTACCAGTTCCGGATTTGCACCGAATCCGCCGGCAGCAAGTATCACGGCTTTTGCATTTATTGTGTAGCTGTTTCCGTCCTTGTTTTCAACCTTAATTCCTGTTACCTTATTACCTTCTGCCAAGATTTCAACAGCCTTTGTATTAAGCTTTACTTCTATTCCCAATTTATCTATCTGTTCGTCAAAAATATTCATCAAATGAGTTCCGACAGGCATTCCTCCCGGTCCCTTATGGATTCTGTTAACGCTTTGACCGCCGGAAATTCCTATTTCAGACAAGTCGGCTCCCAAGCTTTCAAGCCAGTACAGTGTTTCAGCTGATTTTTCAGTCATAACCTTCAACAGTTCAGGATTATTCAGATTTTTCCCGCCTTTCATGGTATCGGCATAATATAAATCAGGACTGTCCTGAATTCCGTCTGCTTCCTGATACTTTGTTCCTGCGGCATTCATACCGCCTGTTGCATAGTTTGTATTGCCTCCCATGAAGGCATTTTTTTCAACTACTATTACATCAGCACCTGCATTTGTTGCTTCAATCGCTGCAGTGAGTCCTGCTCCTCCGGCTCCTATGATAACTACGTCTGTTGTTAAGTCCTCAACCTCTTCTATCTGAGCTTGAACTTCTTTTGCAGTCAAGACTGCGCCTGATTTTTCCACAGCATCTTCTACAGCATTTTTAAATGCAAAGCTTGTGAGCGTAGCTCCTGTAACAGCGTCAGCTTCTACAGAATTTGAATCAAGCATCTGCTTTGTCAGTTGTGCTATAACCGGTTCGGTAAAACCTGATTCAGAACTTTCAATAACCTTTATATCTTTCATCTCTGAGTTTTCCAATGTAATTTCAACCTTAAACGGACCGTACTTCCCTGATCCCTCGCCTTGAACTACAGCATTTACAAGCTCCTCTGTTTTTTCTTCTTCATCCGGCTGCTCATCTTGTTTTTGCTGACATGCAGTCATTGACAGCACAAGCATAATTGCAATCAGCAATGATATTAATTTCTTTAATCTCATAGTTGCTCCTTATTTTGGTATATTTTTAATATTATGTATCGTGCAGGAATTTATTTGTCAACAAGAAAATATTTTAATTTTCAAGGAAAGCATTTGTTTATCAATGCTTTATTATTAACTATTAGTATAGTTTCTATACATTGGAAATAAAATAAGCACCCGCAAGGGTGCTCAGATTGATGACAAAGTCATCAAGATGGCAGGCTGTTGAAAAAGTCAGTTCTGTATTTCTAGGAAGTCAAGTCATTTATCAAGGCTATCTTAGCTGTTGTACAACCGTCTTCATAGTATTTATGAGCTTCCGCAATTTCCGAAAACTTGAATTCCGTTTTGTCCCTGTATATTGCCAGATTTCCTTCCTCTATCATTTTTTTCATCTCATTTAATATATGTCCCATCTCATATCTGTTTGTGTTTGTTGTAACAGGCAGAACCATAAAAATTGTTTTTAATGTAAGTGACTTATGATGTAACAAGGTCAAATCCAAATTTGACCTTGTGTTTGTGGTCAATACAAGGCCTCCGATTTTTGCTGCCTTGAAGCTTTTAGTTAAATTGTCCGTACCGATTGTATCAAATACCACATCGAAACCTTTTCCTTCAGTATACTTGTTTACATACTCCTCTACTTCCATAGTCTTATAGTTAATAATATAATCTGCTCCAAGATGTTCTGCTATTTCTGCTTTTTCTTCGTTTGAAACTGTTGCATAAACTTCGGCATTAAGCATTTTAGCAAATTGAATCGCGATGTGGCCTACGCCTCCGGCGGCCCCTTGGATTAAAACCTTGTCTCCTGCCTTGATGTGCGAGTTTTCCATAATAGCCCTGTACGCTGAAATGCCCACCAGTGGAAATAATGCTGCTGTTTTAAAATCTACATTGCTTGGTTTCATGCTTAAAAGTTCTTCGTCAACCAATACAAATTCTGCCAGGGCGCCGCCTTCTTCTCCCTTTATTCCGCCTACAAATCCATAAACCTCATCACCGACCCTGTATAATTCAACATCTTCCCCAACCTTTACCACTACGCCTGAAACATCTGAATTCAGAACGGCTGGAAAAGCCGGTGTGAATTCAGGCAATAACCCGGATCTCAGCTTCAGCTCAAACGGGTTAAGACTGCTTGCTATTACCTTAACCAGTACATATCCTGGTTTAACCTCGGGTGTCGGTATATCCATAGGCTCAAATACTTCAGGTCCTCCGAATTTGTTAATTACCATAGCTTTCATAGCATCACTCCTAATATAATAATGTCATAGTCACCAATGACTATGCAGTTAAAACATTCCTATAACAGTCATATACCCGTAATAATTTGATTTAATGATAAATTTTTAAAAAAATAGCTTTAATGATGAAATTCTATTCAGATGCTCAGAATTTATGTCATTAAAGCTTCACGTTTTTATATCATTCTTATTGCAAATGCCGGACATGCTGCGATGCAGTATCCGCATTGAATGCATTTATCCTGATCGATAAAAGATATATTATTTTCCTGCATGCTTATTGCTCCGCTGTGGCATTCGCTGATGCAGGTTTCACAGCCGATACAGACAACCTTGGCAACTGTCACATGTTTTCTGTTCTTGATTTTTATAATTCCTTCTAAGTCCCGCTCTCCGTTAAAGTAATTGACATTGTACATAACTTCTTCTTTACTTATCATTCCTATTGCTATTGAAAAATTGTCACTTAGGCCTCTTACATATTCCATACTTTTATCATAATCATCAATCAGTGTTCCGCCGCCTAGTGCTTTCATTATGTAAATTCCCTTTCCTTTTTGCTCACATAATGAAATTGCATCACTCATATCATCAACCGAGCCGTTTATAATGCCTCTGCCTGCTTTGTTTATCAGTGGAAAAACCACATCTATATCGTCTCTGTCCGCACATAGCTTGATAAGCTCAACATTGTGTGTAGAAACCCCTATTGCTTTTATAAGTCCTTTCCTTTTACAGTCCTTGAGACATTCCAACGCACCTTTTCTTATTTCAAATAAATCTGTTCCTGCCTTTGCGGAATGAAGATGAAATATATCAATATGATCTACATCCATTCCTTCCAATGCTTCCATAACTGCCTCCTCCATATCCTCATATGAAGCTGCTGTTGATTTTGAAGCAATAACAGGTTTTTCTTTTCTTCCGGCAAAAGCAAGCTTGATATGGTCATAGGTCTTATACATTTGAGCTGTATCAATAAAATTAATGCCCATATCCAGCCCATATGATAAAACCTGTGCCGCCTCTTCAACGGGCAGGTTTTTTTGCAATGGTCCAAACGGCAGACATCCAAAACAGACTTCTGTCACTTCAAGTCCTGTATTTCCCAAGATAACTTTTTTCATACTACACCTCCGTTTAACATTTCACTTTGTCGTATGTAAATTCTTTTATGTCAATAATAATAACATAAAATATGCTTCAATTCTACTAATTTAAAATTAAAATGAATGAACGGCTATATATTATATTCCTGGTCAGTTTTTATATTCCCTTGAAAGCCGGACTTTCAATGCTTCATGCCGTCAACCGTCTCAAAATCTTCCCAAAATCCTTTTATTTTATTATATTTTACATCTCCCTTTTTACTGTAAAACTCTTTATTATAGGTTATCGGCTTGAATTGTGTACCTGTTATGATATCGTCGGCATAATATTTTTTATATATTGCAAGCTGGTTGAACCCATAGCTGCCTGTAATGGATACATTGATTCTGAAACGGCTTCGCATGGAATCTGTTATCCGGTTGTATTCCAATGCTTTTTTTGATTCATTCATAACATTGAAGGATTTATGACTGTTTTTAAAGGTATATGAAAAATCGTACTTGCCAAGATACGTAATTCTGTAATCAATAGGAATATTGTACATGCCTGCGCTCACATCTCCTGTATTGTGCTCTGTAACGCTGATTCTTATATCAGGATTGACAAGTGAATCTCTGTTGGTGTTTAGTACTCTTATTATAAGCATATCTGTTTCGGGATTGTAAATTATTTTTCTGGAAAACCTGATTAAATCTCTGGGATAAAATAACTTGACAGACAAAACAGAAATCATCAGTGCAAAGTACATCGCTGTTATGCAGGATTGAATTATAACAATGATTTTGCCCGCAATATTCACAGGCACCAAATCCCCATAGCCTATAGATAAAGACGTAACAAAAGAAAAATATATATAATCAAAAAAACCTTCTGCATTAACCAAGGTGTTAAATACATAGTAGGCTATTGAAAAAATTATATTTAATACTAAGTAGTAAATTAATAAAATCAGAAGCACCAGACCAAAATGCTGGTTTCTTATTTCGCTTGCCCACCCGAGGCTAGACTTTTTAGGATGTTTTATACTCATTATTTCTCCATTCGCAGGCTGCATTTTCAATTTGTTTGCTCTCTCCCGCTCAAAAAAATGGCGGTAGGGCTATAAAAAAAACTATATGTATTATTTTATACATATAGTTTTTTTGTATTCAAAACAAATTAAATCAATTAATCCCCCATATAAAATTCATATGCTCTTTTGCATACTATAACAGCCTGTTCTCGTGTGGCATTTCCGTCCGGATCGAACATGTTGCTGCCCATTCCTGTTACAATGCCCGATTTCGAACAATAATAAACTCCATCCTTTGCCCAGGCTTCTATTTTATTGTCGTCTGCAAATGCATTGACACCGTCAATTGAAAAATCTTCATCAGGATTGATAACCTTCAAAGCTCTCAGCAGTATAGTCGCCATTTGTTCTCTGGTAACCAACTCATTTGGCGAATATTTGTTGTTTCCTACACCTGCCACCAAACCAAGATTAAAAGCCTTTAATATTTCCGGGTTTCTTGTATCTGCAAAGCTTGCATTACCCGGCTCCGCAGTCTTGCCGGTATATTTTTCATAAAGCTTTACAGCTATTTCTGCAAATTCTTCCCTTGTTATCTTACCTGACATATTGCCCTTTATTCTGTCGGTAATCAAGCCGTATCCGGCTGCCTTATCCAGCTCTGTTACTGCCCAGCTTGAAGCTCCGTCATATGCCGGCATGCCATGTGATATCACATTTGAGAACGGAGAATATATATCGCCTGATTTTCCTGCTGCCGGATAATAATCATAATCAAATGAATATCTGAATTTAATGTCATATACTGCAGCATCATAGCTTTCAGCACTTACAAAATAGTCATTTGCATCAACCGTAAACTGCTCCTTCATCCACAAATAAGTTCCTGCATCCATCCATGAGCCATTGCTTACCTTAATCCAGACATTTGTGTATACTCTTTGATTTGATATGTTGTTCAAAAGCTGAATATCGTCATGTGCCTTGTCAGCTCTTAAGTCCAGGTATGGCTGACCGTCATCGCTTTCCATTAATTCCGCCGACAGCAAAAGCGGGGCATGATTTATAAGTGCTTCGGCATCTTCTACTTTTTGATTGTTTGTATAGCTTACAGCCTGTGACCACGGTGAATAATACTCATATGTTTCACCGCTATTTTCATCATAAAAATCCACATAAAACCTTACCCTGAAATGCATTGTGTGGTTATCAAAAAAGGCTCTCCCCCCTGGTAAGATTCCATCAGGTATTGTTTCATCAAAATATGCATCATAAATATTGCAGCTTGAATTCCAAACCCCATAGATATCACTGAATTCTGTTTCCTGATTGTATACCCAGTCATCATAGCCGGCCAACTCAGAACGCCATTTTCCGCTGTCCAGCCTATAATCAAGCTGAGCTCCTACATGAAAACTGTTGTAGCCTGCTTCTTCCATCAGACCGTCTTCATAAGCCTTCACAAGCTCTCTGATTTCATCGGTAGCACCATAGCCTATGTCGAAGCTCCATCTGCCATCTTCGTCGTAGTCCAATTCGTCGCCGTTAAAAATCACTCCTACATTAATTGGTGCGTTATAATCTGTTGGCGGCGCATACGCTGCCAATGCAGTTAATGGACATAGTAATACCATTGCAGCTAAAATAATAATACTTACAAAAAATTTGAATTTCATAATGCCTCCTTTAAGTATTGATTTCTGATACTTGCAAAATTCCTTACTCTGTATTTTATTGCTTATACCTTTTATTATAAGAAAAGAGGCTATGATTTATTTTGTAAATATTGCTTTATAACTTTTCTAAAATTGCTAATTCATATGCTCTGAATTTTTCATAAAAAAATGTTTCTTATATACTGACGGGGGCATTCCTGTATAATTCTTAAAAACCGTTGAAAAGTGAGATTGATTGATAAACCCGCACAATACTGCCAGCTCGCTTATGTTGCATTCTCCTTTTTCTAATAATTCCTTTGCCTTGCGAAGTCTTATACTTAATAAATATTCATGAGGTGACATGCCTGTTTTTTCTTTAAACATCCTTATAAAGTGATACGGGCTCAAGTATACGGCCTTGCATATATCTTCAATGCTGATACTTGCATTATAGTATGCTTCCATATATTCGATTGACCTTTTGATATAATTATTATCTGGAACTGCTTTATTTTCATTAAAATTATGATTAATTTCCCTGATTAGCTGGATAGCCAGCTGCAGGCTTACACTCTCCAGCATCAGCGGGCATTGACTATGATAGGTATCTATCTCGTATTGAAAACTTCTTAAAGTAGATATCAACTGCGGAGAAAAAGAATATTCAGGTTTTTCTGCTGATGTGAATTTTTTTCCTGTCACCTGGTAAGCAATATCCCGAAGATACTCTTTATTTACGCTAAAGGCTGAATATTCCCTGCTGGGAGCATCGTTTTTCATAAAGCTATCCATACTGGGACTGAATACCAGAAGCTTTTCTTTTTTGAATTGATATTCCTTTTTCCCTATATGCATGGGAGGCGGCGCCATTGTAGGAATCGAAAAATGAAAATCATCAAAATATACCTTGACTCCTACTAAAAAATTTTTAGGCTTAAACAGTATTATATTATCTCCTTTATAAACTTTTGCTTCCATATACTCAGCCTTAGGTACCTGTTCTATAAAATTTTGAAATGACATATTCTCCCTCCTTCACCATAGCATAACAAGCAATAGGAAAATGTTATTTTTTATTTATTATACAATATTATTCCATTTGTTTAAATATATTTGTATGAAATTATGGTCATTTTATTTAAATATAGCATTTTTTATGTTGTTGTTATAGATATACCTGCTATGATATAATTAGTTATCAAATTATGGAGCCATAAATGGAATTAATCAATGTAAATGACAGAACTAAGAAAAGCTTTCTGAATTTTTATAAATCTCAATATTTAAATAACCCATTAAAACGCGATTCCCTGTCCGGCATGCTTAAAGGACTGCTGTACGGAAAATCGGAGCTGTGCAGGTCCGTTGAGCTGGAGCCGTTGATGGTTGTGGAAAACAATAAAATTATTATGATATGCATGCTGGCATTTGCACAAAGGATGCCTGAATACGTACAGATTGGATTTTTTGAAGCAGCCGAATCAAATCCGGAAGCATTTCGGATGATATTAAGAAGAGCCGAGAAATTTGCCCAAAATAAAGGTGCAGATAAAATTACCGCATCCTTGAACATTCATGTTAATTACGGACTTGGCTTTCTGGCAAGCAGCTATGATAAAATACAAAGCTTCGGGATGGCCCACAATCCGGAATTTTATCATGACTTTTTTGAGGACACGGGATTTAAGGCAATTGATATGGTGAGCTACAAAAAGGATATGCGAGCTATTAAGCAATTATTACCAATTGAAATCAGCATTAGGCTCAAAGAAAGGTATGCTGTAAGAGAAGCAGATTTCAGTGATTTTAAAAGTGATTGCGCTGTATATACTGAAATAAATAACAGAGCTTTTAACGAGCATTTGTTTTACTATACAAGAAAAGAAGAAGAAGATTATGAGCTCTTAAGGGACATGAAGCATCTCATGAAGTCAGAAAATCTGCTGTTTGTTGAAAAAGCAGGAATGCCTGTAGGCTTTATGCTCTGGTATCCCGATTTTAATCAGATAATGAGTCCGTCAGAGACAGTTGGCATAAAGACTGTTATAAAAAACAAACTATACGGTAAAAACATAGATACCTTTAAAATAGTTGAGATGGGTATAGTCCCAGAAGAAAGAAACAAAGGAGCCATACTTGCATTATTTGATTATTGTTTTGAATGCATTAAAGATAAGTATTCCTTTATGGAATCGGGCTGGATATTATCAGATAACTTCAAGTCAAGAAATTTTGGTATAAAATGGGCTGACTGTGAATCAAAAACATACAAAGCATATATTAAGGATTTATCATGAGTAAATATACATCTATAAATAATTTAATCCGGGAACTAACTGATTTGAATTTTTCCTATGAACAAGAACTTAAGGAGTTGGGTCCGCTTCTGGATTTACTGGAAATACTGAATCCATGCGGTCAGGAATATGAACTTGTTGATAACAACATAATTATTTCATACTCCTTAAAGCTGAACCTGTTAAATTTCAGAAACATATTTCCCTTAAAAACAAATGTACAAATAATCGGTCTTCCTGTTTCTGTGTGCTTAAGCGGCTGCTTTGGCGATAATGATGCTATAGAAAATATCATAAAGCAAAGAAAAGGACTTAAGGTTTTATTAAACGGAGATTTGCCGTTCAGAGGCGGAGGAAAGACCTTATCAACATTTGTATTTGAAAACAGGTTTTCAAGTTTTGATGAATATTTGAGTTCACTTAGAAGCTCTTACAGAAGGAGAATAACCCGGGCTTTAAACAAAAGAGGAAACCTTTTAATCAGAAATTTCTCAGGAAAAGACTTTTCTGAAAACCATTATAAGCTGTACTTAAGCATTATGAAAAGAACGGAGAATCCCCTTGAAACTCTTCCCATAGAGTTTTTTCAGGAATTTGAGGCCGAATTATATGAATTTGCGGACAAAGAAACAAACAGGGTAATCGGCTTTATTCAACTAAAGGAGCTGAATGATAAGCTTTATTTTTTGTTTGGAGGCTTTAATAAAGAAGACAATGAAGTATACGACATTTATTACAACATGCTTCTTAAAATAGTTGAAACGGGAATTGAAAAATGTGTAAGAGAAATAGAATTCGGGCAGACAGCAGAAGAAAGCAAGCTAAAAATTGGCTGCAAGGAGAAGTATAAATATTTATATATTCATCACAGCAACCCTTTGCTGAACTTCTTCATTCAGCTGTTGGTACCATTGTTCACATACAAGCCATATTCTGTTAAGCATCACGTTTTTAAACATATTGATGAGGATTAAGTATGATTATATTTTTAAAAAAAGTAAGGGTTAAAACAATATTTTCTGCCTTTGAGCCTGTTATAGTTGAACCTTTGGAACTTTGCTGTTTAAAATCCGTCTTAAACAATATGAGTATTGAAAATTATATAATTGATGAATTATTCGGTTTAAAGGAGCCGCTTAATACAAAGCCTGATGTAGTTGTACTTACAGGCTATAATGTTGCTGAAAATGAAATTATAAAACAAGCCCGGGATTATAAAGTACTATATCCTCATGTCGTAATTATTGTCGGAGGAGTCCATATTCAGGGCAATACTGATGTATTTCATACAGATGGAATTGATTACGTGTGCCACACTCAAAGCTTAAGTGTATTTAAAGAATTAATCTATAAAATATATAATGATGATAAATGCTTTGTTAACGGAGTTGATTCCATTGATTCGTCCACTGACAGCTGGAATATTTCGTGCAAAGAAGTTTTGCAAAAAAATGAAAGAATAATTCCTGACAGAAGCTTGTTTTATAAATATTCTAATAAGCTCAGGTATATGGAGAAAGGAAATGTTGCCTTGATCAAAGGAAGCACAGGCTGTCCGTATAATTGCTCCTATTGCTATTGCAAGCTTATAAACAGCGGCAATTACGTCAAAGCTGATTATGAAGCAATCATCAATGAAATGGCAGGTATTTGCGCCGACTTTTTTTGGATTGTAGATGATGTTCTCTTTTCAAGCAGAAAAGATGCATTGGAATTTATAGAGCTTATAAAATCAAGAAATTTAAAGCTGAAGATAATCGGGTATTTAAGAGCCGATTTTATTTTGAAAGAAAAGGATTTGCTTCCTTTATTAAAGGACGCAGGTATTGTTGAAATTATTGTTGGCTTTGAAGCAACACAAAATGATGAATTAAAGGGTTATCAAAAAACAACAAATGCCCTTGATTATCCTGAGATTATTAAATTGTTAAAAGAAAACCGCATTGACCTGACTGCACTTTTCATGGTGCAGCCTGATTATATAATCCGGGACTTCAGGAATTTATATGAATTTATAAAAAACAACAGAATAGAGGTTTATACCATCTCTATACTGACTCCCATCAAGGGAACCGCAAATTATGAACTGCTAAAAAGCAAATTGACATCTGATGACCCCAGGAAATTTGATTTTCTGCACCTGGTACTGGAGTCAAGACTGCCAAAATGGCTGTTCTATTTGTTGTTTTATGGCATTCATATAAGACTGTTGAAATCAAAAAGAGTCTGGAAATATTTGAAAACTCTCGTTTTTAAAGATTGGAGATAATTATGAAATCAGAAATATGGAATTTCTGGGCCGATAAATATGACAAACTATGGGTTCAAAAATATTCCTTAAGACCTACAAGAAAATATATTTTGCATGTTATGTCGGAAATTAACACAGGCAAAGGCTTGAAAATTTTAGACCTAGGCTGTGGCTCCGGACAATTAATCAATGAATTGTATGAAAGTTTCGATAATATAGAGATTACCGGCATAGATTTTTCCGAAAAGATGCTTGAGGTTTCAAAAAATAAAAACCCATGTGCTTCGCATATAATGCTGGACGTCGCTGAACTGCATAAGCTAAAGGAAAAATTTGATGTTATAATCTGCACTCATTCTCTGCCCTATTACAAGGAGCCTGATATTGTTATGAAAGAGCTCCGCAGGCTGTTGAAGGATAACGGAAGAATTTTTATGGGTTTTGCATCAGGAAACAATTTTTATGATAAATTTATTTTAAGCTTTGTCAAACTGACAACCGGACCGGCTAACTATCCGTCCGACAAGAAGTTCAGGGAATTGATATCCTCATACCTTCATGTGGAAAATCTGAAAATTATAAAGGAAAAATTCTTCATGCCGAGAATTGCGGTATATACTTTAAGGAAGGAAAGCATATGAAGGTACTGTTAATACGCCCGAGACCACACAGAGAAACCATCGGCCTACAGCATGTTATGATATGTGAGCCGTTGGAACTGGAATACCTTGTATCCAATATACCTGATGAAATCAAGAACAGTATACAAATAAAAATTATAGATTTGATTGTTGAAAAGAAAAGCTATGATGAAATCCTGAAAAAAGAAAAACCTGATTTTGTTTTATTCACCGGATATATAACTCATGTAGGAATTATAAGAAACATGGCTCGTACTGCAAAAGCTCTGTTCCCCAACATCAAAACCGGTGTCGGCGGTGTTCATGCAGAGGTGGTGCCTGATGATTTCAAATCAGAACATATTGATTTTATTTACGAGAAAAACGGAATTTCGGGATTTAATTTAACACTTACTCTGCTGCTTGAGGGAAGTGATGCTTATAAAATCAATAAAGAATTAAGTACCGCTCCTAAAAGCTACAGCTTTGATCATAAGTATCCTGACAGAAATGCTGTTGCGGAATACAGGAGCCATTATTACTATATGTTTCACAGCCCTTGTACCCTGATTAAGACATCTTTTGGCTGTCCTTATAATTGCTCTTTTTGCTTTTGCAAGGAAATCACAGGCGGAAAATACTTCTCCAGAGACATGGAGGATGTTGTAAATGAGCTTAAAACAATCAAAGAGGAAGAAGTATATATTGTTGACGATGATTTTTTGTTTGACAAAGATAAGCTTAGAAGCTTTAAAAATTTAATTCAGCAAAATAATATTCATAAAAAGTTTCTTGTATATGGCAGAGCTGACTTCATTGCGGAAAATCCTGATATTATTGCAGAGCTGAAAAGCGTCGGGCTGCAGGCTGTCATAGTCGGCATCGAGTCGGTAAGAGCTCAGGATTTGTTGACATACAACAAAAAGACGACAAAGGAAATTAATGAAAAATGCATTAAGATACTCAGGGCTTTGGATATTGAACTATATGCAACATTAATTATCCCTCTGGATTTTACTGAATTGGATTTTTCCGAATTAACCAGATGGCTAAAACAGCTGAATGTGAGGTTTGTAAATCTGCAGCCGCTGACACCTTTGCCCGGAACAGAAATTTTTGAAGCCTACACCTCAAGACTGCTGGTTGAAAGAGAAAGCTATGAATTGTGGGATATGGCTCATGTTGTCTTGAAACCGGAATTCATGAGTATACGAAAATTTTATTTTGAGCTGTTGAAGTCATATTACAGTGTAATTATGAGACCGAGACACTTGTTTTTTTTAGTTAAAAAGTACGGCATCAAAGCAAATTTGAAGATGCTTGCGGGAAGCAGCCTTGTAAGCCTGCAATATATCAGTAAAATAGTGAGGGGACGTTAATGAAGAAAATATTGCTTATTCAGCCCAGTCCATATGACCGGAACCACATGCCTATAAAGAAAAAAAGACTTTATTTTGTGGGACTTGCAATGCCTCTATTGGCCGCAATGATGCCTGAAGACTGGGAAGCTGAAATAATTCTTGAAATATTGGAGGAAATACCCTGGGACACGGATGCGGATATTGTAGGTATAAGCTCCATGGGGCACGGTGTTCTTAGATCCATAGATATTGCAAAGGAATTTAAAAGCAGAGGAAAGACAGTAATTCTGGGAGGTTACATGGTGAGCATCATGGCAGAGGAAGCTGCCGGATACTGCGATTCAGTGGTAGTTGGAGATGCTGAGCTGGTTTGGAAAGAGCTGCTGATGGATTATGAAAATGGCCGCTTGAAAAAGGCATATGAAAAGAATTTAGAAAAAGGAATTTTATCCACACCTTTGCCGCGTTTTGATTTAATTATCAACAAAAATATAGGAAATTTCCTTCCTGTACAAGCGGGCAGAGGCTGTCCCAACACCTGCAGCTTTTGCTCTGTTGCCTGCCTGTACCAGGGACATTATATAAAGAAACCTCTTGAAGAGGTTATCCGAGATATAAAGCAGGTCAAGGATATTGGTTTTAAGAAATTCCTGCTGTTGGACGACAATATCTTTTCTGACAGAAAATACCTGCATGAGCTTTTAGACGAAATAAAAAAATTGAATATGGAATGGATGAGTCAATGCGACATTCGAATCGGAAGGGAAGACAAGCTGCTGAAGGAATTGGCCGACAGCGGATGCACTACCCTGAGCTTCGGATTGGAAAGTATTTCCCGGGAAAGCCTGATCGGAATGAACAAAGGCTGGGCAAATCCCGAAAAATATCCTGAACTTATAGCTAATATACAAGCTCACGGTATTGATGTCTCAACTGAAATGGTTTTGGGAGGAGATGGTGACACCCTTGAATCAATCAATCTGACTAAAAATTTCATTGAAAATAATAAAATTTCAGTTCCGCGCTTTTATATATTGACTCCCATACCAGGGACAAAATTTTTTAAGGAAATTGAAGCAGAAAACAGGCTTATTAATACCGATATTTATTCCTTTGATGGCACCGAAGCTGTTCACATGCCGAAAAATATGTCTCCAAGTGAGCTGACTGAAGCATATTGGGATTTGTATGAATCATTGTTTACCTATAAATCAATTATTAAAAGAAATATTGTCAGAAAAGAATTTTTGTACAAACCGGGAAAGTATTTATTTTATTGTCTTGTTAATTTATTTTACAGGTATCAGATAAAACAGAAAATAACACCGAATATATATTAATAAAAAGGCGGATATTATGAGAATACTTTTAGTCAGACCTCCAAGAATTAAGCAGGCAATTACATTGAGTGATTTCATGTTTTCAGAGCCTTTAGGGCTTGAAATGATTTATGGTGTCCTGAAAGAAAAGCATGTGGTTGAAATTTTTGATATGATGATTGAATACTTAAGTCTTACTGATAAAATTAAGAGTTTTAACCCTGAAGCCATAGGAATTACCAGCCTTTGCATTGATGTTAACAAGGTAGTAAGCTTATGCTCTGAGGCAAAAAAAGTAAATTCATCAATAATTACTGTTGTTGGAGGAACACAGACATTTTTAAATCCGGAAGGATTTTATAATTCAGATGTGGACCATATTTTTGAATATACAAACAGGGACAACCTAAATAAATTTTATGATGCCTTGTCATCTGATAAAGCTGAGATAGTAGACGGTGTAAGGTCAAAAGAGCTTGACTATAAGTCAACCGGTGTTAAGGGAAGAAACGAATATATGCTTCCTGACAGAAGGTCAACTGAGAAATACCGTAAAGAATATTCATATTTCGGTTACAGACCTGCTGCAATAATTGAATTTGGAACCGGCTGTGAAAAAGTCTGTGATTTTTGCCTGAGATGGCGAATCGAAGGAGCAAGGGAAAAATTAATTAACTCTGAGATGACCAGAAATGATCTTGCAGGCATAAAGGAACCCACAATAATGTTCATGGACAATGATTTTCTTGCCAATAAGGAAAAGCTGGAGAAATTCATTAAGCTTATCAAGGAGCTTGAATTAAACAAAAATTTTATAATGTACGGTTCTGTCAAAGGCGTGATAGAATACAAGGAATATTTAAAGGAATTGAAAAATCTAGGTTTAAAGGCGCTGTTAGTAGGATATGAAACCTTCAGTGATGATGAAATGAATTCATATCATAAAAAGTCTAACACATCTGATAATTTTGAAGCGTCAGAAATATTGCGGGACTTGAAAATTGATGTGTGGGCCTCATTTATGGCTCATCCTGACTGGAGTAAACAAGATTTTAAGCAGTTCAGAAGCTATATAAGAAAATTAAAGCCTCAGATTACTTCAATCAGTCCCCTGACGCCTTTTCCCAATCTGCCCATGTTTGAAGTATACAAGGATAGACTCATATATGACATAGATGATTTTGAAAAGTGGAGCTTTGGCCAGGTTATGATTATGCCCTTCGCGATAAGCCTGAGAGCTTATTATTGGGAACTCTTGAAGACTAATCTGTATGTGAATTTATTTGTAAATAAAAATACTGAAATGATTAAAAAATATGGGATAAAAAACATAATGAGAATAACAGCAGGATCTCTGAAGGCGGTTAAAAAATATATGGTGCTGATGCTGGAAGCATAGACAGGACACGTATCTTTGTTAAATTTATATTTTAATTGATATTATATCTTTGGGTGATATAATTATTTTAAAAATACGAATTTGGATAGGTAAAAATCATGAAAAAAAAGGACATTATTCTTGCAGTGATTCTTGTTACAATATGGGGTGTCAATTTTACTGTTATAAAGCTTGGACTGGATGGCGTACCTTCCATGCTGCTTGTTACATTGAGATATGTACTGACAGCTTTCCCCGCAATTTTTTTTGTTAAAAAACCTGAAACTGAATGGAAATATATAATACTGTATGGCTTATTTGTTGGTATAGGGCAATTTGCTTGTTTGTTTTATGCCATGGAAATAGGTATGCCTGCAGGAATTGCTTCAATTGTATTGCAGATTCAGGCATTTATATCGCCTGTAATGGCAATGATATTCTTAAATGAAAGCATTAAATCAAAGCAAATTATAGGTTTTGTCATAGCAGCTTCAGGTCTTGTTATTATAGGATTAGAAAATGCCAAGAGCGGCATAGATGCAATACCTTTTACCGCAATAATTTTAAGCTTACTTGCACCTATTTTCTGGGCTGCTTCAAATATAGTAGCCAGAATTGCTTCTGACAAAGCTTTATCTGACGGAAAAAAGCTTGATATGTTCAGCCTGGTTGTATGGTCGGCTTTAATCCCTCCTATTCCGATGCTGGGAATATCTTTAATGCTGGATACACCACAGACAATATTGAACGTTGTGACCAATCTAAACGGTGTTTCAATATTTGCAATAATATACCTGGCTTTTGGAGCAACCTTGTTCGGCTACGGAGTATGGGGCTCCTTATTAGGAAGATACCCAATGGGAAAAATTGCACCATTGCCTCTTGCAGTTCCGGTTATAGCGCTTATATCAGCAAGAATAATTCTTAATGAACATCTTTCCGGGATGCAGTGGATAGGAGTGGTTGTTATATTAGCAGGACTGATAATTACTAATTTAAATCCTGAAGTTATATTGAAACATTTTAAAAAAGCTGATAATAAGATATAAAATGTCATTCTGAGTATAACGAAGAATCCCTTGACTTTGAAGCCATGAGATTCTTCGGGCAAACCCGAGAATGACATTTATTTTAATGGCTTTCCGCAATTTGGACAATACTTGAATTCTCCCGATGCTTCGTAACCACAGTTTGGACATTTATCCATACAAGAACCCTTATGCAAAAGTACCAGGTCTTCTTCCTTTAAAAACACATTGTGCCCTTGACCTCTTTCCATCATGAGACCCTTTTCTTTATTTTTTATTTGATACAAAGTGTTGCAGCATGTGGTTCTTGCATAAAACTTCTTTCCAAACTTTATCAGCGGTATAAAAAACAAGCTGAACACATTATATTCCATGAATGCCTCATAACGTCCATAATTGGTGCAGCAGCTGCACATAATCGGTTCGTAGTAATCTAGTTCCATTCGCTTTGGATATACACCTGCAATGAAAAACATATGATCAACTCCTTTATCATGAGAATACCAACAAGATATTATATTGATTATACTAGTTTTACCTGGCATGTACAATATTTAAATAATTTGATTTAACATAAAATTTTTTAATAATTTATAAATATATGTTGACAAGCTGCTCATTTTCTAATAATATAGGATAAATTTTATATTGATGCAGTGATAAAGAGGAGTAGGCACAAAATACTTGCAGAGAGTGAAGCTCGACAGGCTGGGAGGTTTCATATTTAAAATTTGTGCTGAAGGTAGCTTTTGAGCATTTGATCTGAATTAGCAGTAGGATTGAACGGTCATACCGTTATATTATCAAGAGCCGTTTACGGAAAACAGGTGGTACCGCGGGTATTCTCGTCCTTTTATGAGAATGCCCGCTTTTTGTATCAAAAAATCAGCTGATATTTTTAATCCATCTATCCTGAGACTTAGTCTCATATTCTAAAAGAAAGAAGAGGTAATCAAATGAAAATTAAAGCATCAGAAGCAGTCATCAAATGTCTTGAAGCAGAAAACATAAACCTGGTATTCGGATACCCCGGGGGAGCCGTCCTGCCTCTTTACGAAGCCCTCAGGAAGTCAAGCATCAAGCATATTCTTGTAAGGCAGGAGCAATCTGCAGCACACATGGCCAGCGGTTACGGACGTGCTCTTAACAAGGTAGGCGTATGTATAGCAACCTCAGGACCCGGAGCCACCAATCTTATCACAGGCATAGCAACCGCTTATATGGATTCCATACCGTTGGTTGTTATAACAGGACAGGTTAACTCATCTCTCATCGGAAGAGACATGTTTCAGGAGGCCGATATCATTGGGGCCACCCTTTGCTTCACCAAGAATAGTTATCTGGTTAAAAGCGCAAAGGAGCTTCCCAGAATTTTTAAGGAAGCCTTTCATATAGCCTCCACCGGAAGAAAAGGTCCGGTGCTGATTGATATCCCAAGGGATATTCAAGAAAACCTCATTGAATTTCAGTATCCGGATACTGTCACCATAAGAGGGTACAAGCCCACTATAACAGGCAATTCAAAGCAGATTAAGATGGCTGTGGAACTTATCAACAAGTCTGAACGTCCGCTTATTTGCGTAGGAGGGGGTATCAGCGCCGCTGATGCCTGCGATGAGCTTATAAGATTCGTTGAAATAACAAAGATACCTGTTGTGTGCACACTTATGGGAGTAGATTCCTATCCCAACTACAGCCCGTACTTTGCAGGGTTGATAGGCTCCCACGGTTATCCGTTTGTAAACAAGATGGCAAATGATGCAGACCTTTTGATTGTTATAGGAGCACGTTTTGCGGACAGGTCAACTTCCATGATGAAGAAATCAGACACAAGAAACATCATTCATGTGGACATCGACCCTGCAGAAATAGGCAAGAACTTTGAAACCAAAATTCCCATTGTCGGAAATGCCAAGGATGTTCTGAGTGACCTGCTTAAGTATGATTATAACATTAATAATGACGACTGGGTTGAATCTTTGCAGCATAAACGCCAAAGCTACAGGGAAAAACTTTTTGCACTGGATGCCCGGCTTAATCCCAAATTTCTTATAAAAAAGATTTCAGACAAGCTGGGAACAGCCGGAATCTGGGTTGCAGACGTTGGTCTGAATCAAATCTGGACCGCACACAGCTACTGCGCCAGCAGCACAAAGAGGTTCTTTACCTCCGGAGGACTGGGCACTATGGGATACAGCCTTCCTGCTTCTATAGGAGCAAAACTGGCAGCGCCGGATACTAATGTTGTTGCTTCTATGGGGGACGGGGGATTTCAAATGCTTATGAGCGACATAGCAACGGCCAGAGAATACAATGTAGGTGTTAAGTTCGTTATATTCAACAACGGGAAACTCGGCATGGTAAGGGAGCTTCAAAAAAATGCCTATGGCACCGGGTCATACTTCGGAATTGAGTTTGGGTTCAATCCAGATTTTCTGAAAATAGCCGAGGCATATGATTTCAAAGCTATCAGAATAACCAAAAACGATGAAATCGACTTCGCAATAAACGAAATGTTCGCAGATGACGAGTCATTCATCCTGGAGTGCATAGTGAGTCCGGACATACCTTCAGTCCCGCATTTAGGAGGCAAATCATGAGAGAAGACAAAAAAATATTATTATCGATACTTGTAGAAAACTATGCAGGAACGCTCAGCAAGGTTGCAGGACTGTTCACAAGGAGGGGTTACAACATCGACAGCCTCAACGTTGCTGAAACGCAAGATCCAAAACTTTCAAGAATCACCGTTGCCGTAACAGGCGACAGCTATGTTATAGAACAGATAACCAAACAACTTTACAAGCTCATCAATGTTATCAAGATTACGGTTTTAAGTGATGAATCCTCTGTTGTAAGGGAGCTTATGATGATAAAGGTGAACTCCGAAGAAAAAAAGCGTTCTGAAATTATTCAGATAGTTAACATCTTCAAAGCCAACATAATAGACGTCAGCCATAAAAGCCTTATTGTTTCCATCACCGGCGACGAAGAAAAGAACAATGCCTTTCTGGATCTTATGAAGCCTTTCAGCATAATTGAAATGACAAGAACAGGACCAACAGCTCTGGAAAGAGGGTAAGCAAAACATAAAAGAGTCGGATGGCCCCAAAGGCGGCGGCATAAACGGTTTGCTGGTTAGGTTCAAAAGCCCGCCCCTTAAAAAAGGGCAGGCTTTGCTTGACTTTTGGCAGCCAGGCTATCATAGCGCGAGAAGCGCCTTACTTGCTCCCCCTCAAGCCGTTTTCATCGACCTTGTATCCGTCGATTGTGGTGTTTCTGGCGAGGAAGCCGTCGGCATAGAAATAATACCACTTGCCATTGATTTGGAGCCATTTTCCTGCAACCATGCCCTCCTTGGTGAAATAATAGGTCTTCTTCACATCACCACTGCCGGTGTTCCACCAGCCCGCCAGCATGGTATTACCGGAATAGAAGTGCCAGTTGCCGGATTCATCCTTTATCCAGCCGGTCTGTAAAGCACCTGTGCTAGAGAAATAATACTTCACGTCGTCGATGATCTGCCAGCCGGTGAGGGGTTTGCCGTCCTTGTAGTACAGATACTGTCCGGCATCGTTCAGAGCCCAGCCCTGGGCCGTGGCAGGGTCGATGGTCAGCTTAATGTAACGGTGGAGCATGGCCGCGACCTCGGCACGGGTGGCTCCGGCCTTGGGTCTGAACTTGTTGCCGCTGTCGCCTGCAATGATGCCTGCCTGCTGCACGACCCTGATCGCGTTGGCATAAGTGCTGGCGATGCTGCTGTTGTCCGCGAAATTGATGGCCTCGCGGGTAGCGGGTATGGTGTAGCCGGTGACTTTGGCGTAATTTTGCAGAATCAGGGCGATTTCCTCGCGGGTAACCGCTCTTTCGGGAGCGAACTTACCGCCGCCGATTCCGCTGGCAACGCCTTTCTTATACGCCCATTCCACATAGGACAGGTAGTATTTGCCCGCCACATCGCTGAAACTGCTGGTCCTGTAAGCGCTTACGTCCGCGCCAGCCATCCTGCCCAGCACCGTGACCAGCATCCCGCGGTTCATGACCGTATCTGGCGAGAAGTTGGTATTGGTGGTGCCGCTGAACAGTCCACGCCCCAACACATAGTTGATGCTCTCCTTTGCCCAATGGGTGGCCATGTCGGCGTACTTCTCGACGGGGGCCATGTAGCCGACACCATAGATGGAGAAGTGGTTGCGGGAGAAAATGACGCTTCTGCTATTTGCGTCATAGGCAGAGCCGAGCATACGGGTCGCATTGCCCTTGTCGTCTACATACACGCCGAACAGCCAACCTACAGCTTCATTTTTACCCGGTGTGTACGGGAAGGAGAGGATAACGCTGCCCTTGCCAAACGAGGTGATGCTTACCGTATTGCCGTCCTTGACATAGCTGACGGTCACATCATACACCGGCCTTGCGCCGATGAGTTTCTTGGCCGCCGCAGAGAGATTCTTCACAGGCTTGATGGTGATGGTCACATTTCCTGCGCTCTGCTTCTGAATTTCCTTTAAGGCTTCCAGATCAAGTCTGAGGGAAATCGGCGCGCCGTCCAGTTCAAGACTGGTCACACCCGCATTCACAAGGCTCTGCAACGCACCTTGGGAAAGGGTGAGGTTCAGTTCACTTGCGCTCTCATGCATTTTAAAATTAAGAGAAACACCAATGCTGTTTGCTGTTTTTCCCTGTTTTTTGGCTTCTTCCCGCGCTTTTTTGATGGCATCCGTTATGATCTGATCCGGCACGGAGACACTGGCAAGACCGTTTTTATCCACCGTGGGCGTAAGCTCCGCACTGATCACAAGAGGCTGGTCCGGCTTCTTTTCGGGCAGTATAGTGATGCGGCTTCCACCGCTTGAGATACCTCCACCGGAGGAACCGCCGCCACTTGAATATGCTTTTACTGTCACGTTGATGCTGGTATTCAATGAAACGCTGTCCGGGTTCGTTATACCGGCAGGCAGTGTCACGGTTCCATTTACCGTGAAGGTTTGCGAGCTGCCGGAGGAAGGGTTGTAGGAACTGCCTGCCACATCCCACACCACGTTTGCCTGCGCATTACCGCTGCTGGTAACCAATGTCGCTGTAGAGGGCAAGCCGAGTGCTGAAGCTGTTTTTGCCGTGCCATTGGCCACACCTGTGATGGCTGCTGGTGTAGTTACACTTATTAGGATTTTATCTGTGGAAGCCTCGCTTATTTCTATGCTCAGCGCCTTTGTGTCAATGCCCGTGCTGTTCTCAGCCTTGACGGTGAAGTTGAAGACTCCCTCCGCTTCCGGCGTGCCCGAAATGATGTTGCCCGACAGGCTCAGTCCGTCAGGCAGGTCGCCGCTCTCGATGCTCCATGTGATCGGTGTGTCTCCCGACGCCGAAAGGGTATCGCTGTAAGCGGTGCCCACCGTGCCTCCGTCCAGCGTGCTTGTGGTGATGGTGGGAGCCGTACCGCTTGGCGGGGCTGCGCTGATCGCTATGCTCAGCGCCTTGGTGTCGCTGCCCGTGATATTCGTCGCTTTGACAGTGAAGTTGAAGGTGCCCGTCATGAGCGGTATGCCTGATATAACGCCATCGCTTAAGAGCATCAGGCCATCCGGCAGACTGCCGTTGTCGATGCTCCATGTGATAGGCGTATCGCCCGTAGCCATAAGGGTCTGACTATAAGCCATCATTACCGTACCGCTTGCAATGGAGTTGGTGGCAATAGCAGGAGCCATGCCGACCGGAACAATCGCTTTATACACAGCAGCGGTCTGCGAAGCAGTAGTGACATGAAAGGTTCCGAAGTTCTCCACGCTGACCGTGACGTCTCCTTCAGTTGCTACGGAGGTCAGCTCGACCGTCCAAGTGTCGCCGGAGCCGGAGAGGGCACCCTTGGCGGCGGAACCGGAGCCGGGCGTAATGGTGATGTCATCGGCGGTCAGACCGGTCACCGCTTCGCTGAATGTCAGGACAATGCCGGTAGAATCCGCCGTACCGGCCGCTCCGCCCGTCTGAGCCGCCGTAAAGGTAATGCCGGTAACGTAGCCCATCGCCTCGATTTTCAGCGGATCACTGATATAGCCCGCCGCGTCCATGACCACCACATAGATGTCCTTTGCTCCCGCCGTGAGCGCGACGGCTTTACCGCTCACCGTGCCCGAAACCGAACCGAGAGAGGTTCCTGCCGAGACAGCCTCCTTTGAGGGCGCGGACGCTCCGCTGTTCACGACGGTATAATATGCCGTACCTTCCTCACTGGTGGTAAAGCCGATGGTCGCCGCCGTGTCTCCGGTGCGGTTCACGCTGCCGGAGGAAAGCACGGGAGCGACCGTATCCGTTTCATTCACCGTCAGGACTGCGGCGTCTGAGGTCTCAGAGTCGGAAGCGCTCCCGACGATCACGCGGTAATACCAGCCGTTCATGCCGTAGTCAGCGCCGATGATGGAGAGCTTGGCTGTCTGCGCGCCGGCATACATACCGTCGTCAGTCACATCGTTCCATATGACGCCGCCGTCAGCGCTGACCTGCCACTGCCAGGAGAAGCAGCCGATCGCCGTGACGGAAAAGCTCGCGTCTCCGAGCGCCGTTGCGGTTTTGTCCGACGGCTGTATGACGATTTCAAGAGGCGGCGGCGTTTTTATCGTCACGGCTGTGGCGGCGGTGGTGCCGCCCTCGGTCGTCGCAATGAATCTGGCGAAGCTTCCATCTTCATAAAGAATGCCCGCAACCGCCGTGCTGACGCCGCCTCCCGCCGGCGAAACCACTGCCAGCGGCGAGCTGATGATGATCGGGGTCCCATCATTGTAATAATTATCCGCCTGGATTGCACGCGAGACGACGCTCGTTCCGGACTTCGCGTTTATGACCGTGTCCGCCCCGGAGACGGTAAGGGTTTCCAAGGATATGATACCGGCGCTTGTTGTTTCGGCAGAGCCGCTTGAGGCGGTTATCGCACTGTTTGCGATGACGAGGCCAAAAGAGACAACGCCATAGCTTTCCTTCGCCGCGCCGCTGATTCCTGTTACCATACCGTTTGTGATGCTGACCGAACCGTTGCTGCCTATAATGCCGTAACTGCTATCCGTTGCGGAACCGCTGATTCCCGTCACCTCGCCGCCGGTGACCACAAGATCGGTTGCCATTAGATAGATACCGTGGCTGTACCTTTCTGTCGAGGCTGCGATGCCCGTTACCGAACCGCCGTTGCTCACGAGCTTATAGGCCATAATGCCGAAGGTGTAGCCCATTGCCGACGTGCGTCCGGAGGCCGCCACCGTGCAGCCACCGATGGTCAGGGTGCCTTCAGCATAAATTCCGCTGGCGGCACCTCCGGCCATGCCGCTTGACACACGCAGCGCACCGGGGCCGTCGATTGTCATCGGCCCGAGGCAACGAATACCGAGGGTGTCGTCTCCTTCCTCAGTGTCCGCGCTGTGGATAACGGCGATGCCTTGGAGGGTAATTTTGTCGCTGTGGGAAAGGTTCAGCGCAGCATCATTTGTGTTAGCCGTGCTGTTGACGATGATATTTCCGAGGGTGAGGACGCCGCCGCTGTAGCTTGCGGCGCTACCCGCGGCTGCGGCAAGATCGCCGGCAGTTGCATAGGAGCCGTCCAGCACCGTAAAACCGCTGGAGGCGCCGTAGACGCAAAAACTGCTGTCTGCCGCCGCGCCTGTCAGGGGGGCGACGTTTGCCGCTGTATTTACCGCGTGGCTGGTCGTCCCCGCTATACCGCCGCTGGCTATGACAAGCGGCGCAACGCCGGGGTCTTCGCCGGTATTGTCAACGATGAAGCTGCCTGTGGAGATCCCATAGCTGGCGTTTCCCGCCATGCCGCCGTTGAAGGTCGCCGTGCCGCCGTTTATACTGAGCATATCCGAGGCAATGCCGTAACTGATGTTGGATGCCGCGCCTCCCTCGGCCGTCACCGTACCGCCGTTTGCGGTGAGAACCTCTACGGAGAGGCCGTGACTTCTTGCCGCTGAGCCGCCGATCGCCGTCACCGTACCGCCGTTGACGGTAAGTTCGCCGACGGAAATTCCGGCGCTGTATTCCGCCGCACCGCCGACGGCATAAAGGGCGCCTGCCCCCTCTATGCTCAACGCGCCATTAACATAAATTCCGAAGCTGTGAGAGATGCCCCCACCCGCGGTTTCACCGGCACGGATCACGTTTGCGGTGCCCGTCATGAGCACAATTGTCGAGCCGCCGGGCAGCTTGACGCCGTAGGTGTTGCCATCGCTGTCCTGTGAGCGGATATCCGCCCCGGAAAGGGTAAGGGTTTTCGCCGCGCCGCCTGTCCAGCTCCAGCCGTCGCCGAAGGATGCGTCCGGGTTACCAGACAGGTCCAGCGTTCCGTCAGACTGCTGTCCATCCGCCGCCAGCGCAGTCATGCCTGGCGTCAAAGCGGACAACGCCAGTACAAATGCCAGCAAACCGGTCGCTAATTTTTTCAGCTTTTTCATTGCTTGATTCCTCCTTATCGATAAATTCGTTTTCATTTTTTCGCCGTTTCGCTTGCGCTCCATAGCTCTTTCATTTTAACGATTTAGCGTGCCGCGGGGAATAGGGATTGCATGATCGGCACGCAAAACAGCATAAACGGCACGCAGTAATCCGGTTAGTGTATTATTCAGATTCGATTAGTATAAACTTCTAGTATAAACTTCAGCTTATTCCGGATTTTGGCATAAAAAAATACCGATTGCATAATCGGCATTTGAAATGACATAAACGATACGGGTATTTGTTTTTATTCGGTCAGGCCTCCACAAGCAAGGCAAGACTGATCTTAAAAATTCCGGGCTCAGGCTCGACCCGCATAAAGCCACTGTGCTTGTTCACCAGGTACTCGATGCTGCGCAGGCCGAAGCCGTGATTTTCCTTGTCCGGCTTGGTCGTCCTGCCCTTGCCGCCTGTCGCGGCCTCCGGGATGACGGGGTTTTCTGTCTGGATAATCAGGTAATCCGGCTTGTAGGTAAGGGTCAGGGCGAGGTAACGGTTTTCTTCCTCCAAGGCGGCACAGGCTTCCACTGCGTTGTCCAGCAGGTTGCCCACGATGACGGTCATGTCGGCCTCGTTGAGCCTGAGCCCTTCGGGAAGACCGACCTCCAACCGCAGCGCGATACCGCGTTCCTGTGCTATGGACAACTTGTAGTTGAGCATCGCCCGCAGCATGGAATAGGGAAGGCTGACGATGCTTCGATGTTCCTGAGCGGTCTGTACGAGGCCAGCGGTGTAGGCTCTGGCTTTTTCCCCCTCGGTATCCTCTAAAAGAGCGTAAATCACGCCCAGGTGATGGTTGAAGTCGTGCCGCTCCGATTTCAGGCGGCCGATTACATCCTCCAGCGTTTCCATGTAGTAAAGCTGCTGACGGTAGTTCTGTTCCAGGGCTTTGGCATAGGCCTCGCCACGCTCCTTATCTTTCCTGTAGGTGTTGGAATAGGCGATCAGCAGGGCCGCCGCGGCCGCCATGACGATGCCCAGATGGATGGCCGGCTCGAATAAAACCACCTGCCGCTGTATCAGCGCGGCGAAAGAACCGTATTTATACGCGTCGAGCCCCACCAGCAGCAGCACCGCTCCCAGCATGGCGGATACCATGAGGGCCCGCGCGCGGCCGGACAGCACTACGCACACCACCGCCAGAAGAATGATGGGATAAAAGGAGATGGCACTGACAATGCCTCCGTTTTGTATCCACTGATACGGCAGAAATACCAGAACCAGCACGGCAAAGGTCAGGAAGGAGACCCGCTTAAAGTACCCTTTGAACCGGGTGAGGTAGTAGATCAGCAGCCAGAAGCCGGTAAATAGAAAATCCATCATCGGGCTGATCCCGTAGTAGATGTCCAGCAGTGTGCCCGCAGCCGTCATTACGACACCCAGCAGGATTGAAAAGCTAAAGATGCGCTGTTCGAAGGAAAACTGTCCCGCACTCCCGATGAGCCTGTCCGCTGTTTTTTTCATTTGGCGTCCCTCCCCGCGAACAGCCTTTTCGCCAGCGCCTCCCGCACCGGTCCGACATAGGAGCGGCTTACCGGCAACTCAGATCCTTTTTCCAGAAACAACGTCTTTTCACGGAAGCTCCTGATTTTATCCGCATTCACGATGTACCCCTGGTGGCATTGGAGAAAGGATGAGCCATCTAACTGCTCTGTCAATTCCTGAAGGTTTCCGTAATAATAGATTTCGCGCTCAGACGTCTTGATTTTGATCCGGTGACCGATCTTCTCAAAGTAGAAGATATCGCTGTGCAGTATGGATAAGAATTCGCCCTTGATTTGAAGTGAAAAGATTTTTTCCGGACCTTTGCTGCGAATATGCTCCAGCGCCTCGTCCATCACCTGAATGAATTTTTCTTTAGTCAGGGGTTTGAGCAGATAGTGGAAGGCCCTCACCCGAAAAGCCTCCAGTGCGTATTTTTCATGGGCGGTTATGTAAATGACGACGGTATCCGGATAAAGCGCTTTAATTTGATCGCCCAGCTCTATGCCGTTAGTTTCTCCCATGTCTATATCCAGAAGAACAATCTCCGGCCGTTTCACTTCCAATTCCGCAAGGAAAGCCGCCGGCCGCGTTGATTGGACAATTTCAAAACTGTCGTTTCCCGAATAGCCGTTCAGGAGCTTAAGCAGGAGCGCAACCTGTTCGGCACTGTCGTCACATATGCCGATAATAAAGGCCATTACCCATTCCCCCTTCACTGTGAATAAAAGCAGTCTTTTTTGTTTGAAAACCGTCCTTTTTACGCCCGCCCAGGGGCTGTGGGACATACCCGGGTATGACCCAAACGCTGCTTATTTTCACCGCGCCCTTAATCCGGCTATTGGCGCAATAGTAATTGACCATCCGGCTGGTAAGTCCCCATTTATCGGCGGCCTCTTTCATGCTGATGTAATCCATTTCACACCTCGGACATGTTTCGTTATGCTCATTATATTTTATTTTGACGAAATTTTCAAGTATTCGAAATAAATAAACTCAAACATGAACCTTATATAAATTAATGCCCATCTGTCATGTCTTTTTTCAGAACAGCCATAAGGGTGTTCTATTTGCCTTGCAATTTAAAGTATACATTCAAAACAATTTAAACTAATATAAATTAACTACTTGACATAGTTAGTCTAGTAAATTAAATGAAAAACCCTCTGTGTTTACAGAGGGTGGTATTAATTTATAAAAAAGCGTGAATTTGATGCAATACAGTTATTTATATTTACACTTCTTCATGTGCGGTAAGTTTCTTTGACATCCAGTCCTTACCTTCTATCATGCGTGTTACTATCATAGAAGCAACGGTATCACCTGTAGCATTTAAGCAAGTAGCAGGCGGGTCAACCAG
The DNA here is from genome assembly GCA_023453025.1 of Bacillota bacterium. Lineage (GTDB taxonomy): Bacteria > Bacillota > Clostridia > Tissierellales > Sedimentibacteraceae > Sedimentibacter. The sequence goes on from JAEXUD010000008.1 coordinate 211,265, forward strand.
GAATCCTATTGTTGCAATTATTGGGAATGCTTCAGGAGGGAATCCGTACATATTTACTATAAGCATTTCTCCTATCAATCCGCCGCCGGGAACACCAGACATTACAACTCCGCCCAATATTGACAACAGAATTGCCGTAAAGAATGTACCAAAGCCGGTAAATTCCTGACCGAAAATTCCAAACAAGAATGATATTTTTAAAATTGATGAAAGAACTGTGCCGTCCATATGCATTGTAGCTCCTATAGGAAGAATAATTTCACGAATATCTTTTGGAACTCCAATACGAGAAGCAGCTTTCAGATTAACAGGCATAGTAGCAATTGAACTTTGAGTTGCTATTGAAGTAACTGCAGGCTCAATTATGTTTCTGAAAAATGTCTTTACAGCCGGCATTCCGCCTGCATAATAGGTATATGCTGCAAAAGCAATAAAGAAATATGCAATACATAGCGGATAGTAGATTACCATAGCCCTGGCATAAGCACCCAGCAGCTGTGGTCCAAATTCACCTATCAGACTTGCAAAATAAGCACCAAGGCCTATTGGGGCATAAAGCATAACAACACCTATAAACTTCATCATTACCTTAGATAAAGCTTCCAGTGCTCTTGCTACAATATTGTCCTCTCCTCCGACGGCACTTACACAGTATCCGAATAAAATTGAAAATACTATGAGTGGCAGCATATTTGAACGAGATAATATTTTGCTGAAATCATTAACAGTCAACGCCTGGACAATTTGATTTGATAAAGATAATTGTTCTAATTCAGCTTCAGCAGCACCAAGTTCAATATTTGCTCCTGCTGCAGGCGGGAATACTTTAACAACCACAAGAATTAAAACAGCTGCAATTAATCCTGTAACTACAAATGTCAAGAACATGTTTCCCAATATTTTACCAAGACGTTTCATATTTACCATGCTGCCGACAGCACTGGCTATAGTAATGAATACTAATGGAGTTACAGCTGTAAACATCAAGTTTAAAAATATATCTCCAAATGGTTTAAGTACAATTGCTTTTTCTCCAAAAATCAGACCTATAATACTACCAATTGCAATTGAAATAATCAATGTAACGGAAAAACGATAATTTTCCCAAAATGTTTTCTTCGACGTACTCATATAGCTCTCCTTTTTATTTTTCATTTTTTACTTAAGTTATTTATATTCTATTGACCCAGTTGTTGAAATATACCCATTCCCTCAAGAACAAATAAAACAAAATTAATTAATATACCAAGTCTTCGTCCAAAACTTTTCCTGCCGCAACTATGTTAGTGTCGCCTATGAGATAAAGTTTGTCTATCTTATTGTTGACATGTTCAATTTCAATAAACAGTTCTCCTCCCGGAACAATAATCCTTGCCTTACTTCCCTTCAAATACCCTTTAAGAATAAGGGCTACAGCTGTTGATGCTGAACCGGTTCCACAAGCTAATGTTATATCCTCTACCCCCCTTTCATATGTTTTCACAATTGCAGTGCTGTCATCTATAACTTCAAAAAAGTTCACATTTGCTCCCTTTGGAAAGTCTTTATAAAATCTTATTTTCCTTCCGATTTCAAATACCTCGTCATATTCGGCATGCTGCAGGTCATATTTCACAACAGCATGCGGCAATCCCGGATTACCTAATTCTAAATATGAGCATTCATATTTCCTATTATCTATTTCAATATCACTGTCAAGCTTAATAACTTCAGGATTGTTTAACTGTACCTTGACAAGTCTTCCTTCCAGGACTTCTGATTTTACAATACCGGCTCCTGTTTCAAATGTCATTTTTCTTCTCGCTATATTGTTCAGATAGGCATACCGTGAAATACATCTGGCGCCGTTTCCGCACATTTCACCTATGCTGCCGTCCTGATTGTAAAAACGCATTTTAAAATCCGCACCTCCATCAGGATAATCAACCACCATGAATCCATCTGCTCCTATGGATACCTTCCTTTGGCATAATTTGTTTGCAATTTCAGATAATTTTTCAACAGGAATCTTAAGCTCCATATTATTGATTATTATAAAATCATTGCCTGCTCCCTGCATTTTGGTAAAATCCATAAACCGCCCCTCCTTTTATTATTTTAATGATTCCGGAATTACCTCATTAGCTATCATATGATCATATGTCTGTCTTTTTACTATTAAATCTGACTTCCCTTCCTTAACAAGCACTGTCGCTAAAAATGGGTTTTTGTTGTAGTTGCTTGCCATGGTATAATTATATGCTCCTGTTGAAAATATGGCAAAAGTATCTCCTCGCTCAGGCTCCGCTATCTTGATATCTCTAATCAGAATGTCTCCTGATTCACAGCATTTGCCGCATATCGTAACCAGATCGGTCTTTGGCTCATCTGCTTTGTTGGCTACTATGCCTTCATAATTGGCTTGATATAGCGCAGGTCTTATATTGTCAGTCATGCCTCCGTCTATAGAAACATATTTTCTTATCCCTTTGATATCCTTAATTGTTCCAACAGTATAAAGAGTTATTCCCGCTTCACCGACAATGCTCCTGCCCGGTTCAATCACTACTTCCGGTCTTTTAATGTTTAATTCCTTGGAAAATTCATCTATTTTTTTCATCATGGGGTCAAGAAAGTATGCATATGGTTTTTTGTCATCTGCATCTGTGTACTTGATTCCAAAGCCTCCTCCAATGTTTATTTCAGGTGTTACATAATTATATTTATTTTTTGTGTCCTTCACTAAATTCAGTGCTATGTCCAATGCTTTTAAATGTGATTCATTATTGTGAAGCTGTGAACCTACATGGAAATGGAATCCCATAAAGTTAACATATTCTGAATTGATTGCTTGTTCTATTGCAGGAAATATAACTTCATCATCCAGCGGAATACCAAACTTCGAATCTTTTTTTCCTGTGACTATATAATCGTGCGAATCACTTTTTACACCCGGTGTAATTCTGTAAAGAATATTCATCTTCTTGTTTTTTTCCCGGCACACCTTTTCAAGTATGCAAAGCTCATCAAGGCCGTCAACAATAATTCTTCCTATGTTGTAATCTACAGCCAGTTCCAATTCTTCAACAGATTTATTATTTCCGTTGAATTCTATTTTTTCAGCAGGGAAATCAGCTTTGATTGCCGTATACAATTCTCCTCCTGAAACCACGTCCATGCACAGTCCTTCTCTTTCGATGATTTTACACATTGATAGGGTTAAAAATGCTTTGGAAGCATATGCAGCTCTTGTCCTGTCATATTTATTTAAAAATGTATCTCTGATTTCTCTGCATTTTTCCACTATGGCAGTTTCACTCATCACATATAATGGTGTTCCGTATTTTTCAGCCAGTTCAACTGCATTGCAACCGTCAAAATACAATGTATTGTTCTTAATTTCTCTTTCCATTATGTCTCCTTTTGTAAATTTATTTTATTGGAATAATTAATCCATTATTATCAAGCATAGTCTAACATTATTTATGTTGCAATTATTATGCCAAATTAAGCGTGTTTTATATGTATCACAGTTCTTGACATATTTATTAAAAAGCTTTAACATTAAATCAGATTTTTGAAAGGGTGATAATTATAAAAAAAATAGCCGTTATAACATTGACATATCCTGCCTCATTATTTTATGCAAGTCAGATTAAAACACTTTTTGGAGATTTAGTAGATGTAGCTACATATAATGCATTTGACGGTTCTGTGAAAAATATTGATACAGCAGATGTATATGTGGTATCTACTGATGCATTTGAAAGCATAAGCGACTATGAGAAGTTTATACCTGATACTATCCCAAGAGTTGAAATATCAGTGGATTTTACGAAAAAAAACATTGAAACGCTGATGAGTATTCCCAAAAATACGTGTGCGTATTTTGTAAACCTCAGCGAGATCATGGTCCGTGAATCTATCGCCCGTCTATCACAGCTGGGTGTCAATCATATTAATTTCATACCATATTTTCCGGGAATCAAGAAGGCAAAAAGTTGCGACATGGCAGTTACTGTGGGAGAAAAACGTTATGTACCGGGCGGAGTTAAGACAGTTATAGATCTTGGCCATCGTGTTCTTGACTCATCTACAATTGTAGAGCTGGCTCTTCGCTTAAAGCTGGATTATTTATTGGAAAGTGAAGATTTCAAGGAACATTTCAATACGATAGCTTCCAGCAACTACAGCTTTAATCAGCTTTTCGGACGTTCTCTCAACATGGAAAGCCAGTTTGAAATACTTATGGAAATAATAGATTCAGGAATTATAGGAGTTAACGGAGACAATGTAATCTTTGCCTGCAATTCCAAGGCTGTTGAGATTACAGGCATTAACAGGGAACAGGCGCTTGATAATCCGTCCGATTTATTTTTTCCGTTTCTGCCGTTTAAAGAATGTAAACTTACACGAAAAAAAATTATTAACAAATTAATACAGTTCAGGGATGTAGATATAAATGTAACTGTCGCACCTGTTATCAGAAGAGATAAGTACATCGGAGCGTTTGCAATCATTCAAAGATTTACGGAAGAAGAATCAAAACAGCACAACCTGCGTATACAGCTTCTGAACAAAGGTCATAAGGCCAAATATACCTTTGATGACATTAACGGAGAAAGTGATACTATAAAAAAGGCCTGTGTTATTGCAAAAAAAATGGCTAAAAATAATTCAGCGGTACTTATTACCGGAGAAAGCGGAACGGGCAAAGAGCTTTTTGCTCATGCAATTCATAACGAATCAAAAAGGAGCATGTATCCGTTTATAGCAATAAATTGTGCTGCCATGCCTGATAATCTTTTGGAAAGCGAGCTTTTCGGCTATGAGGAAGGGTCGTTTACAGGAGCAAGAAAAGGCGGCAAGCTGGGACTTTTTGAATTTGCCCACAGAGGCTCCATATTTTTGGATGAGGTTGAAGGTATGAGCCCGGCTCTTCAAATAAAATTGCTGAGAGTAATTCAAGAAGGTGAAATAATGCGTGTCGGCGGCAATAAAATAATAAACGTGGATGTAAGAATAATTGCTGCTTCAAATGAAACATTGGAGTATCTTGTTGCCAAGGGTGTTTTCAGAAGCGATTTATATTACCGTCTGAATACTTTGCCGATAGAAATTCCTCCCCTGAGAGAACGGGGTGAAGATATAATGCTTTTATTTGAAAATATTAAAAACACATTAGGAGGAAATTTTGTCCTTTCTCCTCAGGTTAAAAATGCATTTTTGTCCCACAGCTGGATGGGCAATGTCCGGGAGCTTCATAATTATGTGGAGTACCTAACCTATCTTGATAAAGAATATATAGACTACGAGGATTTACCCCCAAGCTTTCATAAGGGTTTGAACAGCTGCAAAAACCAAGGTAACAGCATTGATTTGGATATCAGCCTTTTGAAAAAACTGGCGGGAAACAAGCTGGATGATTACTTCTTTGTATTGGAAATTCTTTATGACGGTTATATCAAACAAAAAAACCTGGGCAGATTGTCAATTGCAGAGAAGGCTCAATCATCAGGTCACTATTTGACTCAGCAGGAGGTACGAAGTATTTTGTATGATTTGAATAATTTGGGATTAATTAAAATGTCCCATGGCAGAGGCGGCACCAAAATAAACGAGCGAGGAATCAAAACATACAATAATTTGAAATTAATTGGTTAAAGTATATAAAGCTTTAACCAATTAATTATGTATAATGTTATGCAGATACCCTGATTTCTCATCTTGAAATGGTGGAAGCTATACCCATTTTTCATATTGTTGGCATGGTTTATGCTATTATAATTTAATAAATACCATGAAAGGGAATATAAGATGAAATATAATTTTGATAATGTAATCGACAGAAGAAATACATATGCTGTAAAATACGATGAAAGAATAAAAAGCTTCGGAACTGATGATGTGATTCCGTTATGGATTGCCGATATGGATTTTGAAACCGCACAACCTGTTATAGAGGCTGTGAAAAAGAGAGCACAGCACGGGATATATGGTTATGTTTCTAAGCCTGATTCATACTTCCAGGCATTTTGCGACTGGCAGAAAAAAAGAAACAACTGGAGCATTAACAAGGATTTAGTAAGCTTCAGCCCCGGAGTAGTACCCTCATTATCAGTAATAGTCAGGGAATTTACCGGAGACGGCGATAAAATATTGATTCAGACTCCTGTTTATCCGGAATTTTATGATGTAATCGAAGCATGGGGCAGGACTGTGTTGGAAAATCAATTGCTTGAAAATAATGGAGTTTATTCAGTTGACTTTGAGGATTTTGAGGAAAAACTTAAGCAAGGACCGAAGCTTTTCATTTTATGCAACCCGCAAAATCCGGTGGGCAGAGTATGGTCAAGGGATGAGCTTACCAGAATTACAAATTTATGCCTTAAGTACAATGTCCTTATTGCCTCTGATGAAATACATGCAGACTTGATGCTTTGGGGCAATAAACACATTCCAACCGCAGCAATATCTGAGGAAATAAGCAGCATTACAATAACCTGTACTTCATGCTCAAAGACGTTTAACCTGGCAGGACTTCAGGCATCCTATGCTGTTTTTCCTGATAAAAATTCAAAAGACAGGTTCGACAGATTCTGGAGAAATCTGGAGATTCACCGAAACAATTGTTTCAGCCTTGTTGCACTGGAAACAGCCTACCGAGAGGGAGAGGAGTGGCTTAGCCAACTGATTCCCTACCTGGAAGGAAATATTAAATATGTCAGGAATTACTGCAAAAATTATATTCCGCAAATAAAACCATCCAAGCCTGAAAGCACATACCTGGTATGGCTGGACTGCAGGGAACTTGGATTAAACAACGAGGAATTGAATGATTTTATGATTAATAAAGCTTACATCGGCCTGAATCAGGGGAAAAATTTCTGCAGAAGCCTTTCCGGATATATGCGCATGAATATTGCATGCCCCCGTTCAATACTGGAAAAAGCGATGAAGCAGCTTGAAGAAGCAGTCAGCAATTTGAATATAATAAACAGGATTTCAATTACCAATGCGATTCTTGAAGATTTAGACGATATTGCAGAATTAGAAGCAAAATGCTTTCCGCCTGCTGAAGCAGCGACGAAAGAATCATTTAAAAGAAGGATACAAAGATTTCCTGAAAGCTTTTTTACAGCTAAGTTTGACGGAAAAATAATCGGTGTAGTAAATGGGTGCATAACAAACAGTGATACTCTTTATGATGCAATGTATCATGATGATAATGAACATGTCAGTGACGGTAAGCACCAGACTGTTTTCGGATTATTGGTTCATCCGGATTACCAAAGAAAAGGAATTGCTGCTCTTTTATTAAACCACATGATTGCTGTTTCAAAGAGAAGAGGAAAGAAAGCTGTAATTCTCACATGCAAAGACAAATTGATTCATTATTACGAGAAATTTGGATTTGTTAACAAGGGTGTATCTGAATCAAGCCACGGCGGGGCTGTTTGGTATAATATGCGTTTGGAATTATAAAGCATAATGTAATACAACATTAAAAAAAGTCTGAACGGCACTTATACAGTGTCGTTCTGCTATTTATAATCTTTTCATTTCAATCAGTTCATATTTTGCTCTGAACTCTTCTCTTCTTATTTCCTTGTCTTCGTATTCGCATTCTCCCACCTGGTTGTCGTATGGGTCATGCCGCCAATATTTTTTCGGCGGTTCAAATTCATGCTGGAATTTTGAATTTGCAACCATTCTGAATGGGTCCAGATTTCCAAAATAGAAATCCCATTTTTCCGGGTTGCCTGCCCGGTAAGCTCCTCCTCCAAATGATGGGTCTGCAAATAACCAGCCAAACGGCTCAATATAGAATTGTGCCCAGTCGTGAGGTCCTACATGGTATGGTGTAACTGCAAGACCGGACTGCCATCTGGCAGGAATTCCGGCATATCTGCACAATGTTATGAACAACAGTGCCTGTACTCCGCAGTCGCCCTTTAGATTAAGTGCGCAGTATTCCGGAATATTTATAATTGTTGAATATGCTCTCATGTATGAATATCTGATATTTTGAGTTATATAATCATATATTCTTCTTGCCTTTACCAATGGATTAGTTTCATCTTTTATTATTTCATTTGCCAGTTCCTTGATGTATGGTGTAAACATAATGTGAGGCTCTGATTCTTCAGTATCAAATGACGGCTGTTCGTTTGAAACGAAAGAAGGATCGGGATTATTGTAATTCAAATGACTTTCATAGGAATACTCAACAGTAAAATCTTGATTTTCTTCTGATATTGTTTCAAAAAATGCAGTCCTGCTCGGAAAATTCTCACCAGAAATATATTTTGCTTCCGGGGATGTTTTTAATATTTTTATGCCCGACTGCTGGCAGTTGACAGGCAGAGGCAGGTAGACCCGTATCTTTTCTCCTCTTCTTACTGCTTCATCCTTTAATTTTAATGATGCTTTTATATGTATAAAGTATGAAACACATCCTTTTTCTTTAATTTCTTTTATATTTGCATTTAAGAAATTTCCTCTTTTGTCATCCTCTGTTTCCCTGTTTATTAATCTTGCTTCCAGGTCTGTCCTTGTTTTTATTAATGAGCCAAAGAAGCTTTCGTTGAAATGAACCTTCCCGTTAACCAAAATCCAGTCTGCCTGGCCGTCTTCCTGAAGTTCTGTAAGTTCTTCCCTTGTAAAATTTTTTATGTTATCCTGCATTTTCTTGAGTGCCTGCTCAAAGGTATACGGATATTCTCCCTCTAATGTTTTAAGTATTTCTTTTTCTAATTCCAGCCTCTTTCTCATGGCTGCCGGCATTTGCTTTTTAAGGCGCAAGTCGATTAACTTTTGTGCTCCTTCAAAATTTCCGTTGTACTTCAGTTTCAGAATGTCCTCCGGCAGATTTATCTTTAAATATTTCAAATTCTCTAACATTTTTGCCCCCCTATATCAAATTTATATCAGATCCTTCGCTTATGCTCAGGATAACAGCTAACAGTGTTATTATTTTATACTTTTTATGAGTCTTAATATGTTATCAATTGTTGCTTCCATATTTTCATTGCTTTTTAACCTGCTTATATGAAAGTCCTGCGGAAGCCTGTTAATTGTGAAAACTGAAGTTACTCCCATATCATATGCTTCCTGTGTATTCTCTTCTGCTCCTCCGGCAATTACGGTTACAGGAACATTTTTCTTTTTGGCCCTTCTCGCAACTCCGATTACAACTTTTCCGCGCAAACTTTGAGTATCCAGCTTGCCTTCACCTGTAAATATCATGTCTGCATCGGAAATTATTTCATCAAAGTTAACCGTGTCAAGAACTGTTTCAATACCCATTTGAAGTCTGGAATTAAAGAATGCCATCATTCCTGCACCCATGGCTCCTGCTGCTCCGCCTCCCGGCACATCTTTTAAATCAATACCTAAGTTATTTTTAATAACCTTGCAAAGATTAATCAAGCCGTCATCAAGCTCTTTAACCATTTGAGTATCAGCTCCCTTTTGAGGGCCGAAAATATATGCAGCACCGGCTTCGCCGTACATTGGATTGTCTATATCACACATGGTTATTATTTCAACATTCTTAATCAATTCAGATTGCTGTGTCAAATCTATTTTCGCAATATCTTTTAATGTGCCTCCCACGGGAATAAATTCATATCCGTCCTTATCATAGAACTTTACCCCCGTTGCTGCTGCAGCACCGCAGCCTCCGTCATTTGTTGAGGAACCTCCAAGACCGACTATAATTTTTTTGCAGCCTTTATCTGCCGCAGATAAAATCAGCTGTCCCACCCCATAGGTTGTTGTTTTTTTAGGATTTTTCCTGTCTTCTACCAGCGGAAGTCCTGCACAGCCTGCCATTTCTATCACTGCCGTCTCTTTATCACTTAATATGCCATAGAAAGATTCCATTTCTTCAAAATATGGATTTTTAACTATTTCAAAAATCTTTTCTCCTCCTGATGCTTCCAAAAAGCAATCAACACTTCCTTCTCCGCCGTCTGCAACAGGTATAGAAACAACATGACATTGAGGAAAGTGGTAGTTTACTGATTTTTCAATAATCTTACAAACTTCCTTTGAGCTTAATGTTCCTTTGAATGAATCCGGAATTAATACTGTTTTTTTCATGTGACCCCCTTTAAAGATATTCAAACGGGAGGGTTTGAGACCCTCCCCAATTATGATATTCGCTTATTTTAATATTGCTTTATTCTTCATCTTTGACTCTTTTTATTTTCGCACCCAGATTCATAAACTTGTTTTCAATATGCTCATAGCCTCTGTCTATGTGCTGGATATCTGTAACTTCGGTCAGACCGTCTGCAATAAGCCCCGCAATTATTAAAGCCGCACCTGCTCTCAGATCGGTGGCTTGTACCACCGTTCCCTTCAATACAGGGTTTCCTGTTATATTTGCCTGCTTCATAGTGAATTCTATACTTGCACCCATCTTCTTGATTTCATTCACATACTTGAACCGATCCTCGGATACCCCTTCTACTACCAGGCTGTCTCCTTTTATGGAGGAAAGAAGCACTGTCATAGGCTGCTGCAAATCTGTAGGGAATCCAGGATATGGTAATGTTTTAATGTTAACAGGAGTTAAATCTCTCTGATAAAATATTCTCATAGAATCACCGTATTCTTCAATGCCTACTCCCATTTCTTTCAGCTTTGCAGTAACAGGCTCCATATGCTTTGGAATAATATCATCTATTATAATATCCCCTTTGGTTGCCGCAGCAGCAATCATATATGTTCCTGCTTCTATCTGGTCAGGAATAACTCTGTATGTGCATCCGGTTAATTCCTTTACCCCGTTTATTCTGATTACATCGGTCCCTGCTCCCTTTATATCTGCTCCCATGGAATTCAAAAAATTAGCCGTATCAACTATGTGAGGCTCCTTCGCAGCATTTTCAATAATTGTTTTGCCTTCTGCATATACTGCCGCAAGCATTATATTAATAGTTGCCCCGACACTTACCACATCAAGGTAAATTTTATTTCCCACCAATTTGTCAGCCTGGACATTGACTCTGCCTTCAGGTGTAATTTCAACTTTGGCTCCCAATGCTTCAAATCCTTTTATATGCTGGTCTATTGGTCTGTTTCCTATGTCGCATCCGCCGGGCAGCAACGATGATGCTTTCTTAAATCTTCCAAGCCCTGCTCCAAGTAAATAATAAGAAGCTCTCATTTTTTTAGATAATCCATTTTTTAAATAGCACTCTTTTACGTTAAAAGCATCTACAGAAATTGATGTATCATCAAGATATTTCGTTTCTGCTCCCAATTCAGATAATATTTCCATAAATACATTTACATCTTCAATTTTAGGAACATTTTGAATAATACATTTTCCCGGGCACAGCAGAGTTGCTGGAATTATTGCAACAGCCGCATTTTTGAATCCCCCTATATTTACCTTGCCTTTTAATCTTGTTCCACCCTCTATAACAAACTTAGACATAAACAATTCCTCAATTCTTCTTTATTAAGTATACAATTAAAATCCGCTGTTGGATATAAATCAATTTCCTATTATAATATTTTCATCATATAATAATATAATAATATTTACATATTTTCAATAAAAAATAATGTTAATCCATATTATATGTATTAATATCCGACAAATGTTTTTGAGTTCCATCACTAAAAATAACTTTCCACACAGGATATGAATTTATTCCTGAAATGTACTTCCAATTCTCATCTTCCACACTATAAAATGTCATTTCTATGTCAATAATTTCCTTGTTTTCTATATCTTCAAAGGATAGCAGTTTTGGCAAAGCTTCGCCTGCAGAAAATGTGCGGGTTCTTTCAGCCGTTTCTTTTACCGAAATGATATTTTGCATTTCAAATTTATAAATTCCTTCTTTATCAAAATAAAATTTCATGTATGAGTTATCCATGCTGTAGTTGTCATATTTTTTGGTATACACAGCAAAAGATTCAGAATCGGAAATATGTCTGTAATCTTCATAATATCCGGTTGCATCAATTTTCTTGTCGTCAATAAATTGTTTTATAACTTCATCCACAGCTTCTATATCTATGACTTCTCCCGAAGTTTTTTCTCTGATTGTATAATGAAGTTTTTTACCTGCTGTAATTTCCAGAATCTCACCTTTATGATTGCTGTAAAGAGTCACATCCTCTACAGGATCAACTCCGGGCCCTAAAAAGCGGCTGAGCAAATCATTGTTGATGTTTATAATTTCATATTCTGTGTCCAAGGTCGGCAGCATATAGGTTTCTTCAGGTAATTCACTGCTGATTATGATATTTTTTTCTTTTAAAATATTTTCGACGCTTTCAATAAACTCTGAATCAGACACTACATCATATTCATCAGAAAAAATATCTTTATATGAAGATGTAAATAAAAAAATATTCAAAATAATAAACGCTATAATCAATATTGTACTTGTTTTATTCCAATCCATATCTAACCGTTCCTACTGCCATTCTTCTATTAATGCCCCTGAAATGGCATTAAATATATAGCTTTTTTCTCCTGTTTCTATGACCCATACAACCCTCAGCAGCTGTTCTCTTGAAATTCTTGACAAATCAAAGTATCCCAGATATATGTTTGATATGTCTTCAAGCATTTCCTGCTTCAAAGGCTTGAGCTGAGAAATCTCGTCCTGACCCAGAATGTCTGATTCACTGTCTAAATTCCTCATTATTACATCAACCGCCGGAAGTATTTGAACATCATTCATTTTGTTCATCTGTGACTCATCTATAATTCTTATGAATCTTTTGTATGATATTACATTATTGTCAACCACATCTATTTGCAAGGCTGAATTTTCTCTTACCCTGCTGAATAAAATCGGTCTTTCTTTAATTTTGTACGAGAATGTGTACCTGTAACCAAAATTACCATCATACTCAACGCTTTCAATATTGCTTAAATATCCGTCCTCAGGAAAACCAAGAAATTCTTCAGTAAAATTAACCGCTGTTACCAAGCTTTCATATACATCTGATGAACTTCCCATTTCTTCTGTTGTATCGTAAAAGTCAAGCAATCCTTCGGAATTTATTTTAAGTATTTTTTCTGTTCTGTACATATAGACCAGGTTTCCGCTGACTTCGACGGATTTTCTCACATAATCATAATTGTTTTTGAAATAATTTTTTGCTATTTTATTTATTGTTTCAGTATCGAACACATCCAGCTCAGACCTTACAAACACAGGATTCAGTGCAGTTTTTTCCTGAGGTATCGGAACCTGGATGGTTTTATCACCAATCTTTTGATTAAATGCATATTGAGTTTTACCGTTGAAGTCATACTGCTTCACTATATTGACAATTTCTTGGGCATCAATGAGATCATCTTCAATTTTTATAGTGTTTTCTCCATTGTATATATAAATTGCATTTGTGTTATCTAAATCAATAATTATATTTTTAATACTTTTAATTCTCGTTTTAATTTCATTATTATTAATTTTCATGTGTGCTGTGAATATTTCCACAGGAATGTTTACGGTAAAATCAAACTTTAAATATTGTGAAGGAAATGCTGCTGATTCATTAATACTGCTGTTATTAAAGCGTTCAAAAGCATCATTAATTATATAAACAGCCATACCCCATAAATTCTGCTCATCTGAATAAGATATTGTATAATTATCCTTATATTTAATTACATTCTTTATTGGTTTTACTACATTCCATATATCAGCAGCCACTACATTCTGGTTATTGTTACCATGCTCTGACCTATATTCCAAAAAACTAGGCAATTTAAGCCAGACGCTGCTGCTTAAATAAATGCAGACAAATACCATTACAACTAATATAATGTTTTTAATTTTAACCTGTTTCATGTATACCTCTTAATTGAACTCAGGAATTGTAATTATAATCTCAGTTCCTTTATTTAATTGACTGTTTATGGATAATGATGAATCATGGGCTTCAGCTATCTGCTTTGCTATTGAAAGACCAAGACCTGTTCCTCCCAGCTCTCTTGCTCTTGCCTTATCCACGCGGTAGAATCTCTCAAATACCCTTGGTTGATCCTCTTTAGGAATACCAATGCCGTCATCCCTTATAGCAATATTGACTTTGCCATTTTCTCTGAATGCATCAATCCATACATTTCCGTTTTCCGGCGTATACTTAACTGCATTTCCTGCTATGTTTAAAAGTATCTGCTCAAAACCGTCCCTGTCAAACAATACATTCATATCAGATGAAATTAAGCCTACATGCATCGTTATATTTTTATTCTTAGCCTGAATCGACAGCTTCTTTGCTGTTTGATTAACCATTTCATTTATATTTAGTTTATCCTTTTTCCATTTTGTTTGTTCGTAATCCATTCTTGACAATCTTAACAGGTCACTGACTAATCTCGACATTCTGTCGCTTTCCGAATTTATAACGTTTAAGAAATCTTCGGCAATTTGTTTTTCCTCAAGCGCTCCGTCAAGCAGGGTTTCAGCGTAGCTTTTGATTGTTGTAATAGGAGTTTTTAATTCATGGGACACATTGGCAACAAATTCTCTTTGAAGCTTATCAATTTTATATTGCTCTGTAATATTTTTAAAAACAATAATTACACCTCCTATTTCATTTTCATTGTTCATGAACGGTGCATAGTCTACAAGATATGTTTCGTCATTTTGCTCTAAAATATCGGTGCCATGATAATCTTTTGACTTTAATTTTGACAGAAGCATGCTATCTTTTATATTTACAACCACATCATCATATTTTTCCTCTTCATTGGTGAGTAACAGCAAATTTTTTGCAACAGGATTGGCATGAATTATGTTACCATTTATATCAACAGTTAATACACCATCTGCCATATATTTAAATGTAGTTTCCATTTTGCTTTTTTCCTGCTGCAGGCTTGACATGGATTTTTTAAGCTGATCAATAAGGAAATTAAACATAGTTCCCAGCTGGCCGATCTCATCATTTGATTTAACATTTACCTTTTGATCAAAATCCCCCTGTGACATTTGCTTTGCTTTAAAGGTCAGTTCCTTGATTGGTCCTGTAATGCTGGATGATAAAATCAGACCTAAAAAAATGGTCAACGTCAATGCTAAAATTGTTGCCTGAGTCATTATTTCCTTTGATTCGTTTACTGTTTCGTATATATACTCAATATTGTTGGAAAGATATATATATCCCTCAATATTCCCGTCAGTTCTAACAGGGTAAGACATGTGATACAAAAATGTAGGATATTCTGTACCTTCAAATTGATCCGGCGGTGCAATATGCTCTACGTTTCCATCAATTGATTTAGTGAAAATATAATTGTTTATATGTGTTGTGCTAAATGCGCTTTGCCCTATTAAATCTTCCGCGCTTCCCGCTATTATAGTTTTTTTCTGGTCGTTTAAGATAATATAGATATTTTCATTGTACCCTATTTGTATGCTGTTTATATATTGCCGAATTTCCTCTATATTTTCATTCCATTCTTTTGCCTCAAGAGCTTCTGAGGAATGTATAATAGACTGTATCCTTTTCTCCATATTTTTCTTGTTCATTTCAAGCTGAATATCTTCAAGCTGACCAACTATATATATTCCTACAATGGACATTGCAAGAAAAACAAGCAAAAAATAAATCAGTATAAATCTCCATCTAATACTTTTAAACATGCTCTTTACCTACTCTTAAAATAATATCCTGTTCCTCTTTTAGTAATTATATATTTATCTTCATCCGTTTCAATCTTTTCTCTTAATCTTCTTACTGTTACGTCAACTGTTCTTAAATCTCCAAATTCGTAGCCCCACACTTCCTTTAAAAGGTGCTCTCTGTTAAATACCCTGTCCGCATTCATAAACATATATTTCAAAAGATCAAATTCTCTGTTGGTCAAGTCAATTATTTCATCTTCCTTGCTCACTTCGTAGGTATTCATATCTATCTTTAAATTACCAACGTTAATTATTTTAGACTTCATTTCTTCATTGACATTAGAAAGCTTAACCCTCCTGAGGTTTGCTCTTACTCTGGCTATTAATTCTTTGTTGCTGAACGGTTTTGTGATGTAATCATCTGCTCCCAGCTCAAGCCCTGTTATTTTATCATTTTCTTCTTCCTTCGCCGTAAGCATTATAACAGGCATCACATATTCCATTCTTATTTCTTTTAATACCTCAAAACCATTTTTCTTCGGAAGCATAATATCAAGAATTATTAACTCCGGATTCATTTTATGAACCATTTTTATTGCTTCCTCGCCATCATAGGCAGCTTGAACCTCAAATCCTTCTTTTAATAGATTGTATTTAATTATTTCTGCTATTGGTCTTTCATCATCTACTACTAATATCTTCGGCATTGTTACCTCCATAACTGTTAATTGAGCAATAAAAAACATGTTCCCTGTACAATTGCTCATTTGCTGTTACAAATTATTATACCATGTTTTTTAAAAATGAACACCATCTTTAATTAAAAGCATAAATTAATTTAGGTAGGTGAATATTATGAAGAATCATATAAATTACAGCAAGCTTTGTCCAACTATCAAGGGTCAGCTTTATTCAAGCAATAACAATATAATACCGGTTATTATAGCTTATAAATCAGATAAAAGAATCAAGGAAGGTCAGATTTCTACATTATCAAATAAAATGAACCGAGAGCTTCCAATAGTAAACGGCTGTGCTTGTGAAATGAGCATAAACTCAATCTTAGAGCTAACTGCTGATCCGGATGTTGAATTCATCAGCTATGATGCGAAAGTGTTTGCAGTAATGGATGTAGCTAGAAAGGCAATTGGTGCTGACTTAGTTTTAAACACCGGTTATACAGGCAAAAATGTCACAGTTGCTATTATAGACACCGGAATATCCCCCCATGCGGATTTAATATATCCAAACAACCGAATAGTAGGATTTAAGGATTTTGTAAACAATGAAACACGAGCGTACGACGATAACGGCCACGGCACTCACTGTGCAGGAATTTTAGCCGGCAGCGGATATGCGTCAAAGGGAAAGTATAAAGGCATTGCTCCCGATGCCAATATATTGTCTATTAAGGTACTGGATGAAAATGGCAACGGGAATACTTCAGATATATTGTCCACTGTCCAATGGATTATTGATAATAAGGAGGTTTATAAAACAAGAATAATAAACTTTTCTCTAGGTGCCATTGCTCAGTTCAGAGAAAAAAGAGACCCGTTAGTAAAGGCAGCTACCCATGCAATTGAAAATAATTTCATAGTTATTGCAGCTGTAGGAAACAGCGGCCCTCATAAGAACACAATATTATCTCCTGCAACATGCAGGCATGTTATTTCAGTAGGAGCTTTGGATGATAAACGTACCCCGGAATTAAATGATGATGTTATCGCTGAGTTTTCGAGCAGAGGACCGACCATTGATAAAATAAGAAAGCCTGACTTAATTGCGCCGGGCGTAAATATTACTTCTCTTTCAAACACTAATTTAACAGGTTACGGTTCATTGAGCGGAACATCCATGTCAGCTCCGATGGTATCAGGAGCAGCTGCACTATTATTAAATGAAAATCCTAACTACACACACTTTGATATAAAAAGAAAGCTTATGAATGCATGCTCGAGAATTAGGGCCTCTGCTTACGAGCAGGGAGCAGGAGTTCTTGATATAGAAAGAATTTTCTCATAATAGAGGGGACGCAAGTCCCCTCAGGTTGATGACAAAGTCATCAAGATGGCAGGTTGTTGAAAAAGTTCATCCTGCAAGGCACCGGAAGGCAGGCAACCGGAGCGTATTCAAGCATACGTGAGGATTGACTGCCTGAACGGTAACGCAGCAGGTGGGCTTTTTAAGCAGCCTGAGGGGGCGTAAGGCCCCTTTTTAATTATGATAATATTATACCCTTTCCCATTGACTGTGCCTTTGTTGTCAGATTTTCAGATTTTTCTATAAAATCTTCTATTGTTTCTCCCGAATATTCAACAATTGAACCACATACACTTAAGTTGCTGTTGAAGTTCAAGCTGTAGCTTTCTATTTCATTTTTAATTTTTTCAGTTATTATTTTTGCTATATCAATATCCACATTGTTGAGAATAATCATAAACTTATCATTTCCGTACCTTCCGGCAATGTCTATTTTCCTGGCATTGGAACTCAATATGTTTGCCACATCCTGTATTATCCTGTCTGCTTCATTCATACCAAAGATTTTGTTTATTTTCTTGAAATCATCTATATCCAGAACAAGCAGACAAAAATCTATACCTTCTTCATTGTAACTCGATATACTGCTTTTTATACTTTCATTCATAAATTGGAAATTATAAAGCTTTGTCAGCATATCTATATTGGCTTTTGACTTTATTTCGTTTTCCAGATGCCTTATGACTCTTTCCTTTTCCAGCAAAAGCCTCTTTGATTCTTTTTTTTCTGTCATATCCTGCATAGCAACAAAAAAGGTGTCATTTCTATATCCAAAAATGCTGAATCTCACAAATTTTTCAAATCCTGCAACATACTGTTCCACTATCTTATGATCACTGGTCATTGCGGCTTCACTTAATATTTTAGGCCAATCAAATAACGATTCTGCTATAGGTGGAAACACATCTTTCATTGTACCGCTTAGAATCTCGTCAACTGTCTTTCCGGTTATTAATTCTGTCTGTTTGTTTGCATAGATAACTTCAATATCAACATTACCTGAATTAACTCTGATTATTTTGCACTGTACAATGCCATCAGATATGTAATCAGCAAATTCTTTCATAAAATCGCCCCTTATCTACTTTAATATAATTCAAAATCCCTATATTCATCCAAGTCATTGCAGCTTCCGTAAAGCAGTCTGGTTACGACTTTTTTAACTGTGCTGAATTCAAAACCTTTGTTTATTAAAAAGTTTGATAATTTTATGCCTGATTTTCGAGTATCCTCTGCTGACAGTGTTCTTAGCCTTTTAGCTCCCAATGCATATGCTCTTTCTAATTCATCCTCGTCAGATATAGCGCTGAGTTTTTCATCAATAATTTCCCTGTCGATACCTTTCTCATACAATATTTCTTTTATTCTTCTTTTTCCATATTTGGAAACATTGATTTTGTTATTAATCAGCATTTCACTGTATCTTTCATCATCTAAATATTTTTGATGTTTCAATTTAATAATTGCATTATCTATAAACCGGTTGTCATAACCTTTTTCCAGCATCTTTTTCTTTAACTGTTTCTCACTTTTAGAATATTTAGAAAGTACACTTAAAGCATAATTATATACATTAATTTCTTCTTCTGCCTTTAATATCTCCTCTATGAATTCATCCTCCAGCTCCATGTTCTTTGCAAGAGAATATTTAATCATTATATTTAAATCTATACCAAATTCATAACTGCAATCAAGGTAAATATTTACTCTGTTTTGATTATTTTTCTGATATTCAATCTTGGTAATTTTCTTCATATAAAACCTCATATATTTTCTATATTTTAACATACAACTCGAAAATTATCAATATATGTAAAAAAAGAAATAACAAGCGTTATTCCTCATTTTATATGAATTTATATATAATAATCGTCAATGATTTCGCAGCCTTTTTCTGCAAGTGCCTTGTCAACCCATTCCTTGCTTATAGTTCCATTATCTATTTTTTCGAATTTTATTTTTTCTTCTTCATTATGCTTTAACGCTTTTTGCAATATATATTCAGCATCCTCAGGTTTAATAACAACTATTCCGTCCATGTCACAGCAGATGATGTCTCCGGGCCTGACAACCTGACCACCGACTGATACCGGAACATTAATTTCACCTGGTCCATTTTTATATGGCCCCTTTGGTTGAACTCCTCTGGCATAAACGCTGAAATTTAATTCCTGTAAGGCTTCAACATCCCTTATGCATCCATCAACGATAAAACCTCTGATACCCCTTTTCATAGCATATCTCATCATTATTTCACCGCAGATTGAGTGACTCATGCATCTTTCTCCGTCAACTACAATTATGTCCCCTTCACCAGCCATGTCCATGACCTTGTGGAACATTAGGTTATCTCCGTGAGGTGCCTTTAATGTAACTGCTGTGCCTACCATCTTAACATTATTGTACGGTCTCATATCTGTATCCATGCAAGTAATTCTTCCCATGTTATCTGCAATGTTTGCAACTGGAACATCCTTAAATTTTTCAACTAGCTCCTTACTTGGTCTGTTAATCTTTGTATATATTCTAAATCCTGGATTTGACATTATTATCTAACCTCCTGATGTCTGTTTATTTTAATTATTAAGATATTTTTCATTTACTAAATCACCCTTGATGATTTCTTCACTTCTGCTGACTTTAAATATATTTTCAACGCATCGTTTAGCCATATTTATGCTGTTGTCAGTTGTATTTCCCGCATTATGCGATGATAGTACCACATTATTTAAATTTATAAGCTTGTTTTCCGGTGAAATAGGCTCATTTTCAAACACATCAATTCCTGCCCCTAATATTTTATTATTAATTAAAGCTTCATAAAGATCTTCTTCATTAATGATTCCACCTCTGGATGTATTGATGATAATAGCAGTTTCCTTCATAAGGCTTATTGTATTTTTATCTATTAAATTTTTTGTTGACTCAGTTAATGGAAGATGAAGACTGATAATGTCGCTTTCATTTAAGATATCATTAAGCTCCATATACTTAATATTTAAATTTTTCTCTTCTTCCTCCGGCATTCTGAAAACATCATAGTAATATACCTCTGCTTCAAAAGCCTGTACTATTTTTGCAACATTTTTACCTATTGAACCAAGTCCGATAAGCCCTATCTTTTTGCCGCTTAATGTATATGATCTGTCTATTATGCCATTAACTCTCCAGTTACCGTTAACTACATTGTTATGAATTGTTACGATATTTCTGTAAACTGAAAGCATAAGCATTACAGCATACTCGGCAACAGGAACTGAATTTATACCTGAGGTAACTGCTACCTTAATATTTCTTTCTCCAGCAGCAGCAACGTCTACCGAATCATAACCGACACCCCACCGCTGTATAAACTTTAGATTGGGACATTTATTAATAGTATCCCTGTTAATTTTGTAGGTGCGAAGTATTGCATATTCAGCATTCCTCAACCGGTTGTATTGTTCTTCATTTTCTATTTCAATTATTTCAAATTGTCCCTTTAATCCTTCTTTAATTGTCTTTTTGCCCTTGCTGTCTATAGGTCCTATAATTGCAACCTTTTCCATTATTTATTACTCCAATCCGATATAAATTTATGCTAACTTTTTTTCAGTTTTTTTTGCTTTGTACATTCTTCTCATCGGCACTAAAATTGACGCTAAAGTTAAAACTATTAAAACAACACTTATTGGTCTACTAAATATATAGCCCAGGACATTTTGCCCGTTTGTAATAGACATTGTCTGATTAAATCCATTTTCAGCAATCGTACCAAGTATTAATCCCAGAACTATAGGCGTCATTTCAAAGCCTAAATATTTAAGCATATATCCGACTATGCCAAAAAATATCATTACGTAAACATCAAACATAGAGCCCCTGAGTGCATATGCACCTATTACTGTAAACAATACTATTGCACCTGCCAATATATGTTTTTGAACGCCGTTAACCAGTGTAAAGTAAGGAGCGCAGAATATACCGAACAATAACATTATTATATTTGAAATAAACAAGGATATAATAAATGCATATACAATGTTTCCATTGGCAGCAAATAATTCTCCTCCGGGCTGTAATCCATGAATCATTAATCCACCCATCATAATCGCCGAAACAGAGTTGCCCGGTACCCCCAGTGTAAGCATTGGGATTAATGAACCGCCTGCAACTGCATTATTTGACGCTTCCGCAGCAGCGACACCTTCAGGAATACCCGTTCCGAACTTATCAGGATACTTTGAAGCACGTCTTGTTTCATTATAAGATAAGAAGCTTGCTATACTGCCGCCTGCTCCAGGTAAGATTCCTACAAAAGTACCGATAGCTGAAGACCTCAGATATATAGGCATAAATTTAATTACATGTTTAATTGTAGGGAATCCGACTTTAATTCCTTTAATATTTACCTTTTCAACAACTTCGTTTTTATCGTAGGAATTAACAATGTTAAATACTTCAGGTATAGCATAAAAACCTATCAGCGCCGGTATCAGCTCTATTCCGTCAATTAAATTTAACATTCCCATAGTGAAGCGAGGAATACCTAAAAGAGGATCTGTTCCTATCATAGCTATTACAAGCCCGAACAACCCTGCCAAAAGCCCTTTGATCATTGATTTTTCGCTTATGCTGGCAATAATTGTAAGACCAAATATAGCCAATAGCAAATACTCCGGAGAGCCAAACATTAATGATACTTTCGCTAATGGAGGAGATAAAAATAATAATACTACAACCCCAATAATGCCGCCTATAAACGATGCAACTATAGATTCCTGAAGGGCTTCTCCGGCTCTGCCGTTTTGAGCCATGGGATAGCCGTCAAGCATTGTTGCTGCAGCTGCCGGTGTTCCCGGTGTATTAATCAATATTGCGCTTATAGAACCTCCATACATTGAACCGTTATATACCGCGCCAAGCAATATTAAACCTGAAATCGGCGACATGTTAAATGTTAAAGGCAGCAGTACCGCAATGGCCATAGAACCTGAAAAGCCCGGTAATCCGCCAAATAAAATACCTACAAACACACCAAATACTGCTAATGCTAAATTCCCGACAGTAAAAATACTGCCTAAAATATTACCAAATTCAAACATAAAAACCTGCCTTTCTACATTAAAAACCCTGTCGGGAACCAAATGCTTAACCACTTATAAAATGCTGCATATATAATCAAACAAAACACCAATGAAATTATGGAATATTTTATAATTCCCACTCTGTTATATGAATACATGAATGCAATAAGAAATACAAACGTACTTATAAAGAAACCTGCTATAGGTATCAATATAACATAAGCTATAATTAACAATAATGCCATGACCTTTTTATTATTAAACATATTTTTTATAGGTTTTAAATTCCTTGGTTTAGCAAAAAATAAAACTGCAGATAAAACAAAAAATATTGTCAAGATAAATCTTACATATATTGTAGATTCATCGGGATAAGAAAAAGATGCCGCATAAAGCACTGCAGACAAAATCATAAAAATTATGCTTATTAACCTGTTTCCGTTCAAAACTGTTACCTCCTTCCAGGAATGGGCGGTTATATGATTTATAAAACCACCCATTAATTTTATTAATTTTCCAATTGCAATTCTTCAGCCATTTTAGTAAAGAATTCATATTGCTCAGCAATTAATTCCTTGTACTCGTTTGATGACAGGTATCTAATACCTAATCCCATATTATTCATCTCTTCTATGAATTTTGGATCTTCAGCAGCTTTTTTGAAAGCATCCTCAAGCTTAGCTAATACTTCTGACGGTATATCTTTTGGAGCTGCAAATCCTCTTGTTGCTGTTATAGGTGCATTTATTCCTTTTTCTTCAAATGATGGTACATCTTCATATCCCTCTATCTTATCTGAACAAGCAAGCGCTATTGCGGTACCGTCATTAAATATTTGTTTTGCTTCACTGAATGTAGGCATATATGCATCAACATGACCTCCAAGCAATGCTGATTTTGCCTCGGCAGCTCCTCCGAAGTGAACAGGCTTCAATTCGACTCCTTGTGAATTATTTATAGCTAAAACTCCTATATGGTCGGAAGAACCGGCTCCTGAAGTTCCAACTGTGAATTTATTTGGATTTGCTTTTGCAAACTCTATTACATCTTCTATAGTTTTAAATCTGTCATCATCCGCTCTTACAACTAAGAAAGAGGGGTCCTTTACAATCAATGCAACAGGTTGAATATCTGTTACGGGATTGTAAGATGCTTCTCTTGTTGTAGTAAGTGTTACATGTCCAAGAGTCATAGCCGACAAGGTATAGCCGTCCGGATTTGATCTGACCATCTGAGAAAATCCAACCTCTCCGCCTGCACCTTCAACGTTTTGAATTACAAAAGTCTGCCCAAAATGTTCCTCCGCATATTTTGCCAATAATCTGGTGCCTGTATCAGTTCCTCCGCCTGCGCCATAAGGCACTATTATTGTAACCGGTTTTGCAGGATAATTACTTCCGCCTGAAGTTCCTCCCTGGCTGCATGCAGTAAATACAGTCATAACAAGCATTAAAACTAAAATTGTGCTGATAATTTTTCCTTTTTTCATTTGAATATCCTCCTAAGAATTAAGCAATTATATATTAATTTTAATTTGCTTCGTTTAATGAAATTTTATTATACAAATTACTTATAGCATCTAATGTTTTGTCTAAAACTAAGATGCTTTCACCGACATTTTTTTTCTTTTGATTTTCAATTTCACCGGGTATAAATATTTCAGTAACACCTGGTCTTGTTTTAGATCCCTTTAATGTTTCAAACCAATTTTCAACTTTTTGTTCAAAGATATCAATAGGCATCAACTTATCTATTTTTATAACACCTAAGAAATGTCCGATTCCTGAAATACTGTCCGAGGCAAACATGGATTCTGTTTCAAAGCTGAGCTTTGCACCACTTATTAATCCGCACAGCAAATCTACTATCATGGCCAAACCATATCCTTTATACCCGCCCATTGGCAGAAGTCCTCCGTTTATTGCTTCTGTCGGATTTGCAGTATCATTTCCAAGTGAATCCATTGCCCAACCCAAAGGAATTTCCTTTCCTTCTTTTTCGTACAGCCTTATTTTTCCTTTAGCTACCGCACTCATGGCAATATCTAAAGTGAAATTATTATACTTTCCTGCAGGAAATGAAACTGCAAAAGGGTTAGTCCCTAATAACGGGTCAATTCCTCCAAATGGCGGCATTGTTGGGCTCGCATTAGAAGCAGCAAAAGCAATATAACCTTTGCATGCGGCCAGTCTTGAATAGTAACCTGCTGTACCAAAATGATTTGTGTTTTTGATAGTCGCAAAAGCTATGGCGCTTTCATCTGCTCGTTCCATGCAAATATCCAATGCTTTTTTAGTTATAACCTGCCCAAGTCCATTATCACCATTTACCTGAATTATAGAACCGTTTTCATTTACGACAGAAATATTTGGATGAACATTAATTAATTTTTTATTAATTCTTTCGATATATGATTCCAGTCTCATCAATCCATGAGATTCTACACCGCGTATTTCTGCATCAATAAGTGAATCAGCAACAAACTCCGCG
This sequence comes from Bacillota bacterium, assembly GCA_023453025.1. Lineage (GTDB taxonomy): Bacteria > Bacillota > Clostridia > Tissierellales > Sedimentibacteraceae > Sedimentibacter. Next base: position 236,460 of record JAEXUD010000008.1, read on the forward strand.
TCTGCAGGGTTAATTCCTGCACCTTGTAAGACAGCTTGTACGGTATTATTTAAATATTCGAGCCTTGCCTCCGCTTTCCCCACATTATCAACTCCTTATGTAATATTTATTACTTTTATTTTATTTATGTAAAATATATTACATTACTTCTTCCTTTATGTCAATATAAATAAATATTTAACAATAAAAATACGCACAAAAAAATCGTTATAGCTTATTTACTAATAACGATTTTTTGAATAATAGATTTTATTTAAGTTCATATACATTTGTTAATGTCTAATTTATTTATTGACATGTACATCTAATTCTTTTAATATTTCTTCAGTCTCCAATAAAACTTTTCTTGCACTTTCCGGATTTTTCATAGCTACAACAGATATGAACAATTCTGCGACAAGCATTGATGACATAATTGAATTGTGAAAATCAGGGCTCTTTGTTTCAATTCTAAAAACTATGTCACTGTAGTTCATTAGAGGCGACACAAAGCCATCTGTAATTGCTATCACCGTAGCCTTTTTTTCCTTTGCTATTTTTGCTACAGTAACCACTTGCTTCACATATCTTGATAAACTTGTAACAATCACTACATCCTTTTCCTCAATTCTATATATTTTTTCAGCCAGCTCACCGCCTTCTGCACTAATCAGATTGCAATTGCCTAATATACGGTTTAAGTTGAAAAATAAATAGTGAGATACTCCATAGCTGCTTCTGCTTCCTGATATATGAATTTGATTTGCTTTACTTAATAATATACCTGTCTTTTTTATTAATGATTCATCAATATTATTAAGTGTAATGTTTATATTTTCCATTTGAATATCAACTATATCTCTTAGTAAATTGCTATGAACATTATTATTTTTAAAATTTTCTTCTAATCTGTTAGAAGGCGACATCATTCTTTTGATGCTCTCTTGCAGGTCTCTTTGAAAATCAGTATATCCGCTGTAATTAAATAAATGGGTCAGTCTGACTATTGTTGTAGTGCTGGTTTCTACATTTTGAGATAACTGATCTATAGTTGAAAAAGCAGCTTCAATAGGATTTTTCAAAATATAATCTGCAACCTTTTTATGTGAAACAGTCATATCAGAAATATTTTTTTCTAATTCTTTTAATATATCTCTGGCCATGTTTACCCCTCTTATTTGTCGGTCTTCTTAATTTTATAACATAATATTTGTAAAAAAACAACTAAAATGTTACTTTAACTTTCCGGCTATTTCTCTCAATGCAATTTCTGATTCATCCTGTGCTTTATCCAATGTGAGTCCGTGAGGTGTCTTATTTCCATTTTCATCAACTGAGATAAATGTTATGTATCCGTCAACAGGAGTTGTCTTTGCTATTTCAGTTTCCATTTTGGTATACACAACTATGCTGGTTTTTCCTAAATGGACAATCTTGCTGGTGAACTTTACTATTTCACCCTTATTGACAGGATTTCTGAACAATAATCCATGTATATTCAGGCAAACAACATTTTTAGGATTGCCTACGGTTGATGCGGCAGCGATAAATGCTGATTCAACAAACCATTCAGCTGTTCTTCCTGCAAACAGGGTTCCATGGTGATTTAGCTCTTCTGATTTTACTAATCTTGAATTTACATATTCCTTCATTAATTCCTCCTGAAATTTTGTAAAAGTAACCCGCACCTTGATAGATGCGGGTTACTTTTATACTTTATTATACTGAAACTTGGTTTTTATTATGCCACATAACCAGCATCGGACCTGCTATACATATTGTTGAATAGCAACCGCTTACTATCCCTATAAACATTGGTATTGAGAATATTTTTATAGAATCTATATTGTATGCAAATGCAAGAATATATACTATTAATATACATACACCTGTAGTTACACTTGTTTTAATAGATCTGGTCAATGATTGATTTATACTGGCATCAACCAGTTCTTCAAAGGTTTTCTTTTGAAAATATGGTTGATTTTCTCTTATACGGTCATAAACTACTATGGTGTCGTTGATTGAGTAGCCTATTATTGTAAGGGTAACAGCTATAAATGAATCATTTATAGGCATCTTGAAAATTACAAAGGTAAAGAAAACCACAAGTACATCATGTACAAGAGCAATTAAACTGATAACTCCTGCCGATGTCCCTGATATTTTCTTAAATCTGAATTTAACATAAATTATTATAAATAAGGCTGTTAAGGCTATCGCTGTCATTCCGTTAATTAAAAATCTTTTCCCGATAAATGGTTCTACCACATTTGATTCGGCAAGAGTTAAATTTGCTTCGGGGAATTCTTCCTTTAGTACCTGATCAAGCTCATCCTGCTCTCCTGCTTCCAGACCGCTGTTGCCTGACAAATTGAGCACCAATTTTTTGCTGTGTGTTGCTAAATCCTCTGTTAATTGGACCTCTGTGTTCCTGCTCAAAACTTCCGTCGCCTTTTTAGCTGCCAAATCAGCATCAATTTCTCCTGTATAGGAGTACTTTATAATGGCGCCTCCCTTAAATTGTATTGATAAATCAACTCCGTTAATAAATAATGCCGCAATCCCGATTATCATTATCATGGAGGAAATTACAAAAAATATTTTTCTGTTTTTATAAAAATTTATCATTATTTTGCCTCCTTTGCTTTCAATCCATATAGGGATTTTTTCGTAAACATATCATTCATGCTCATGGATTTTGTCATGATTCTTGAAGCCGTAACGCCTGAAACAAAGTTCAGTATACAGCCTACCATAAGCGTATAGCCAAATGAAAGCATGGAGCCTGTTCCAAATATCATCATTATAACAGCTGCAGCTATAGTTGTGATATTGCCGTCAAATACTGCTGTAAATGCTTTTTTGTATCCCGTGTCAATAGCGTAATACAAGGTTTTTCCTGCATTCAATTCTTCTCTTATTCTTTCGTATATTATAACATTGGCATCAACGCCCATTCCAATTGACAGTATAATACCTGCTATTCCTGTTAGTGTAAGTGTCATTTGCGGAATTGAAAGAGCAAGCATTTGAACTGAAACCTGCAAAACAAGGGCAAAGCATGCTACTACACCCAGCAGCTTGTAATGTAAAATCATAAAAATACATATTACTGCTAAAGCAATGATACCTGCTTTTATCATAACATCTAAGGCACCTGAACCCATTGTAGGAGTTATTGTGCTGTGATTTTTGGATACCAGTGAAAACGGAAGTGCTCCGGAATTGATTTTGTCTGATAGAGCCTTTGCTGCTTCTGTGCTTTCAATATGTTCAATTACAGAATTGCCTCCTGATATTTTCCCTGACACTCTTGGTGCTGAAATCAGTGTTTCATCCATAAAAATTGATATATACTGACCTGCCAGCTGTTCAGTGGCATTTTCAAACGCCTTTGCGCCCTCATCATTAAACTCTAGCGTTACCACAGGCTGACCTGTTTTCTTGTCTAGCTGCACCTGACTTTTTTTAACATCCTTACCTTCAACCAAAATGTTTCCTTGTGGGTCTCTGAAGGTTAATTTTGCTGTCTCTCCAAGTTCAGCTATTGCTTTTTGCGGATTAAAATCTGTTTCTCCTGATTTCCATGGAAATCTTATTATAATATGACCTGTATTATTATCTATAGTTATTTCTCTGTCTAAAATATTCTGGGCATCCATTCTGGTTTCCATAATTACTCTTGCTGATTCCAGCTCACCTTGAGTTGGAATTCTGTCAAGATTTGCAGGTTCAAATATTGCTTCTACTCCGCCTCTTATATCTATTCCAAATCTTATATCCTTGATGCCTTTAATTTGAATTGGGCCTGCATTTATTCCAAACACAGCTGTCACAGCAATTCCTGCAATTAAAAGCATAACAAGAATGTACATATGTTTATTTGTTCTCATTGTTCCTCCTGATATATTTTATTTTTATGAGTATGAGTATGAATAAACATGTTTTTCTTTTTTACCATCCTTCTTATTTGAAAATATCACAATAAAAACACTGTATTTGCAAAACTTGAATAATTTATTTATAAAATCTAAATTTCTGAATTTAAACAAATCATTATAAATAAAAATAATAAATAAAATGTACTTCATATTTAAACTGAGCATAATATTTTTGTTCCACTTAAATAGCTGCAAATTCTCATTCTGATTTATAAATTCTTCTTCAATAATATTTTCTAAAGAAGGGTGATGGTTCAGTATAGTCTGATTATTATTGTCATATTTAAAAGAACTAAACAAAAATGTCGAGGCAAAAATAACTACAACCAAAATGACAGATATTAATTTGTGATTTCTTAAATTCATAAGTTCATCTTACCTCCTCAATCATTTAATATATTTGACTATTTTTTACCGCCTGTTACTCTCAGCATTACATTAACTGCTGCATATATTATTATTATTACAAAAAATATGGCCGCCATTCCCATTCCCATAAGCTTAAATGAAGTGATTACATTTTGAGTATTCATATTCCATTCCTCCTTACATCAACCCGGGAACAAGTCCGATTATGACTCCGCCGGCTATAACTGATGCTATTTGTCCCGCCACATTTGCTCCTACTGCGTGCATGAGCAAATGATTTTGTGAGTCAGCTTCAAGTCCCATTTTTTGAATTACTCTTGACGACATAGGAAAAGCAGATATTCCCGCTGCTCCTACCATCGGATTGATTTTTTCCTTTAGAAACAAATTTAAAAATTTAGCAAATAATGCACCTGCTATTGTATCAAATACAAATGCCAGCAAACCAAGCACCATTATCAGCAATGTTTCTACAGTTACAAAATATTCTGCTTTCATGCTTGCTGAAATTGTAATTCCAAGAAGTAATGTTATCAGGTTAACCAGGTCTTTTTGTGCTGTTTCAGATAATGATCTCAGCACACCGCATTCTCTTATCAGATTTCCAAACATTAAAAATCCTACTAAGGATATTGATGCGGGGGCTACTAAACCTGCTATCAATGTAACTGTTATGGGAAACAGCAATCTTGTCATTCTTGAGACACTTTTGGGATTGTATTTCATTTTTATTTTTCTGTCTTTTTCTGTTGTAGCAAGCTTTATTGCAAAGGGCTGAATAATCGGAACCAATGCCATATATGAATATGCTGCCACTGCTATCGGCCCTATGTAATTACTTTCAAGCACCTGCGATACTAATATTGATGTCGGTCCGTCAGCGGCTCCTATAATTCCTACTGAAGCTGCATCCTTTAAAGTAAACCCTAGAATCGATGCTACGGTTATTGTTGCAAAAATCCCGAATTGTGCTGCTGCACCAAACAACAACAGCCTTGGGTTAGACAGCAATGGTCCGAAATCTATCATTGCACCTATTCCGATAAAAAGCAAAAGAGGCATCATTTCAGATTCTTCTATACCCACCTTAAAGAGCCAATCGATTATTCCTGTAACTTCACCTATTCCTGATAATGTCTGATTTAAAACTCCGGACATGGGTATGTTGACTAATATTGCTCCAAATCCCATAGGCAGTAATAGTGCCGGCTCTAATCCCTTGGCAATTGCCAGATATATAAGAGCTCCGCCGATTATCCACATCAATACCATCTGCCATGTAATTTGCGTAATACCTTCGTATAAAAATTCCATTTTACGCTCCTTTTGTTTTATTCTTGAGTATTCTATTATAAATAAGAATTATAAGCAATTATACATTATTAGCAAAATAATTCATTTTTCGTCGTTTTTCTTATAATTTCACAGCTTTTAATTATTCTTACCTGTTAAAACTTTAGTATACTTCTATTTTCTGCTTATTGTGCAAATAATACAAGAGAGCATTAAATTCCTGCATTTTTCAATTATTCTGTTCAAAAATATACTCTACTCTGTATCCGTTATCCCTTAGTTTTAATATCATTTTCTGTTCTTTATCGTTTAGTTGTGCATTAACCTCTGCCTCCTTGTTTTTCAAAAGCTCAGCAGCTGTCTGCCTTGTTAAGGTTATGCCTTTCTCCAGCAAAGATTTATCCTCCTTCCACAATGAGAATTTGCAAGACGGATAATTTTTATATCCTGCACAAAAAAAGCTTTTTTTGCTTTCAAATATTTCTCTTCCGCATCTCGGGCATGCTCCTACAACTCCTTTTTTACCTTTCCTGCCGGAGCCTTCAAAATTAACATTCATTGTAGAGCTCATTTTTCCTTCTTTGATTATTTCTGCAACATATTTTTTTATATCAACAATAAAATCCTTTGATGAAGCTTCATTTTTTGCTATTTTGCCAAGATCACTCTCCCATTCTCCGGTAAGGTCAGGCTTCTTGAGCTTTTCATGCACAATTTCTATGAGCTGTATTCCGTTTTGCGTAGGAACGAGATTTTTCTTGTTTCTTTTAATATACCCTACGGACAGGAGCTTTTCTATAATTCCTGCTCTTGTTGCTGGGGTTCCCAGGCCTATGGATTTCATTTCTTCTCTGAGTTTTTCATCTTCTATCTGCTTTCCTGCTGTTTCCATTGCTGTAAGAAGTGTTGCTTCTGTATATGGCTTCGGCGGAGAAGTTTTTTTCGTGACTACCTTTATTTCCTTTGGCATAAGCTTGTCTCCTGCAGCAATGTCTGCTGTGATTTCCTTGTCCTCGGTATCCTCCTTGGATTTGCCAAGCATTATATCTTCTACTTCCTTCCAGCCCGGTATAACCACTTTTTTCCCTCTGGCTTTGAATTTATCTTTTTCAATTTGAATTTCTATATCTGTCTGATCATATTCCTGCTTCCTGTCAAGTACGGTGATAAACCTGGCTACAATCAATCTCAGTATTTTTTCTTCTCTTTCAGGCAGTCTTATGTTTGGCAGATTGCGGATATTTGGAGTCACTATTATAGCATGGTGGTCTGTTACCTTTGAATCATCTATAACTCTTTTGTCCGCATTGATTTTTTGTTTTATTATCTTATCCACACAGTACTCTGTACCCTCAAAATCTTTCAACCCTGCTTTTATATTTTGCAAAAGGGCAGGTATTTGTGTTTTCATATCCTTTGTCAAATATCTTGAATCGGTTCTCGGGTAAGTGGCAAGCTTGTATTTTTCATACAAATTCTGCGCGGCATCTAATGTTTGCTCTGCTGAATAACCATAACGCCTGTTTCCGTCTCTTTGCAGCTCTGTTAAATCATATAATAACGGTCTTTCAACTGTTGCTCTTTTAGTCTTGAACTTTGTGACAGCTGCTTCTTTGTTTCCGCATCTGTTTGCTATTTCTTCTGCATTTTCTATTTTATCTATTCTTGTTCCATCCTTGTTGAACCACGTGGCAATGAACATATCACAATCAGCTGCAACCTCATAAAATGGCTGAGAAACAAAATTGTCTATTTCTTTCTGCCTTTGAACAATAAGAGACAATGTCGGAGTCTGAACTCTTCCTATGGTAAGCATTTGATTATACTTAACCGTAAACAGTCTTGTTGCATTGATACCGACCAGCCAATCTGCCTCAGAGCGTGATTTTGCCGAAAGATAAAGGTTAAAATACTCCTTGTTATCTTTTAAATTATTAAACCCTTCCTCTATTGCTTCATCCGTCATGCTGCTTATCCATAGTCTTTTTACCGGCTTCTTACAGCCTGCATTTATATATACATATCCAAAAATAAGCTGCCCTTCACGACCGGCGTCTGTTGCGCATATAATTTCATTAACCGTATCACTAAGCATAAGCCTTTTTACTGTTTCATACTGTTTTTCCGTAGAAGGATTGACCATATATTTGAATTGTCTTGGAAAAATAGGCAGGTCATTTATATTCCAGCTTTTTAATTTCGGGTCATATTTCTCGGGATAAGCCAGCTGAATCAAATGCCCAACGCACCATGTAATCAAGTATTCGTTATTTTCCAGGTAGCCGTCTCTTGATTGCCGTATGTTTAAAACCTTGGCAATATCTTTGGCAACTGAAGGTTTTTCCGTAACTATTAATTTCATAACTATATTCCTTTTGTTAAACTTGACAAATTATTATAACATAATCCGCACTCCTTGTCCTGCATATTTTTAATTCAAAAAAATAATCTCCAATATTTGCTGTTGTTTTGTTGCTTCTCACCAATTATTCGTTATCACATATAATACAACAATGATGCTATCCACATGTATTGCTGGTATTTGATTTAATAATTAAAGCATATAGGCTGATAGCATAAAATTTGAATACAGGGGGTAATTACTTGAAAGAAAAGCATTATTACGCAGGCAATAACACCGCCGAGGGCTTTTACAGCTGTTTTGAAAATGTATTTAATCCTTTTGAATTAAACCATCTCTATATACTAAAAGGCGGTCCCGGTGTTGGCAAAAGTTCATTTATGACAAAACTTGCTGCCAAAATGCATGAAAAAGATTATTCTGTAGAATATGTTCATTGTTCAAGTGACAACGACAGTCTGGATGGAATTATTATTCCTGACTTAAAAATTGCTTTTGTGGACGGAACCGAGCCTCATGCTCTGGACCCTATATTGCCGGGGACAGTTGATGAAATAATCAATCTGGGTGAGTTTCTTGACAGCAAACAGCTTGAAAAACACAAACACCAAATTATTCAAATCAATGAAAGCAAATCTCATCTTTACAAAAGTGCTTACAATTATCTTAAGGCAGCAGGCATTATTTCAGAAGAAATAAATTCATTATACGACCAGTTTATCAATGCTGATAAATTTAACAGTGTGTGCGCTGAATCCATTGAAAAATTACTTATTAATTTTCCTGATTTAAAAAAGTCTCCAAAAACAAAAAAGCTTTTTTCAGAAGCTTATACCGCAAACGGATATATAAGCCATACTTATTCTTTGCGTAAAAACAAAAGAGTATGGGCTGTTATAGGAGAAAATATAAATTATACCTCTGAATTATTAAAGAAAATAGCAGATAAAGCAGCTGACAGAGGATATGACACAGAGCTTTACTGCATACCGTTAGAACCTGATAAATTACAGCATGTATTGATCCCTGAAATGAACTTAATAGTAATCAGCTCAGAAAGCTATTTAACCAACGGCTTTGAAGAGGTAATCGACCTGCACAGCATCATGGATACCGATAATCTGAGGATACACATTTCTGAAATAGAAAATAATCTGCATTTATTTGATTTGTTGATTAAAAATGCTTTGGAAAAATTATCTGAAGCTAAAAAATATCATGAGCTTCTTGAAGTTTTCTACATCAACAGCATGAATTTCAATGGTGTTGATAAGTGCTTTGAAAATATTCTTAACAGGTATACATAAAATTCCAAGGAGGTACATTATGGTTTTAACTTCTCTACACTACCTTTATATTGTTATGGTAGTAATTATTCTGGCAATTATGCTTATGAAAAAGGATATAGTTATCCCATGTATTATCGGTATATTCGCAATGGGTTATCTATATTCAGGAAGTGTTGTTGCTGCTATTCAGTCTATATTTAACACAATTATTTATGCCGGAAATGAATTCTGGGGTATTATCGTAATAATTTCACTTGTTGTAGCCATGTCAAAAGCGTTGCAGGAAGTAGGTTCTGATGTATTGATAATGTCACCTATTAAAAAGGTCATGGTAAATCCGACAATGGCATTCTTTAGTGTAGGATTGACAATGATGGTAATTTCATGGCTGGTATGGCCTTCACCTGCTGTTCCGTTACTGGGCGCAGTTCTATTACCTGCAGCTGTTGCAACAGGTCTTCCTGTAATTTATGCTGCTGTTGCTATGAATTTGTTTGGTCATGGCATTGCTCTTTCATCAGACTTTTTTATTCAGGGAGCCCCAACTATTACTGCTGCAGGAGCAGGGATTGATGTAACAGAAGCAATGTCTGCATCTCTGCCTATATGGATTGTAATGTCTTCGGTAACTATAGCGGTTGCTTTTATTATGATGAAAAAGGATATGAAAAAAAATTCGCTTTATTATTCTCGAACTGCTGAAATTAAGGAAACTGTAGAAGTAAAAAAGGGAAAGTCCACTAAATTGATGGCAGTGCTGACACCAATCGGTTTTATATTTGACATCATAGCCATGCTTAAATTAAATTTGACCGGAGGAGATGCAACTGCACTGGTTGGTGGAACAGCTATTATAATAATGCTGATTACAGTGTTGACAACATACAGCATTAAAGATGCTTTTGAAAAAGTTGTTGATTATATCAAGGATGGTTTTAAATTTGGAATAACGGTATTTGCTCCTGTTATTTTCATAGGAGGTTTTTTCTTTCTGGGCAATCAAGGCGGTGCAATTGCTGTATTTGGAGAAGGAGCCCCCGGCATATTAAATGACATAAGTATATTCCTTTCCCAAAACATTCAAATGAGCAAGCTGTCTACAATTTTAGCCCAATCATGCATAGCAGTTATTACCGGACTTGACGGTTCAGGTTTTTCAGGGCTGCCGATTGTAGGTTCTATGGCGTATACCTTCTCAAATTTAATAGATATTGATATGGCAGGGTTAGCTTCATTAGGTCAGATAATAACTGTATGGGTAGGCGGAGGAACCATAATTCCTTGGGCTGTTATACCGGTTGCTGCAATATGCAACATAAGCCCGCAGGAATTGGCAAGAAAAAATATGATTCCGGTTATTTGCGGTATTGTCGCCGCCATTATAGCAGCATTGATAATATTGTAAACACTAAGAGATATTGACTCTATTAAATAAATTAATAACACTTTTATACAGGCTGTTTACATTTTCATTCAAAGGGGTATAATTGATATGAAAAATGAAATGTGCAAGGAGAAATAAAATGAATTATGACGTTAACACTATGATGTTTGCTTTTGGGCTCACATTATTTGCAGGATTATCAACGGGTATAGGCAGCGCCCTTGCCTTTTATACAAAACAGACCAATAAAAGATTTTTGTCGGCAGCGCTGGGTTTTTCAGCCGGGGTGATGATTTATGTTTCAATGATAGAAATTTTTGTTAAGGCAAGAGTATCTCTTGAGGCTGTCTACGGAGCCCCAAAGGGTTACTGGATAACAACTGTTGCTTTTTTCGGAGGAATTGTTCTCATTGCATTGATAGATAAATGGGTTCCAAGCGCAGAAAACCCCCATGAAATACGCGACGTGAAAGACATGAAAGAAAACAGCGAATCTGATCCTGCTCTTTTAAGAATGGGAATGTTCTCAGCTCTTGCAATAGCTATTCACAACTTTCCGGAAGGGTTGGCAACATTTGTAAGTGGATTGCAGGACCCTAAATTGGGAATAAGCATTGCTGTCGCTATTGCAATTCATAATATTCCGGAAGGAATAGCTGTTTCAGTTCCTATTTTCTTTGCTACAGGAAACAGGAAAAAAGCATTTTCGTATTCATTCCTTTCGGGGCTTTCCGAACCAATCGGAGCTGTTGTCGGATATTTCCTGCTTGTACAATTCTTCAGCGAATCTATTTTTGGAATTATTTTTGCCGGAGTTGCAGGCATAATGGTATATATATCACTGGATGAACTTCTGCCTACAGCAGAAAAATACAGTGAACACCACATAGCAATTTATGGTCTTATAGGAGGAATGGCCGTAATGGCATTAAGTCTTCTGATGTTTGCGTAATAAACTGACAAATCTTTAATTTTAATATGCTCACCCTTGTATTAAGCGTTCTTGTTATTAAGCGCTTTTGAAGGGGTGAGCATATTATTTTATATATTTTCTTATCTTTTCTTCAGTATCTTTTTCAAATATTGTCCCGTGTAGGACTTTTTAACCTTAGCAACTTCTTCCGGAGTTCCTTCCGCAACTATTGTTCCTCCGCCGTCGCCGCCTTCAGGCCCTAAGTCTATAATGTAATCAGCTGTCTTTATTACATCTAAATTATGCTCTATAACAATAATGGAGTTGCCTGCTTCAACCAGTTTGTTCAGAACTTCAACCAGCATGTGGATATCTGCTATGTGCAGTCCTGTTGTAGGTTCATCCAATACATACAATGTCTTTCCTGTTCCTTTTTTGCTTAACTCATACGCAAGCTTGACACGCTGTGCTTCTCCTCCCGACAGCTCTGTGGAAGGCTGCCCCAGCTTTATATATCCTAAACCGACATCCTGAATTGTTTTTATTTTGTTGTATATCTTGGGAATATTCTCGAAGAACTCCAGTGCTTCATCTATGGTCATATCAAGTATTTCCGAAATGTTTTTGCCCTTATATCTTACTTCCAGAGTCTCTCTGTTGTATCTCTTGCCCTTGCACACATCACACGGTACGTACACATCAGGTAAAAAATGCATTTCTATTTTTAAAATGCCGTCACCATGGCACGCTTCACATCTGCCACCCTTAACGTTAAAGCTGAATCTGCCTTTTTGATAGCCTCTTTCCTTTGCTTCCAGCGTCATGGCAAATACGTCTCTTATATAATCAAATACTCCTGTGTAGGTGGCAGGGTTTGACCTTGGTGTCCTCCCTATGGGGGATTGGTCAATGGTAATAATTTTATCTATATTTTCCACACCCAGCATATCATCAAATTTACCCGGACGATTGGAGTTTTTAAATAATTTTTGATGAAGTCCCTTCGACAATATTTCATTAATCAATGAGCTTTTGCCCGAACCCGAAACTCCTGTTACACAGCAAAGTATACCTAAAGGAATTTTAACATCCAGGTTCTTCAGGTTGTTTTCTCTTGCTCCTTTAATTTCAATGAATTTTTCAGGAGCTCTTCTTATTTCAGGAACATCTATTTTCTTCTTGCCGCTTAAATATTGCCCTGTGATTGAACTCTCATTATTTTTAATATCCTCGAATGTTCCCGATGCTACAATTTCTCCTCCATGAATACCTGCTCCGGGACCAATGTCTAAAATATAATCAGCGCTTTCCATGGTATCCTCGTCATGTTCTACAACGATGAGGGTATTTCCCAGATCGGTAAGGTTTCTCAAGGTCTTTATCAACATATTGTTGTCTCTTTGATGCAGTCCGATGCTTGGCTCATCCAATACATACAAAACTCCCACCAGGCTTGAGCCTATTTGTGTCGCCAGTCTGATACGCTGGGATTCTCCTCCTGATAGTGTCCCTGCATTTCTTTCCAGCGTAAGATAATTAAGCCCCACATCTGATAAAAATTGAAGCCGTGAATTTATTTCCTTGACTATTTGTTCACCTATTATTTTATTTATCGGACTTAATTCAAGTTCAGCAAAAAACTTCAGGCTTTTTGAAACTGACAGCTGAGTAATTTCATAAATATTTTTTTTGCCTACCTTTACAGCCAGGCTTACAGGATTTAATCTTGCGCCATGACACTCAGGACACGGGCTTTCATACATGTAATCCTCTATCCATTCCCTCATATCAGGGGATTTTGTTTCCATATACCGCCTTTGAAGATTATTGACAACACCCTCAAATTCCTTTGTATATGTCTTTGCTCCTTGAAATTTGCTGTAAAATTCGACGGTAACCTCTCTGCCGTTTGTACCGTATAAAATTTCATCTATAAATTCCTTCGGTGCTTCTGAAAGAGGCTTTGAAATGTCAAATCCATGGTATTCGGCAATAGCTTTAAATATCTGAAAATAGTAGCCTTCTTCTTCTGAGCCATAGGGTGCTATGGCTCTTTCGCCAATTGTCTTTGTATAATCAGGTATAATTAAATCAATATCTATTTCTCTTTTAACTCCCAGACCGTTACAAGTCTTGCATGCGCCGATAGGATTGTTAAAGGAAAACATCCTCGGAGAAATCTCTCCAAATCCGATTCCGCAGTCTGTGCATGCAAATTTAGTGCTCATTAAAAGCTCTTCCTGCCCCATTACGTCGATAAGTACCATGCCGTTTGAAAGCTCCAGGGCGGTTTCCACTGAGTCAACCAGCCTTTTTTGGATACCTTCCTTGATAATTAGTCTGTCAACAACAACTTCAATGCTGTGTTTTTTATTTTTTTCCAGATTTATTTCTTCTTCAAGCTCTAATAGCTCTCCGTCAACTCTTACTCTTACAAATCCTTCTTTTTTTATGTTGTCAAGAAGCCTTTTATGTGTGCCTTTAGCTCCCCTCACCATTGGGGCTAAAATTTGAATTTTAGTTCTTTCCTCATATTCTAAAACCTTGTCTGTTATTTGATCGACTGTCTGTGTTGTAATCGGTTTTCCGCAGTTCGGACAGTGAGGGGTACCGACCCTTGCAAATAAAAGCCTGTAATAATCATAAATTTCTGTAACAGTTCCAACCGTCGAACGCGGGTTTTTGCTGGTCGTTTTTTGGTCTATAGATATTGCCGGAGACAATCCCTCAATTGATTCCACATCCGGTTTATCCATTTGTCCTAAAAACATTCGCGCATAGGAAGAGAGACTTTCCACATATCGTCTTTGTCCCTCAGCATATATTGTATCAAAAGCAAGAGAAGTTTTTCCCGAACCGCTGACACCTGTAAAAACAATTAGTTTGTCTCTGGGCAGCTCAACGTTAATATTCTTAAGGTTGTTTTCCTTTGCTCCTCTGATTACGATTTTATCCATTATGTGTCCTTTCATATTATCATGCTAATTCTTAGTGAAAAATTCATTTAATTTTTTTCGTTTTGCCTTAGTATGACATAGTCTTCAATTCTTTTATTTCATCTCTAAGCTTAGCCGCTTTTTCAAATTCCAGGTTATCTGCTGCTAATCTCATTTCCTTTTCAAGCTCTATGACATAAGCAGCCATATCAGTAATTTTGCCCTTGGTAGTATATTTTTCTTCCTTCTCGGCTACCTTTGTTGCTTCAATAACATCACGAACGCCTTTTGTAATCGATGTAGGTGTTATATTGTTTTCCTTGTTATAATTATCTTGTATTTCTCTTCTTCTGTTTGTTTCCTTTATTGCTCTTTCCATAGAACCGGTCATTTTATCCGCATACATTATAACCCTGCCATCAGCATTACGTGCAGCCCTTCCGACTGTCTGTATCAATGATGTTTCCGAACGAAGGAATCCTTCCTTGTCTGCGTCAAGTATGGCTACCAATGATACCTCAGGCAAGTCCAAACCTTCTCTCAACAAGTTGATACCCACCAGTACATCAAATTTGCCTACACGCAGATCTCTTATTATCTCCATTCGTTCCAGCGTATCTATATCTGAATGCAAATACCTTACACGTATACCTGTATTTTTAAAATACATGGTCAAATCCTCTGCCATTCTTTTTGTCAGGGTAGTAACCAGAACTCTTTGATTTTTACTTGTTGAAATACGGATTTCATTTGTCAGATCATCAATTTGGTTTTCAACAGGTCTCACAAAAATCGGCGGATCTAATAAACCCGTAGGACGTATAATCTGTTCAGTCACATTTTGAGAATGCTCGGCTTCATACGGTCCTGGTGTGGCACTTACAAACACAACTTGATTAATTATGTTTTCAAATTCATCAAACTTCAACGGCCTGTTGTCAAGTGCAGACGGTAATCTGAAGCCGTAGTCAACCAAGGTCGATTTCCTTGCCCTGTCACCGTTGTACATTCCTCTGACCTGAGGAATTGAAACATGGGATTCATCTATAATCATAAGAAAATCCTTTGGAAAGTAATCCAGCAAGGTGAACGGTCTTGTGCCGGGCTTTAAATTGTTTATGTGTCTTGAATAGTTTTCTATACCATTGCAATATCCCATCTCCTGAAGCATTTCCAAATCATAATTTGTTCTTTGCTCAAGCCGCTGCATTTCCAGAAGCTTGTTTTCTCTTTCAAATTGCTTAAGTCTTTCTTCCAATTCTTCTCTTATGCTGACCACAGCACGATTAACATTTTCTTCTGTTGTGGCATAGTGAGTTGCAGGAAATATTGAAATATGGTTTCTTCTTCCTAATATTTCTCCTGTGACTGTATTTATTTCTGTGATTCTGTCTACTTCATCACCAAAGAATTCCACCCTTATTGCACTTTCTGAGGATGAAGCAGGGAAAATTTCCAATGTGTCTCCTCTTACTCTGAATGTTCCTCTGGTGAAGCTGATATCATTTCGTTTATACTGGATTTCAATGAGCTTTCTCATTGTATCGTCTCTGTCCTTCTGCATTCCCGGTCTTAAGGATATAACCAGATTTTCGTAATCCACCGGACTTCCCAAGCCATATATGCATGAAACAGAAGCAACTATTATTACATCCTTTCTCTCATAAAGCGATGCCGTAGCAGAGTGCCTCAGCTTATCTATTTCATCGTTTATGGAAGCATCCTTTTCAATAAAAGTATCACTGCTGGGCACATATGCTTCCGGCTGGTAGTAATCATAATAGCTTACAAAGTATTCAACCGCGTTATCAGGAAAAAATTCCTTGAATTCAGAGCACAGCTGAGCCGCCAGAGTTTTGTTGTGCGCCAAAACAAGAGTCGGCTTTTGAACCTTTTCAATAATATTGGCCATGGTGAAGGTCTTGCCTGAGCCTGTAACGCCTAACAGTGTTTGATATTTTAAATTGTTGTTTAATCCCGCAGCAATTTTTTCAATTGCTTCAGGCTGATCTCCTGTGGGTATAAAATCGGATTTAATTTTAAATTTACTCATTAAATCACCTCAGCTTTATCTAAACGTATGTTCGTTTTATTATATATCTTTTAACATGCATAGTCAATAAAAAAACTGTCTTTGCATAAATAAAAGGCAGCTTTTCAGTTCAATATCTTAATCCGCCAATGATACAATTGTACCATTTACCTTATCTAGGGTAACCTCTAATATCCCAAAGCTTTCCTTCCCGCATTTTGGAAGTATTGTGCTGCCCGGATTAAAAAATAATATGTTGTCAATTACTTCATTTTGTGCACAATGAGTGTGCCCGTAAATTACCGCATCTGCATTTTTTCCCTTTGCATAAGCTTTAAGCACATCGATGCCTGTTTTAACATTGTGTAAATGTCCATGTGTTATCAGTAGTTTTTTCCTTTCAATGACCTCATGAATAATTAAGGGTTTATCTGAAGAAGGATCACAATTACCCGGAACCCTGACAATAATTTTAATATCAAGCTCATCAGCATATTTTTCAGCATCCATATACTTGTCCCCGCAATGTATGAGCATGTCAAAGCTTCCATGCTGTTTTATTCTTTTTATATGTGAATCCAGCACATGATTGTGGCTATCGCTGATTACTAAAATTCTCACCTGATTCCTCCAGCTTATTCTTCAGATTCATTAATGCTCGTGCCCGATGGCTTATATTATTTTTTTCTGCTTCTGACATTTCTGCAAATGTCTTGCCTGTATCTTCAACAATGAATAAAGAATCATATCCAAATCCATTTTGTCCTTTTTCCTTAAAGCCAATTCTGCCGTCAACTCTTCCTTCTGCTTTCATTTTACTGCCGTCTTCAAAAACCACGCTTATTACGGTCATAAAATGTGCGGTTCTTTTTTCCATCGGGACATTTTTCAAATTCTCAAGCAAAAGAATCCTGTTGTTTTTATCAGATGTCGGTTCTCCTGCATATCGCGCCGAGTACAATCCCGGTTCTCCGTTTAATGCATCTACAAATAATCCTGTATCGTCTGCTATAACAATGCCTTTAACCAAATTATGCAGCTCTTCTGCTTTTTTAAAAGCATTTTCTTCAAGGGTTTCACCGTCTTCTTCCACATCAAAGTCCTTATATCCTAAATCATCCTTTGTCACAACTTCAAAGGGCATATTTTTTAATATGTCTTTTATTTCAGAAATTTTATGTGCATTGCCGCTGGATAATATTATCTTCCTCATCATTCTCCTATTGCCTCGCTGATTTCTTCTCCTAATGCTTCTCTCTGTATTTGATGAAGCTCTTCGCAGCCCTTTGCTGCCAATGAGATTAAACTCATCAAATCATTGTGGGTAAAGGTTGCTTCCTCTCCGGTTCCCTGAACCTCAACAAACTCTCCTTTGCTTGTCATAACTATATTCATATCTACTTCGGCACTTGAATCTTCTTCATAGCACAAATCTATAATTGCTTCGTTCTTTGATATACCAACACTGACTGCCGATACAAATGCTTTTATCGGCATTTTTTCTATTTCTTTTCTTTTTAATAATTTATAAAAGGCATCTGCCATGGCAACAAAGGCCCCTGTTATTGAAGCTGTCCTGGTTCCTCCGTCAGCTTGTATTACATCGCAGTCTATCCATATGGTTCTTTCTCCGACAGCCTCTAAATCAACAACCGACCTTAGGCTTCTGCCTATAAGTCTTTGTATTTCCTGTGATCTGCCATCAATTTTCAGCTTATTTATGTCCCTGGACTTTCTGGTCTTAGTTGAACCGGGTATCATGGAATATTCTGCTGAAACCCAGCCTTTGCCTGTCCCCTTTAAGAATGGCGGAACTCTTTCTTCTGCTATGGCTGTGCAAATTACTTTTGTATTCCCCACTTCTATTAATACTGAACCATCCGGATGCAATATATAATTTCTTGTTATTTTAATAGGTCTTAATTCATTGTTTAATCTGTTATTGTCTCTTTCCATTTTTACTCCTGATTTAAATATACTGGAAATATTATACCCTAAATGCATTGAATTAACAATAATATTGAAATAAGTTTTTAATTTTGGGATTATTATATAATAATATTATGGCTTAAAAGCAAATAAAACTCCTTGCGGAGTTTTATTTGCTCAGATTAATGACAAACTCGCTATTTTAGCGGGTTTTCATATTTATGAATTAAAATATTTTATTATAAATTGATAAATGGTATTTTAGGTAAATCTTATAAAATCATTGAAATTCCAATAAAA
>JAEXUD010000046.1 GCA_023453025.1 Bacillota bacterium
TTGATACTCAATGCATTATGCCTGTTACTGGTACTGTTTCTGTACATGTTAAGAAACCTGACGGGCTCATACTTGAATAAAGCAATGGAACACACATATTTCACACTTCCGGCAAACAATGATGAAAGCGACCCGCTGCAATACGTTTCAGAAGATTTTACAATAAAAAAGGGGTTTTATTCAAATTTGCCCATCGTTATATTGAGACTTGACGGAGAAATAGCAGATTATAAATCCTTCAAGGATGAAGTTGAAATTGTAAATGATTCGGTGGAAGAATGGACGACGGGAACAATGCGAGTGCTTAACGGAAATAATATATATAATTATCTGACCGACGAACCTCAGATGCAAAGCAAAATTGAGATAAAAAAGCGGGGACACACATCCTTTGCATTTGACAAGTCACAATACCGTATAAATTTGATTAATGATGACGGAACCGAGAATATGCTTGATATTCTCAATATGGGTGAGGAAAACAGCTGGATTTTAAACGGTAGTATGGCCGATAAAAGCATGATTCGTAATTATTTAAGTTATAGGATAGCTTCGGAAATTATGAAATCAAGCCCCGACAGCCGGTATTGCGAAGTAATTTTCGAAAAAAGCGGGCAGTATATATACCAAGGGCTCTTTTTGATGCAGGAATCGGTTTCACGAAGCCCGTACCGAATTGATATTGATTCATACAAGACAAAAAACGTATACAGCAGCTATATTGTCCGCAGGGACAGATTCACAAGTTATGATATTATGCTTGAAACATACGGTCGCCTGAACGGGAAATCGGAGGAATGGATTGGCTTGAAATATCCGTCTGATGAAAAAATAACCGAAGCTTCAAAAAAATTTATTCAAGATGATTTTTCAGAAATAGAGAGGGTCATATATTCGGACAGTGAAGCGGTATTTAAGACATATGGGCGATATATTGATACGGATTCATTCATCGACTATTTTTTGGTTAATGAATTTTTTGGTAATTACGATGCAGGGGAGCATTCAACGTACATGTACAAGAATTCCGGAGAAAAGCTGCGTATAGGTCCGGTGTGGGATTTTGACCAGGCTATGAATAATTATTTTCAGACAGAAATGGACCCCGGCACCATAGCGTTTTATGAAAAACCTTTGTTTGACCGTCTCTGCAAGGATTCAAAATTTATTGACCTGCTGGTGGAAAGATATGCGAATCTTAGAAAAAATACATTAAGTGAAGAACATGTCTTGGCAGTAATAGATGAAATAATTTCCTATTTGTCTTCTGCAAGTCAAAGGGAATGGTACCGCTGGGCAGCCGATTACGAAGATGCATCCTTTCTTAATCCACATAACTACTACCTGCAGGATTACACGAAAGACGGAATAAGCATAAGCCGGTTCAATGACTTTTATGAGCAGGAAATATACAATATTAAGACCTATCTCAGGAAGCACGGAAGCGCTATGCAGGAGGAGATTATAAAGCTTTATAATCATACGGAAACAAACAGCTCTGCCGGCAATGAAAAAGAGCTTATTTTAGCGATTGTCATGCTGCTGTTTTTAGTACCGTCAGTTATTGTAATAAGAAAAAAATAGGTTAGGAGGATAAAATTGATTGTAAGTCCGGACAGAGCGGCTGAAAGACATTTTTTCATGGAGGAGCTTTACAATACCAACGCTGTTTGGGTGATTAGAATTACTGTAATAGCAATTTCTCTGGCCGCTTTATTAATTTATATGAAATATTCTCACAGAAAATGAACAGAGGAGAATTGAAGTGCTTTTTTCAAGTATTGTTTTTTTATTTTATTTTTTTCCGGTTGTTTTTGTAATTTATTATGCTTTGTCCTTTTCAAGAGCTCTGCAGAACATTTGGCTGTTAATCAGCAGCCTTGCATTTTATGCATGGGGCGAGCCTGTATACATTATTTTGATGATATCGTCCATATTATTTAATTCATTAATGGGATACATAGTTGAAAAGCAGTCTAATATTAAGATAAAGCGTATGCTTCTAATTATCTCCGTGGCGGGAAATTTGTCCGCTTTGTTTATTTTTAAATATTTGAAATTCATATTAGAAACTATAATGCCTGTTATTCTGACTTATTTTGAAATTAATCTGCCGCTTCCCATAGGGATTTCATTTTTTACGTTCCAGGCATTGTCTTATGTGGTTGATGTATACAGAGGCACCACCAAATCAGAAAACCCTTTTTATGTCGGATTGTATATATCATTTTTCCCACAGCTTATTGCAGGACCTATTATCCAATACAATACAGTCGCCGATCAAATACGCAGCCGAAAATCATCCTTTGACAAAATATCACTGGGTATTTGCCGTTTTACCACAGGGCTTGGTAAAAAGGTTCTTTTATCCAACTGCTTTGCGGCAATCGCAGACAATGTTTTTCAATGGTCTGCCATCGGAACGGAAAAAATGGCGGTTCCCGTTATGCTTGCATGGCTTGGAAGCATTGCGTATACACTTCAGATTTATTTCGATTTTTCAGCCTATTCTGATATGGCTATAGGTCTGGGGTTATGCTTTGGATTCAAATTTGACGAAAACTTCAATTATCCGTACATTGCCGTTTCAGTATCTGATTTTTGGAGGCGATGGCATATTTCTCTGACATCATGGTTCAGGGAGTATGTATATTTCCCTCTAGGAGGAAACAGAGTAAAAAATCAGGATAAAATGGTCCGCAATATTTTTATTGTGTGGCTGCTGACGGGAATATGGCACGGCGCCAGCTGGACCTTTATATTTTGGGGATTATATTACTTTGTTTTTCAGCTGGCAGAGCGATTTTTTGAATATCCGCGAAAAATTAAAAGCAGCTTCATGAAGCATCTTTATGCTCTTACGGTAGTAAATGCCGGCTGGGTGGTATTCAGAGCCGATGACCTATACCAGGCAGGAAGGTTTTTCATGAATATGCTGGGAGTAAACAACAATGGATTTTACAGTGATATTGCAGTTATGCTGGTTCGTGAAAACTGGTGTTTTCTTTTGGCAGGAATAATTTTTTCAATGCCTGTTGCAAGAAAAATGAATCAGATACTGTATCGACAAAATGATATAGGGTGTGTTCATGTTGCTTATACATTTTTCTACCCGGTTGTATTGTTTGCTGTATTGGTTGTCAGTGTATGCTATCTGGCAAGCGGAAGCTACAACCCGTTTATATACTTTAATTTTTGATGAAAGGAGCTTTTATGAAGCTGTATATGATAAAAAAGCGGATTTTTGCATCAATATTTCTGATTGCAATATTGGTTTTTTCTGTGTTGAACTTTATGAGCAGCTTTGAAGAACTAAAAAAGACAGCTGCAGCAATTGATTGGTCTGACTATGAAAATATACCGGCTGCAGCGGAAAACCTTAATTCGGCAATTACGGAAAGCTTATATAAACGCATGAACTTTATCGAAGTATACGCATATGTTCAAACCCTGCTTGATAAAAGAGAATCGAACAATTTCAGCTACATTAAGGATGAAAACGGATTTCTTCATTATGCTTCGTTTTATAAGGATGACGAATACGATTTGTTTGAGTATGCTTTGAGAATGAAGCGTATGCAGGATTATGTTTCAGAACAGGAGACAAAGGTTCTTTTTGTTGTGCCTCCAGGCAAGTACGTGAAGGAAGCAACAAAGTTCAGAACGGGAATGCCGGTTAACGATCCAAACGGAATTGTAGATGAATTATTATTTTATATGAACCGCCTGGGAATAGAAACTCTGGATTTAAGGAATTTTTTGCCTAATGAAAAATTGCCCTACGACCGCACGTTTTTTCGTACGGACCATCACTGGACAATTCCTGCCTCCTTTTATGCAACAAAGGCTCTTGTTGAAACCATAGAGGAGAGGTTTGATGAAAATCTTGATCCCACAGGATATTATACAGATATAAATAACTATACCAGTGTAGTATATAAAAACGGAATGCTCGGCTCCATGGGCAGAAGAACCGGTGCAAGCTTCACAGGACTTGAGGATTTTGAGGCGCTGTGGCCTGATTTCGGAGGAAGCTACTATCGCGAGTCCCTCAGGAATGAGGATTACACCATAAGTGCAGAAGGTGATTTTTCAACAGCGATAATGGATATAGATGTGCTGACAAAAAGCAAAAGCATATATTCTGATTCACAATATTCACTGTACTTGAACGGTTTAAGTCCCTACGACCATATTGAGAATCTTTCACTGACAGACGGAACCCAGATATTTATGATAAGAGACTCATATTTTTCTCCGGTGATGGCTTTTTTAATACCAATGTGTAAATCTATTGATGCAATGTGGTCCTTGGAAGATCTTGATGAACTGGATATCGAATCATATATAAAAGAAAATCATTTTGATTATATAATAATGGAGATTTATCCATACAATATAAGCGATCAGGCATTTAACTTTTTCAAGAAAGGTGAAGGCGATGTTGACGAATCTGATGATGAATTCGGTCAAAGCAGCAGTAAATAAATATTTTAATAACGTAAAAAGGAATACTTGGTTCATAGCCACCATATTTTTTAATAGTATGTACCTGCTTTGGAGAATATTTTTTACAATTCCCTTCGGATACGGAAAAGTATCTGTAACGGCGGGAATTACACTTCTGGCAGTAGAAGCGCTTGGTATGGCCGAAGCCTTTGTACATTATGTGAACATGTGCTCTGAGGAGGTGTATCCTCTGCCTGAGATTCCGGAAAATATGTTTCCTCATGTGGATATTTTTGTGCCGACATACAGCGAAGGAACAGATATTCTTTACAAAACTCTGAATGCATGCAATCATTTAAAATATCCGGATAAAAACAAAGTACACATTTATTTGTGCGATGACAACCGGAGAGATACCATGAAAAGCCTTGCAAAAAAAATGGGTGTGAATTATCTGGACAGATCTGACAACAGAGGAGCCAAGGCAGGAAATCTCAACAATGCCTTAAGACATTCAAATTCTCCTTATATCGTTACAATTGATGCGGATATGATTTTGCAGAGCGATTTTTTGCTGAAAACAATGCCATATATGGTGGACTGTGAATTAAAAAATAAAGATCTTCCGGAGGAAGAAAAAATAAAGCTTGGATTTATTCAGACACCGCAAAGCTTTTATAATCCTGATTTGTTTCAGTTTAACCTTTTTTCCGAAGGGCGTATCCCCAACGAACAGGATTACTTTTATAAGGATATACAGGTGGCACGCACCAAGACGAACAGTGTTATCTACGGAGGCTCAAACACCTTACTGCTGAGAGAAGCATTGGAAAATGTCGGCGGATTCTATACTGAGGCAATAACAGAGGACTTTGCCACAGGCATATTAATACAAAAAAAACAGTATGTAAGCCTGGGAATAGGAGAGCCTATGGCATCCGGCCTGTCTGCAAATGATTTGCAGGGACTGATACAGCAGCGCATAAGATGGGCAAGAGGAGTAATAGCAACGGGAAGAAAAATGCATATTTTTACTTCTCCTGATTTATCTTTTTCGCAGAAAATTAATTATTGGGCTTCCATATGGTATTGGTATGCACCGCTTAAAAGGCTGATATATATTATGTCGCCGATTTTGTATGCCGTTTTTGATTTCATGGTTTTTAAGTGTACCTTGCCTCAGATTCTATTATTCTGGCTGCCAATGTACATTTCCGGAAACATAAGTCTGCGCATGCTGAGCAATAACATCAGAAACACGAAATGGACCGGAATATATGAGACAGTTCTTTTTCCGTTTCTGCTGCTTCCGGTGTTGGCGGAAACCTTCGGTATCACACTGAAAAAATTCAAAGTAACAAATAAAGAGCTGCAAACGGGAAAGAGCAGTGAAAACCTGATTTATGCGGTACCTTTTCTAATATTAATCATACTTTCTGCGATAGGCATTTTCCGCTGCGTTATTATTATGTTTGACAGCGGCTCCTTTGGACCGATAGTAGTTATGTTCTGGCTGATAAATAATTTTTTCTTTCTTATAATGTCGCTTTTTTTTGTCCTGGGAAGAATACCACTCCGCAAGGCTGAAAGAGTAAGAGTAAGATATTCCTGCATATTGAACAACGGTCTTGAAGCAATAAAAGGAACAACAAAAGATATATCCGAAAACGGCGTTGCAGTTATTTTAGAAACTCCGTATTATTTTAAAAAGGACAGTCATTTAACAATTGAAATAAATACAGATGATTATTATGTGAAACTAAAGGCGCAGCCTGTATACGTATCGCAAACAAAAGATAAAAATTGGAGCTATTCCATGAAAATAACAGACTACGGCAATTATTATGATGATTTGCTGGGAATTTTATATGACAGAACCCCAACACTTCCAAAGGAGCTTAAAAAACACAGCGGAAACTTTGAGGATTTAAAGCTTAATTCCACAAAAAGAGTTATGCCTCTTTCATATGAAAAACGCCGCTACCCCAGAGTCATGGTTGACGTTAGCGCAGAGATTGAAGGAAAGCATGTTAAAATACACGATTTTAATTACAGTAATTTAACTTTGCAGGGAGATGAAATACCTCAAAATATCATGCTGAAAATTACAGAGGAAGTGCAGTTAAAATGTCGGTTTATGAAAAATTTACGTGAGAACCGCAAGCTGTACGTTATTGAAAATATAAATGAAATATGGGATAGCAGGGAAAAAAGAGCCATAATACTTGCATGGCTGAAAACTGCGGGCAGACAAGATGGCGGTAACGAAACTGCTTCCGGGGATAAGGCAGGAAAATCCGATGATTTTAATGAAATGGATTTGGTGTGATTATATGATGAAGGGGGAGGAGACATGAAGATACTGAAATACGGATTAGTGCTTATTATCTTGTTCTTCGCAGCAGGGTGCATATTGTATTTTGAGAAATGGAGTGAGGATTTGAGATTTGCAGGTAAATTAGGAGCCGGAATCAACATAGGCAATTCCCTTGATGCCACCGGACTGAGAAAGCATAACCCAGAAGCTTTGGATTTGGATTACGAAACATTTTGGAACGACGAACCGATAACAGAGCAAATGTTCGGCGCAATTTCAAATGCAGGCTTTAAGACAGTACGAATCCCCGTAACATGGGAGGATCATTTGGACGAAGATGGAGATATTTCAGAAACATGGATGAAACGTGTGGAAACAGTTGTAAAATATGCATTGAGAGAAAATCTATACGTCATTATCAACCTTCATCATGAGGGGTGGCTGGATTTAAAACCGGAAAAAGAAGAGGAATTTTCAGTATTGTTTAAAAAAGTATGGAAACAAATTTCATCTCGCTTTGCATCGTACGATGAGCGTTTGATATTCGAATCCATGAACGAACCGAGGCTTAGAAACAGCAATTATGAGTGGAGCGGAGGAACTTCCGGTCTGAGAGATACGGTAAACAGGCTTAATCATATTTTTGTAGAAACGGTCAGAAGTACAGGAGGCAATAATAAAAAAAGATACCTGATGATTGCTCCTTATGCTTCAAATCATGCAGAAGAAGCTCTAAGCAATTTTGACGTTACAAAATCCAGGCTCATAGTTTCCGTACATATATATGTGCCCTATGATTTTTGCCAGAATCAGTCAGGAACAAAAAAATGGAATTCAGAGGACATTGAAGACAAAAAAGATCTGATTAATATTTTTGAAAACATAGAAAAACACTTTCTGAAAAAAGGAATTCCCGTTTCCATTACGGAATTCGGATGCATGGATAAAAATAATCCGGAAGAAAGAGAAAATTGGACCGGTTTCTTTGTACAAGAAGCAAAAAAACGCAATATACCATATATTTGGTGGGATAATGGGAGTAACTATGCGCTGCTGAACCGAAAGAGCAACACCTGGATATATCCCAATCTGATAAAAACACTAACCAAATAGCTTGACAAGGGGACGCGGCATCCCCTAGACACGAATAAAATTGAATGTCATAAAAACAGAAGAAAAGTATCATCACATGTGCTATAATTTTATAACAGGTGGTGGTTTTTTGTATTTTGAATATGGAGATAAGGAAATCGAATTACTGAAGAAAAAAGATAAGAAGCTTGGTGAAGCTATAGACAGAATCGGTCATATATACAGAACGGTTGATACAAATTTGTTTTCATCGGTTATACATCATATTATAGGACAGCAGATTTCCACACGAGCTCAGGAGACCGTGTGGAGGAGACTTTGCGACAGCATCGGAAAAGTAAGTGCGGAAGGCATATATTCTATTGAATTAAATGAGCTTCAAAGTTTTGGAATGACATTTAAAAAGGCCGGGTATATAAAGGACTTTGCTGAGATGGTCAGAAACGGAGAATTTGATATGGATCAGATTTCCGGGCTTTCAGATGAGGAAGTTGTCAGAGAGCTTGCGTCCATTAAGGGCATAGGTGTGTGGACGGCAGAAATGATAATGATATTCTGCATGCAGCGGCAGGATGTGGTGAGTTTTGGAGATCTTGCAATTATACGCGGTATGAGAATGCTCTACCGTCACGAATATATAGACAAAAAAAGGTTTGAGAGATATAAAAAGAGATATTCTCCCTACGGAACTGTGGCAAGCCTGTATTTATGGGCAATTGCCGGAGGTGCAATACATGAAGACAGCGAATGTACAACAAAAAAGAAAAAGACCGGGAGGGCAAGAAATGACACAGGAAGAAATGTGGAATGCCGTTTTGAAAAATGACGAGTCGTACGACGGTATATTTTTATATGCAGTTAAGTCTACAGGAATTTACTGCAGACCGTCCTGCAAGTCAAAAATACCAAAGCGTACAAATATTTGTTTTTTTAATAATGCGGAGGAAGCAAGAAACGCTGGATTTCGATCCTGCAAGCGGTGCAGAAGCGACCTTTCGGATTACAATCCTATGAAAGAAATCGCAGAAAAGGTCAAGAGAATATTGGATGAGTGTTTCAGTGATAGATGTGAACTTAAGCATAACCTCAGTCAATTAGGTATTTCTCAACGGAGAATAGCTGAGATCTTCAAGGATGAATATGACATGACGTTGCACGAATACATGAATGTCAGACGCCTGAAGGAGGCGAAACGACTGCTGACGGATACTGATGAAGATATTGTTGATATAGCATACGCTGTAGGCTTTGGAGGCTTGTCATCGTTTTACAGCTTTTTTAAAAGTGAAGTGGGAGTGCCGCCTTCAGCGTACAGAAAGGAGAATAAGAAATGACAAAATATGCATGTTATAATTTTGAATTTGGCATCTTGAAAATAGGCTATACGGAAACGTCGGTTATAAGCATTGAGACATCCGACAAAATTGATGCTGAAAATGAACATTCGCAGCTTTCAGATATGGCATATAAACAAATATGTGAGTATTTGAAGGGCATACGGAAAAGCTTTGATTTCTCATACGAGCTTTGTGGCACGGAGTTTCAGAAACGGGTGTGGAATGAACTGTGCAGGATTCCGTATGGTGAAACCCGCACGTACAAACAGATGGCTGAGGCCGTTGGAAATCCGAAGGCAAGCCGTGCAGTTGGTGCAGCAAACGGGAAAAATCCGCTTATGATTGTTGTTCCCTGTCATCGTGTCATCGGCACAGATGGGAGACTTACCGGATATGCCGGAGGACTTGAATTAAAAGAGGATCTTCTTAACCTTGAACAAGACGCGAAAATGAGCAGTGAGGAATGTTGATGAGCAGCCTAATATTACCAAGCATAAAACTTTCCGATATTAATATGAAAGAATGCTACTTCAATCCGGGATGTGCATTGAATATCTACAAACCAGATGCGGCTGGAAAAATGCTGAATATGCTGAACAAGTATTTTGGAACAGTGAAGCTTCACAGTGTTTGCTGCCACCACTATCCGCAGCTCCCAAAAGGAGCTACTGTAATTAATAATTGCGCCGGCTGCGACAGGAGGTTTCGTTCACTATACGAAGGGATACAGACAATTTCTATCTGGGAGATATTAGACAGCATTGAAAATCTGCCTTTGCCTGTTTACAGAGGAGTGACGGTATCAGTACATGATTCGTGCTCATACCGTCAAAAACCTCAGGTTCATGCTGCGGTCAGAAATATTTTGCGCAAAATGAATATAGAAATTATCGAGTCTGATTACAGCGGTATGCAGTCCATATGCTGCGGTGATAATTTTTATCCTAAAATTTCAATCGAAGAGGTAACAAAATTTCAGAAGAAGCGTGCGGCGCAAATGCCCTGCCGTGATGTTGCGGTATATTGTGTCTCCTGCATACAATCTATGTCTGTAGGAGGGAAAATTCCGCATCACATGGTTGACCTTGTTTTAAATGAAGAAACAGTTCCTCAGGATACCAGAATTGATATGTATCACGATGCGCTCAATAAGTACATTGATGAATATTGAAATTCCATTTGGAGCATGGCAAGGGGACGAAGATGACAACAACCCCGTCAGACTGCGCAAAAACATTAATTTCATTAATTTATATACGAATAATTTTATAAAACACCTATAAATAAGTACGTTTTGAGCTATATTGCATAAAAATTTAATAATAAAATTGATTTTACGCAGTCTG
>JAEXUD010000022.1 GCA_023453025.1 Bacillota bacterium
GAGTACCTCCTAAAAAAATAATAATTATATTGCATTGTATAAAAAAATTCACACGCTTTTACATATTATATATACAGCAACCACATATAATATCTAAAAAACATGTGAAATCCATAAATACTCTGTAATACACATATAGATTAGCATATAAGTCCGCATTTGTCAACCTTTTATGCTAAATTTTAATTGCTAATTATTTACAAAAACGTTTTTGTAGTTCCAATGATGCAACCAAACGGGGACGGTCCTTTTTGGGACTGACCTTCCCTAAATTCTCATCAAAATAAAATATAGTAATCTCTCTAGTCTTGAATTAAACAACAATTCAGGATATTTTTTATGTCAAATCCCGTCTTTAGAAGTTAACACCATAAATCTTTAGGAGCAAATTTAATACAAATTGCATAAAAATGCCTAAAAATAAGGTTTTTTTTTATTAAAAAAAACTTGTAAAAATATTTTTTATGTGATATAATAATGGCGTTAGTAGCGTTATTGTTGGGAGGTATTTAAATGGCATACTATCTAAAAAAGACAAAACTTAAAGGTCGTACATATCTCTCTATTGATGAGAGCTTTTACAGTCACGAAAAGAAAGGAACTGCTCATAAGTGCTTCAAATCCCTTGGTTCCGTTGAAACTCATATTAAAAACGGCATGGAAGATCCTATTTCTCATTTTCAAAAAGAGGTTGATGCTCTAAATCAGAAAAGATTTTCAGTAGGAGTCAAAAAGATATCTGATAAATCTCCAAATTTGTATTTAGGTTATTTCCCTCTTAAATCTATTTTAGATAAACTTTATATAAAAAAATATGTAGATTATTTTAAGCTTACAAATAATTTTAAATACGACCTTTATGAATTGCTTTCTTCCCTTATTTATGCCAGAGCTGTCAACCCATGCAGTAAATACAGGACTTTTCATGAAGTATTGCCTGAACTATATGAATCTGTCAACTATTCTTACGACCAGCTTATGGACGGGCTATCTTTTCTCGGAAACGATTATGAAAAATTTATAGAGATATTTACTGTGCAGACGAACAAGATTTACGGATTGGATGTTTCCAAATCATATTTTGACTGTACAAACTTTTATTTTGAAATTGACAGAGAAGATGATTTTAGGAGGAAGGGTCCAAGTAAGGAAAACAAAAAAGATCCTATTGTTGGACTCGGATTATTGCTTGATCGTAACCAAATACCTATTGGAATGAAAATGTATCCGGGAAATGAATCGGAAAAGCCTGTTTTAAGGGACGTTATAAACCGTTTAAAAAAGCAGAATAATGTTACCGGCAGAACTATACATGTGGCGGACAAAGGGCTTAACTGTGCAGAGAATATTGCCTTTTCAAAAAAGAATGGTGATGGATATATATTTTCAAAAACCGTCAAGGGACTTTCTGAAAAGGAAAAGGTATGGGTTTTATTAAGTGAAGATTTTAAGGAAAAGAAAGATAAGGATGGAAGAATTTTATATTATTACAAATCATGTATAGATAATTTCCCCTATGATATAGAACATAATGGGAAAAAAATTACAATAAACCTTACAGAAAAAAGGCTTCTTACATATAATCCCACTCTTGCTTCAAAAAAGAGATACGAAATAAATAGAATGGTAGAAAAAGCAAGATCATTAACTTTATCTCAGGCGAAGAAAAGTGATTATGGTGAAACTGGAAAATATGTTAATTTTACTGATGGTAAAGGAGAAAAGGCAACTGTAGGAATTAATCAGGATGCAATTGACAAAGATTTGAAATTTGCGGGTTATAATCTTATGGTTACATCTAAAATCGAAATGACTGATGAGGATATATATGACACCTATCATAATCTTTGGCGTATAGAAGAATCGTTTAAAATAATGAAATCGGATTTAGATGCAAGACCTGTATTTGCACAAAAAGAAGAAACAATAAAAGGTCATTTTTTAATATGTTATCTTACTGTGCTTTTGGAGCGTGTACTCCAATTTAAGGTTCTTGAAAATAAATACTCAACTTCAGAAGTTTTCAGCTTTGTAAAAAATTTCAAAGCCACAAAGGCTGATAGAAATTATATCAATACTACAACTTATACTGATTTTATTAATGATTTTTCAAATATATCTGGGCTTCCTCTTACGAATTATCATTTGACAGAGACACAGATAAAGTCGATTTTTAAGTATAAAATATAAGTCAAAATCATAAAGGCTGTGCATTTAATATCAACTGCAGCAGCCTCTTATTCTTTTAGTTAACGCCATTTTTGGGTGTCTGATACCAAAGTCAGGTTCTACATGACCTTAAATTTTCTGTCTAGTTTATTATAGCCTATCCAATTTTTTACTCAACTTATTTGTCATCACAAAAACCCCATTCTTAAGCAAATTTAATAATTTTTATTTAATATCACTTTTTTCTATCGTAGAACTTTACATTTATATAGTATGATATGACAAATATAACAATTGTAATTAACATTATTGGATAGTTCATATTATTTAAACTACCATCTCTGATGAAAAAATATAATATCATAAGTATAACTATGATATATAATCTTTTAAACAACTTTGCAATTTTCATTTCAACTCCTTAGTTCTATTGATGAGCAACTTATTAGAATGAGATAATCAGTGTCTATCATCAGGAATACCTTTGTGCGCTTTATTTAATGGCAAACGAAACGTCCTCATGTCATATGTAAAATAAAGCAGGAAGAATATAGAAAATCAATACATATGACATTTTGAATGTGCTTTTTTCTTAACAAATATATCATGCATCCTAAATAAAAAATAAATATTGCTCCAGCAACGGTAAAATCAATAGATTGAAGTTTCCAGTTTGATAATCCTAAGTAGAACAAATAAACACTTCCGCCTATTCCAATAATTGAACCTATTATTTTGTTTCGCGACAAAAGGACACCACTTGCTAAAAAAATTATTAAAAACACATAACTATTAATGTTGCTCGATAAACCAATTCTCCATGCTAATACAACTAAAGATAAATAAAAAAAGAATGGCATATAATAAATTATTTTTTTCATAATTCCTCCGTTAATATATTTGGGGGACTCTATTTTGAGGACGGACCTTAAAAATTGATAAAATTAAAGGGTCATCCCCGCGTCACGTCCTGCATGCACCTCATTTACCTCAGACGGATGATATGCAAAATATAGAACCATAATTATCATTAGCAATATTAATGTGAATATAACCTTATTTCTCATGCTTACTGTCAATATTAAAATATAAAGAAAATAGTAATTCCAAAAGTTATAGTAAGCCATGATGCAACGATTATTTTATCTAATTTTGACGCTTTTTCAAATTCTCGGATGTGGTATAAAAATACAGCCAGCATTATCCAATATGATACTACCCCATCTCCCCATCATTATAAAAATACAACCATAAAAAATATAATAACACTTATTATTATCCAATTTATTTTTATTTTTCTTATGTTTTTTCCTATTTTTGTATTTTCAGCTATAAGAAATGTTATAAAAATAACGATTGTATTTGATAGTTTCATTTGCAAATATTCTCCTATTTTTTATAAATAAGAATAAATGTTAGTTACTTCCATTATAAATAATAAATGCAATTATTTTGCTTCTATAATAGAGACGAATATTCTGAGTAATATGTTCCCATATTTTGTACATATTAGCGATTATATTTACATCAAAAATCCATGAGCCTTCTCAAATTAATTTTTATATTTAATTCAAATTAAATATATCTACCATAATATGGTACCTTGGCACGTGGGCAGAATTAATTGTCAAGCATATCACGGATAACTAGCGAAACCTCATACAAAAATGGTGAACCTTCCGAATATGAAAAATCAAAATGCGTCAACAGTTGTCCATTCTGAGCGCACAAGTAAAAAGCCATATTATATAGCTTCTTACTTGTGCTTGTTTAACCTCTACTTTGCTTTGATGTCAACAACCCCATCCCTGCGTCATTCCCCGCGTCATACGGGAAATGTCCCTATGCCTACATTGAGAAGGTGCCCTAATATAATAGGAATTAAGAATCTAATAGAGACTCTGAACTCCTATTATTCCTCGTGATATGTTCATTAACAAAACATAAGATTATCTTCCGCCGCTATTTAGCATTTGAGTCAATTCCATCGCTTCCTTACGATTGTCACATGGAGCTGAAATTCTTTCTGTGGAACTTGAACCATAAATCATAGGAACAAAAGTAATTTTTGATAAATTTTTATTCACATATATTCTCCAATATATATCGTCTTTTATATGTTCAAACAAACCATTAGCATCATCAAATTTCCACACACTGTTTTTATTGCGGTAATCTAACGCTAAGCCGAATGTCTTTCCAAACTTATAAAAACTAATAGGATAAATAAACTCAAATGTACTTGAATTTATGGAAACTGTCCCTATAAAAGATTTCGGCTGCAGTATTAAATTTTTCTTTAACACACCATTAATACTGACATTAACCCTTTCACTTAATTCTATATTTTTGGTATCACAATATATTCCTGCATACACCTTATTTACTTCAGAGGGACGATATACAAAATATAGAACAGTAATTATAATTATCAATATTAATGTGAATATAATCTTATTTCTCATATTTACATACTTTCATACTTATGCTGATATAGATTGAATCCAATAATAAGTACTTAATCTCCATCTATTAATTCTTTCATAATATGCTACATCCCAAGGCCCGAATATATAGAGGCATTTTACAATACTGTAAGAACTCATAGCCATTGCAATTACATGTCTCCTGTTCAATTTGAGTGTGCTTATGAAGATGCAAAGAAGCTTAATTTGGTGATAGCTAGTTGATGTTACCTTGTTATTAAAAAAGTAGGAATTAATTTTTACGCCTTTAGTAGCAGCAGTAGTATTTGTGAAGCTTGTGTGTAAACTCCCATGAGTTTTCCACAAATTCACAAATTATAAATTAAATATTAATAAATTTCTCATTTTCAGTTGTACTTTTTCTTGACATAGTACCAATTCCTTTTTATTCGTGCACTTTTTCTATTACATTAAATTCATCAATATTAACTGAATTATTAAAATAATTAAACAATAAAAAGGCAGACATCAATATTAAATTATAAAGAAAATAGTAATTCCAAGAGTTGTAATAAGCCACAAAGCAACGATAATTTTCTCTAACTTTGACGCTTTTTCAAATTCTCGAATGTGGTATACAAATACAGCCAACATTATCCAATAGGATACTACTCCATCCCCCCATCTTTTCTTGTAAGTATGAGTGATTATGGAATTTTCTATGTCTATATAATGTGTGTATTTAAAAGTATCTATTATATTTCTAGTAGGTATATTTGTGGCAGGTACTTTTATTTCTATGAATAATTTATTTAAAATTCCTGCTCTTTTAAGTATTAAGTATTTTTCTTCCCCTTCTTCCAATATTGTATATATGTATATTCCTTTTTCTTCATGTACTTTTTCTATTAAATTAAATTCATCAATATTAGCTGAATTATTAAAATAATTAAACAATAAAAATACAGACATAAAAAATATAATAACACTTATTATTATCCAATTTATTTTTATTTTTCTTATATTTTTCATTATTTTTGTATCTTTCGCTACAAGGAATGTTATAAAAACAACTATAGTTTGCCATAATTTCATTTGCAAATGTACTCCCATTTTTTATAAATGAAGAATAAAGGTAGTTAATTTACAAAATTCTTAAGTAATTAAAATTTGCATTTTTTAACTAACCTTTATTCATTTCTTGAGATTATAAATATTTTTTTCTTTAATTATAAAATCTCATTGCAGATTACAAAAGTAATTTATTTGACTTACTCACAATAATCCGGATAAACTTCTATTCCATACACTTGATAATACATTAATCTTTGGAATGTTATATTATCTTCCCAATCAAAAACACTAGTATATCCTTCAGTGTAAAAGTCCCCAGTCGATTCGACCATGGCTTTTGTGCCATAATGAAAACCATCTGGATAACTAGTATCTGGTGTACTTGTACCTTTCCACGTATATCTCCATAAATCGCATCTTACTTCAAACAACTCGGTTAAAGTAACAGATGCTATGTCACCAAATATTGCACCTAATATTGCCCCTGCTAAATTTGGTGATACACTAAGACCAATAGCAACCATAGCGATCAAAGCAACCATCTTATAAGTACCCGCGTTAACAACATACATTTGATCACTTAAATAACCTATCTCTAAATATGTTTCTATATTCTTTTGTTCTTGTAGTATCGGGTTAGTATAATACATTGTTCCCATATAAGAATAACTTTTACTTGATGCAGGCTGAGCAGATATAATCTTAATATCTATATTAGTAGTCTTATCAAGTTTACCATTCACATATTCCCTACTTATTACCTTATTACCCTTATCATCTGGTCGAGCATCTGCTACTAATACTCCATCTTCATATTGTCTAACAAGAGAGCCCTCTGCTGTAAGTACAACCTTAGTTCCTTCTTTGGTTGTATAATTAGCAATTTCATTTTCTTCTAATTTGTTTTCCGTCAAACCATAAGCAGACATTGAGGCATTAAACATCATAACCATTATCAATAATAAACTAATAATTTTCTTTATTCTTTTCATAATTCTCCCTCCTAAAATTAATTTTCTTCTAAATTACAAACAATTTTTTTGTTTGTAATGAGTAAAAACATTAGAAATAAAATTAATATACAACGGAATCACCCCTTTTTCTAATTTATTTCCTGTTGGTGTTTACATTATACTAAACAAACTCTTTCCTGTCACAAATATTGCATGAAGCCCCCTGTTTTTTTGCATGAAAGGGTTTCATGCAAAAAAACAGGGGGCTTCGTGAAGAATTTTGCTATGATTATTTTAAAATATGGTATCATTTAATAAAGCATTAAGTACAAGACTAATCGGAGGGGTATTTAATGGAGTTATATTTAGAAAACAAAATTGTGGGTTATATAAAGAAATATAAATGCATGATTACCGGTGATGACGAAGAAATATTGAGATATGGAATTCAAATATATTATTTTAATATTTCCAAGCTTTTAATATTACTTGCGGTTTCTATTATTCTTGATATTTTTGCAGAAACTTGTATGGCTTTTTTGCTAATAGCAATATTGAAAAGATTTGCATACGGATTTCATGCGGATACGTTCTGGTCTTGCCTGGTTATTACTTTTATAAATATTTTCGGTATAGTTTATTTGTCTGAATTATCCTTTAATCCCTTGATAAAAATTGTGCTTGCTGTGATTTCTTTAATCCTGTTTGCCTTGTATGCTCCTGCTGATACGGAAGAAAGACCGCTGGTAGACAGTAAGAAAAGATTAAAATTAAAAATTAAAACAATGTCTGCAGCAGTTTTGTACTTTTTATTATCATTTTTTACTAATGGAGCTTTATCCAATATGCTTGTATTATCATTGACATTTATAGGGCTTAGCACTTGCCCTGTATTGTATATATTATTTAAAAAGGAGTATAAAAACTATGAGAAATTTATTTAAGAACAATCAAATTTCAAACAAATTATTTTCCTTATTTACTAATACGGCAGTTAATTCTTCAACAAGATGCAGTGATTTTATATGGCAGCAGGCTAAGGTTCCAAACTGCCTGTTGGAAAGAGAAATAAAAGATATTAAAAATCAAAATTAATAAAATGCAAAAGAAACCATATCATACGGTTTCTTTTGCGTTGTTTATATTAATTTCCTGAATAAATAATTCTTCTGTAACAGTTGTATCTATGGCAATATTGGGATTGTCTTCTTCAATTTGTTTCAGAATGTATAAGCCGTTTCCTCTGAATTTTCCGTTGGATGAGCCTCCATCCCTGTACATTGACAACTCCTCAACCATTTTTGAATAGGTGTTGGCTACAATTATATTAACCTCGTCCTCATCTTCGTCTATCATTATGTCTATTGTCTTTTCTTTAGAATTGACTGCCGCATCTATTGCATTATCAAGGATAATACTGACAATATCATTCAATACAATATTAGGAATGCTGATATCTTTAATTTCTGCCCGGATATCTGCATTCATTTTCACACCTGCGTTTAATGCTTTGCTTGTTTTTTCAATAAGCAATTTTTTTAATACTGCATCATATATTTTATCATAATTTGCAGAAATTAAATTCTTCTGTGTTTTTTGTGCTGAAATTATATTGTTAATAAATTCTACGGCTTCTTCATATTGATTATTTTCAATGAGAGCCTGTATACCTATCAGACGGTTTTTATATTCGTGCTCCTGACTGGCCAGCTGCTTTGCAAATTTTTCCACCTCACTGGTATAATTGTAAATGTTGTAGTAATCATATTTTGATTTTGTTGATATTTTAATTTGTATGAAATATGTTATATTCATTATTATAAACATTATTAGTAAAATCACCGAAACTATATGCTGTCTGCTGAGGTACGGCTGCACAGATACTATGTAGCCAAGCAGACTGGTAAACAAAGTAAAAAACACAATATATTGAATTACTGAAAATAAATTTTTCTTTAATATAAAGTCTTCAATTTCATTAAAAAAATTTTTATCCTTGATTAATAACGAAACTGCTAATGCTATAATAAAAAATGTGAAATGCATTATATAAATCAAATGCAAATGCTGCTGGATGTAACTAATGTCTATACTAAATATTGTCAAGTACAGCAAGGAATTTAATACATCGCACAACATACCTATGGAATAGGAAAATATACATACGATAAAGGAAATTATAGCTCCCCTTTTATAGATCAGTTTTATAATTATAGTATATATACTGATTACAAATACAATTTTGTAAATCATGTTAAAGCTGCCGGCAATTCTGAGAAATGGAATTGCGGCTAAAATAATAATAAAATTTTTCAATTTGAAATATTCTTGTCTGTTCAACAACCTGCCGGCTATTAGTACTGTACAAATATAGCAGGAAATAAAGCTTCCAACAGCTCCGGCTATTATTTGACCCATTTTACCAGCTCCCTTATTTTTTCTTCACTGCCCTCTAATTCATGGTCAAATTTTAATCCTGCTTTTTTACTGACGGGGTCTGCAAAAACAACAAAGTCCTTATTAACTATTGTAGTTCTGGAAATTTGAAAGAACCTGTCATCCAGCTTTTTCATAATAGAATTTATTGAAGAAACAACTTCCAGCTCTCCTTCCATGTAATTGGGCTGCATTTTGATTAATACACTTCTTGAATCACCTTGCAGTTCGATAAATAAAATATACTTATACTTCAGCTTATAACATGCCTTTTTTTTATATACAACCAGCACACCGGTATCTGTTTCTTCTTGTCTTGTAATTAATTCTCTGTTTCCCTTTTTAATTGCGGCAACCAGCTCCCCAAGACCATAATCGGATTTAATTATGAAATCAATCGGCTGTATTTTATGTTTTATAATATTGGGCGACATGAGTGTATTATTTGTCAGAAATATTACTTCATCATTATAGTTTCTTGTTTTTCGTATTTTTTTTGCGATATCATAGCCGTCTGCATTTTTGCTGTTTAAATCAATGTCCAGAATAAAGATTGAAGGTACAGTATTTTTTTCTATATGATTCTTGAAATTTACATCATATTTGTAAAATTTGTAAATTATTATGTCACTATTAAATTCTTTTTTTAATTCTTTGATAATTTTGTCAGAAAATTCAACGTTGTCGTCACACAGTACAATATTCAGCACAATATATCCCCCCTTATAGCACCTATATAATATATATCGGTTTTTTTCTGTGATTTTTTATTTTTTTATCCAATAGCAATCATTTACATATTTGTCATGAAATACTCTTATTTACATATGAGAAATGATATCTTAACGTTTGCCTCACAACTCATTTTCCATGCAAATTCTGAAAGTCAATACTATTTATGCTTCTATAATATAGACGATTATTCTGTGCATTATGTTTCCACATTTGGAAGCATTGCAATAACAAGTTGTTTACTAATCATTCATAAACTTATCACTGCGTGCTGTAAAAAAGAACTCTAAACATAATTTAGAATTCTATAAATTTTGGTGTCACTCCGTCTAATTTTTTGATTTTTTCGTGCAATTCCTGGAATTCATTCTTATTGCCGTACAGATGAAGAAGTATTATTCCGTCCATGGAACATTTCTCTTCATCTGTTTCGTGAAATCCAACTCTTGTTTTTATTATGCAGCCGTATTCTGTGAGAATTTCCTGCAGCTGAGGAGCCTTAGCCGCTCTTTCCTCTACTTTTACCGCCATTATTGAATACATCTTATCACCTTACCTTGTTAATATTTTAATATATTATTGTCTGAATTTTATAAAAATAAACTTAATATTTTAATTCGTTTTTAAGTAAGCTGATACTATTATTCTATTTCTTTGAACCTGTCTACGTATTTTCCTTCCAGCTCAACCTTTTCCGTAA
This sequence comes from Bacillota bacterium, assembly GCA_023453025.1. GTDB lineage: Bacteria > Bacillota > Clostridia > Tissierellales > Sedimentibacteraceae > Sedimentibacter. Next base: position 10,491 of record JAEXUD010000022.1, read on the forward strand.
ACATGGACAAGGGACGAACCCATATACCTCTTTCGCCATACAATGCCTGATAGACTACCATATCCTCTTCTGTTTCGGAGTGCTTTGCCAGATGAAGCACCAGGTATTCATTTCCCTTGAAATGTCTGTATCTTTTCCCTTCTTTAATCATGTTATTCCTTTCTTTAATCAATTTTGTGCATCAACATTTTGAATTTTGGTTTAAGCTCCGGCTTTTATTTATATCTCGGGAAACCAGATTTTTATTTCCCGCTGTGCACTTTCTGCTGAATCTGAGGCATGAACGCTGTTTTCGGATTTTGACAATGCATACCTTCCTCTGATTGAAGACAGCTCTGCATTTTCAGGGTCTGTTGCACCGTTTAATTTCCGAACTTCTTCCACAGCATTATCACCTTCGATTATTAATGCACACACGTCATTTCTTGTTATGTAATCTATAAGCTCTCTGAAAAATGGTTTTTCCCTGTGTTCAGCATAGTGTTCTTCCGCAATTTCAATTGTGGCTTTTATTATTTTCATTGCAGATATATGCAGGCTTGATTTTTCATAGACAGAAATAATTTCTCCCATTAATTTTCTTTCCATTGCATCCGGTTTTATCAACACTAATGTTCTTTCCATGCTCTTTCCTCCTTATATAATTGGACATTACAGCTAATTTGCTATAATGTAAGCTGCTTAAATATTTCTCTTTTACTTTATTATATATAATATAATTTGTTTTTTAAAGATTAATAATTATTATGTCAACATTTTTTACAAATTATCTATTTATAAAATCTTTAAAATAAGTTATAATAATTTATTAGATTATTTTTTTGGGTGGTGAAATTATGGGAAAAGTCAATTTTAGTATAACCGATATTAAAAATTGTTCGGAAAATCCAATAACCTATAAACGAGGGGTTGAGTATTATAACAACAATATGGTCGTAAAAATAAGCACACAGAAAATACAAGACAGTGATGATAACAGATATAATACAAAATATACAGCATTGGTCAAGGGAAAAAGCTATTCATCCTATGATACCGAAGTCATATTGGATGAAAAAGGAGACATAGCGGACTTTGATTGTGATTGTCCTGCTTTTTTGGAAAATATGGGAAGCTGCAAGCATATAGTTGCGACAATGCTAAAAATATATTACAGCAATAATCCAAAGATAATCTCTTATAGTGATGTGGTATTTAAGGAACACAAAAATCAGATAAAAAGAAATTATCCTCTTGAGGATTTAATAAGCGTATTTGAAAATAAAATAAAGGAAAGTGTTATATCAGAACAAAAGGATGGCTCGGTAATTCTTACACCAATTTTATATATTGCCGGTAAAGAGGATTTGGGAATTGAATTTACAATAGGTGATAAAAGACAGTATGTAGTAAAAGACGCATATGAACTGGCTGATAATATCAAAAACAAAGTAAATAAAGTATATGGCAAGGGTCTGGAATTTGATCATGATTTAAATGGCTTTGAAAAAAATTCAAAACAATTAGCACTTTATTTAAGAGATGAAGCTGAAATCTATAGGCAGGTTGTCAAAAAAACTTCCGGCTTATATAATTCTTCTACATTAAACGGCCGTGCCTTCAGGATATTTCCTTATTCATTCGACTCTTTTTTCAATTTGTTTGACGGACAGACGATAGAGTGCCACGGATACAAGTATCCATACAACAGCCTTACTTTTACAAACGGTGACCCTGCCGCTGAGTTTTACATCAATGAAGAAGGTAAAGATCAATATACACTTTCAACAAATTTATATTTTTCTTTTACATTAAATTCTAACAATCACACCTACGTAATTGTAGACGATATGCTGTATAAGTGTTCAAAGGAATTTGAAAATACTGTTATGCCGGCTGTTAATAAAATTATGTCGCAAACAACAAAAACAATTACTCTCACAAAGGATTTAATGGGTAAATTCTGTTCTGCCGTATTGCCTCAAATATCAAAGCATGCAAAGGTTAAAACAGACCTTGAGATATCTGACAAATTGAATGTGATGCCGCTGTCTGCAAGCATATATCTTGACTGCAACAGCCTGGGACACATATATGCCTCAGTTATTTTCAGCTATGGCGATATGGAAATTAATCCCTTCAGGAAATCTGCAATGGACAACACTGTAGTCAGAAATCTGCTGGAGGAAACCAAAATTCTTGTTGCAATAGAAAATGCAGGTTTTGAAAAAGCCGCAGTCAAATTTACCATGACTGATGAAAATAAAATTTATGAGTTTTTGACCTCAGGGGTAAGCGATTTAACTTCACTGTGTGAAGTTAACATAAGTGATGATTTCAAAAAAATTGATATAAAATACCCTAAGTCTATGTCCATGGGTGTCAAGCTGGAAAACAACCTTATTAAAATAGATATTGACAAGCTTGAATTTGACCCGTCAGAGCTAAAAGATATCTTATCATCATATAGTAAAAAGAAAAAATATTTCAGATTAAAGGACGGTTCTTTCTTGAACCTGGACAATGAATATTTCAACACAATGCAAAAACTTGTCGAAGATTTGAATGTAACAGATGAAGAGCTTGAAAAGGGACATATTGAAATACCTGAGTATCGCTCTTTATATTTAGACAGCTTAATAAGAAATAATGCATGGATACAAGCAGACAGAGCTCACAACTTCAGAGAGATGATAAGGAATATAAGCGAGTCAGGGGATCTTGATTTTGAACTCCCCGCAAATTTGAAGCCTATAATGAGAAGCTACCAGCTGACAGGTTTCAAATGGTTGAAATCATTAGCAAAATATTCACTGGGCGGAATTTTGGCTGATGATATGGGTCTTGGAAAAACTCTTCAGGTTATCAGCTTGTTAGCCTCTGACAAAAGCAATATGCCATCAATAGTAGTGTGCCCTACTTCACTGGTTTATAACTGGCATAGTGAAATCGAAAAATTCTCTCCTGACATTTCGACTTTAATAATTGCGGGAGCTTCCACAGAAAGAAGCAAATTAATATCATCAATCAATGATTATGATTTAATACTGACTTCCTATGACCTGGTAAAGAGAGACATAGAATTATACGAAGGCTATGAATTCAAGTACTGTATATTGGATGAAGCTCAGTACATTAAAAATTCTACAACTCAAAACGCAAAGGCTGTTAAGCTTTTAAAAAGCCGGATTCGATTTGCCCTTACAGGAACTCCGATAGAAAATTCATTGGCTGACTTGTGGTCCATATTTGATTTCATAATGCCGGGATATCTGCTGAGCTACAAGAAATTCAAGGACAAATATGAAGTTCCGATTGTGAAGGACGAAGATACGGACATGCTTCAAAGATTGAACAAACAAGTTGTTCCTTTTATTTTAAGAAGATTAAAAAGAGATGTGCTTAAAGAGCTGCCTGATAAAATTGAAACCCTGACATATGCTCAAATGGAGGAAGTCCAAAGAAAGCTGTATGAAGCAGAGCTTATGAAGCTGAATAAAGAATTTAATAATGAAATTAAAGAAAACGGCTATGAAAAAAGCCAGATTAAAATTCTTTCAATGCTTACAAGGTTAAGACAAATATGCTGTGACCCTGCCCTTTACTTTGACAATTATGACGGCGGCAGCGCAAAACTTGATTTATGTATGGAAATTGTAAAAAATAGTATTGAAAATAATCACAAGGTCCTGATTTTCTCTCAATTTACTTCAATGCTGAGAATTATAGAGGGTCAGCTAACGTTGAATAGCATTGATTATTTTGTATTGACAGGAGCAACAAAAAGCATGGAAAGATTAGAGCTGGCTAATAAATTCAATATCAATGAGACACCGGTATTTTTAATTTCATTAAAAGCAGGCGGAACCGGTCTTAATTTAACCGGTGCTGATGTTGTTATTCATTTCGACCCATGGTGGAATATAAGTGCTCAAAACCAGGCTACAGACAGGACTCACCGCATTGGTCAAAACAACAAGGTCCAGGTATTCAAGCTTATAACCAAAAACACTATCGAAGAAAAAATAGAAAAGCTGCAGCAAAGCAAAAAGAACCTGGCAGATTCAGTTATAAAGAAAGGTGAAGTATTAATAAATTCACTTTCAAAGGATGAGATAAACAGTTTATTTCAGATTTAAAAATTTTTTGTCCCAAAATTTTTTGAGCAATATGGAAATTTATAATAAGTATATAAAAATTGTATCTGCAGAAAATATAGCTGAGGTGAAAAATATGAAAATGATGAAAACACCTGGAAAATTTATGCTTGGCGTAGGCTTGACTGCTGCTGCCGCAGTTGCAGTAGCACCGGTTGTCAGAAGTATGATGAATAATAGAAATTCAACATCCTCCGGCAATAGCTCAGACAACTATTCCTTACACTAAACACCAGTAAAAAAAATAAAGCCCGAAAAGGGCTTTATTTTTTGCAGAAAATTTTTTAAAATAATACTTGACACATATTAATGTTAATGTTATTATTGTATTGTAATCATTACAACTTAATAATAATTACAATATAACGCGCAGGAGGGATTATGAAAGTAAAATATGATGATTTGCTAAATGAATTGAAAAAGAAAAAAATTCGTCTCTCCCACCAAAGACTTAAGGTTCTGGAATACCTTACACAAAATTACATTCATCCGACAGCTGATCAGATATATACCGGACTTCATGATGAGGTACCGACATTATCTAAAACAACTGTGTATAACACCTTAAATTCATTGGCAGAGGCTGGATTGGTAAGAGTTATAAATATAGAGGATAATGAAACACGCTATGACATTGTTGTTGATAATCATGGCCATTTCAAGTGTGAGTCATGCAAGAAAATTTTTGATTTCAACATAGATATTGATTCCTTTGACACTCATGATTTATACGGGTTTAAAATTGCAGATAAGAATATTTACTTTAAGGGTATATGCCCTCAATGTCAAAAAAACTTAAAAAAATAATAACAATTAAAAATTATATATTATGGAGGATTAGAAATGGAAAACAAAACATTACAAAACTTATTGGATAGCTTCGCAGGAGAATCACAAGCTAACAGAAAATACTTAGCTTATGCAAAGAAAGCTGAAAAAGAAGGAAATACCAACGCAGCCAAATTATTCAGAGCAGCATCGGACGCAGAAGCCTTGCATGCTCAAAAGCATCTGGAGGTTGCGGGAAAAATCAAAACTACAGAGGAAAATCTAAAGGATGCTGTTGCCGGTGAAACATACGAATTTGAAAGCATGTATCCTGAATTTCTAAAAGACGCAGAAACTGAAGGCAACAAAGCTGCAATTAATACTTTCACCTTGGCAATGGAAGCAGAAAAGGTTCATGCTAAATTATACAAGGAAGCATTGGAAAACATCGGTGAAACAGAAGAAATATTCTACTATCTATGTCCTGTTTGCGGAAATATTGAAAAAGCAGTACCGGACAAATGCAGCATCTGTGGAGTACCCGGTTCAAAATTCATAAAATACTAATTCATAATAAAGTCTATTTAGTGCTATTGTCACCCTGAGCAAAAGCGAAGGATCTCATCTCTTTAAAATTATGAGATTCTTCGGGCAAGCCCTCAGAATGACAATAACGAAACCTGACTGCTCAAAAATTTGAGCAGTTTTTTGTATGAATTTACTTAATTTTCAATAATTTAATATTATAATCAAACCTATATTTCGTGCTATTACGAATTATACTTCAAAAAAAGTCTTGATTGTAATGATATTTTAAGGTAAAATAGGTCGAGAGCAAGTTGAAAAGGTACTCCTTTTATAGAGATGGGGTCCATAATAATTTGATATAAAATACTGGTAATTATCGAAAGGGGTATATATGTTTACAATTGATAAATATATTGCAGCTGAAAGCTTGGAGCAAGCTTATGAACTGAATAAAAACAAACGCAATGCAATAATAGGTGGTATGCTGTGGCTGAAAATGGGAAGAAAAAAAATAGGTACGGCAATTGACCTTTCAGCTCTTGGTTTAAATTCTATCGAGGAAGATGATGAAAGCTTCAAAATCGGATGCATGTGTACACTCAGGGATATTGAACTTCATGAGGGCTTGAAAAAAAGCTTCAATTCTGTTCTTGCAAAATCAGTTGAAAACATCGTAGGAGTTCAAATGCGAAACCTTGCAACAATAGGAGGCAGCATTTATTCAAGATTTGGCTTTTCAGATATACTGACTGTTTTATTGGCACTTGACACATATGTGGAATTATATAAAGGCGGCATTATTTCCCTGGAAAAATATGCGGACATGCCTTTGGACAATGATATATTAGTAAATATCATAATCAAAAAGGATAACAGAAAGGTTGTTTATTCAAGCCAGCGTAACAGTGCAACCGATTTTCCCATTCTTAACTGCGCTGCGGCTAATAAAGGAACTGAATGGTTTCTGGTTCTTGGTGCAAGGCCTATGAAGGCAAAATTGTCAAGATTTAGCGCATGTGATAATCCGTCTCTTGAGGATATCACTTCAGAAATTAAAAGGATTGTTCAAAATACGACCTTTGGAACAAACATCAGGGGCAGCATGGAATACAGACAAATACTTGCAGAGGTATTAATTAAAAGAAATATCGAAGAATTATTGAACGGAGGAAATTATGCTGATTAAATTATGGATAAATGATAAAGTATGTTCAGATGATATAGCACCGGACACACTGCTTATAGATTTTTTAAGAGCAAAGGGACAATTAAGCATAAAGCGTGGATGTGAAACTTCTAATTGCGGACTTTGTACGGTTATGTTAGAAGGAAAGCCCATACTGTCCTGCTCGACCTTGGCTCTTCGTGCCAACGGACTTCATGTTACAACAATCGAAGGATTGCAGGAGGAAGCCAAGGATTTCGGAGCCTTCCTTGCTGATGAAGGAGCTGAGCAATGCGGTTTCTGCAGTCCGGGATTTATAATGAATGTATTGGCAATGTCCAAAGAACTCACTAATCCGACTGAGGGTGAAATCAAAAAATATTTAGAAGGAAATCTTTGTCGCTGCACCGGTTATATGGGACAGTTAAGAGCTGTAAAAAAATACCTTGAGTTAAAAAACAATGTGGAGGTTATTCATGAAGTTTGTTAATAAAGGTGTCAGAAAAAAAGATGCTATGTCCTTAGTAACAGGAAAACCGGTATATACGGACGATATCACTCAAGGCAGCAGCTTGATAGTTAAATTGCTCAGGAGCCCTCATGCTCATGCTTTAATTAAAGAAATAAACACCGATAAAGCAAAGAATGTTTCCGGCATTGAATGTATATTGACATATGAAGATGTTCCCAAGGCAAGATTTACCACAGCCGGGCAGTCATATCCTGAGCCGAGTCCGTATGACAGACTCATACTGGATCAGAGATTAAGATGTGTAGGAGACCCGGTGGCTATAGTTGCAGGGTGGGATGAAGCATCAATTGACAAGGCATTGAGGATGATTAAAGTAAAATATGAGGTGCTTGAACCGGTACTTGATTTCAGAGAGTCAAAGGACAATGCAATATTGGTTCATCCTGAAGAGGATTTTACGGCTCTTTGCGAAGTGGGAGCAGATAACATAAGAAATATATGCTCCAGTGAAACCATGGAAGTAGGAAATGTTGAAGATGAATTAAAAAAATGTACACATGTTATCGAGCAGACATACAATACGAGAGCAAACAATCAAGCCATGATGGAAACCTTCAGAACACACGCCAGCATTGACACTTACGGCAGGTTGAATGTTGTATGCTCAACTCAGGTTCCGTTTCATGTAAGACGAATATTATCTAATGCTCTTCAAATTCCTAAATCTAAAATTCGTGTTATCAAACCTAGAATAGGCGGAGGTTTTGGTGCAAAACAATCAATAGTGAGCGAATTATTCCCTGCCATAGTTACTTGGATAACAGGAAAGCCTTCTAAAATGATTTATTCTCGGAAAGAAAGCTTCACTAACGGAAGTCCCCGACATGAAGCAGAAATAAAAATAAGACTTGGCGCTGATGAAAACGGGATAATAAAAGCAATACACATGTATTCTTTATGGAATGCAGGTGCCTATGGTGACCACGGCCCTACAACCGTCGGATTATCCGGTCACAAGGCAATGACTATATATCATGCAAATGCATATAAATTTGATAATGACGTTGTTTACTCAAACACAATGGGCGGAGGTGCTTTCAGAGGCTACGGCGCGACTCAGGGATTCTTTGCATTAGAATCTGCCGTAAATGAGCTGGCTGCAAAGCTTGGTATGGACCCTACGGTCTTAAGATTAAATAACATGCTGACAGAAAAAAATGTAGGAAAGGTGCTTCCCACTTATTATGATGAGGAATTAAAAAGCTGCATGCTGGACAAATGTCTTGAGAAAGCTAAAAAAATGATTAAATGGGATGAAAAATATCCCGCTGTAGATATAGGCGGCGGCAAAGTGCGTTCAGTAGGCTGTGCCGTTGCAATGCAAGGCTCAGGTATTTCTTTTGTAGACGTAGGAGCTGTTGAGATAAGATTGAATGATGACGGATTCTATACACTGATGATTGGTGCTACAGACATGGGTACAGGCTGTGATACTATTCTTGCACAAATGGCGGCGGACTGTCTGGATACTGAGTATGACAATATAGTTGTTCACGGGGTTGATACCGACTTATCTCCATATGACACCGGCTCTTATGCATCAAGCACAACATATCTGACAGGTATGGCAGTAGTTAAAACCTGTGAAACATTGAGAAATAAAATACTGGATGAAGGCGCAAGACTTCTTGGCTGTGCTTCTGGGGACTGTGATTTTGACGGTAAACAGGTGCTATGCTCCAAATTAAACAAAAGCATATCTCTTGCTGAAATAGGAAACAATACCTATATCGGAACAAACAATCTGCTTTCTGCCAGCGAGTCTCACTTCTCTCCTACTTCTCCTCCTCCTTTCATGGCAGGCTTGGTGGAAATTGAAGTTGACAAGCTTACAGGCAAAGTCGAAATCATTGACTATGTAGGGGTAATAGACTGCGGAACGGTAATCAATCCAAACCTGGCAAGAGTCCAGGCTGAGGGCGGTATCGTTCAGGGAATGGGAATGACCTTGTATGAAGATGTGATATATGATGAAAACGGCAGAATGCTGAATGATTCATTCATGCAGTATAAAATACCGTCTCGTCTTGATGTGGGTTCAATCAGAATAGATTTTGAATCAAGCTATGAACCTACCGGACCATTCGGTGCCAAGTCAATAGGTGAGCTTGTTATAAACACACCGGCACCGGCAATTGCAAATGCGGTTTATAATGCAACTAAGGTTAATATAAGAAGGCTGCCTATAACAAGCGAAAAAATAGTAATGGGAATGCTGAATAATAAATAGCAATACGGGGCTGTTTCAGCCTCCGATTGATGACAGAAAAAGATTTGTCAGTAGTCTGGGGCTGCTTCAGTCTCTTTATTCATATTCATTAAAATATTGGTCATTGCCGTTGTTTTTGGAATCATTGTAATACATGTTCAGTTTTTTTAAATTCGTTACCCAGAGATAAATAACAAAAGGTATAAATAATAACATCAGAAGCTCAATTCCCGACATGAGGATGAAATCAAATATACCGTGCAGTATTACCGGAACTGTCAGGGATTTTTTATAAAAAAACCTGCTTTGCTCGGGTGTTGCCGAAAACTTTGCCAGTGACAAATAATATCCCATTGTTATTGTAAACAGCATATGAGCGGGTACAGATAAAAATGCTCTGTAAATCCCTATGGACTCCACATCTGAAAATCTGAACACAACATACATTACATTTTCTATTGTCGCAAACCCCAGAGCAGACATTACACAATATACAATGCCGTCAAGCTTCTCATCAAAAACAGGATTGAAATACACCTGCCTTATGACAACCTGCCTTTTCATATATTCTTCCACTAAGCCGGCAACAATGAATGCTGTATATCCTGCTCCCAGTATGCCTCCAAAAATATTTAAGGACATTAAAAGATTTTCCACTACCATTGTTGGAATCACAGATATCACACCCATTATGAACACCTTCAGAAGCATTCTGATAGGTTCTCTGTCATGTCTGTCAAACCAGTAAATAATTAATCCCAAAGCAATACCGGGAGTTATTGCAGTTATAAATAAGTTCAAATTAATTCCCCTTTCAAATTAAATTATTACACTGTATACGTTATATATAATCAGTTTTTATCAAGCCTTCAAGCGGCACATAAAATTTTTTATATCTTTTGCCTGATTTATCTATGTAATTTCCTTGCTTATCAGGGCTCATAACAGTTGCTCGTTTATTTATTCTTTGAATAAATCCGTTTATAAGTTTGCCATTATATTGAAATCTCACACTGTCCCCGGGCTTCAAGCCGAATTTTTGCATATTTATTTCATTCGCGCCGACTAATTTATGTGTAGTTTCAGTGTGCCCGAACACATTGAAAATCATTTCTTTAAACGGTTTTTTCCTGCAGCTTGATTTCTTAAATATTATAAATTCTATAACATGGCACAGCTCATGCTCGAAAACAAGCATCAAGCTGTCTAATATACTGTGCACTTCAATTCCGCCCACATATTTAGTTCTGTCTATTTTATCAAAATCAGACAAATGATTTAATGAAATCTTAACTTCGAACTCAGGGTTTTCATTTTGTATTTGTGCTGTATTTTTCTTTGTTCTTGTATTTCCTGCAGCACTTTTTAATTGTCTTGATAATATAAATTTTATTTTACCCTTGAAATTCTTTTTAAACCATCCTTCGAGAAAAATTTCATCATACAGTTCAAACAATATGTATAAATCCCTTTCGGATATCTTGCTGAAGCTTTCTGATTTTATATCAGCAGATTTTTCAAACAAAAGCATTTTTATATGAATTCTTTTATCTCTGATTTCATTTAAATCATATTTTATGTTAATCATGCTGCCTACGCATCCTTTATCATTAATTGTTCACTTATTTATAATATAATTTAATATTTAAAACATCAAGAAATAAATAGTAAAATATTTAATGGCATTTTAACCAAAACATAATAAATTTTTGTGCATATATTATATTAGCTAATAGTTTGAGAAATTATCTATTATAATTAAATGAGATAATGGAGGTTAAAAATGTCTCAAAAAAATAAAATAATTGGTGAAAACCTGTTAAGAAAGGCAAGTGTTAACAACGGTGAAAACGGATATATACAAATAAGAGTAACAACAGGACTCGGTGAATTTCCGTTAGAAGGTGCGAGAGTTACAGTATATGCCTTGCTCGATGAACAAACACCGATTCAGACGGTAACATCTGATGAAGAAGGAAATTGTCCGATTATAGCTTTACCGGTATCATACAACCCTGACATAGCAGGAATGGACCCTGTGTATTATTATACCGATTATAGCTTCAGTGTAAGCTACAACCAATACTACCCTACTGCGGTTTACAGCGTACAGGTGTTTCCGGGCATTACCACTAAATTTGAAATAAATATGAATCCGGTGCCAGCTTTTGATCCATATGTAAACAGAATAGATCAAACCGTCATACCAAGAATTGATTTATAAAATAAGAGGCAGTACCTTATTTAAATAACCTTTAGTACTGTCTCAATACATAATTTCTTATAAGTTCATCCTATGATTTCTTCAATACACAAATCTCCATAAAACCAAAACTTGAATTTAATTGGAAGAAACGGCAGATTGGCTACTTCAACATGAAAATCCGTGCTGTCAGATTCAAGAAAGTTTACCTTTGCAATCCGAAATAAATTATCACTTATATCATACAAAGCGTATTCATGCCTGATATCATTTTTGACGGGATCTTTTGTACTGAAGTGCAGTATGAATACCTCCTGGTCCATTGCACTGTTAAATATAATATTATAATCCAGCACATAGTTTTTATGATTTATAAACATATCAGGTTCAACAAGATACATCTTATTTTTGCCAAAAAGACTGCATGCCCTTTTATAGTCTGTGTTACATCTGAATATTATATTTTTTAGCTGCCTCAACGGCACAGGTTCATCAATTAAAAGCTCTGATTGTTTTTTTCTGCAAAACAGCTCTTTTAAAGCTCCATTTAAGCACTCCGAGGCGCTTCTTTCGCTAAATACAACATCCCAATCAACATCATAATTGAAAAAGTCAAAATCCATTCCAAAATTGGTATCATAAAAATCAGCATTGCCGTCAGTATAAATAGCTAAATCCAGATATATTATTTCTTCATTAAATAAAAGATACACAGGAATATTTAACCTTTTCATCGCCTCAAAATTATTTTTTCCCACGTAATAAAATCTCGTGCAGCCCTTAATCTTGCCGGGTATGCTATTTATAGCCTCTTCACTTGCTGAGTCGTGAAATTCTATGTTGTTTGCATAGCATAAATCTCTGCTGCACAAATATCCAGCGTTTATAATGGAATATAAATTTGAAAAGTCTGTAAAATGAAGCGGTCCCCTGAAATTATATGTATCTTTCAGCTTTTTTACTGTCCCCCTTATTTTATCACTGTCGTCCTTCACAAGAATCCCCCCAATATATAGCAAAATCATCTGCTTATTATAATTTATATTAGTGAGGCTATCATTTATGTAAATTAATTCAAAAATCAGCGAATATAAAAATGTCACCCCTGTAAATTCAAGAATGACATTCTTATATATCATTTCACTGCTGATGCCGACAAGACCAGTGACAAGTATTTTTCCTCTGAAGTAGCGCCTCTTGAAGTTAAAACAACAGGAACCTTTGCCCCGACAATCATGCCTGCCATAGTGCCGTTCGCAAATTCCAACAGAGCCTTGCTCATTATATTTCCTGTAGTTATATTTGGTGCGATTAAAATATCTGCTTCGCCTGTTATTGGGCTGTCATAGCCTTTAATTTTTGCTGATTCCTTGTTAAATGTCAGGTCAACAGAAATAGGACCTTCGACAATGCAATTTTTGATTTCTCCGTTTTGATTCATCTTCTTCAATATATCTGCATCAACTGCTTCAGGCATCTTGGGATTTACTGTTTCAACAGCTGCCAGAACAGCAACCTTTGGGCACTCATAACCCATAGCTAAAAAAACATCAACTGCATTTTCAATTATTTGTTTCTTTTCCTCAGCATTTGGATACATCATCATACCGCCGTCCGTTACTGCCATAAGCTTATGGTATGCGGGTATTTCCAATATGGCAACATGTGACATTACATTTCCTGTTCTAAGGCCTTTTTCCTTGTTTACTACAGCTTTTAACAAATCAGCTGTTTGCAGCTTGCCCTTCATAATAAAATCTGCCCTGCCTTCATTGATAAGAGCGACAGTTTTTTCTGCGGCTTCAGAGTCGCTGCATGTATTGATAATTTTATCTTCGTCGTATTCAAATCCATGCTTATTAAGTATTTCTTTAATTTTAACCTTGTCACCTATCAGAACAGGTTCAACCAGCTTGTCGTTTTTTGCTTTGAATACCGCTTCCAAAGTATGCTCGTCATGTGCTGCGGCAACTGCTACCCTTTTTTTTGAATCATTATTTTGAACCTTGGCAATCAATTCCTTGAAATTTTTCAACTCCATTGTATCCTCCTACGCTTAATTGCTATCGTTATATTGGCTTTAACAGTATTATACCATAATTATTAAGCACTACAAAACAATTTATATTTTATTGTAGTATCATTGAATGTTTTTAACATTTAATGCTCTGAAGGAGTTTAATATTGCAATTACAGCAACACCAACATCAGCAAAAACCGCTGCCCACATTGAAGCAAATCCGATTGCACTGAAAGCAAGAATTATTGCCTTTACAGAAATTGCAAATATTATGTTCTGATACGCTATTTTTAATGTCTTCTGTGAAATTTGCATTGCAGTTGCTATTTTTGAAGGCTCATCAGTCATAATAACTATGTCTGCTGCTTCTATTGCAGCGTCTGAACCTAAGCCGCCCATTGCAATTCCTATATCCGCTCTGGCCAGAACAGGGGCATCATTAATTCCGTCACCTATAAATGCAAGCTTACCGGCTTCTGACTTTTGAGCAATCAATTCTTCTACCTTATGAACCTTATCAGCAGGCAGGAGCTCCGTATAGACCTTATCAACACCAATCATATCAGCAACCATCTCACCTGCTGCCTTAGTATCTCCTGTAAGCATAACAATTTGCTTTATATTTGCTTCTCTTAAACTTTTTATAGTCACAGCCGCATCCTCTTTAATTTCATCAGCAATCAAAATATATCCGACATAGCTGTTGTCAACTGCCACATGAACCACAGTACCAACCGGCTCACCATCATAATATGAAATATTATTTTCCTTCATAAGCTTTACGTTTCCGGCTAATACCTTTTTCCCTTCAATTACTGCTGAAACTCCCTGCCCTGATATTTCTTCGACATCTGAAATTTTACTGTTATCTATCTCTTTGTTGTATGCGCGTTTTAATGAACCTGAAATCGGATGGTTTGAATAACCTTCCGCATAGGCAGTCAGTTTTAACAGCTCCTGTTCAGAAATATCAGTTGCATGTATTTCTTGTACGTTAAAAACACCCTTTGTCAATGTGCCTGTTTTATCGAACACCACTATTTCAGTTTGAGCCAAAGCTTCCAAATAGTTGCTTCCTTTAACTAATATTCCCTTTTTAGAAGCACCTCCTATTCCTCCAAAAAAACTTAAGGGTACTGAAATAACAAGGGCGCAAGGACAAGACACTACCAAAAATGCCAATGCCCTGTAAATCCACTCACTGAATGTTGCTTCCTTAATTATCAGAGGCGGGATAACTGCAAGCATTGCTGCGATTATAACCACCACAGGTGTGTAATATCTTGCAAATTTAGTGATAAATTTTTCTGATTTAGATTTTTTGCTGCTGGCATTTTCAACCAAATCAAGTATTTTGTTCACTGTTGATTCTTCATATTCCTTAGTAACTTCTGCTGTTATAACACCGTTAATATTAATACATCCGCTCAGCAGCTCGCTTCCGACTGTTATTTCCCTTGGAACTGATTCACCCGTAAGTGCGGAGGTGTCAACCATTGATGTTCCTTCAGTGACTTTTGCATCCAAAGGAATTCTCTCTCCTGCCTTAACAACAATTATGTCTCCAACCTTTACTTCATCAGGATCCGTCTTAATAAGCTCGTCTCCTCTTTTAACATTTGCATAATCAGGTCTGATGTCCATTAAGCCGGTAATAGATTTTCTGGACTGTCCCACCGCATATTCCTGAAAGGCTTCACCTACCTGATAAAACAGCATTACTGCAACGCCCTCCGGAGCTTCTCCTATAAGAAACGCTCCTATGGATGCTATTGACATTAAAAAATTCTCGTCAAAAATGTTTCCTCTTGAAATATTTCTGCCAGCTCTTCTTACAACATCTCCCCCGGCTAATACAAAGCTCAATATGAATAATATCAAGCTTAACCATTCTATATTTACTGTCAATGCCAGAGCAAACAATGCAGCACTAACCATTAATCGCAAAATAAGTTTTTTCATTTCAGCTCCTTGTTATGCTTTTTTAAATATTACATCAGGTTCATATTTATTTACTATTTTTTCTGCTGATATAATAATATCAGGCATTTTTTCATCGCTGCCTTCTATCAGCAGCTTTGTAGTCATTAAATTAATCGATGCACTTTCAACACCATCCAGACTGTTTATTTCTCTTTCAATTTTAGCTGAACAATTTGCACAGTTCAAACCTTCCAGTATAAATTTCTTTTTCATTATCATGTCCTCCAAATCATAATTAAAATTATTCCTGTATATATTTTTCTTTTATATGTTCCATACCTGTTTCAAAAATGTCCCTTACGTGGTCATCTTTGAGAGAATAATAAACAACCTTGCCTTCTCTTCTGAATTTCACAAGATTTGCCTGTCTCAATGTTTTTAGCTGATGAGATATGGCAGATTTGCTCATATTTAATAAAACTGCTATATCGCATACGCACATTTCATTCTCGTCAAGTGCCCATATAATTTTTACCCGGGTAGAATCACCTAGTATTTTAAAGAAATCAGACAAATCATATAAATCCTCTTCCTTTGGCATTCTTTGTCTTACTTCATCCACTACCTCAGCGTGAATTACATCACAATCGCAAAATATTTCTTCCTTTTCCAATTCTTCACCTTCTTTTAGTTGAACAGTTGTTCAATTGATAAATTAATTATAGTTGAACAGTCACTCAATTGTCAATATAAATTTTATAAAATTAAAAAGAGCGCTTAGCGCCCTTTAATTAAAATATATGACTATGGTTGATCTGAATCCGTGCCATGAGAAAAATCTATTATTTCTGACTGCGAAAAAATTGCCCCGGTATCAGAAAATTCTACTATTTCATCATCCTCCGCACCTTCTCCTGCCGGCATTTCGTCTATACCGGGACTGGAGGTATCATCATCCGGATTATCAATTCCCTTACTTCCATTTTTATCAACAATCCAATATCTGCTGAAGGGCGATATTCTGCCCTGAGCCAAATTGTATTTCTCAATCAGCTTCTCATCTATTTTCAGCAATTCATTTTCCGTCTTTAAATATAATTCCTTCACATAACCCTCCATAAATTGATTTAATACAATCTTATTATTACCAATAAATGAAAAATAATAAGCATTATCTGAGACCACTTAAAAAGTGAATCTTTTCTTATAAAAGTAAAAAAACTATATTTTATAGTGACTTAATCACTGTTTATATATTTTTAAATGGTATAATCAAAACATAATAATAAAAAGGAGCTTGAGATATGAATACTATAAAAATAACAAAATCAAATTTTGAAGAGGAAGTTATAAAATCAGAAAAACCGGTGCTGTTAGATTTTTGGGCATCCTGGTGCATGCCGTGCAAAATGATTTCTCCTGTAGTGGATGAAATTGCCAAGGAAGTAAGTAATATAAAAGTAGGAAAAGTTAATATAGATGAACAGCCTGAACTTGCATCAGCCTTCAATGTAATGAGCATACCTACATTAGCGGTTATGAAGGACGGCAAGATTATAAAAACGATGGTAGGAGTAAGACCGAAAGCTTCAATACTGAAAATGTTAGCATAAACCTCAAAATTAATTTCACTTATTAAAATGAAAAAGGCAATATAATTGCCTTTTTCAGATTGATGACAAAGTCATCAAGATGGCAGGCTGTTGCCTTTTTGATTTTATACTATTTTATCTCCATTATATTCTTCTCCGCCTGCTTCAGGCATATAACCGTATCTTTTAGTCCATAATGTTTTATATTTTACTGCCTGGGCATGTATTCGTCCCGTATCTTCCGAAAGCTGCTTAACAATTCTTCCCGGAACACCCACAACCATAGAGAACGGAGGTATAACATCATTTTCCTTAACCACTGCGCCTGCAGCTATTATGCTTCCTCTGCCTATTACTGCTCCGCTTAAAACTATTGAGCCCATGCCTATCAAGCAATGATCCTCTACCCTGCAGCCGTGAAGTATCGCTCCATGTCCGACTGTTACATAATCACCTATAATTGTCTGGTTAACATCATCAACATGAAGCACTGCATTATCCTGAATATTTGAATATTTTCCAATTTTAATTACATTAATATCAGCTCTGGCAACCACATTGTGCCATACACTGCTGTATTCTTCCATTATCAGGTTGCCAACCAGCTGGGAACCTTCTGCTATGAATGTTTTATCATCTATAACAGGCAATTTTCCTTCAAAATCTATAATCATAATAACCCCTCATGTAATATTTTCAGCAACTTATTATACCATACTTTACTCAAGTATCAACCTCTATGTAAATATGATTTCAAATGTTCCAAATATTTCGTTATTATTCACAGTATTCATAACTTTAAAGAAAAATAAGAAAAATATATAGCGAACATTTGCAGGACACGATTATAATTCTTAGTAAATGTAGGTTAAAAATCCGTTAAGCAGCATGCACTGTTTGAGCGTCAGCGAGTTTGCAAGCTGTAGGATTTTTATCCGCAATGAGCTTTAGAATTATTCGTGTCCGAAACCGTGAGCGGATATTTTTCTTGTTTTTCGCCTTGGCATTGACTGTGAATAGTAACAATATTTCTTTATAAATACTTGAATGTCGGTCATATAAAATATATAATAGTAAAATAATAACAGGAGAAAATATAATGAATGTATTTATATTAAAATTAATAGCTCTTACTACAATGATAATCGATCACTACGGTGCTATATTTCAAAATGGTGTTACAGCATTCAGAATTATAGGTCGTCTTGCTTTCCCTATTTATTGTTTCTTGCTTGTAGAGGGATACTTTCACACAGCAGATGTGAAAAAATACGCCAAAAGATTGTTTGTATTTGCATTGATATCTGAAATACCATTTGATTTAGCTTTCTATAATAATGTAGGATTTGTTCACCAAAATATATTTTTTACATTATTCATAGGACTGGCTGTAATTTATATATTAGATAATAAAATAGCTGCATATAATATCAGCAATACAGCTGCAGCAATAGCTTCTTTCACTGTAATAATAGCTTCTTTCATTGCAGCAATTGCTTTGTCTGTTGATTACAATGCTATTGGAATTGTCTATATTCTGACTTTCTATTTTACAAGAGACTACGACAGGCCTAAAAAATTTATAACAATAGGACTTATTATATTTTTTGTGAATTTATCATCCTACTGGGTTCAGCAATTTTCTTTACTGGCTCTTATTCCGATTTATTTTTACAATCAAGAGCTGGGACCAAAAAATAAAATTTTACAATTATCATTTTATGCTGTATATCCGTTGCATCTGATAATATTTTACTTTATTAAAACAATCTAAAATATGTGATACGTTAAAATTTGACAATTAGTTAAGACAAAATTAAAGAGGTTTAAAATGCAAAAGTACGATATGTTAAAGGACAGCCCGGGAAAATCATTATTTTTCTTTGCCTTACCCATTATACTGGGGAATCTGTTTCAGCAATTTTATAATATGGCAGATTCAATTATAGTCGGAAGGTTTGTGGGAGAGGATGCTCTGGCGGCTGTCGGCGCATCATATTCATTGACTACGGTTTTTATTATGATTGCCATAGGCAGCGGAATGGGAGCTTCTGTATTGATATCCCAGTTCCTGGGTGCAAAAGAATATAAGAAGATGAAGACATCCGTGTATACTGCTTTATTTAGTTTTTTAGCTGTAAGCATCATAATGCTGGCAATTGGTATGATAATGAAGGAAAGATTCTTGCTTTTACTTAATACCCCTGCAAATATATTTTCTGATTCAGCATTGTACCTGAAAATTTATTTTATAGGGCTGCCGTTTTTGTTTATGTACAATGTCTTATCTGCAATATTTAATGCGCTGGGCAAATCACACATACCCTTGTATCTTTTAATATTTTCATCAATATTAAATATAGCACTTGATTTATTCATGGTTGTAAAATTAAATATGGGAGTTGGGGGAGTTGCCATTGCAACTGTTATAGCTCAGGGGTTCTCGGCTGTAATCTCATTTAATATTTTAATCCGGTCATTGAGAAATTATGAAGTTTTATCAGAGCACAAGGTGGATTTATATGATATATCGATGCTGAAAAAAATGGTTTACATTGCCATACCTTCCGTTTTGCAGCAATCAATCGTATCGATCGGGATGCTTCTTGTTCAGTCGGTTGTTAACTCCTTTGGCTCTTCTGTATTAGCAGGATACTCTGCCGGCATGAGAGTTGAATCTATATGTATAGTTCCCATGATTGCTACAGGAAATGCGATTTCAACCTTTACGGCACAAAACCTTGGCGCGGGACAGGTAGACAGGGTACGAAAAGGCTATCGTGTCGCTTACGGTATTATTATAGCCTTTGCAATAGTAATCTGTATAACTATCAGCCTTTCCTACACTCAGATTATATCAGCCTTCTTGGATCCGGAAAGCGGAAAAGAAGCATTTATGGTGGGAAGCAGCTACTTGAAATTCATGAAATTTTTCTTTGTCCTTATAGGTTTTAAATCCATAACCGACGGTGTCTTACGAGGCTCAGGTGACATGGTAATATTTACTCTTGCCAATTTAATCAACCTTGGTATAAGAGTCTTTGTTGCATTTCGATTCGCTCCGTCCTGGGGTATTCAGGCGGTATGGTACGCAGTTCCAATGGGATGGGCTTCGAACTATCTGATTTCATTTTTGAGATACTTAACCGGAACCTGGGGCAGAAAGAAAATCATAAACTGACTGAGGCCGTAATAAATGAAGGAGAATTCTTTTTGAACTCATATTCAAAGGAACCCTCCGATATATCTATATAAAATGCATTAACGGAAATATTGACAGAAGCAATATTTCAAACATCAGCAGCCTGCGTTCAGACTGGCCGCTTTTATAGCTGAAATATTCTTCTGTAATAGAATCAAGTACATCCGTCCTGCTCAGCATGGTTGCATATCTGTCGTCTAATTCGTAAAAAATACTCATATCGTCAAATATCTTTCTGTTTTCAATAGTTTTATTGAATTCAGACGGCCTGTCAAGCAGTCTCACGCTTTCTATGCTTCTGTATTTAAATCTTGTACACTGAGCAATTATAGATACTACCTTTTGAGAATTAGCTCTTAGTCTTCCGATATTCAGATAGTTAATCAATTGCTCCGATTCATCCAGCACACGATTCAATTCTGTTTCAATTTTATAAAGCTCTATGGATTTTGCCAGGACAGTTGCAGCAATATCAATCAAAATATCATTAAACATATATAACTCGTCCGAGTCTTCCCATAGTCTTACCAATCCGTCCTTATCAACAGTCATAATGTGAGTTTCACTGAATTTTGATAAAAGATTATTATCCAGCTCCACATATATTTTTGCCAGGTATTCAAAAAAATATTGAATTTCATGATACTTGAAATTTACAAAGGTAATGCATCCGTATTTATACAGATACACTGATTTATTTCTCGTGCCATACATAAAAATTTTTTCAATTTCATCGCTGCCTATTTTTATGTACTCCTTCCAGCCTGCTGCGTCCTTTTTTAAATTGAAATATGAGGCAACCTGAACTAACGGCAGTCTTTTTGCAGCTTTGAATGTATTAAACATTATTATACTCATAGCATCCTCTACTTAAATAAATCAAGAGTCATTAAAATTACTTCCATAACAATTAATATTATTACTATCCATTCCAGTTTCAGACCTCGTATTGAGCTGCTGATGTCTGCAAGCCCGTCAACAATGCTTTTCAATATTTCAGTCTTGCTTTTTATTACCTCATACCTGTCATTTAATTCAAAAAATTCAGACATCCGTTCATAGAAATATGCAGCATCACTGTTAATCCATGTAATATCAGGCTTATCAAGAATCATTATGTATGCAATTGTATTGTATTCATGACGCACTATCCTTGAAGTAGTTCTTGCAAGCTCTTTATTTCCAATATTTAATTTTCCCTTTTCAAGATTGTCAATTTTGCTTTCAATATTGTCAAGAATTTTTCCAAGCTGCTCCTCTATTCTTTCAAGCGCAACTGATTTTGCTATTATTATAGAAACAAGCTCCGGGTAGAATAATTCGCGGCTTGGTATATCAACATATCTGTCGGTAAAGTCGATTTCCTCTCCCTCGGTTATATGAATTGCATAATCATCCTGGAACCTATTATAATTCTCAATATTAATTTCCGGTTTTATTTTTTTCAGATACTTCATAAATATTTCGGTATGCACATTGTTGGAATTAACCAATACTATACTGCCAAAAGAAAATACCAATATTTTTTCGTTCTCATCAGCCTTTTCTCCGATTATTCTCTCAAGCACACTGTCCTGAAGTATAAGTGGTTCCTCCCATGTATACTTTTTTTTAATACCGCATTCCCCGGCTATTTTATTAAGGTCAATTTCATTAGTAACAGCATAGGTCTTAAATCTCAGATCATCCATATTATTCACCGCTCTTTTCAATATCATATGTATTTTTAACCATATTAATCAACTTCTGCCTTATATTTTTTTTATATTATATCACAAAATAAAAGCACTAATAAAGTGCTTTTAAATAAATATTGTTAATAACCTAATCATAGTTACTATTTAAAAATAATTCCTCTGTATTATGATAAAGAATTATATGAATACCGGGACTATCAAAAGACCTAAAATTGTTGCAATACACCAGAATAACCAGATGAATGCCATATATCCCCATACATCCTTAAGCTTCATTCCCACTACTGATAAGGCCGGTATTACATACAGGGGCTGCAATAAGTTTGTTGCTTCATCACCATAAACAAATGCGTTAATTACTTGAGGAATATTGGCATCAAGCCTCAAAGCAGCATCCATTATGATAGGTCCCTGTACAATCCATTGTCCCCCTTGCGATGGAATAAACAGGTTTACAATTGATGCTGAAATATATGAGAAGACAGGCAATGTATTTGCGGAAGCCAATTGGCATATCCCTCCAACTATTATCTGCCCAAGTCCTGAATCAGCCATCATTCCTGAAATTCCTCCATAAAACGGAAACTGAATCATAACATCTGTTGCAAGGCTTAAATTCTCTCTGTAAGCTGTTATGAATTTTGCAGGTGTATTATAAAGCAGGAAATTTGCTGTAAGAAATATAAAAATTACGAAGTTTAGGCTTAATGCACCTAAGAACCCATTTTGCATAAAAGTAAATACAATATTTACAGCTCCTGCAATTCCTACCAGAATCATTATAACCTTACTGCCGTTCATTTTGTCGGCAAATGTTTTTTTGACGTCTTTTTCTTCTTCTTCAATCTCATCATCTGCGCCCTTGTACTCAACAATTTCATGTTTAGGAGGCATTGTTCTTAAAGTAAGTATCACAGTTCCAACTGCTAGTATAATCCAGACAGCCACATTCATCGGATTATATGTAGTAATGTCTTGTGTGAGCACTCCTATTTTATCAACAAGGAAATGATCCGTTCCGGCAAGCAGGGCATAAACAGATGCGCTCGGTCCAAGGCATTGTCCGAGGCACATTGTCGAATAACCTGCTGCAATAAGCATTGGAAAATGAAGACCTTTTATGTTTTTTGTAAGCTGCATTGCCAGTATAGGAGTTACAATTGTGCAGAAAGCCCAGTTTAAAAAGCTTGAAACATATCCAAACGCCATCAGCAGAATTACTGCGGCAGTAGGTGTACTTACCATTTTTGCAAAGCCCTTCAGAAGCTTTTTAACTTGTTTTGATCTGGCAGTAACAGCACATGTAACTACCATAAAAGACATTTGAAAAGCAAAAGCTATTTGCGACCAGATTCCGTTGTACCAAGATGTCAGCATTCCCATTAAACCATGATCTGTGAATAAGACTCCCGCAAAAAATACAATTATAGTTAATATAAGACAAAATACTAACGGGTCAGGTATTATGTTTTCTGCTGCAAAATTAAATTTCTTGCTGAATCTCCACAAAAATGTTCCTTTATCAATCCTTTGTGAACTGTCCTTGGTCATAATTATTTCTCCTTATCAATATAATTTTTAGATACTTTCAATTGCATAATTAACCTTTTGTTGAAGTCATTCTTCATTTCTTCTAATTTTTCTTCCGGATACACAAAAAAACCTTCTCCTGACTTAAGTCCCAATTTTCCTTCAGTAACCTTTTGCCTCAATATAGGATTTGCTTCTTTTATGTTATCCATAACCGATAGGAGGTTGTCTCCCACTGTACACCAGATATCAAGACCTCCCATATCCGCAACCTCCAGCTGGCCTGTTGTTACATATCTGAATGCAGGACCGAATTTTAAAGCTGTATCGATATCCTTTGGTGAAGCAACACCCATTTCTATAAGTGAAAATACTTCTCTGGCCACTCCTTGCTGAATCCTGTTTGCCACAAGTCCGGGTACATCTTTTAATACTTTTACTGTTTGCTTGCCGATACTTTGATATAATCGTTCCACTGTATTGTAGTCATCTTCACTCATATTGCCAAAGAAAGATAATTCGGCAATAGGCATGAGATGTGCCGGATTGTACCAGTGACATACCATCATTTTTTCTTTTCTGAAATCTGACACGTTCTTCATCATTTCATTCAAGGCAAGACTGGACGTGTTGCTTGCGATTATTGTATCCTTTTTACAATAACTATCAATTTCAACAAATAATTTTTGCTTTAGCTCAATTATCTCAGGTGTGGCTTCTATTACGTAATCCACATTTTCGACTGCTGATTTTAAATTATCGTACAATGTTATCTTGTTTAGTATTGATTCAATTTCTGCTTTATCTACAAGTCCGTTTTCAGCTGCAAAAATAAGTTCTGATTTTATTGTTTCCTTAACTGAGCTTCTTATTTTTTCGCTTGTCTCGTACAGATTTACCGGATATCCGTAAATAGCAAATGCTTCTGCTATGCCGTGACCCATTGTTCCTGCACCAAGAACCGCAATATTTCTGATCATTTATAAATGCCTCTCTTAATTTCTTTATTTTTTTAAACCTAAAATTGTCCTCGCATCATCTGGTGCTGCAACTTCATTACCGGCTTCCTTTATTATATTTGCAGCTCTTGTAACAAATTGCGAATTGGAATCAGCCAGCACTTTTGGAGCAAATACCACATTATCCTCCATGCCTACACGAACATGTCCTCCCATTGCAACAGCAGCAAGCATTATAGGAACATGTCCTTTTCCTATTCCCAGCGCTGACCATGTGGAGTTCTCCGGAATCAGGCTCTTTAAATATACAAGGTTTTCAACCGTTGCCGCTGTTCCTCCGGCTGCGCCTAAAACAAACTGATAGTGCAAGGGAGCTTTCAAAACTCCGTTTTTTAAATAATATAAAGAATTATAAATCATGCCTGCATCAAAAATCTCTATTTCTGGTTTAACTTCGTACTTCTGCATTGTTAACCCCAGTTCCTCTAAAAACTTAGGGTGATTTATAAATAAGCTGTTATGCATCCAGTTCATAGAACCACAGTCGTATGAAGCCATTTCAGGCTTTAACAGCTTAAGGTGTGCCTGCCTTGTTTCGTCTGTTGCGTTTAAATCACCTGATGTTGTAAGATTCAGAACTATGTCACATTTTTCTCTGATGAGTGCCACCGTTTCTGAAAACTTCTCTTTGCTCATTGTGCCCTTGCCTTCATCATCCCTCATGTGAAGATGTGCTATTGCTGCTCCTGCTTTGTAGCATTCATAGACATCTTCAGCAATTTCTTCAGGAGTCATCGGAATGTTGGGGTTGTTTTCCTTAGTTGGCCACGCTCCTGTTGGAGCTACGGTTATTATTGTCTTGCTCATTTTATCCTCCTTATTTGTTTGTTATATGTTTAGCAAAATCCATGCCAATTTAGAGGATAAATTAAGACATTGAAATTCCAAGCAAAAACCTAAAACGCAAACAACTTTGCATATAACCTATAACTTAAGTTATAACTTTTACATGTATGCCTGCTTATAAAAACATTTGTATAAAATTAAATATTTATTATGATTTCAATAACTTTTATATGCCTTCCAAAACACAAAAAAGTTATAACAAATGTTATATCTCTTATAACTTTTATTATAACTTCTTAAAGAACAATAATTATTTCTGAATTTATACCATATTTATATTCAATACCTTGCATTTTTTCCATAAAGCCGGCTGACTTAAACCTAAGACTGCTGCTGCTTTATTAACTGATCCGCATTCTCTTATTACCACCTCTATCATTTCTCTTTCCAGGTTTCGGACAGCTTCCTTTAAAGTTATTTTTTCATTTCTTCTTTTCGGAATTTTCAGCGTAAAGTATAAATCTTCAATGTCTAACATTGCTGCCAAGTATTCCGCCTTAATAGCACCGTCACTGTTTATGACAACTAATCTCTCTATTAAGTTTTCCAGTTCCCTTATATTTCCCGGCCATTTATACATGCACAGAAGCTTCATTGCTTCATTATCTAAAATCGTATTTTTGCTGTACTTCTTGTTGAATCTGTTTAGGAACTCATTGGTAAGAAACGGAATTTCATCTTTTCTTTCACGTAATGGTTTAAGCTCTATCGGAACTACATTAAGCCTGTAGAATAAATCCTCCCTAAACTTTCCGTTTTTAATTTCTTCACGCAGATCCCTGTTTGTTGATGCAATTACCCTTATATCCAAACTGATAGGTATGTTTCCCCCAATCCTTACAATTTCTCTGCTTTGCAGCGCTCTTAAAAGCTTGGACTGAAGCTTTATATTCATTTCTCCGATTTCGTCAAGAAGTATCGTGCCGCCGTTTGCCAGTTCAAACATTCCCATCTTTCCTGTTTTTTTTGCTCCGGTAAATGCTCCTTCTTCGTAGCCGAAAAGTTCTGATTCCAAAAGCTCTCCAGGTATTGCAGCGCAGTTAACTTTAATTATAGGTTTATCCTTTCTGCTGCTTCTGGAGTAGATTTCATCTACCACTACTTCCTTGCCCGTTCCAGATTCGCCTGTTATCAGAACAGTAACATCCGTAAGTGCGATTATATTGACAATATCCAATATTGCTTTCATATTTTTACCTTCATATACAAACTTTGATTTGGAGGTCTGCTGCCTTCTGAGAAACTCAATTTCCTGATTGGCTCTGTGCTTGTCATTTTGAAGCTCTGCATTTTTCAGTTCCAGCTCCTTAAGATTGCTTATGTCTCTGTTATTTATAACAACAAGCCTTACATTGCCTTTTTCGTCAAATATAGGCGAACCTGTGACCAGTAAATCCTTATTATTTACAAAGCTTTTTCCCATGGAGTTCACCATTTCTTTTCTTTTTATTACTTCCATGGTAACCGCTCCTTTATAAAGCTTTCCTTCCTCTGAGATGTCTTTCACGTTCCTTCCGATGACCTCTTCTTTTTGGATGCCGGTTATTCTAGAATAAGCTTCATTGACAAATATTGTCTTCCCGGTACCGTCAGATATATAAATTCCATCATACAGATGATCGCTGATTTCTTTGAAGTCAAGGTATGTGTCCATAAAGTCCAGATAAGTGTTCTCTATTTTGTTAAACTTATTCTTAAGCTCTTGCTTTATATCGGAAGTCAAGTCAAGATTTTCAACAAAGTTGAATATTTCAACCATTTCCTTTTTCATTTTTACTACCTTTATCTCATCACCCATGAGCTCCCTCTGATTTCTTATATTTTGAAGCAGAAATAATTAACTCCGGAAAACATTATCCCTTCAATTAGATAAATAAAGCGCAAAAAGCACCTTTAAATTATTATAATGCAAAATACAGTTTCTTTCAAACATAAAAAAAAGCTTGATAATATTCAAGCTCAGGTTATGCAACTTTTTCCATATAATATTGTATTTATATCATTCACGCACATTGGTTTACCAATAAAATATCCTTGTCCGTATCCGCAATTTATATTTCTCAGATAATCCAGCTGCTCGTGTGTCTCAATTCCCTCGGCTATTACCTTGAAGCCCAGTTCATTAGCTAACGATACTATAAATTTAACTATTGAGATGTCTTTTCCTCCGTCATATCTGGAATCAATATAGCTCTTATCCAGCTTCACTATGTCTATGGGAAGCATTTTTAAATAGGTAATCGAAGAATAGCCCGTCCCAAAATCGTCCAGAGCTATTTTAAGCCCTTTTGCTTTCAAAATATTTAATCTTTTAATTGCCAAATCTATATTTGTAATAGCTGCGGTTTCGGTAATTTCAAAAACGACATTTGAATAATTCAATTCATATTCTGAGATAATATTTTCAATAATTTTGAAATTGGAGTTGCTTATCAGAGACTTGCTGGATAGGTTAATAGATAATTCGATATGGTCCAACCCTTGTTCTTCCCACTGTTTCTTTTGATGTAATACTTCTTTAATTATACGTCTTTCCAGCTCATATATCTGACCCGTTATTTCTGCCACCGGTATAAATTCCGAAGGAGGAACGAGCCCCTCTTCAATATGAGTCCATCTTACCAGAGCTTCCATACCCATTATTCTGCCTGTTGACAGCTCTATCTGCGGCTGATAATAAATTTCAAATTCCTTATTGTCCAATCCCTTCCGCAGCTTGTTGGCCATTTTTATGTACCATAGTGTTTCTTCATCAATATCATCTTCGTAAAACAATATTTTATTTTTACCTTCTTTTTTTGCGGTATACATTGCGATGTCAGAATGCTTCATCAATGTTTCGTAATCATTTCCATCATTGGGAAATGTTGATACTCCTATACTTACAGATATAAAAAATTCTCTGATACCAGAGTTCCATACATTTCCTATATTAAATTTAATATTTTCCAATTTGTCCAATAGCATATCCTTTGATTCATAGTTCTTAATCAATATGGCAAATTCATCCCCTCCCAGACGAGCTACCATATCCGGAGGTTTAATTTCATCAGACAATTTATTTCCTATGAACTTCAAGAAATCATCTCCTACAAAATGACCCAGAGTATCATTGATAAATTTAAAATTGTCAATATCCAAAAAAGCAATAGCAAAATTCCCGTCGGAATTTCCGGAAAGCTCCTTTATACTGCTTACAAACATGACCCTGTTAGGCAACCCGGTGAGAGTATCATAATATGCCAGATGCTTTAGCTCCTTTATTGCTTTGAAGGTCCTCTCTGTAGCCGCACTAATCCTCTTCTCTCTGTTTTTTATCAATATATAAATTAAAATCATGGTTATCAAAACAAAAATCCAGCCCTTATAAGTCTGCAAAAGCTTATATAATTCAAAATCAATTGGAAGAACATCTATAAAAGAATCTGAAAGTATAATCCAAAGCACACCAAAAATTCCGTACTTCATAACAATGATTGAAGCTTCATTATTTTTAAAATTATCAGTTGTATCATCTTTAGAATTTTTCCCTATCACAAACCCTCCCGTATATCTTTTTTAATATAAATACCCTTTATACCCATATTTAAACAATTATTTTTTTAATTGTAGATTCGTCCCGAAGCTTGTTTAAAAATCACTGCCTTTTTTTACTACTTCCTTCATTTTAGACATAATCCTTTCATAGCTTCCCTTTGAATGAGGCACAAGACAATTTGAGCAATCTTTAATTCCATGATTTTTCACATAATTCCCTCCGCAGCCATCCTTTAGCATATACAGCGGGCAATAGCAAAAAAGGCAATTGAAATTCTCTGTATCAGAGGTTTTATGGCATGGAAAATACTCGCATTTTGTGTTTTGAAAGAATTTATAATTTTCTGTATTCATTTTTTTCTCCTGAGTTTATTTTTAGCTTATTATATCATGATTTTATTGTTTTTTAAATTAAAACAGATGAAATTTTCATCAAAAAAAGCACCCAAGGGTTGCTGTTTACAGTAACTCCCAAGATGCTTTTTGTATTTATTATTTATTATTGATTATATCTGCGTCTTGCTACTATCAATCCGCACTCCAGTTGAATCCTTACAAGGTCTCGTATGGGCACAACCTTATAATCAAGTTCTTTCTCAAGATTTTCGCACTCTTCAATTAATTTCACAGATAATATATCACATACTCCTCTTAACTCCTTAAATGCGGTTTTATCTTCACAACTCTCTTTTCCTAATCTATCCAGCTCATATTCGCAGGCTCTCATAGATAACCCTGTTGAAAGGCTGTTATAAAACTTGCTCACTATATTGTTGTCAAAAACCTCGGACACCTTTGCCAATCTGTTAAATTGAGGGCCGTCTGCCCACCTCAGCTGAGCCTCGGCAAAAGAATCCAACCCTTTAATTATCTGTTCTACCAGCAGAATAAATGGGTTTTCCGGAGCAATGTACTTTCTGATTTTGTTTAGTTCACTATCCAGGCCTCTGTAATGCCTCACTGTATTATTTATCTTACTTTTAATCGACTGTCTTCTTGTTATATCTGTATATGAAGAATCCGATATCCTGTCGTCTGCAAAATATGGCAGCTCTGTCATCAGCGAAACGCAATCATTGTATCTCAATGCATAGTCGGAGCTGCTGGTACCGCTTGAGCACGATTTTTCGGGAGGCAAATCGGAATACTTCTCCAGATAATCATATTCCTCAGATATTCCCGACATTTTATATATTGCTTCTGATAACTTTATGCATGCCGGGCTTTCAGGCTCTCCCAGCTGAAGCGCAACACCGTTTTTTACGGCAGTCTTCCTCAACTCATCGTATATGTCATCATACTCGTGGGTTATGTACCAGTATGCTCCGCACAATCCTGCATTGTGCAAGGAATACATGAATTCAGGCCTTGTTTTCTCTATCACATTTATCAAAGCTCTGGTTTCCGGCAATACATCATGAAAATGAAGATTTTTATAATCTATGGGAAATGTCCACTCCACTTGTTTGCTGCTTGCAGGTCTGAAATAGTTTTTCATATAATTGTAGATATTGAATGGTCCTTTAAACCACTTTTCATTTAATCTTGTTCCGTCAGGGTCAATACACTTGATTATGTACCATGTATACCCTGTTGATTCCCTGAACTTATCATCCTCAGCCAAAGCTCCTGCTAAATATTCCAGCGTCATAGCCCCTATAGGTTCATTTGGATGAGGGCAGGCAAAGCAAAGAGCATTCTTTTTGCCGTTTCCTATTTTCAGGCATAATATTTTATGTCCTTCTCTTGATCTTCCGGCTTCAAATACCTCCACAACATCAGGATATTTCTTTTGAAGCCTGACAGTGCTTTCATCAAGCTCGTCAACAGTTAAAAAGGCCTTGTAATCAGGCACATTTTCTATTATTTTAGTTATATTCACGCCATACCTCCGAAGTATACACAACATTTATTTGCCCGCAAATATCAGGTAGATGCGGGCAATATCCTACTATTTATTCAGCCAAACATAAGTATATTCATGAAATCCAGTCTTATCTATTACCTCATCCGATGTTGGATGCCCCACAATATATGACTGATATGGTGCTATAGATATATATTCTGATAATGGTACAATAGGCACATCCTGCACAATATATTTCTGAGCATCCTTATAATACTGAGCTCTGTCCTCCTGAGATACATACGACGCACCCTTGTTAAGAGCTTCATCCACCATAGGATTTGAATACCCCATCAGATTAATAACTTCTCCTGTGGCAAATCTCGGCTTAAGTGCTCCCGGGTCAGGCCCCTGATATCCGGCAAGCAATGAAAATTCATAATTTCTGCCGTACCATACCTTTTCGTCCCATGCCGCACCTTCGATTGTATTGATTTTTACATCAATTCCTACTTCTTTTAAGTTATCCTTTATTACCATTACTATATCCGGGAACGGCTCTATGTTAAATACATCAAAGGATGCACTGAAATACATACCGTTTGAATCAGCCTTATATCCTGCTTCTTCTATCAGCTTCCTTGCTTTTTCAACATCTCTTTCCGGAAATACATCAGAAGTATTTAAAGCCCAGTCATATACAGGAGTCATAGCTGTATTGGATCTTTCGCCTATACCTTTTAGTGCTTTATTTATTACATCATCCTTGTTAATTCCCAGCGCAACTGCTTGTCTTAGCTTTGCATCAGCAAAAATACTGTCGGTCATATTAAAAAATACATAATATCTGGACGGCCAGTATTGTTTTCCGATTTCAATGTTAGGATCGGATTGGAATGTTAGTGTTTCAGACAGCGGCGGTTCCACTCCCAGTATGTCAAGCTCCTGGTTGTACAAGGCTTGAACTGCCGTATTTGCATCAGGAATTATTGAAAAGATAATCCTGTCAAGATATGCCGTATCTCCCCAATAATCATCATTTCTTTCTAGTGTAACGCTGACACCTCTGTCATGCTTAACAAATTTAAAAGGTCCGGTTCCGACAGGGTTTTGGTTTGCAGGATTTGAACCCCAATCAGTTCCTTCATAAATATGCTTAGGAATTATATAACATGCATCCCATGCCAGATAACCAAGCAGTGCCGAATCATTTTCCTTAAGCTTGAATACCACCGTGTTGTCATCCGGTGCTGTAATTTCCTCAACTGCAGTCAAGGAACCGGCCAGCTGGCCATTCTGGCTTATGATAGTGTCAAACGTAAACTTCACGTCAGCAGATGAGAAGGGTTCTCCATCGTGCCATCTGACATTTTCATTCAGGTTAAAGGTTATTTCCTTGCCGTCTTCTGAAATTTCGTAGCTTTTAGCCAAATCCGGCACTATCGTTTGTTTATTTGTAATCTTTACCAATCTGTTAAAAATATTTTCTGATATCGGCTGTAAATATCCGTCAGCCTGATAATCAGGATTATAGGTTGCCGGGTCACCTGTCATTCCTACAATAAGTGTTCCTCCCTGCTTAGGAACTGATTCATCTTCCATTGGTGTTTCCTGCTGACCTGCAGGTGTCTCGTTTCCTGCATCTGTACTGCCGCACCCGGCTATTAACCCCATGAGTATACATACTGTCAGTAATATAGATATTTTCTTCATATTTTCCTCCTTGTATTTATATTTGAAAACTAAAAGTTTTCGAATTCAAATTAATAAAACTCAATTATTATTTATAAAATGACATGAAGCAAAATGATTTTTTTCAATTTCGACAATATCAGGATATTCCCTGAAGCATATGTCTTTTTTCATATAACACCTTGGCGCAAAGTAGCAGCCGGGTCCGTTATCAATAGGAGTCGGAGGCTCACCTGTTATTTTTATTACATTTTTCTTTTCCAGCATATCTATAGATGCACAATTTGATATCAATGTCTTTGTATAAGGATGCACGGGGTTGTGCAGAACATAATCCGTTGTTCCCGACTCAACTATTCTTCCGAGGTACATTACAGCTATTTTATCTGAGATATATCTTGTAGTATTTATATCATGACTGATAAATATCAATGCTGTATTGCTGTTATTAACCAAATTTTGAAGCATCATAATTATATCTGCCCTTACAGAAACATCCAGCATTGAAACAGGTTCATCAGCTATGAGAAACCTCGGTTTTAAAAGCATTGCCCTCAATATGGAAATACGCTGAAGCTGCCCTCCTGACAGCTCATGCGGATATCTGTACAAATAATCTTCTGCGGGCTTCAGCCCTACTTCTTCCATCGCTTTAACGGCAATTGATGTTCTGTCATTGTATGTCTTGCCAATGCTGTGCATTTTTAAAGTATCAACAATAATTTTCTCTATTGTATTTCTCGGATCAAATGTATCAAAGGGATTTTGAAAAACCATTTGAATCGTTCTTTTATACTCAAGCCTGTCATTTCTGATTATGTTGTCAGAGGATATCCCGTTAAATAAGATTTCACCTTGAGTAGGGTTTTCAAGCTTTGTCAGAAGTTTTGCCAATGTGGATTTTCCGCATCCTGATTCCCCGATAACACCCATTACTTCTCCGGTCATCAATTTAAAGCTTATGCCGTCAACAGCCTTGACAGTTTTTTTAACAGTACCAAATCGATTTTTTTCCTTAGTTCTCTGAGTATAATGCTTAAACAAATTATTAACTTCCAGAGTATATTTATTTTCCATATCAGCTATCCCCTTCTGCAAAATGGCACATAACCATGCGGCCGTTTTCTAAGCTTCTGGTCCCTGGTTTCTCTGTCAGGCATATATCCGTCATGTTTGGGCACCTGTCTCTGAATATACAGCCCTCATGTATCATGCTCAAATCCGGCAACGAACCCGGTATGCCTCTTAACATCCCTCTTTCGCCCTTAAGTGAAGGGAATGATTTAAGCAGTCCTTGAGTATATGGATGCTTCGGGTTTAATATTATATCCTTGACAAATCCAAACTCTATCAGATATCCGGCATACATTACCGCAATTTTTTTACACGTGTTTGCCACCACAGACATATCATGAGTTATCATTATTCGTGCTATTTTAAGCTTTTTTTCAAGCTCCATTATTTCATTTAATATTTGCCCCTGTGTAATCACATCCAATGCGGTTGTTGCTTCATCCATGATAATTATCTTAGGATTGTGCATCAGGCTTAGTGCTATTGATACCCTCTGCATCATGCCGCCAGATAACTCATGCTGATACATTGTATACACCCTTCGGGGCAGATTTACCAATTCTAACAGCTCCTCCATCTTTTCTTTAACCTCTGCTTTAGATGCAGTTTTATCATGGAGCGCATAAATATCTGCCATCTGATGGCCTATTCTATGGATGGGGCTGAGAGAGTTCATTGATTTCTGAAAAACAACTGATATTTCCTTCCATCTTATGTTCTCAAGTTCGTTTTCATTTAAGCTGAGTAAATCCACATCCTCAAAAATAACCTGACCTGTTACTTCGGCCAATTTTTTAGGTAATAGTCTTAATATGGACAGTGCCAGTGTCGATTTTCCGGAGCCTGACTCTCCTACTATTCCTACAGAATCCTGTTCTTCAATATCAAAGGATACATTGTTGACAGCATGAATATTTTTATCCTTGACCTTGTAGATAACATTTTCATTTTTTATTGATAGCAATGTCATGGCCGGCCTCCTAATTATTGCTTCTTAGTTTCGGGCTGAGTACGCTGTTTAATCCGTCGCCAATCAGATAAAACGTCAGCACCGTAAGAACTATGGCTGCACCGGAAAATGTTGATATCCACCATCCGTTTGTAAGATATGCCTTACCGTTAAATACCATTTGTCCCCAGCTTATTATATTTGGGTCTCCAAGCCCCAGGAAGCTAAGTGCTGATTCCGTAAGTATTGCCCCTGAGATATTCATTGTAGTGTTTGCAATGATAGGAAATATTCCGTTTGGTATAATATGCTTGACCAAGGTTTGAAATTTGCTTTCGCCAATAGTCTCCAGTGATTTTACGAAGGTTCTCTGTTTAAGTGACAGCGCCTGAGCTCTCATAAGCCTTGCATTTCCTGTCCAGGTAGTCAATCCTATTACTATCATTACATTCAGCATGCTTGATCCAAATAAAGCCACAATTATAAGTATGAGAAAAAACGTCGGCATCATGAGAAACATATTTATTATCTCAGATAAAACAGCATCAATTTTCCCGCCGTAAAATCCTGCGATACCTCCGGCCAAGGTTCCGATAATTCCTGATATGGAAGCAGCCACAATTCCTATAATAATGGAAGTTCGGGCACCATAAAGTATTCCGCTGAAAATATCCCTTCCTAAACCATCTGTTCCAAGTATATAATCCTTGCCGGGAGATTTTACCATATCATCATTTAAAGCAAACGGATCGTGAGTAGCGATCAAAGGTGCAAGCACAGCAACAAAAATTATTGTTGTCAGTAAAATTATTCCTATTTTCAGCTGAATATTGCTGTTAATCAAGGATAGCATGCTATTGTGTTTTGCTTTTGAGCTGCTTGATTTATTCATATGTCTCGTCCTCCTAGTTGTATCTTATTCTTGGATCAATTACTGCATAAATAACATCAACAACTATCATACATAAAGCTATAGAAACAGACAGCACAAAGTATATTCCCATAAGCAGCGGATAGTCCCTTTTTGATATGGCTGTCATCATCAACCTTCCCATACCCGGCCATGCAAATACTATTTCAATAATTGCCACACCTGCTATAACATATGCTAAGTTAATACCAAATACAGTTATAGTGGGCAACATGGAATTTTTAAATATATATTTTTTAAATATTCTGTTTTCCCTCATGCCCGTTGCTTTAAATGTAGTTATAAAATCTTCCGACATTGTTTGAATTACCGAAGATCTCGCTATACGAAAAAAGTACGGTATCTGAATTAATGTTACGGTTGTCAGTGGCAGAATCAAATGCTTCAGTATATCCAATACTTTAGCAAAGCCCTCATATTGCTCTCTCAAATCCAGCATACCGGAGGTAGGAAAAATCTTCAGCATTGATGCAAATACAAGAATAAGCATTAATCCCAGCCAAAATCCCGGAGTTGAATCAAATACGTATGACAATCCACTCATCATCACATCAAATAGTGACCCTCTTTTTCTTGCAGCATATATGCCCAGCAATGTACCGATTATCAGAGCCAGTATTACTCCGGTCAATGACAAAAGCAATGTGGGGCCGACCTTTTCAATAATCAGTTTACTTACAGGCTCGTTGCTCATTATGGAATATCCAAGGTCCCCCTTCATCAGTGTCTTTATATAATGGATGAACTGAATGTATAACGGATCATTAAGACCGTATTTTTCCGTCAATGTATCAATCATTTCCTGAGAAGGGTTATCCTTTCCGGCCAGAAGACTGATCGGGTTTCCCGGAGCCATATGTATCAATAAAAAATTAATAACTAATGATACTAAAATCACTAGAATTCCGGTTAATATTCTTTTTCTAAGATATCGTGCCATTACCATGCTCCTTACAATATTTTGATTGGTCAGGCTGCCTTAGCCTCTTCTGGATTTTCCCGTTATATGCTCTATTTCTATTTTTACAACACATGCATTATTAAAATCTTCTTCAATATGCTCCAGACCTTGCTTCTTGAAATCTGGCGAATACTTGTCCACCATTAAGACAAGAGCATGTCTTTTTTCTTCATCATCCGCTATTATCGCTTTTCCAAAAACCATTACGCTTTCATAGTTGGTAACAAATTCATCCGCCAGTACCTTTGTTTTTCCCACATGGGTAAAGGATACCTTGTTGTTGGAGGTAATACTTTCATGTATATTTCCCCCGCTTTTAAAAAAATGAACAAAAATATTGCTGCCATCCAGCACATAGTTCAAAGGAGTTGCACATGGATATCCGTTTATCCCTATTGTTCCGATTACACCATACTCACCCTTTCTTAAAATTTCACGGCTTTCCTCCTGGGAAATTTGTCTGTCCTTCCTTCTCATAGCTTTAAACATAATCAGCCTCCATCATTTATTTTTAAATATATAATTAATTACCTCGTCAATCAGTTCAGGTACAATCACTGTCAGGCTTTCTTTGTTTACTCTTTCCGTTGCCTGATGGTACTCCTTACCCCATGGTCCAAATACGACAGAAGGTATATTAAGCCTTTCGATATTTTCAAAATCTATAGAGTATAATTTACCCCACATAGGAGTATTAAGAGAAAACTTATTGTAATCAAAAGCCTTATCAATTGCGCAGTAGCTGCAGTCAGAAAGACCCACAGTATAGTTCTCATATGTTATCTCATAATTAAATTTGTCACGTGCATGGTTTTTTATCACATTATAGTACTCATCAACAATGCTTTCCTTCTTGCTTATCCTTCTGCTGCTCAGGGCCGGATAGTAAGGAGGCGCGAACCCCAGAACTACCACCGGATAATTTATTCCTGTAAAGCTTAAAACCGCATCCATTATTTGAATGGTTGCCTGGGGGTAATTCAATTCATTATTATTTATTTTTTTTGTAATTTCATCATAAAGATTATTATAAAATTTACCGAATTCCTCATTATCATTTTTAGATGCTATTTTAATGAGTTCCTCAAATGAAAGCACCGCAGGCTTATACTGAATTTCCTTTTCCGATGAATATTTATTCTTCCTTTTATATTCCTTGTATATGCTTTTCATCTTGTTCACATATTTCTCAAAAGCGTCAACAGAAATTGCTTTCAGCTTTTGCAATATCTCATCAGGTGAAGTATAAAAGCTTATAACACTGAAATATCCGCTGGCTCTTATTGGTATCGACACATCATATTCAGACTTCATGTCTTTGAAATAATTCCATGTGGGAGGAACAGTAACCTCCCCGTCAAGCTCATCGCTGAATTCCAATGATAATTCCGTATTTGAGAAAATTTCACCTAAGACCCCTATAGGATTGAGGCCTTCAAAGCATCTGCATATATGTGATTTCTCCCCTTGAACTAAGACAACCGGCATGCACTTCCCGGCCGTACCCAATGAAACAACATGCTTGCCGTTAATTTTAAAATTAGGCTCACAGTCAATTAAAAAAGAGTACTCCAGCTCGTACTTGTCCTTCAGTTCATTCAAGAGACTTACCGCGCCTCTCATCCCGGCAGAATAGGACTCTTCATCAGGAACTGAAATAAATAGAATATTGCCGTCCCTTTCTTTCATTTCAGAATACTTTTCAAGGTATGCAAGCTGGATTGCAAGCCCGCCCTTCATATCTGCAGCACCTCTGCCAAAAATCCATTCGCCGGAGTTCAAATCCTCCAGTGCTTCCGCATTGATATTTATTTCCTTCATTTTATCAGGGAGCTTCTCAATATCGAATGCATAATCCTTTAATATGCCGTAATCATCAATTCCCACCACATCATAATGATTCATAAGTACAACTGTCTTACTTGATTTGCCTTTTACCAGCCCATAAGAAATTCTTCTGTTCAAGTAATCATTTTCAATTGCATAATTGCCGAATAAATCAACGTTCTCAGCAAAGTAGCTTATTTCCTTCATATATCCGTACAAATACTCTGAAAGCTTATTTTCTTTTTCCGATGCAGAAAAACTGTCTATTGAAACGATTTCCTTTAAAATTTTCAATATCTTTTCCTTCATTTCAACACTCCCCTACTTTTTAAATAGATATAATAATCAAAATAAATTGTTGCATGCACTAAGTCAATCTATATATTCTTCATATCTTATTTTATTTCTTTTGAATTCATCAATCTTATCTTTATAGTTCTCGTATAAATAACTCATCATGAAAGAAATAAAGCTTATAACCGGTGTAGTATCAATAGTTTTTAGCTGCTCATTCCTTCTTAAATTAAATATCAATGAATAGTCGGACAAATCCTTTAAAGGATTTATAATACTGTCTGATATGGTAATAATTGTGCTTTTATTTCTTTTAACTACCTCCGCTTGTTCTTTTGTATACTTGTAATGAGGTGCGAAGGAAACTACAAATGTTGCAGAATCTTCGTCTATATCATCAAAAGTATAAGCGTTTTCGTACATAAGCTTAGAAAAATAAACCCTGCTCCTGATGCTGTCAAAAAGATGCAGCAATTCCGAGGCTGTCCCAAAAGAGTCCATATAACCGATTATCAGAATTCTTTTTTTGCTCATAAGAATATCACAAATTTTTTTAAATTCTTCATAATCAATATTCTGGTACGATTTATTGTACTGAAGAATTTGTTTTTGTATATATTCCTCCATATCCAATTCAGGTAATTTATTTACAATAAGCCCGTTGCTGATATTGATGTCTGAATTATTATTGACAACACTTTTTGCCATTGCCTTGCGCATTTCAGTAAAGCTCTCAAAGCCTAACGCATATGCAAACCTTATCACAGTGACTTCACTTACCGAAACCTTTTTGCTCAATTTAGAAGCAGTATCAAATATCACATCATCAAAATTGTCTATTATGTATTTTGCCACTTTTTTATGTGATTTTGACAACATTTCAAAATTATCCTTTATTAAGTTAATAAAGTCTACTTCAAACACCTCCCGGCAAAATGAATTATTTAATTCATTTTATTTTATTATGTATTAAATTATTCATTATTATATATTATCATTAACACCCTGTCAATATTAATTTTAGAATTTTTATCTTTATTTTCGAATTTTTATAAATCAATAGCAATTTATGTCAATTCGAGCGTCAATCTCTGCTGCTCCGGTCACGAAATTTTTATTGAAACTACAATTTTTATATTGTAGAATATGCTTACATGTATTCATTTGAATATGTGTCAAATTTAACCGAAGGGAGTGTTGTATTATGATTTACATAAACCTTAAAAACATAGCAGCAAAAACGGAGGTATACAAAAAATAGCCTCCGATATTTAAAATTCAGGAGGATTAATGATTAAGACTGACATGAAAAGCTACGGGCTCAGCGAAAGATTCATTACAGAGTCCGGTATGTATGAAAATATGATTACAGGAAGAGTAACTTCCCAGGATAAAGGTCTGTATAAAGTTGTAACTGAAAACGGTGAAAAAAAGGCTCAAATTTCAGGCAAGCTTCGTTACAGAACCGTAAACCTGACGGATTATCCGGCAGTGGGAGATTTTGTAATGCTTGATGAAAATGAAGACGGAAATGCAATTATTCATCATGTATTAACAAGAAAAAGTGCATTTGTAAGAAAAGCAGCAGGAACCTCCAACAATGAGCAGATTGTTGCTTCAAATATTGATACCGTATTTATTTGTATGTCCCTGAACAATGATTTTAACCTGAGAAGACTGGAAAGATACATCAGTGTGGCCTGGGACAGCAAAGCAGTCCCGGTGATAGTTCTCACAAAATCAGATCTATGCATGGATTTAGAAGAAAAGTTGTCCGAACTTGAAGAAATTGCTTTAAGCGTTGATATTATAGTTACGTCAAGTATGACAGAGGATGGATTTCTGTCGGTTAAAAAATATATACAAAACGGAAAAACCGTTGCCTTCATTGGCTCGTCAGGTGTTGGAAAATCAACACTCATTAATAAGCTGGCAGGCGAAAGCCTGTTTGAAACACAAGACATACGAAACGACGACAAAGGAAGGCATACCACAACCAAAAGAGAGCTTATTTTGCTTCCGACAGGCGGTATTGTGATAGATACCCCCGGAATGAGAGAGCTTGGTATTGAAAGTGCTGATTTTTCCAAATCATTTGCAGATATCGACCAGCTGTCCCAGCAGTGCAGATTCAGTGACTGCACTCACACAAAGGAGCCGGGCTGTGCAGTAAAGGAAGCCATAAAAAATGGTCAGCTTACCGAGGAAAGATTAGCAAGCTACTTTAAATTAAAAAAAGAAGCAAAATATGACGGATTGACTTCAAAACAAATAGAAACAAAAAAAATCAACGATATGTTCAAAGAATTCGGCGGAATGAAAAACGCCAGAAAATATACAAAAAGCAAGACTGATAAAAAAATGTTATAAAACTTATAAAGCCATTGATTTTTCAATGGCTTTATGTTGTATTTACATAAAATTCCCGCAAAATGGCTATATTGAAAAAATAATAAAAAAAATTATTTTTGAAATTATGCTGTAATTATGCTATAATTATGTTGTCCTTCCATGTGTCCGTCCTGCACTGATAATGTACTTGCGATCATGGAATACAGAAAATTAATAGTAAAAAATTATGTTGTTGTTTATTCAGTTAATGAGAAACTAAAATTAATAACTATTTTAAGAATTTTTTTTGGTCGAAGAAATTATATCAAATACATTAAATAATCAATATACGAAATTTTGGTATTATGATTCCGCTCAAAAAAATTGTTCCCGCAACATGTGCGGGAACACATAATTTTTATTAAGCTATTACATTATTTCTTAACTAATTGAAGATCTACAGGCATCATGCTTTCAACCTGTTCTCCGTTCAGAATTTTCACTGCTGTTTCAACGCCCATAGAACCTATTTCCTTTGGAAGCTGTTCAACTGTTGCTGCCATTTCGCCGCTTTCTACGGCAGCCTTTGCATCATCAGTGGCATCGAAGCCTACAACCAGGATATCTCTCTTT
The DNA here is from genome assembly GCA_023453025.1 of Bacillota bacterium. Lineage (GTDB taxonomy): Bacteria > Bacillota > Clostridia > Tissierellales > Sedimentibacteraceae > Sedimentibacter. The sequence goes on from JAEXUD010000022.1 coordinate 51,936, forward strand.
GAAGCTTTTATGGCTTCTATGGCTCCCAGAGCCATCTCATCATTGTGAGCAAATACTGCATCTATCTCCGGCTGAGCCTGCAGGATGTTTTCCATTACCGTCAGTCCCTCTGCTCTGTCAAAGTTTGCTGTTTGTTTTGCAACTACTTCAATATCAGTTCCGCTTATTGCTTCATTAAAGCCCTGTCCTCTGTCTCTTGCAGCAGAAGCTCCTGGAATGCCTTCCAGCTCAACAACCCTTCCTTTGCCGCCTAACAGCTCTATGACATATTCTCCTGCAAGCTTACCGCCTGCAACGTTATCAGAAGCAATGTGTGATACAACTTCACCGCCGTTAGCACCTCTGTCAAGTGTTATTACAGGGATATTTGCTTTGTTTGCTGCTTCAACGGCACTTTTAACCGCATCAGAATCAGTAGGGTTAATCATAATAACATCAACACCTTGGTTAATTAAATCTTCTACATTTGACATTTCTGTTGCAGAGTCATCCTGTGAGTCCAGAGTAACAAGCGTAACGCCTAATTCCTGAGCCTTTGCTTTTGCTCCTGCTTCAAGGTCGACAAAGAAAGGATTGTTTAATGTTGAAATTGCCAGACCGATGGTCTTCGCTTCCTCATTGGTTACATCTTCATTTGTACTGCAGCCTGTAAACAGTGACAGTATCATTATTGTTACAACAACTAAACTCAAAAATCTTTTCATAAAATCCTCCAATTATTTATTAATTTTTATTTTTATCTTGACAGCTTTTGTTTTCTATCAAGAAGTACTGCCGCTAATATAACTATACCCTTTGCAACATCCTGGTAATAGGATGGTACCTTCATTAAATTCAGGGCATTGTTCAATACACCGATTATAAGGGCTCCGATTGCTGTGCCAGCAATTGTTCCGACCCCTCCTGCCATGCTTGTTCCCCCCAGGACAACAGCTGCAATGGCATCAAGCTCATATCCTGCACCTGCTGTCGGCTGGGCAGAGCCTAATCTTGCCGTAATCAATATTCCTGCCAGAGCCGCCGTCATTCCTGAAATTGAATAAACAAATAATTTGACACGGCTTGTTTTAATCCCCGAATAAATTGTCGCTTCTTCATTAGAGCCGGTTGCATAAATATATCTTCCTACACGAGTATGGTTTAATATATAGTACGCCAAAATAAATACTACTATCATTATGTAAACGGGAATGGGTATAGGTCCGATAAATCCTGTACCGATTTTTCCAAATGCTTCGGATGCACCGGTGCTTCCCGTGCTTATTGGTCTTCCTTTTGTGAATACAAGAATTAACCCTCTTAACAGTGTCACCGTACCCAAAGTTGCAATAAAGGGCTGCAATCGTCCTGCGGTAATAAGTGTTCCATTGAGGAAGCCTATAAAGGTTCCTAACATCAAAGCCGCAATTACAACGACAAACACATTTATGCCTGATGAAATCATAGCTGCCGCTATAGCCCCGCAAAAGCCCAGAACCGAGCCCACCGATAAATCTATACCTCCGATTAATATTGCAAAGGTCATGCCTGTGGCAATTACCGCATTGATGGATGTCTGCCTCAGAACAGTCAGAATATTGCCCCATGTCAGAAATCTGGGATTGATAATCGCTACAACAACCGAAGCAGCAAGCAGCACTATTAAGGGCTTATTTTTAAGCAGTTTTTTAATGGTCGTCATTTTACACATCCTTTCCTACGGCAAGTGCCATGATAGCTTCCTGAGTAGCATCTTTTTGTTGTAAAAAGCCGGAAATCTTACCCTCGTGCATCACCATGATACGGTCACAAATTCCCAGAATCTCAGGTATATCAGAGGATACAACTATAATGCACATACCTTCTTTTTTAAACGTGTTAATTAAATCATAGATGTCCTTTCTTGCACCTACATCCACGCCCCTGGTGGGTTCATCCAGTATAAGTATTTTGGGACTGGTATTAAGGTTTTTTGCAATAGATACTTTTTGCTGATTTCCTCCGCTTAGGTATTTCAGCAATTGATGCGTACCGGCAGTCTTTATGGACATTGTTTCTATATAATTATTTGCCGAAGCCTGCTCCTTATTTTTATTGATCAAACCAAGAGGACTTGTAAATTTTTTAAGGGAGGACATGGTTATATTGTCTCTCACACTCATATCAGTTATTATTCCGTTGGTCTTTCTGTCTTCTGAAACATATGCTATTCCAAAATTCAAGGCATCCATAGGAGACAGAATCTTTATTTTTGTACCGTTTAAAAAAATCTCTCCCTTGTACGGATAAATCCCGTAAAGCGTCCTCATAAGCTCGGTCCTTGAGGACCCCATCAAACCGGCTACCCCTAAGGTTTCTCCCTGTCTTAATGAAAATGAAATGTCCCTTATAAATTGGTTTGAAAGGTTTTCCACCCGCAGAACATCCTGCCCTGCTGTTGTTTCAATTCTGGGATATTGCTCGCTTAGCTTTCTTCCAACCATCATCTCAATTACTTTATCTTCATCTGTTTCAGGAACAGCTCTTTCACCAATCAACTCTCCGTCTCTCAATACGGTCACATCATCGCATATTTCAAATATTTCCTGCAATCTGTGAGATATGTATACAATGCTCTTCCCTTCTCTTTTTAAATCATTTATTACATTGAACAATTTTTGTGTTTCGGCAGGTGTCAAAGCACCGGTCGGCTCATCCATTATAATAACCATTGCATCAATAGAAAGGGCTTTTGCAATTTCAACCAGCTGTTGCTTCCCGACACTTAAATTTCTGACCAGTTCCCTGGGATTTTCATTCAGCCCCAATTTTTTCAGCCAGTATTCGGAATTTTCATAAAGACTTTTCCAAAGAATCCGTCCCTTGCCTGATATGGGTTCTCTTCCGAGAAATATATTTTCTCCTATGGACAGGTCCTTAACTAAATTTAACTCCTGGTGTATAATGGCAATTCCGGCTTCCTGGGATGAATGAGTATCATTAAAGCTGACTTCACTGCCATTCAGATAAATTTCTCCGTCCGTTTTAAGATAAACACCGGTAAGAATTTTCATCAGGGTGGATTTTCCTGCTCCGTTTTCACCTACAAGTGCCATAACACGTCCCTTGTAAATATTGAAGTTCACATCTTTTAATACATTAATACCGGAAAAATTTTTCGTAATATGTTTCATCGATACTGCAATGTCTTTCAATTAATCACCACCCGCTAATTTTTTATATTCATCAGAATGTTACTCCGGATACAAGTATAATGTTAGCAAATGCTTTATATTCGCCGGTTCTTATCACCGCCTTAGTACCTGCTGTTCTTTTCTTGAATTCTTCATGGGCGACATATTCAACTTCAATTGCTCTTGATTCTTCTTTTTCGGCAGCTTTTATAATTTCCGTTATTTTATTGTTCAATTCAGGGTTACTATGGACTATTTCTTTTGCAAGTATAACTTTTTCAATAAACAGCTCCTCCAGCACCGCAGACAATACAGGAATAAATTCCGGCAATCCCTTTACTACCGCAAGATCTATCCTTTGAACTCCTTCCGGAACAGGGAGTCCGCAGTCTCCTATAGTCAGTTCATCCGTATGTCCCATTTTACCTATAACATATGAAATTTCAGAGTTTAATAAATTTCCTTTTTTCATTCTGCCACCTGCCTTATGATTGGTGATTATATAGAATTTCTTTCGATTATTTCTGTGTCCAGTGTTATTATTTCTGTTTCCTTAAAATTATTATTTTTCTTATCCGGGTCATTTAAGGTTTCCAGCAATAGCTCCATAGCCTGGTAACCCATTTGGTAATTAGGCTGCCTTACGGTAGTAAGAGACGGCTCCACAAGTCCTGCCAGATATATGTCGTCAAAACCCATTACACCCACATCACCGGGAATACTGTAACCATTTTTCTTAAGCTCCTTAACAGCACCGATTGCAATCAGATCATTGCCGCAAAATATGGAATCAAACTGCCGGTTTTCAGATAACAATTCATTAATACCGTCTTTTCCCCATTCAATTTTGTATTCACCGTATTTGACAAGCTTTTCGTCATATACCAGACCGTTGTCTGATAATGCTTTTTTATATCCGTCTAATCTGTCCCTGGCTGTGCGTGTCTTTAATGAGCCTGAGAGAAATGCTATGCTTGTATATCCTTTGTTTATTAAATAAGAAACGCCTTTGTATGCTCCTTCTAAATTGTTAACCAATACCTTCCCGCAAATTTTATCCGAATAAAAATCTCTGTCGATTAAAATTATGGGAACCTTACATCTTTCCAATATTTCAGACATTTTTTCACTGCTGGAAGAATGCGCGATTATTATCCCGTCTGCCATTTTTTTAGTGAGGGATTCAATATATTTTTCTTCCACCTCGAGCTTATCGTCGGTATTGCAAAATATAATGCTGTAACCCGATTCATTTGCCTTGTCTTCAGCGCCTCTGGCGATACCGGGAAAAAACGGGTTGGTAATATCAGGCAGTATTAACCCTACAATGTGAGTTTTTTGAGTTACAAGACTGCCTGCCATTGCATTTGGAACATAGTTATATTTTTTTACCGCATCCAGAACTCTCATGCGGGTTGCATGAGTAATATTCTTATCTTTGTTATTTAAAATCATCGAAACCGTGGCAATAGATACTCCTGCCTCTTTTGCAATTTCTTTAATAGTAATTTTCATATCGAATACCTACTTAAACGTTTAACTAGATTATAATCCTAAACGGCAAAAAAGTCAATAACAAAAGAAAACATTTGCAAGAATATCCATATCTTCCTTGTCATTTTCGGTATAAATGAAGGGATGTTACTATTCACAATCAAAGTCAAGGTGAAAAATAAGAAAAAAATTTGCACAACCTTTTAAAATGATATAAAATAATAAATTAATAATATTTTCTGAAATTAATATAAAATAAAATAAGATATGATATAATAAAATAAAATAAAATAAAATAAAATAAAATAAAATTAAAGACTGGGTGAGCAGCATGACAAAAATATCGGTTAAAAATTCTGAATATTTTGAAATACGAGATGATGTGAACGAAAAATATTTTGGATGCAATCAGGAGTGGTATAAAAAGCCTTGGCAGAGAATGTCAGGCTGCGGACCTACTGTTGCTGCAAATATTATATTATACGGCAGAAAAAATGCAGGATTATGCAAGAGTGAAAGCATATCACTGATGGACGAGATTTGGGGGCATATCACTCCCACAATGAGAGGCGTCAATACAACAAATATTTTTTATGATGGATTGGTTTCATTTGCGGACAGCAAGGGGCTAAAGTTGTTTTATGACGCAGTTGATGTTCCCAAGAAGAAGGAAATACGCCCATCGTTCGATAAGATAGTTTACTTTATTAAAGCTTCTTTGGATAATGACATTCCGTTGGCATTTTTGAATCTGTGCAACGGGGAAGAAAAATGCCTGGACAAATGGCATTGGGTTACATTGATTTCGTTGGAGTATGAAGAAGATTTAAGCTCTGTATCAGCAGAAATTCTTGACGAAAGCATCAAAAAAACAATTGATTTGAAGCTATGGTATGATACCACGACACTGGGCGGAGGATTTGTTTCATTTTCAATTAATAAGCCTGATTAATACACACTTAAAATCCGGGACGGACTTTTCAATGAACATCCTCTGTACAGCTGACAGATAATCGCTTCACTGCAAGGTCCGTCCCCGGAATGCTCTTATATTATTTCTGCAAAAATTTCATGTATGTTTCCATCAGGATCGGCAAATAATGCGGTCCTCTGGTTCCACGGCATATTTTGCGGAGCCTGCATCGGAACTGCACCCATGGAAGTCAACTGGGAATATGTTAAATCCACATCTTTAACATCATCACACGGAAATGCCAACTCAAATGACTGCCCTTCGATGTTCTTCTTATATTCATTGCTGTAATCGTACATAACTTCTCTCATGCATATGGCAAATCTCACACCTTCGTTATCAAATTCAACATAATTTCCAAGGTCGTTATTTATTTTGAATCCAAGAACTTGGTTATAAAAATTTTTCATTTTGTCCATATCGTCGGTCCAAATAGTAATAAGATTAATCTTTGCTTTCATATTACACCTCCATTTAATTGATATTTTTTTGTTTTATAAAAATATTGTATCAGTTTTCAATCCAATAAACCAGATAAGATTCCTCATCATCGATTATTTCTTTTTCCTGAATCATTTTAAGGTCCGTCCCCGGAATTGCATATTGTATTTTTTCATTTTTCTCCATAGTGTTGTTCTGCTCATTCCTAAATCGTCTGCTGCTTTTTGAACAGACAAATCATTGCTTTTAAGTGCATTCAATATTCTGTCTATTTCCCATTTATTCAGACTGTTGTTTATTTCATGACTGGCTTGTATACCTGAAATATTATCATTTGTACCCTCTATGTTACCTATTTCCGTTTCCTCATTCTTTATTAAGAAATCTTCTATTAACTGATCAAAGTTATATAGGTTGCCATGGTACTTTAAAAGAACACATATTCTTTCAATAAAATTCTGCAGCTCTCTTATATTTCCATACCACTTATAATTTTCAACCTTGTTCATTATTTCATAAAATTTATCAATATATTCAATATATGTTTCGCCCAGGTTTCTCTCAAAGAAATACTTGCTTATGAGAATTATATCTCCGTTTCGTTCTCTTAAGGGAGGTATTGATAAGTTAAGCACTCCGATTCTGTAGTACAAGTCTTCTCTGAATTTCTTTGCTGTTATGGCAGCTATTAAATCTCTGTTGGTTGCTGTGATAACTCTGACATCAATCGGCATTCTTACTGTGGAACCGACTTTTCTTATTTCCTTTTCTTGAAGTACTCTAAGAAGCTGTGCTTGAATTTCAATGGGTATTTCTCCGATTTCGTCTAAAAATATGGTTCCTTTGTGAGCCAGTTCAAACAAGCCTATTTTCCCGCCCTTACAGGCTCCTGTAAATGCTCCTTCCACATATCCGAACAGCTCCGATTCCAGCAGGTTGGAAGACAGCGAAGCACAATTTATCGCAACGAAGGGACCGTCTTTTCTGCTGCTGCTGTTATGAATGCTTTGAGCAAACAATTCTTTTCCTGTTCCTGTCTCACCTCTTATTAAAATTGTGGACTCCGAAGATGCGTAGCTTCTTGCTATAGATATTGTATTAATTAATTCTTTGGATTCCCCTCTTATATCTTCAAAGTTGTATTTTGCAACCAATCCCTTTTCATGGAGGCTTCTTCTGATTTTATTTTCGTTTTCCTGGATGACCTTAATATCCTGGAACGTTGCAACAACCCCTTTTACCTCATCGTTTACTATGATAGGTATTCTGTTTGTGGATACCAGTGTTCCGTTAATATCCATAAGCTGATTTAGTTCTTTTTCTTTTGAATTAAGAGCGTTTATCATAACAGTATTTCTTATGATCTGTTTAATATTTTTGCCAACGGCATATCCGGGACTGGATTTGATTATACCTTCGGCAACAGGGTTTATAACGTCTATTGCACCGTGTTCATCAACGGCAATTATGGCATCATGAGTAAAATTAACCACAGCCCTATATCTTTCAAGCTGAATTTTCAATTCTTTCTGCTTTTTTAATTCTTCTTTTTGTATATTCAAAATTTGTTTTGCTGTATTAATGGCACTATTGATTGTAGCCTCAGAATTTTCAATGGTAATATGCCTTAATTTATATATGTCGGCATATTTTTGCGTCATAACTCCGCCTATACCAAATATGGCTCCGTCTTTTACAGCTTGTTTGACTATATTTTCACAATCTTTGTCAGTTTTAAAGGTATAATACCTTGCATCAATATGAAGCATGCAGCATATACTTTTTACATCATCGGTAATTTCACCATATGAGAAAAAAGCGATTATTCCCTTCTCATTTCTGGCAATTTCAATAGATTCAATGTAATCAGAAAGCAAGACATCGATTCCTACTACAGGTACATTTAATTTTTCAGCGTTGAGTGCTGCTGCCGTACCTTTTCTGCTTATTAATACCTTTGCTCCTTCATCTACCAAATTCCGTGCAATCCTTAATGCGTCATGCAGGACATCTTCTTTTGCCATGGGAACAAAGACATTTATGTCCTCTTTCCTATGTTCAATTATCTTCATTGTTTTCTGGGCTAATTGAATAGTAGGCGCTATAAGAGATATTTCCGTAACCTTCTTGTTATGTTCTAATCGGGCTTTTTCTATTTGAATCAATTTAAAAAACACCTATCTTTCTATTCTATATAAATTTTCCTGTATAATTGTTCGTATATTATTCATTTATAGTATAATTATTATTACATATTATATTATAATATAATTAAATACATAAGTCCAACAGTTATTAAAACACAGTCCATGACATTGATGTGAAGAGTTACTATTCACAGTATCCGAAACCGTGAGCGGGTATTTTTCTTATTTTTCACCTTAACTTTGACTGTGAATAGTAACTGTGAAGAAAAAAACAGCGGACATTAACAGAATTCTGCAATATCCGCTATAGCATTAATTAATGCATTGTTGATTTTTTTGAATGTTAACCAGGTGTCCGCTGAAGTTTCCTGTTATAATACTTTTTTCATATTTAGCTGCTTCTATCAGCTTGTCAACATCAATGCCTGTTTCATATCCCATGTCGTTTAACATATATACCAGGTCCTCTGTTGCGGTATTTCCAGAAGCACCGGGGGCGAACGGGCATCCTCCCAGCCCTCCCAGTGTTGACTGAGCCTTTTTTATGCCGGACTCAATTGCCGCCAGTGTGTTTACCATACCCATGTTTCTTGTGTCATGAATATGAACCTGGAATTCAATTTCAGGGAATTCCTTTACTGCCGCCGTAACAATTTCTCTAACCTGTCTTGGATTTGCTACGCCGATTGTATCAGCCAGAGACATTTCCCTGACACCCATGTTGGCAACTCTGTCCAAAAATTTAAGGACGGTGTCTGTTGAGTATTTGCCCTCAAACGGACATCCGAATGTCGTTGCAACATCCACACAAACATTCAAGTTCTTGTACGTTTCCATTATGGTTTTTAACTCTGCAAATGACTCATCATGAGTTCTGTTTATATTTGCCTTGTTGTGGCTGACACTTAATGACACCACATATGAAACCTTTCTTAAACCCAACTCATAAGCATTTCTTGCCCCATAAAGGTTGGGAACCAAAGCAAAGAAATCGTAATCAGGATACTTTTCCAATAATATTTTTGTTATTTCACCGGCATCCTTCAGCTGCGGAATTGCCTTCGGACTTACAAAGGATGTATGCTGAATTGATTTAACTCCGGCACCTATTAAATCTTCTATTACCTTTAGCTTTTGCTCCACTGGTATATAATCCTTAAGATTTTGGAATCCGTCTCTCGGCCCTACTTCAATTATTTGTATTTTGCCCATGATATGCCCCCTTAAAATACACCTTTTTCAATATATTCTTTAATTGTCGCTTCACTCAACCCTATAAGCTCTTCATATACACTGAAGTTGTGTTGTCCCAGCGTAGGTGCAGGAATTCTGATTTCTGCCTTTTTATCACTGAACTTAATATGGTCACCTGTTAAGGTAGTTTTTCCCGCAACAGGGTGTTCAACTTCAACAAACATTTCTCTTGCACCTGCAATATGCGGATCCTTCACCACTCTGTCAATAGTATTTATGGGACAGGATGGAACTCCGACTTCCAATAAGCTTTCAACTATTTCATCAACTTCATATTGTCTTGTCCAGGCTTCAATAATCGGTTTTAAAGCTTCGTGGTTTTTAACTCTTAATGCATTTGTTGTAAATCTTTCATCTGTTAATAATTCCGGCTGTTTCATAGCTTCGGCTAAAAGCTTGTACAGCTTGTCATTTCCGCATCCTATTATAACATCTCCGTCTTTCGCTCTAAAGGAGTCATATGGATATGCTGATTCATATCTGTTTCCTATTTTTTCAGGAATTCTGCCTGTGGCAAGATAAATTTGGGTAATAATCTCCAATGAAGAAACAACCGAGTCAACTAATGCCACATCAACTTTTTGTCCTTCACCCGTTTTTATTTTATTGACTACCGCTGCCAGAACACCTATTGTGCAGCCAAGTCCGCCTAACACGTCTCCCATTGCCGTACCTGTTCTTGTAGGCTGACCTCCGGGCCATCCTGTTGTGCTCATTAATCCGCCCATTGCCTGACCGATTATATCATAACCTGCTCTCTGGCTGTATGGTCCGTAATGTCCGAAACCGCTGACGCATCCGTAAACTATACCGGGATTGATTTCTTTTAATGTTTCATAACCCAACCCTAACTTTTCCATTGTTCCGGGACGATAGTTTTCAATTACCACATCTGCCTTCTTAACCATTTCTTTAAAAACTTCTTTTCCTTCGGGAGTTTTTAAATTTAATGTTACACCTAATTTATTTCTGTTCAAGTTCATGTAGTATGCACTTTCGCCATTTACAAATGGTCCGAATGCCCTTGAATCATCACCCTTTTTTGGTTGTTCTACTTTGTATACCGCAGCTCCCATATCTGCTAAAAGCATTCCGCAGTAAGGTCCCGCCAATACTCTTGTCAAGTCAAGCACTACTATTCCGTCTAATATTCCTTTGTTCATTTTTTACTCCTATTCTTACTTAAAAAATTTATATTAATAATTTAAAATTATTATTTTCAAATTCATATTTTAATCAACTTTAAAGTTCAAATTATAGAGCAGGTATTGCTACCTACTCTCAATAATCTACATACCAACGCCAAGTAAACCGAATGTTACAAAATACATTAATAACGGGAATATTACTAAGCCTATTAATTTTAATCCGAAGCCGGCTTTCATCAAGTCTGATATTTCAAATGCTCCGGTACTGTAAGCAATTGCATTTGGAGGTGTTGCAGGAGGTAACATAAATGCAAAGTTTGAAGCAATCATACAAGTTAACATTAATTGTAACGGGTCCATTCCGATGCCCTTTGCTATACCTGCTAAAACAGGCAGGAATGAAGCAACGACAACTGCGTTTGTTGTAACTTCTGTCAGTATCGCAGTTACCAGCCCTACTGCAATAATTATTACTATAGGTGGCATATTGCTTAATGAGCCTAAATTTGAAGCTACCCACTCGGCAACTCCGGCATTTGTAAATGCGTTACCCATGACCATAGAACCTCCTAAGAGCAGCATTGTTCCCCAAGGGGCTTCTGACAGTGCTTTTTTACCTTCCAGTAAATATACTCCTGCTTTATAATCAACGGGGATTACCATTGTTGCAATAGCTATTGCAATGGCTATGGTTTCGTCAGTAGCGAACGGAACAAGTCCCTTCCAGAAGGTACGTGTCACCCATAACAATACTGAGGCTGCAAATACGACTGCCGTCAATTTTTCGCCCTTGTTCATTGGGCCTAATGCTTCATACTCCTTATTGACAACATCAATATTAATGTGCTCCATTTCGTCTGTTTTGTAGAATTTACGCAAATAAATCCACATTACCGGCAGCATTACCACCGTAAATGGCAAGCCTATTTTTAACCACTCCAGAAAGCTGATTTCTAATCCTAAGGTTTCCTGAATAATACCAATACCCGTTGGATTGGTTGTAGTTCCTATGACTGTTGCCAGCCCTCCCATTGTCGCAGCATATGGTATGGCAAGCACCAATGCTTTTTTAAATCCGACTGTTACCTGGTCTCCCATTGTTGCAATTATTGAAATAGCAACCGGCAGCATCATTGCCGTAGCAGTTGTGTTTGACATCCACATAGATACAAATGCTGTTGCAAGTATGAATCCTAAAATAATTGTGCTGGGCTTGCTTCCAACCTTCTTTACAATTCCAAGTGCCATTCTTCTGTGCAAACCCCATCTTTGCATTGCTGAAGCAAGGAAGCCGACTCCCAGCACCAGATATACTGTCGGGTATGCATAGTGTGTAAACAGTGCAATATCATTTTGTCCTTTAGAGCCTGTGATTCCCAGCAAAGGGTATAGTAATATAGGCAATAAGGCTGTTATCGGAATAGGAATAGCCTCCGTCATCCAGAAAACTATCATTAAAACTGAAACCGCTAAAACTTTCTGACCTAAAACAGTCAGTCCGTCAGGTGTAGGCATAATAAGCAGCAATACACACAAAATTACACCAACTATAAGACCAATTTTTCTAACTTTAAATTCGCCCATTTGTTCCTCCATTAATTTGATTATTATGTTACCTTAAATCCTTATTTTATAAACGCGCATTCATAAAACTAAGTACGGCTTGTACATCAAGTTAAAAGCAATAACCATGCCAATTTTTTAATACAATTATTATTAAATATATTATAATATTGAAATTCTAACAAAAAATTCATTATGAAATTGTATTTTGAAGTTACTTCGCCAAAATTATAATGCTGTTTTCTTAAAGATATTTTTGTGAAGGTTTCACTACGTTAACCATTTGTTTCATTGTGTTTCATTAAGTTTCCAAGCATGAATTAAGGACGAACCTCAAAGTGAACCTAATCTAAAAATTTCACAGATTAGGTTCACTTTGAGGTCCGTCCCCGGAATTAGGAATTATTTGAACTCGGGCATGTTTTTTCTGTATCTGGCCGGTACAAACTGGAACTGAAGATTTAAATTTGTTCTTTCTTTAATGGCCAAGTCATTAAAATATTGCTTCCACAGGCTTTGAATTCTTTTTTCGTCCTGAGAATATTCAATGCTGTCAAATTCGATATTTTCTTTTATTTCCCAGCAATTATCGGAATACACACAAGCTTTTTTTCTTTTTTCATCATATATTATAAACTTTTCAAATTTATATCTGTCAGAAAAATGTTCAACCATCAATATTATTATATCATTATCGGGTGAAAGCTTAGCATACAGAATTCCTTCGATATCTGAAAAACGAAGTATACCAAGATATCTATGAACCTCGCCGTATACCTTTAATGATATTTCCTTTATAGGCAGAACCCTCTCATGAGAATAGAAATTCATTGTATTTCTGCCATACTTAAATGCAAAAATTAAAAATTCAAGTATAATATTTTCTTTATTATCTATATTTGACAAATAGCAGTAATACACATCAACATATGCTTCTCTGGAAATCTTTTTATTGATAGCATCTGAAACCGTCTTAGCTTTCTCAACATCAGATTCAATTATCTTATAGGAATTCAAAATATTTTGCTGATAGTTCGCAGTATTGTAAATTCCGGATGCTTTTTCTATTTTATAATTATAGAAAATACAGGTCAGAAGACCTTCAAAGGTTCCGTCATATAAATAATCCATATTAACCTCTACAATAATTCAAAAATTGAAAGCTGCTTTTGAATTTCTTTTTGTCTTAATTCTCCCTTTATAACCTCAGGCTCAAAATTAACATTACCATAATATTTGCCCTTCACTGTTATAAAATACTTAGCCCTTTTTAGGACTGTTTTCATCTTTTTAAGAGAATCATAGGACAGCTCCGCATTTTTTCTTTCTCTTATAATCCTTTGAGCGCTTTTCACTCCAAGTCCCGGAATTCTTAGAAGCTCCTCATAGGAAGCCTTGTTAATTTCTACGGGAAATTTATCAATGTTTCTTAAAGCATACATCATTTTAGGATCAAACTCCAAATCAAGATTAGGCTCTATTTCGGTAAAGAGCTCCTCCGAATGAAAATAATAAAAACGCATAAGCCAGTCGGCCTGATATAATCTATGCTCTCGCAGCAGCGGAGGCATGGTGCTTATTGCCGGTAAATCAGGTGATGAAATAACGGGTATGTATGCCGAAAAAAACACACGCTTCATATTAAATCTATCATAAAGATTTTGTGATACGCTCAGAATTGTTTTATCACTGTCAGGTGTCGCACCGATAATCATTTGTGTCGACTGCCCTCCCGGAACAAAACGCGGAGTGCTGCTGAAATGTTTTTTATCCTCTATAGTCCTGGTTATTTCATTGTTAATCAAAGCCATGGGCTTGATGATATTTTCAATTTTCTTTTGCGGGGCAAGTATTTTAAGGCTTTCTCTCGTCGGAAGCTCAATATTCACGCTCATCCTGTCGGCAAGCATGCCTGTTTTTTGGACTAATATCGGATTTGCTCCCGGAATAACCTTCACATGAACATAACCCCAGAAATTATATTTGTATCTTAGAAGCTCCAGCACCCTGTAAATATTCTCCATTGTATGATCCGGACTTTTTTCCACAGCAGAGCTTAAAAACAATCCTTCTATATAATTTCTTCTGTAAAACTGAATTGTAAGCTCAGCTACCTCGTCAGGAGTAAATGTTGCTCTTTTTGTCGGATTGGTAACTCTGTTCAGACAATAGCCGCAATCATAGATGCAGTCATTCGTCAGCAATATTTTTAAAAGAGAAATGCACCTGCCGTCCTGAGACCAGGCATGGCAGATTCCTGCTGCCGAGGCATTGCCTATACCTCCGACAGTGTTGTTTTTTCTTTCAACACCGCTTGAAACGCAGGACACATCGTATTTAGCTGCGTCAGATAAAATCCTTAGCTTTTCAAATAATTCATCGTTCATAATCCACCGTTAATATAAAATTTCAATGCATCATTTAAATATCACTTGCAATTTATATTATCATATTTATATAGTATTGTCAAACATATGTTCGGTATTTGTGTAATTCATAATTTATATCATTAAAATAAAATTGCCTTAAGCTGGCATTTTCAATGACTGTAAATTATAAAAACCGCATCTTCTGTTATATACCATACCGCCTAATTAATTGTTAAAATTTTATTTTTATTTTTTTGTTAAATAAATTTTAAGAATTTTGACATAATTGTTGCGATTTTGGCATATACGCTTATTCCTGCCCCTTTATTTTTGTAATAAACTTGTAATATATTAATTTTAGTTCTTTATTGTGTAATAATTTTGTCATATTTTCCAGCACTTCAAGTTATTGAGGGTTACATTTCATAATCGTACATGCTATAATTCATTCATAACGAAAAGCTAATCAGCGAAATGATTACGTTCGTTAAGGTAAGGGGTGAATACTAAAACAAATAGCAAATAAAAGGAGAATATATTATGAAAAACAAAATTATAGCTTTAACATTGGGAACAATTTTAGCACTTTCAACTACAACTGCTTTTGCGGCAGACATGAATACAATTAATACAGAAAACTTTAATTTTTATGATTTTTTAGGCAATTACAATATTGATTATTTTGATCAATTTAACTCTTATACTCAACCGGCTTTAGAAAATCAAAATTCCGAAGCAGTAAATTATGATTACACTGAACAGCCTGTAAGTGAACCTGCGCAAACTACACAGCCGGCTCAGGATGCTCAGATTGAAACTAAAGCGGCAACAGAAGCTCCGACTTCTAATGCAAGCTATGAGGAAAGAGTTGCTCAGTTAGTTAACATTGAAAGAGAAAAAAACGGACTACAACCGTTAACTCTTGATTCATCTATATCAAATGTAGCCAGAGCTAAATCACAAGACATGGCAGACAACAACTATTTTGCACACCAGTCTCCGACATACGGAGGTGCCGGTGATATGATGAGAAACTTCGGAATCAATTGGTCAGCATGGGGAGAAAACATCGCATCAGGACAGGATACTCCTGAAGAAGTAGTAAATGCATGGATGAATTCTGAAGGCCACAGAGCCAACATACTATCATCTAATTTCGGTAAAATTGGTGTAGGCTATGTTACAAGTGCAAACGGAACACCATACTGGACACAAATGTTCACAAATTAAGCAATACTCAAATTTTAATTTGGCGTCAACCGCTTATGCCGAGCGACAGCGAAAGATGCCTAACCCTATTTTTTAGAGTGTTTTTTCTAAAAAATAGCGGTAGGTCATTCGCAACGAATTCCCAATGCATGCGACCAGCGGGAATAAATACATTGGTGAATGAGACTGCGTTATCTCATGTTTAAAAAGGACGAATCTTTGGAATTCGCCCTTTTTTATTTTCTATTAATTTTCATCAAATTTTACGTTTTATTTGATGTTGTATTTCACATCATAATTAGATATAATAAATACACGAAAAGATTTGAAGGGAGGAAAATCTATGCCGAACATTAAACCTATATCCGATTTGCGTAATTATTCTGACGTGCTACGTGATGTGGCAATCGGTTCGCCGGTGTTTCTGACAAAAAACGGGCGTGGACGTTATGCAATCATTGATATTCAGGAATATGAAAAGACGAAAGCTACTTTGGCGCTTATGAATGAATTGGCAAAAGGCAAAAAATCAGGTGAGGAAAATGGATGGCTTTCATCTGATGATGTGAAAGCTCATTTCCAGAAACGAGCCCATGAAGAATAAATTGTGCTACTCTCCGGAAGCCATTCAGGACTTGGATGAAATCTGGGACTATATCATGTTGGAGTTCTGTAACCCAAACGCTGCCGAAAAAATAGTGAACAGCATCATGAACACCATCGGCAAATTAGAAGATTTCCCCGAAATGGGCACCTCGCTTTCATCCGTGTCCGATGTGGAAAGTGATTACCGCTTCGTGACCTACGGGAATTACATGGCATTTTACCGTCATATGAATAAGGATATTTTCATTGATCGTATTCTGTATGGCAAACGCGATTATCTTCGTGTCCTTTTCGATAACCCGCCTGATAAAATCGAATAACGTTTTAATTTTGTGTATTCTCTCATTTTGAGGACGAATCTTTGAAATTCGTCCTTTTTTATTTTATTTTTAATATTTTTCTTGCTGCTTTAATGACAGGTTTTAAAAGAACTCCTTCCATTTCCCTGCTGACTGTTTTTAATTGCTTTCTTATTTCAATTTTTTGCGGACAGTGAGCTTCACATTTGCCGCATGCCCTGCACTGTGAGGCGAATGCCGGCTTAGCTGAAAATCCTCCCAGCGTCTGGTAATATTTTAAGCGATTCAGCTTACCATCCAATAAATACTTATCATTATAGCTGGAAAAGCATCCCGGTATATTTACTCCGTGCGGGCATGGCATACAGTATCCGCATGCAGTGCAAGGAATCTTGGTTTTTTCTGCCATGATAACTTTGATATCATCAAATATTTTAAGCTCCTGGGCTGACAGCGAATCAGCTTTTGCATCGCTTGCTGTTCGGATATTTTCATCAAGCTGCTCTTCGCTGTTCATCCCGGATAATATAACATTTACTTCCTTGTGATTCCAAATCCATCTTAATGCCCATTCTGCAGGAGTTCTTTCTGCATCATAGTCTTTGAATGCTTCAATAACCCTTTTCGGCAGGTTGTTAACCAGCCTTCCTCCTCTCAGAGGCTCCATAATTATTACGGGAATACCCAGGGAATAGGCAAGCTCCAGTCCGGATTTTGAAGCCTGGTTGTTTTCATCCAGATAGTTATATTGTATTTGACAAAAATCCCAGTTGTAAGCTTTGATTATCAATTCAAAATCTAATTTGCTGCCATGAAAGGAAAAACCTATATTGTCAATTGTGCCTTTTGCTTTTTCTTCCTCCAGCCACTCCATTACACCAAGGCTCACCATCTTGTCAAACATTGTCTTATCTGTCAGCATATGAATCAGATAGTAATCGATGTAATCAGTCTGCAATCTTGACAGCTGAGTAAAAAATATTTTCTTGGCACCGTTTAAGCTGTTGACCATGTACGGCGGAAGCTTAGTTGCCACTTTAACTTTTTCCCGATACCCTCCTGACAATGCCTTTCCCAGCAAAACCTCATTTTTTCCTGACTGATAAATATATGCGGTGTCAAAATAATTGATACCTTTTTCAATAGCTTCATGTATTAATTTAACTACCTCTGTTTCATCAGGCGGCAGCCTCAGGCATCCGAACCCAAGTATAGAAAGCTCATCTCCGTTTTTGTTGTTAATTTTCGTAAGCATTATAACCCTTTCGTTTTTTTATATTACTTATTAGTTTATTTGTTTCCAAAATCAAATATAAAGCTGGTTCCGACGCCTTGCTCAGAAACAGCGTCTATATTAATATTATGCCTTAATGCAATTTGGCTTGCAATAGTCAGTCCCAGCCCGGTGCCGGATTTATTTTCAACTGATCTCACTCGGTAGTATCTGTCAAATATAAAAGGAAGGTCCTCACTTGATATTCCTGCTCCCTCATCCTTGATTGTTACGCTGCCCTTATCAAGGCCAATATAAATTTTACTGTCTTTATCAGAAAATTTAACCGCATTATCAAGCACTATCAAAAACATTTGACGCAGGCGCCCATAATCTCCGTTTATCAAAAAAACTTCTCTGTCCTGATTGTATTCAATGTTTATATTTTTCTGTTTTGCAATATTTACGGCGCTTCTGACCGCATCCTTCAGCACATCGCAGAGATTGATTTCCTGCATTTCAATTTTAAAATCCGCATTCTGAAGTCTTGACAGTTCAAGCAGATCGTTAACCAGTCTTTCAAGGCTTTTGCTTTCATTCAGCATTTGCATGTGATAATCCTTTATCCGGGCAGGTTCCTTAATTATTCCGTCACAAATTGCCTCCAATGAACCTCTTATTACAGTTACCGGCGTTCTGAGCTCATGTGAAATATTTGTTATGAAATCCTGTCTTTGTTTTTGCAGTCTTTCACTTTCGTGACTTGCTTCATCAAGTCTTTGACTTAATATATCTATTGTGCCCGCCAGCTCTCCTATTTCATCATTTTGATTTACACCTGTTTTTGTGTTATATTTCCCTTCTGCCAGCAATGCGGCCGTATTTTTCATTTTTTTCAAAGGATTTGTGAAGGTTAGTGCCAATGCGGCTGATAATATAAATGATAAAATCAGTGCGATGATTATACTGCTCAATAGTATCTTGTAACCATCATTTACTGCTTCATCAATTCCTTTGACAGGTGAATGTATGAGCAATGCGCCAATTATTTCATTACCTGACTTGATTGGAGTACCGACTGTTATAGTCGGTGTATCCAGCAGGTCGCTGAACCCTTCGCTGAAGGTAGTATGTCCTTTGAATACATCCTTGACCACAACATCTGCATCTTCGGGCAAATCCGAATAAGCGTAATGCATATGAGCCATGGTTCCGGTTGTAAGCAAATTCATACTTTCATCCACTATCCAGGCATCATCCATTGCTATATCATCCAGACTTCTTAAATATACACCAAGACCCCCTTGACTATACATCATTCCCCCCATTCCCATTCTTCCTCCATGCATACTGCCAAAATTCAAATCAGTATCCTCCGTCAATTCGGAAATTGTTTCTGCTATAGCTGATGCACGTCTTTCCAATTCTCCTTTATGCAAATTTATTGCATTATTTTTAAATAAGCCTATAAAGACTGCCCCTATTATAACGGAAAAAATCAATAGGGCGGCTGAAAAATATGCTGTCAGCCTGACCGCAATCTTATTTTTCATGGCTTTACCTCGAACTTGTAACCGACACCCCATATTGTTTTGATCTCCCAGTTTTCATGTTCAAATTCATCCAGCTTTGAGCGCAGCCTTTTAATATGTGAATCCACGGTCCTGTTATCTCCGTAATAATCATATCCCCACAAGCTGTTCAGCAAATTGTCTCTTGTAAAAACTTTATTTTTATTCGCAGCCAATGTCCATAAAATTTCGATTTCTTTTTTAGTTAAAGAAATATTTTTCCCATTTATTGTGACAACATAGTCATCTATGTTTATTTGTAAATTATCATATGAAAAAATTTGATTGCTTTTTTTGTCTTCTGACATCAGTCTTCTCATTATTGCTCTGACTCTCGCCATTACCTCACCGGGTGAAAAAGGCTTTACAATATAATCATCCGCACCAATATCCAGTCCCATTATTCTTTCAAAGTCCTCTCCCCTGGCTGTAATCATTATGATAGGTACATTTGACTGCTTTCTTATTTCACGGCACACCTCAAATCCATCCATTTGAGGCATCATAACATCAAGCAGCACAATATCCGGATTATATTTATTAAACGCATCTATTGCTGCTTTTCCGTCAAAAGCTATTTTTACATCGTATCCTTCACTTTTTGCATATTCCTCTAAAATAGAAGTTATTTGTCTGTTGTCATCTGCAATTAACATCATTGACATATTAATCACCTCGATAGTTTTTTTAATTATATCATAATAAAGAAAATATGTGGCAAAATTGTGTTTTTAAAAAATAAAATTCCATAATTTTTTTATATAAATGACATAATTTTGCCACATCTGTTTTTTATATTATAGACATAGAAAATAAATAAAATTTATGGAGGTAAAAAAATGTTTAAAAAATTTATAATTGGCGGATTAGCAGTAGTTATCCTGGCAGCTACATCATTGACAGCATTTGCTGTTACAGGAGGCAGTACTCCTGCTGAAATAGTGGCTGATATCACCGGAAAATCCTTAGAAGAGGTTACAGAGCAGAAATTTGAATCAGGTAAGACATATGGAGAAATTGCATATGATGAAGGCTTGTGGGAAGAATTTAATGATGAAATGCTGGAAAGCAAAAAAGCTTTTTTAGATGAAAAGGTGGCTGAAGGAGTCTTTACACAAGAAGAGGCCGATGAAATTTACGCAAACATTCTTGAAAGACAGGAATATTGCAGCGGTAATGGTGCCGGTGGATTCGGCGGCATGATGGGATACGGATTCGGAAGCGGCGGCAGAGGATTAGGTCAGGGACTTGGTCAAGGCAGAGGCTGCGGAAGAGGCTGGTAATAAAAAGTCGTCTCAATTGAGACGATTTTTTTATTGCCGGTTACTTATTTTATCAGTTACACTTACTTTCAATTTAAAAGCTTCATCAGTTTTTCTTTGTCTGTAATTTGAATTAATCCTCTGGATAGCTTTAATATGTTTTGTGTTTCAAAATTTTTCAGCATTCTGGACACAACTTCTCTTGCACTGCCCATATACTTTGCTATTTGTTCGTGTGTGAGATTGATATCCGTTGACCTTGTTTTAGCTGCTTCATCAATTAAAAAGGTGGCAAGTCTTTTATCAAAGCTCATAAACAATATTTGTTCAATTGCCCACATCACATCAGAAAACCTATCCACAGTATTTTTATATGCAAAATTTTCCACATAAATATTTTCATTATTCAGTTTACTAAAGGTGCCGATGTTTATAAGGAGCAGCTCCGTATCAGCTTCAGCATCTATGACAACATCAAAAGTAATATTATTTAATATACAGGATGCGGATAACACGCATGAGTCTCCCTCAGACAGTCTATAAAGAGTTACCTCTCTCCCGTCTTCAGACAATATATATACACGAAGTCCTCCCTTTTGTATGAGAATAAGTCCAAGGCATTCGCTGTCTGCGCTGTAGAGAATTTCACCTTTATTGTAAGTAATTTTATTTACATTGTATTTAACAAGTTCTTTTTCTTTATCGTTTAGTTTATTCCAAAAACTTAAATTATCCTTTAAAAATATTAAATCCTTTTCGCCTAGCATCATATCACCCCAACTAATTATATTACTATAATATACTTAATGACACTCCATATCAATATTTTTATGGCAAAATGGAATTTAAAAGGCTTTAGCTTACTTTATTGGTATTAATTTTTCAGCATTTTCTAATATGTCGCTGAATTCATGCAGGAATTTTATTTCATTGATTCCTCTTATTTTTGCAGGCGGATTTTGAACTTCTGATATTATATATTCAAACCACTGAACATCATGCCATTTTTTAAATTTATATCCGGCATTATGGTATGTGCCGACAGTTTTAAACCCAAAGGATTTATGGAAGCTTTCACTTTTTTTATTGGTGCAGGTCACCCCTGCAAAAGCATTGTAATATCCCTGCATTCTTAGTATATCAGTCAAGCAGGTATAAAGAGCGGTACCTATTTTCATTCCGTGATATACGGGATTTATGTAAATTGAATAATCCACAGACCAATCATATGCTGCTCTCTTGTTAAAGGCAGAAGCATAGGCGTAACCGGCAATCTTATTGTCTGTTTCACAAACAAGCCACGGATACTTTTTTTGTATCTCAATTATTCTGCCTTTAAACTCATCATATGACGGAACATCATATTCAAATGATACTGTGGTATCACTTACAAACGGCTCATATATGTCCAGCATTTCCCGGCAGTCCGATTCATCAGCTAATCTGATTTTCAGGTTGCTTATCATAGTTATTTCCCCCTTCTGTTTTTATATATATTACTTCATATAAATTTAATTTTCAATAAAAATGTCAATAATACGAAAACGCCCATTCGGGCGTTTTCGATTTTAATAGAGAATATCATGGTTATATATACCACTTGATTTAGAATCATTCTCCTTATTCAGTTGATTGTTGTACACAGAATATTCAGAACTTGTCATAGCGTTGAAGTTACCAATACCTAAAATGCTTTGAACGTTAGTTCTTGATTCATTCTGCTTCGCTTCATTAACTGGTTTGTTTATTTTTGCCATTCATATCAGCTCCTCTTAAAGTTGAAGCTATTGTTATTATGACAATATTAATTTCATTTATGCTGGTAATTTTTTAAATCAACTCATCTTCTGTTAATGAATCTGATATCCACATCAGTATATCTTCATAAACCTGCTCTCTGTCTAATTCATTAAGTATTTCGTGTCTGTCATCTTTGTATAATTTAATTGAAGCATTTTTAATTCCCAAATTTTTATATATATTAAAAGCTTTTAAAACGTCTTTGCCAAAGTTTCCCACAGGATCCATCTGACCGGATAAAAAAATAATCGGAAGTTCTTTAGGTATGTTTTTAAGTTTTTCCTCGTCATTCATTTTTATAATTCCATTAAACATATTGTAAAATCCGTTTAATGTGAATATAAAATTAATTCTGTCATCTGAAATATAATCGTCAACTATGTCATCGTCTCTTGTAAGCCAGTCAAATTTTGTTCTGGCAGGCTTAAATTTATTATTATTGCTGCCGATCGCTAAAAAGTTTACAAATTTGCTCCTGTAATTCCATCCCTTAAAGGATGCAATAAGCTTTGTAACAAAGATACCGAACTTTATAAGCTCCGCGGACTGCTGTCCTGTTCCTGAAATTACCGCGCCGTCAATTTCATCCCCATACAAAGTGATGAATTGCCTTGTAAGAAATGAGCCCATACTATGTCCAAGAATATAGTACGGTATACCAGGGTATTCACTTTTCGTAATGCTCAATAAAGTATGCATGTCTTCAATAAGTGCCTTATTTCCGTCCGGTTCATCAAAATAGCCTCTGTCTTCTTCACTGATAATTGAGCTGCCGTGTCCGAGATGATCATTTCCGACAACCATTATCCCTTGTTCCGACATATATTCCGCAAAGTCTCCATATCTTTTTATATGCTCCAGCATACCGTGTGAAATTTGAAGTACAGCCTTAACCTCATTTTCAGGGATCCATTTTACTGCATGTATTTTTGTTTTACCGTTTGACGAGTCGTAACAAAACTCTTCCGTTGACATATCTTTTCTCCTTTTAATAATCCTTAGCTTCTTCCTTTTATAAATTATATATTAATAATTGATTTTTTTCAATTTATATGTACAAGTTAATTTAAAAATCTCAAGTATTTTGTCATATACTTTCATATATGCGTATTTAAAGACTTAAGTTCAAACAAATTTCAGGCGATTAAGATTACTTAATCGCCTGTTTAAAATTTTATTTATTTATAATTATCTTTTATTCTGATGGTCTGTTCTGTCTTGATAATTGTCATCCTTTAATCCAAAGACTGCTCTTGCACTTTCTGCCTGCGGATTATGTGTAATATGCTTGGAACGGAATTTACCGTCTTCTTTCTTGTTATTTTTTGTGCTTTTCATTTTATTGTCTGTCATATGAATCTCCCGTCAATAAATTGCTGTTTTTTGAAATAAAAGTGAATTATGTCGTATTGCAATGTTCTATGTGTGTTGCATTTGATTGTTCTATGTCTTGAATTTAATCCACTTTTATTTCTTTTGTAATCTTATTTTAACCTGAAAAATTTTTTTGATACTTAAATCTATTTTCCAATGAATAAATTTTTTACTATTATTTTTACAACAAAATGAAAATTTTCATAAATTCATATGCAGAAATTGATTTTCGAAAAGATAAAAGCAGAGATATTTATTGATATCTCAGATTGATGACAAAGTCATCAAGATGGCAGGCTGTTGAAAAAGTTCATCCTGCAAGGCACCGGAAGGCAGGCAACCGGAGCGTATTCAAACATACGTGAGGATTGACTGCCTGAACGGTAACGCGGCAGGTGGGCTTTTTCAGCAGCCTGAGATATTTATTGATATCTACGATTGTACCTCTGTCTTTGAGACCTTTACCCATAATTTCAGTATGTCGGTTAAAACCAGCTTGTTTACTGTAATTTGATATTCTACTCCGTTGAATTTCAATATCCTTTTATCTATAACCTGCAAAAGAATATCTGCATCAATTCCTTTGATTTCTTTTCCTAACAAAGACCTGTATTTTTCTTTAATTGCCTTTTCTATTTCAATGTTGTCGATCTGGTTTACTTGCTCATCGCTGAAATCAATAAATTCCAATGCTACCTCAATATCCTTCAGAACTATGTTTGCATTATTAATTGACTTTTCAAGCTTGGCCAGCTTCTCCTCTTTATCGGTTATAATATTCTCCAAATATGCAATTTTTTCATAAAAGGTATCTATTCTGCTGCTTACCAGCATGCTGACAGAGACTGCGCCTATAATCACACCCCACAATAAGCCTGTTATAAAGCAAATAACGAAAGGATACAGAACTTTTTTCATCTTCCCCATATAATTCCACACCTTTGCAGAAGTCTGATGAATTCATATCCCATATTTGCTCCGGTCAAGGAAATCAAAATTAACAGTGCCTGCTTTATCAGTGTGCGAATTTCGCCTTCAAAAATACCTTTTTCAATCACCGTAAAGGATGCGAAGGTTCCTCCCAAGGATGCGGCAATTGCCCATATTTTTATTGAGCTTGCAACTTCAATCATCACCTTGTAGGGAGGGTGATTTGTTAATATTGCTCCCAACCCTGAAAAAAGAGAAGCACCTATTACAACACCAAATGAAATTAAAAAATTTTGAATTGCACTTGAATAAAAAGAAGACATTTCATCACCAAACCTTTTTTCTTTCTTTTTACAAGGTATGAATTATAAAATGTCTTTATGATACTGAATTTAATATTAAATTTGTTCTTTTATAAGTCCTATACGGTATGCGTCCAGAAGCAGCTGCAAGTCTTTTATCTGAGCCTTAAGCTGCTCACCGTTGTCTGTATCTCCTACTCTCTTTCTTTCTACTTCCTTTTCCAACACCATGGTTGTTGAATGAATGTCCTTTTCCTCTTCAATTGCTTTTTGTGTTGATTCAAAAGGATCATGTGATACTAAAATCAGTCCGTATGAATTATACGTAAGAGTATATCCTGCAATTCCCGTTGTATCCTGATATGCTCTGGAAAATCCGCCGTCTATTACTATGAGCTTTCCGTTTGCCTTAATCGGGCTTTCACCATTCTTACTTTTAACAGGAACATGACCGTTAATAATATGTGATGTTTCAGGATTCAATCCGAATTCTTCAAAAATCAATCTGCACATCTTTTCTGAGTCTTCCAATTTAAAATAAGGGTTTTTCTTTTCAACATGTGTTTCCTTATTGTCTATAAAATATCTTTCAAAGGTTGTCATTTTATCCTTGCCGAAAAGCGGAGAATCAGGACCGGTCCACAGATACCAGGTCATATCCGTGCCATACAACCTGCCTTCCGGATTATTTTTATGGAAATACCCTTCCCTGACCAAAATTTCAAGTCTGTCAAAATATGATTTTCCGCTGTACTCTTTTCCCGACGAGCCTATTTTAACACTTTTAAATGTCCCGTCCTCATTAACGGGTATGCACCCGTGATAAAGAAGATTGGAATTAACCTTCAGGTACATGCTGCCGTTTGACAGCAGAAATCTTATGTGCCTTTGTAATTTCTCGCTGTTAACAAATGAAGATTTCAGCTTTTCTATTATTTCTCTTTCTTCTTTTGTAAGAGCATAGGGATTTTTCGGATCTATGGTAGGGAAATTGGTATCATTGAGGTTGTATTTCTTTCCGTACAGATCAATTGTCCCTTCGTCATAGTTAATTTTATCTAATAATAATCTGTCCTCCATTTGAAAATGCGGACGTCTTTTAATCAGCTCGCCTTCCAGCTTAAACTGTATTATGGAAACAGCCTTGTGCATTTTTGCTATAAGCCTTAAATCATTGTCATTATAGGCTATATCGCTTTCGACCTTGGGTTTAAATTGAATGCATTCATCATCACCGTAATATTCCAATGCAAATGTAGCCAGCGGAAGCATGTTGATACCATAGCCGTCCTCAACAATGTCAAGATTTGCATATCTGGTACAAATCCTTATTACTGTTGCTATGCATGCCTCGCTTCCGGCAGCAGCTCCCATCCACAGCACATCGTGATTTCCCCACTGGATATCAACAGAATGGTAGTTTAAAAGTGTTTCCATTACCTTGTCGGCTCCCGGGCCTCTGTCGAAAATGTCTCCCACTATATGGAGCCTGTCAATAACCAGTCTTTGAATAAGCTTTGACATTTCTATAATAAATTCATCAGCTCTTCCAACCTTGATAATAGAGTTTATTATCTCGCTGTAATACTCTTCCTTGTCGTATTCTTCAGGTCCCTTGTGCATAAGCTCTTCAATTATATATGCAAATTCCGGCGGCAGTGCTTTTCTTACCTTCATCCTTGTGTATTTGAATGCTGCCTTTCTGCTTACTACTATAAGCCTGTAAATAGTAATTTTGTACCATTCCTCGATGTTTTCCTCCTGCTTATGAATGATTTCCAGCTTTTGTTCGGGATAATAAATGAGTGTTGCAAGGCTCTTAATATCTTTTTCACTCATTATATCCCCGAACACCTCTGTAATCTTGCGCTTTATATTGCCCGAGCCGTTTTTCAGAACATGATTAAAGGATTCATATTCTCCATGAATGTCTGATAAAAAGTGCTCCGTTCCTTTAGGAAGATTTAAAATTGCCTGTAAATTGATAATTTCAGTGCAGCAGGATGCTATAGTAGGAAATTGCGTTGACAAAAGCCTGAGATATCGTATCTCCTCATTAAAATCCTTTTCTGCTTCTTCAATTGAATAATGCATAACACTTCTCCTTAATAAGATATTCTCCATTATCGGATTATTGTTCTTAATTATATATTTATATTATACCATACTTATTATAAATGTCATACTATTTGCCTGAATATTTCCAATAAAAAATCAAGCAGCAGCCGGGCTTTTTCAGCAGCCTGAAATGTCTTATGGCATTATTTTTTTCTAAATATTGTTAAATCATTTTTGATTATATAAAAAAACAGCTCTTGATTAATATTGTAATCAAGAGCGCAAACCTTCACTGATTAAACTAAGGCACCAGCCATCTTTCTGCATTCATCAGCACACATACGGCAAACATCTGCGCATTTTTTGCAGTGATCATCCTTGAACATCGCACAATCTTCTGCACATTTATCGCATATTTTTGCACACAGCTTACAGTGTTCTACAGAGAAGCTGCCTCCCATTGACATCATTGCAGCAGACATTTGACACATCATGGCACATTCTACCAGCATTTTTACACAGTTTTTTCTTGCATTTAAATCAGGTTCATTTAAACATGCATTATAGCATTCATAGCATGCCTGCTCACATTTATTGCAGGCATCTATGCAGGCTTGTGTATTGTTGTTGTTATTTGTTACTATACCCATTAAATTTCTCCTTTTCTTTTAGATGGTTTAAATACAAAATTATTATTTGAAATTTAATGGTAATTATTCTTGATTTTTATTATTTATTCCGCCGGTCCGTTCAATTCAATCTGCGCGTTAGAATTATTTTCTTTACCTTCACAGCAGCTTGATTTTTTATTTTTCCCGCCGCCTAACATCATAGGTATCATTCCTATCATCATAATAGGACATATAAACGGTGCTATGACTGTCAATAATCTGCTGGCACCAGGACTGAATTTTGATACAAACGGCAGTGATGCAATAATTAATATGGGCAATCCGCAGCATAGTATCATATGAAGCATATGCTTTATTGGGCTGTGATTATGGGTTCCTTTGTTTTCATTGTTATTTCCGTGACAACTCATATTGGTTCCTCCAATAATTTTCTTTATGAAAGCTTTATTTATGTGAATTTAGCTGCGAAGAACTTGTGAAGTATTGAATTTTAATTTATTTCTAATTTGAACTGTTAGCATCGGCTTTTATATTTGTGTTTTTATGTCTGTTTAAATCGCAGCAATCAAGTCTGCCGGTTCCGAAGCTTTTTTCATTTTCCTTTGCTAATCTGTCAAGCCAATTTTTAATAAATTTAAACATATAAATCGCTCCTTTTTTAATTTTGTAATTACCATACTCCTGGGGGGTGTTACATATATGGTAACAAAAGCTTATGGAGAAATTATGAAGATTAAAAATTATTTTCTTGCAATAATATCTATATCATTTTCCTGAGTTTTCACATTATTTTCTTTTATGCTGACGACAATTCCATTTGGCATGCATACAATTGCTTCATGTTCCTTTGTAATCCATCCGGTCTTTGAGCATATGCCTTCAGGGCATATATCCTTGTTCATTTCCAGCATTCTTACCCCACTGTTTTTAACCTCGACGTATCCGGTATTCCCTCCGAATTCAAAGCTGTAAATATCTTCAGAATCTTCTGCAGCGGACAGTCTTTCAACTATGTCGCCGTATACTTTGATTTCTATAATTTTATCTGTACTTTTCGAACCGGGCAATAAAATAAATCCCAGCCAGATAATATTGACAATAATAAAAGTCCCAATCAGTATCTTGTCCCAAAGCGTCATTTTACTTAACATCTCAGCAGTTCCTTCCGGCAGTTATTCATTTATAAACATCATGATTATAAAATACAATTATGAAGATCTTATGAAAGAAATCAGATGCCTTCTTTTGATATTATATCTTTATCTTTTGCTTTAAACTTTAAATTCATAATAGCAATAGACGAAAGCAATAATATAATTCCCAACACATTGATTAAATTAAGATTTTCTTTGAACACCACAACACCTATCAATGTGGCTACCACTGTCTCAACTGAGGCTATTACAGGCACCCTGGAAATTTCAAGCTTCTTTCCCAGTCCTGCCATATAAAGCAAATATGAGCCGACGGTCGGAATGAGGCCATATCCAAATGAATAAACCCAGAACTTAAAGCCCGCTACATTGGCAATGGATTTCCATGGTGCCGAAATAATACCAAGCGTCAGCCACCCAAATAAAAAGCTGTAAAATACAATTGTAAACGGATGAACTTTACCGGATGCAATTTTTCCGATTATTGTTACCAGACTATACAGAAAAGCTGCTGTCAGTCCAAAAATTATTCCTGCGGCAGATATTGTGATATATGATAAATTCCCTCCTGTGACCATTAAGAAGCAGCCGAAAATATTTAATGCCAAAGCAAAAATTTTTATTAATCCGATTAATTCCTTGAAAATCACTTTTGACATCAAGCATACAAAAACAGGTGCAGCATATAAAAGTATGGATGCGGTAGCAACACCGACACTACCTATGCTCATATTATAAGAATAATTAAAAAATGCCTGTGCAAATATACCCAGCACTAAACATTGAATCAGACCGTTTTTATCAATTTTAAACATTTTTACGCCGCCGGTGCACAGCATAACAGGCACAAGAATCCAGAATCCCATGAATAATCTCATAAATGCTATCAGTGATGAGCTTACTCCTATATTATTTAACAGTTTTACAAATAATCCGATTGTACCCCATAAAGCTCCTGCAACGAAAATCATCACATAGCCTATTTTATCACTTGAATAAAAATGTTTTGTCCATTCTATAATTTTGTTCATATTTTTATCTTATGAAAATTTAATCCCATACCCCTTTCTTGTCAGCCATTTTTTCGCATTTATCTGCTGTGAGTAATACTGTTGTAAATCTCATCATAATCATAATATATGCGAAGCATACTTGCCCAGAACAACACCGCCAAGACTTAGAAATAAATTCAAACAAGTATTTAGAGTCCCAAGCATGTAACTCCCATTACTAAAGAGAGTTACGGTTTCATAGCTAAAAGTGGAAAATGTAGTAAGTCCGCCCATTATACCTGTTGTAAGAAACAGCCTCATATCTGCAGAAACTGAATCGGATGTTAAACTATATTCCATTATTAATCCAATCAATATTCCTCCGGCAATATTTACTATTAAAGTTCCGTATGGTAATTGAGTTCCAAACAGCTTTGAAGAGTTTACAGATACAATATATCTTAGGCAAGCACCAATGAACCCTCCGATTCCTACATAAATTAATTTATTCATATCACATTCTCCAGTTTAATTTAATCGATGGGACTGTTTTCGCTGACTGATAAATCATATCTGCCATCAAAAACCGTCCCCCCTATATCTATTTAGCTTTTACCGGTATCCAAATTTCACTTCTGTAATCCAAAGCAGCAGTGTCCTTATGCTCGTTACATAAAATTTCAGGACCTTCAATCACTTCATAGTTTGATGAAGGAAGCCACTCTGAATAAATTCTTCCCCACACATTTTGCAGTGTATCAGGGAATTTGCCCACAGCTTCAAATACGGCCCATGTTCCGGCAGGAATCTTAAGCTCAGCAAAAATATCAGGGCATTTCTTTGTAGTTGCAACTCCTATATAATGGTCCAGTCCCCCTCTTTCCTCCATGCGTGCTTCGGGAAAGTTTGTTGAAGCGCTTATAATCCCGGCTGGCTCAATGTCAGAAAGCTCCTTTAACATCCTGATTTTCTCTTCATTCAATTCCTGCCACATCGCTGCTATGTGCGGATTGACACCATTAAAAACTATCGGAACTTTTTTCATTATTCCCACAATTCTGAATGCATCCTTTTCTACAATTCTATAATTCATTTCGACCACTCCTTTAATTGTTAATTGAAAGGTCATGCGTGGATAGGCTTTAAGCTTATGGTTATTAGCTCTTGCTTCTGACGGAGTCACACCATGAAGTGTATAAAATGCTCTGGTGAAAGCATCCGGTGAATTGTAGCCAAATTTCATAGCCAAATCAATTATTTTAATGTCACTGCTTATAAGCTCCTGTGCTGCAAGTGTAAGTCTTCTCCTCCTTATATACTCAGATAATGTTATTCCTGCAAGGAAAGAAAACATCCTTTTAAAATGATACTCTGAACACATGGCAATTCTGGCTGCTTCATCATAAAATATTTCATCAGCGAGATTTTCCTCAATATAATCTAATGACCTGTTTAAGCTTTCAAGTGAATCCATAACCGACCTTCTTTCTTAAAAAAGTATATCATCAGAATTTCTTTCGTACCCGACAATTCATGCCATTTATAGTCGGTCTAAGTTGTTTTTTCAAAAATTAACGATTTTATTTATTCCTCGAAAATCAAGCTATTTATTTATATTATACATTAAACTAAAAAAATTTACCACCTACTTTGCTTATAAAAAAAAATAAGATCTCAAGAGATCTTCAGGCTGCTGAAAAAGCCCACCTGCTGCGTTACCGTTCAGGCAGTCAATCCTCACGTATGTTTGAATACGCTCCGGTTGCCTGCCTTCCGGTGCCTTGCAAGATGAACTTTTTCAACAGCCTGCCAGATTGATGACTTTGTCATCAATCTGAAGACCTCAAGAGATCTTATTTTTTATGCGATATATTATTGCTGTCTTTATTCAAATGAAAGTGCTCTTGTAGGGCACACTCTTATGCATTTTCCGCATTTAATGCATTTATCCAAAGCAACCTTTGGTGCCGAATATTTATTTTGTGACAATGCACCGACAGGACAGACTCTTACTGCAGGGCAGCTGTGATTCTGAGGACATTTTAGCTTATTGACAGTTATTTTCTTGTTGCTTAAATCTTTGTTTTCTTTTTTAAATGAATCAAATATAAACATATTAATTACCTCTTCGCTTTTATGTAATTGAATTTTATATCATTACAATTACATATACAGTGATGAAGTTACATTTGATATTTAAATGCTTTAATCCTCTATTAAATTTTTGTCGACAATTGCTGTATCAGGACTGTCAACCACATCATATTCTTTGAACTTAATCATCATCTTAACTGTGCTGTAAACCATGAGGGCAACTACAAACAGCAATGGAAAAGCAGATACTATCGCTAATTGTTTTGTTGCGTCTATGCCGCTGACTACTCCTACCTTACCCGCTGTGGCTATATTGATAAATGCTACGGATGACATAACTATTCCCCAGAATACCTTAATATTTTTAGGCGGTTCGATTGTAGAGTTGTTTTTAATGTTTATAGAAAGTGATGAAACTGTAGTGGTCATTGAGTCGGCTAATGTTACAACCGATAAAAATGCTGTTATCATAAATAACGCACTTAACAACTTACTTAACGGGAAGTTGGCAAAGAAATTAAATACTGCCGATTCCAGTCCTCCTGATTGTATACCTTCCCACAGCTGCGCTCCGTTCATTTGAAGATTTATCGCCGAGGAACCGAATACTCCGAACCAGATTACACCAAACATACCAGGCAGTAAGAAATTAAATAGAGTAAATTCTCTTAAGGTTCTTCCTACAGCAATTTTAGCCAAAAACATGCCTATCAAAGGCGTGTAAGCTATCATAAAGCTCCAATAGTTAATTGTCCACCATATGGGCCATTGATCTCCCTCAAATGTTCCTAAATAAGTAGCCTGCGTAAAATAGTTGCTTAAGTGGAAGCCCATAGCTTCAACTGTCATATTAAGTATATACTTTGTAGGTCCGAACAACAAAACGAATATCATCAAGCCAATATATATTTTTGCGTTTTTATCAGATAAGAATCTGACACCCCTGTCTATACCGGTATAACTGGATACAATGAATGTAACAACTATTGTAAGGAGTATTATTCCCCAGACAAGCGTTGTAGGCTGAATTCCGAACAGCAGGTTCATTCCGCTTCCCAGCTGCATAGATGCTACTCCCAAAGAAGCAGAAACCCCTCCGGCTAAACCAAATAAGCAGAGAATATCAACTATATCTCCCGCAATGCCGTTAACTCTGCTGCCAAGAACCGGATAAAGACAAGATGAAACTCTGTATGGAAGCTTCATGTTGTATACTGCATATCCTATGCCTATACCTGCTACGCAATAGAATGCATACAATGCAGGTCCCCAGTGCATATAGCTTGTACTCAACGAATATAAAGCTCCTTCCTTGCTTGCCGCTTCATATCCGAATCCCGGTATTGGGGACATTAAATGTGTCAAAGGCTCTGCTATTCCCCAGAATACTATACCTGTTGCTATACCTCCGCAAAGCGATATAACAAACCAATTCCATTTACTCATTATAGGTTTTGCATCTTTTCCGCCAAGCACAATATCTCCATATTTTTTTGAAAACAGCATCCAAATACATATGAACATCATTGCCAGTGCAACTAAATCATACAGCCATCCAAACCACTGTCCTGCAAAATTCACTATAGCTCCTTCGGCTGAAGCAAATGACGCAGGTGACACAAGACCGAGAATTATTATGGCAGCATAGATTATCACCATGGGTATGAAAACGATTTTTCTTGTTTCGACCTTGTTTAAGCTCTTAACTTCACTACTCATGAAAAACCTCCCTTTAGTATGTATTATTAATTTCAGTATAATTATATATTGTAATAGTCAAAAAAAAGTCAAAAGCATTCGTTTGCATTTTGCATGCTGGTACAGCAGGTATTCATCCTGAAATCATGCCAATAATTTCCCTGATTTTATCAGCTCATATGATTTTTGAATATCAATGCTTAAGTTTCTGTCCTTATCTAAAAACGGAATTTCATTTCTTATTGCTTTATATGCTTTTTCCGTAGCTTTTCCCATCTTAAGCTCACCCCTTAAATCAACAGCCTGAGCAGCATGAATCGCCTCCATACCTATTATATATCTGAGATTGTCAATTATTTTTCTCACCTTATCTGCCGCTAACGGTGCATTGCTGGCACGATCTTCAATGTTCCCTGCTAAAGAGAAATAATCCATGGATGACGGGTTTGCCAGCATCCTGTTTTCAGCATCCAGATAAGCAAATGACTTTTGAATAGTGCCGTAAGCTATGGTCTTGGTTTCACTTGGAGTTAAAAATCTTGTAAGCTTTGTAAAGGACGGATCTGCCAGCTTTATCATCCTGTTGCAGGATGATTTTGAAAGGTGGCACAGTGCTATTCCAAGCATTTCAACACCTAACACCAATGATGTTATTTCAAAGTTGGCACTTACGGAAACTCTTTCTTCATCCGTTACTATACAGGGATTATCATCAGTTGAATTAATCTGAATCTGCAAAAATTGTTTAATATAGTCTATTGCATCATATATTGAACCATTTACTGCAAATGAGCATCTGAAGCTTAAGGGATCCTGCAGCGCCCTGCCTTCATACGAATCGTTCAGATAGCTGCCTGTCAGATATTCTCTGCATTCTCTTGCGCATTTTATCTGGCCTCTTAATTTTCTCAAATCATTTACTGTCTCATCCAACGATTGCACAACACCGTTAAGCCCTTCCATGCCCAGGCAATATATTAAATTAGATACTTTAATAAGCTCTTCTGCTTCTTTCACCAGAATTGCAATATATGCCGTTCCTTGTGCATTAGATGAAACTATGCTTAATCCGTCCTTCGGACCTAATATGGCAGGCTTCATTCCTTCTCTTTTCATTGCTTCCATAGAGCTTAATACTTCGCCCTTATAGCTTGCCTCACCTTCTCCGATAATGGATAATCCTATATGAGACATGGTTGTAATATCTCCCTCACCTACAGAGCCTCTTCTCGGAACACGGGGATGTATCTTTTTATTGAGGAAATCCCTGTAATGCTCCAAAATCTCCGCTGAAATACCCGTGCAGCCATACAGGGCAGTATTCAATCTGATCAGCATCATAGCCCTGACCTCTTCATCTGTGCTGAATGGTTCAATACCCAGGCTGTGGCTGTTAAGAAGATTTCTGTTATACGCTTCAAAAAAATCCACGTCAAATTCCTTATCCTTGTTCCAGCCGACACCTCTGTTCAGACCATAAACAGGATGACCCTCAGCCGCTAAATCAAACAATATTTTTCTTGCTTTTCTCGCTCTTTCCATGGCTTTTCCGTCAATCTCAACTTGTTTGTAATTATATGCCACGGCATAAACATCATCAAGACTTAAATCATTTCCATTTAAAATCACCTTTTCCATTTCTGCCACCTAACTATTAAAATTATTTTTACTGTTTATATTTTTCATAATAACCTCCGGTGTAGCCGGGTATGTTGTTATATTTGTATCGAGCGCAAAATTAATTGCATTTATTACTGCAGGTCCCGGTGCAACTGCCGCAAGCTCTCCGACGCTCTTAGCTCCGTATGGACCGAAGGGTTCGTTTTCTTCTATTGTCATTACCCTAACCTCCGGCATCTGAGGAGCGTTCAATAAATGATATTTTGAAAAATTTGTAGATTTCACATATCCTTTTTTATCTATATCAATTTCTTCTAAAAGTGCCATCCCAAGACTCATATGTGCGCCGCCCTGTATCTGTCCTTCAACAAACTGAGGGTTTATTGATCTGCCTATATCATGCACTGCCAAAAGATCGATCACCTCAACATATCCCGTATATTTATCAACCCTGACTTCAGCAAAAGCTGCTGAATGTACGGCAGGATTTGCCGGTGATTCGTATCTTTCAAAAACGGATAAGGATTGAGAATACTTTGTTTCCAGTTCAACGGCAACATCTCCGTATGAATATTTTTCATCAGAATCTTTTATATATACGAATCCGTTTGCTGCTATTACATCGTCTTCACTGCAGCCTTTTAATCTGCAGAAAGAATCCACAACCATTTTTTTAAGCTTTTCTCCTGCTGATTTAACGGCGCCTCCGCATACAAATGTAACCCTGCTTGCTTGTGTTCCGGCAGAATCATAAGGCGATGCAAGTGTATCTGCTTCTAAAACCCTTACCTTATCCATGCTTATATCAAGAGACTCTGAGGCTATTTGCTGCATTGTTGTTACAGTACCGCAGCCCTGGTCATGTATGCCTATTTTTACAAGCACGCTTCCGTCGGCAAATATGCTCATATCTACATTTGAAAAATCAGGATAAGCTCCCATATACCCGTTGCCATGAGCTGCACACGCCATTCCCACACCATAAGCATACCGCTTGGTATCATTTGTTTTTATATTTTGTCTTTTATTTTCCCAGTCAAATGCTTTCATTCCGTCTATAACACATTGTCTGATTTTTGTATTGCCTATGTCTGTTCCGCCGGTGGGATCCTTAGCCCCTTCCTTTACCAGATTCTTAAGTCTGAATTCACATGGGTCCATCCCTATTCTTTTAGCGGCATTATCAATATTTATTTCCGTTATGGCATGTGCCTGAGGTGATCCGTATCCTCTGCATGCACCTCCGGGAATAGTGTTTGTATAGTAGGTGTTGCCTTGAAAATATTGATTTTGAATATCATACATCCTGAATAACTTTTTGCCGATTGCCATTGCCACGGCAGATGCATTAGTATAGTATGCGCCGCCGTCAATATCTGCAATTATTTTTCTGGCTAATATTTTACCTTCCTTGCTGATTGCTGTTTCAACGCTGATTTCTGTTGCATTTCTGCTTCTGGTCCCTAATATGGCATCCTTTCTGTCCATGTACAGCATTACCGGACGATTAAGTGTATATGCCGCAAATGCACATATGGGTTCCAGAACAGTCTGACCCTTTCCTCCGAATGAACCGCCCATTGCAGCCTTTATAACTCTGACCTTATTGAATGGTATATTAAGGACACTTGCTGTGTGGTACTGTACCTGAAATGCGGTCTGGCAAGGACTCCACACCACCAGGCTCCCTTGTTCGTCGATTTCGCTCAGGCATATGTGAGGTTCTATTGCAGAGTGATGAATTTTTTGTGTTTTTCCCGAATCCTTTATTATATAATCTGCGTTTTTAAATTCATCTTCATAATTTCCGCAATTTATACTTTTAGAAAACGCTAAATTTGAATTGTTTTTTATTATTGTTCTGCTTTCCTTAGCTTGTTTTATACCTACGACACTTTCCAGTTCCTTGTATCCGATGCTTAACTTTGATATAGCTTCTTCCACAATCCTCTTGCTTTTTCCCACTACCAGTGCTATCCTGTCCCCGACAAATTTTGCCCTGTTGAACAATAAATACTCATCCTTATATTGATTTGCACCGGTGAACCATTCATGAGAATTATATAAAACATGCGGAATATCATCATATGTATATATCGCTTCTATGCCTTCAACCTTTAATGCTTCACTCTTATCTATTTCAACTTCTGCATGAGGTTTATCACTTAATACAAGCTTTGCATACAGCATGCCATATCTTTTCATGTCACATATGAATTTTGTCTTCCCTGTTGCCTTATCATAAGAGTCTTCTTTTATCACGCTTTTGCCTACATACTTCAATTCTTCCATTTCTGTCTCCTCAGCTTATCCAATATATCATCCACTAAACCCTCTGCTGCCGGTTTCTTATAATGCTTTGAGGATCTGTCCGGTATAGCATCTTCTATCTGCAGGTAAATCGCATCATGCAGCTCGGCAGAAGCTATATCATTGATGTTCTTATTCAATAATTTTTCCTCAATAAATTTTGCCCTGATGGGTTTAGGTCCTACCGCGCCAAGATATACAACTGAATTATTTATAATCATATCATCTGAGATATCTGTTTTAATGCAGCAATTTAATTTTGAAATTGTAACGGCCTTTCTTGAACCAACCTTGGAAAATGCTGATTTTGAATTGGTTTTTTTGATAATTATATTGGTTATTACCTCATCGTCATTCAGGCTGTTCTTTTCTAATCCCTCAACTACATTTTCAATTTTATCCGTTCTTCTGGTTCCTGAGGAATTAATTATTTCAGCAATTGCATCATACGCAAACAAAACCGGTATAGTATCTCCGCTCTGAGAAGAATTTGCAACGTTTCCTCCTATCGTAGCTCTGTTTCTTATTTGCTCTGAACCTAAATTATATACTGAGTCAATCAGTGCAGGTACGTATTTATTTATCAATTGACTGTTCTCTATTTCAGTCATAGTTACGGCAGAGCCGATTATAATTTCATTTTCTGTTTCACTTATCTCTTTTAATTCCTTCAGTTTTGTAAGGTCAATTATTTTATAGCCAAAGATCCCTTTTTTATTGAAATGAATTATTAAATCTGTGCCTCCTGCTATTACATAAGTATTTTTATCCTTATTTCTTAGTGCATCGCACAATTCTTCAATTGTATACGGAGCTTTAAATTTTGTCATAGTCATAGCTGCACCTCTTTTCCGACAATGTCTTTAACCGCTTTTACTATCTTGTTGTATCCTGTACACCTGCACAAATTTCCTTCTATTGCCCTTTTAATTTCATCATCTGAAGGATTTGGATTTTTCATCAGCAGAGCCTTGCAGGATAATATCATACCCGGAGTGCAAAAACCACATTGTACG
This sequence comes from Bacillota bacterium, assembly GCA_023453025.1. Taxonomy (GTDB): domain Bacteria; phylum Bacillota; class Clostridia; order Tissierellales; family Sedimentibacteraceae; genus Sedimentibacter. The sequence goes on from JAEXUD010000022.1 coordinate 90,617, forward strand.
GCACCATTCTCTATAAACGATTTTTGTATATCATCAAGCTCCCCGCTTTGTGCCAGTCCCTCTATTGTTGTGATTTCACATCCGTCCGCCTGGACTGTAAGTATTGTACAGGATGTTACGGCTTCACCGTTTAAAATCACTGTGCATGCACCGCATTCACCTTCTGAACAGCCTTCCTTTACACCGGTCAGATTTAAATCATCTCTTAAAAAATCTATTAATCTGGTTGTGGGATCCACATCCATTTTTATATTTTTATTATTTACTGTCAGTTCTATCAGCATATGTCCTCCAGGCATTAATTTATCTCACATTTCCTATATTGTAATACCTGTAAGTCAAAAAAAAGTCAAATAATATAAATTATTTGACTCAGACTGCTGAAAAGCCCACCTGCGTCGTTGCCGCTTCGCCGGTCAATCCTCACGTATGTCTAATACGCTGCGGTTGCCCGGCTTGCGGCGCCTTGCAGGATGAACTTTTTCAACAGCCTATCAGATTGATGATTTTGTCATAGGCCTTCTAAAAATATTTGGCACTTTTTATTTAAATCACTGTTGTGATATTTGTTTGAAAAAAGAACAGCCAGTTCTATATAATTTTTTGATTTATCCTTTAGACCCTTTTTATCATATATAAGTGCCAGACAGTAGTAAACCTCCGCTCTTCCCCATGCAAATACAGTCTTATTGTACGCCTTTAATGATTTAAGAAGATAAAACTGCGCTTCGTCATAAATTTCAAGCTCAAACTTTGTATTGCCTATTTTAGAAAAAATTAATGCCAATGCCGGAAAGTCTCCGTCTTCATCGCATAATTCATAGGCAAGATAGTAAAATTCCATGGCTTCATTAAACTTTTTTTGAAGTCTTCTGCTTTCTCCTATATAAAAATTGGATGCTGCTATGTTTAATATGTATTTGTCTCTGTTTGCCAGAGAGTTAAACAAGTCCATGGCTTGAAAGAGGTATTTTTCTCCGTCTGCATAATTGCCTTTAAGAACATTGAGATATCCTTTAAACCTCAAAGACAGGCCAAATTTTACCCTGTCATTTTCAATTGCTGCAATTTTTTCTGCATTTTCTATGGCGCTTTCCATCAGATTAAAATTATTAGTGTTTATGGAATACTGAATCAGCTGCAAATATCCCTCAAAGGCGTATTTATAATACTCCTTTTTTAAAGAAAGCTCTATCATATTTCCGATTGCATCCAGTCCTTCTGATGGATTGCCAATATCCTTGTGAAATCTTCCATACAAATGAAGGTAAATTATTCCCAGCTCATACATTTCTTCGGTGTCCTTAAGCCTTAGCTCCTCATACATTTCCTTAAGCTTTTCAAATTTTTCTGTTAAAACCTTTTCATCGGTATAATATTCAAAGACACCCGATGATTTTTTATCCTCTATTATGGGGAATATTTCATGGCTTACATCTAATATAACCTGCATACCTTTAATTTCGTATTTGAATACCTTGTATTTATTATCAGCTCTTGTAAAATGATATATAAGATTAGGGTGAAATATTCTGTCTGTTTTATTGTTATTCAGCTTGCTTTCGTAGTATTCACCGATTATTTCATGCAGCAGCATACGTCTTGAATTTGAAACACTGTTATAAATATATTCTCTTATTTTCTGATGAGTAAAAATCAACATATACCTGTTATCTGAATACTTTTCTTCTTTTAAAATATTTTTGGATAAAAGCTCTTCTACCAGGTCTATAAGCTTTATACTCTTTATGCCGGTAACCTTAGATAATATTTCTATATCAAATGCTTCATAGAATATAGAACAAACAGTCAATAGCTTTCTGGACTCTTCACTTAAGTTTAAAATTCTGCTGTTAATTAAAATGGTCATTTTGTCCGTTATGTTTTTTTCACTCATACCTTGCTTGAGGCTGTTCATCATCTCAGTTATAAACAAAGGATTTCCTTCGCTTTCTTCGTATATAATCTCACTGTTGCTTTCAACTTCAGGCATAACCAGCTGAATGAATTTTTTAGTTTCTTCCCGTGAAAATCTTTCCAGCTCAAATTTTGATACATTTCTATATGGGCATAAGCTTAAATAAAATCTTTCCACAGAGCTCACATTTTCGCTTCTGCAGGACGCCACAAACATTATTTTATATCTGTTAGAAGCAATTACCTTGCATAAAAGCTCCAAACTGTTTTTATCAGCCCATTGAAGATCATCAATGACAAAAATTATTTTTTGGGTTTTTGTTATTATTGAAAACATATCACAAACATAGTTTTCCATAAAGAGGTAGTTTCGTCTCATGTTTGTATTCAGTTCCGAATCATTAGATTCAATATCTAATGTGGGAAATGATTTCTTTACATAATCAATTATATCGGACGGTATTTTTATATTTTTCAACTTCAGTAAATAAGTCAGGCTTTCAAATATTTTATCCCAAAGCTTAAACATAAATTCGGATTCAACATCATAGCAGGATGTTTTAATCAATAAGAATTCGTTTTCTATATTAGCTGTAGCCTCTTCCAACAGTCTGGTTTTACCGATACCTGCTTCTCCAAAAACAATATATGAGCTGAAATTTTTACTGCTTAAAAAATGTATGAAATTCTTTTTTAAAATTTCAATTTCTTTTTCACGGCCATAAAAATCCTTTTTCTTTTTTTCTATTTTTGCAGCAGCGTGATTTTTAATTATATTATCAAATATTTTTCTTGTTTCAGAGGATGGATTTACATATAGATTCTCTCTCAATATTCTTTCAAGATTGTTATAGATGTTTATTGCATCACTGTATCTTCCTTGCTTGCTGAATATCTGCATTAAAATTCTGTAGCCTATTTCTTCAAACTCTTCCATCTCTATCAGCTTCATGCAGCATTTCTCGCAAAGATTATAATTATCATACATAACCAGGTTTATAATTTCTTTTAAATTTTCAATAAATATTTTTTTATATTTATTTTTTAAAATTACCAGCCACTCTTCAAATTCCGGAGATAGTTTATTTTCGATGCCTTCAAGAAAATCTCCTGTATATATTTTGATATAAGAGTTTATATCATCTTCTGTTAATTTATTATTTATTGTAAGGCTCTCTATTGCTGATATGTCTGTGATTATTTCGCAGTCTTCGTCTATTTGAAGCAGTGATCTCTTAGGTGAAATTATTATATCATCATAGAAGCTCTTTCTTATGGTATAGACAGCATTTCTCAAGCTTTTCCTTGCAACATCCTCTTTCACGTCACCCCAAAGAAAAGAACACAGCTTGTCCCTGGTTATATTTTTCTCATATGCTAAAAGGAAGATAATATACTCTGCCTTGGCAAATGGAAGGTGAATTTGATTTCCATTTAATTTAATTGAAGGAATTCCCAAAAATTTGATTTCTATTTTATTCATAATATACCTTCACTGATAAATGACCTTCAAGAGTTAATTGAATTTTTCATAAGTATACCATAAAATATATAGCTTGCTCAAATAATTATTAATAATTAAATAAATCTGTTTTTTTCTTAAGATTAAATATATAATTGAATAATAAAATATTAAATGTTGACATAGGAAGCTTATCCTCAAGTATTTCCAGGGTTTACATATATAAAAACAAAAGGAGACAGGAAAAAATGAATGGTTTCAGAAATTTTATGAATGGCAGATACGGAGTTGATCAATTGACTCTTTCGCTGCTAGTTTTAGGAATGGTACTTACCTTTTTAGCCAATGCATTTGAATGGCATGCAGTAACCATATTCACCTTCGTTATATTTTTGGTGTGCATTTACAGGGTAACGTCAAAAAACATATCCGCAAGACGAGCAGAAAACATTAAATTCCTTAAGCTTTATACCCCTGCAAAGGCATGGACCATAGGAAAATACAATATTATAAAGTCATTGCGATATTATAAATATTTCAAATGTCCTCAATGCAAGCAGGAAATCAGAGCTCCGAGAGGAAGAGGCAAAATTTCAGTAACCTGCCAAAAATGCAAAAACAAGTTCGTACAAAAAACCTAAGAAGCATCAGCGCGAGGAGCTATCCTTTATCAGCTGATACCTTTGGCAATCTGCCGTCCTCGGAGCGCAATTATGCGGGGATTTACACAAATGCAGGGTACATATTTAATGAGTGAATATTAATACTTTAAGAGTGCATAATAATCGAAAATTTTTTGACGTGGGTCTTTTAACAAAAACCTGTATATTTCAATGAAAAATCTTCGCCTAAAATAAATTTTTCGAGGTTTTGATAAGATAAAGCAGAAAATATCGCATACTACGTAAAACATTTTTTGCATAAAGTATTCCTCCATTTAACATAAGAAGCTTCTTTTACTTTGATGTACAACCCATAGTATGCAGCAATGCAGGTTTTGCTACAAAAACTAAAGAAGATGGTGTAACTACATTCCGTAATAAAATTCATCTTAATATTTTTCAATATCCAGCTTATGTATTAAATTGCTTGTTATTACGTCAACGTTTACTCTAAACTTCTGCTTATATGGTACCGGAAATTTAAATGGATCTCCTTTTTCTTCGGGATTAAAATATTTTGCCTTTATACCCCATTCATAAATAACTCCGTCGATTTCTCCGTCTTTATTATATCCTTCACACTTTATAATTGGATCTCCAAGAATATATATTACTTCGTCAAGAGTTTTGCATTCAAATAACGAATCAAGTTCATCATCACTAAGCTCGACAATTTCCGGAGTATTGAAGCTGACTAATTTATTTAATACTTTTTGTTCAGTGACCTGACTTGGCATTATTAATATTCTGCCATAAACCAAATCCCAACACTCAAAAGAACCTGCATAACGTTTATTTTCTTTTTTTAATATATTATTAATTTCCTCTATATCGGATTTATAGTTGATTTGCTCATACGCCTTATACAGATTGGAATTTTCCATCTCTTCCAATGTAAGCTCTTGATGAAAAAGTGATTTAATCCCTAGTTTAAATTCATTTTCATCATAATCTACTTCTTTAAAAATGTAAATTGCAATATTCAATATAATTAATAATATTGCTGCTAAGGTTATTATTATATTTTTCTTTTTCATTGTATGATTCCTTATACCTATTAATATAGTTATATTCTTAAAATATTTAAGAGCTTTCAGATTTATTACAATTTTTATAATACCATATATAATTTTGAACTTTTTATTGATTTTTGTTAATAATTGAGATATAATTTACATAAGATAAAGAATAGGTAGTCGGCATAGCTGATGATGTATAGTTACTTTATGTGGAAACCCTTCCGTTTACAGGGTTTTTTACTTTTTCTGTCCGTTTACCTATTCTGACAATATTTTACAATATTTTCCTTATTAACGTAAGTGTTTATTATCCAAAAATACTGTTAAAACACCATGATTTCCTCTCTGCCTCGTAACTTCTATAACAATGCAAAATGAGGACTCTCAAAAATTGATTTCATTTGACATAAGCAAAAAGGGTGTCCGGCCGGATTAAACATAACTCTCCAGTCATCAGAAAATTGCTCATCTGCGATTGTTGCTCCACAATTGATTGCATATTGAACTGCTTTTTCCAAATTATTAACGGCAAAGTCCATATGTGCCATTTGCTGTTGAGCTTCAGGCTCTTCCGGCCACACAGGCGGTTTATATTCAGTATTTCGTTGAAAAATTATACCCGGATACGTCCCCTGACCCGTTCCCGGAGCACCTACGCATGCCCATTCTTCATCATAAAATGGTATTTCCCACTTAAGCAGCTCCGCATAGAACTTTGCTAATTCATAAGGTTCTTTGCAATCCACTGTAAATGAATACATTTTGATTTTCAGTTCATCATCTGTCATGCTAACACCTCCTAATTAATTCATTATATATCAATCTTGAAGATATTTCCATTCAAATATTAATTCATATGCATTTATTGCGATTCAACGATATTTTTAAAAAAGTTTATTAGTTTCAATAAAAAATGCACTCTAGAACTGAGTTAGTTTAGAGCGCTATTTATACTGCTTGTTTTTCTTTATATGACAGAGGCAATAATATATTATATTCTGGAACATAGCCGCCATTATGAAGCACATACTTAGAATGTAGTATGCACGATTAATTCCCGTATTGCATGAAATTATATAATATATGGTCCATGCGCTCAGCAAAATGACCAGCACCGCTGCTGCGGCTACTATTCCCTTTTGTCTCATCTTAAAGTATCTGATGCATACTATTGCTGCAAGAACAATGATCACACATATGGCAAAGGTTCTTATGAACGGAATGGGAAAAAGTTTTTCCCATTTTCCGTTCATGTAGACTACATGGCGTAGCATTCCCATGCGTGTTCTCGTGAAATAAGCAGCTGCGTAGGCACCTATTAATGTTAATACCTCCAATATGGCGCATAAAATTATGAATGCGCCGCACAGCTTATTTTGCAGCCTTGTCATTTGGAAGCTCACCTACCGTTGTGTATATAACCTCACCGGCGCTTGGGTCGCCCACCTGTACAGGCAGCTCATCATTCATCTGCCACTGATACCATCCTCCGTCATAAAGGCTCATATTGGTATATCCGTTTTCATACATAATCAAAAATGGAATTGTAGCACGCCAGCCTGTACCACAGTAAAATGAAAGATGATTTTCAAGCGTAAAGTTCAAATCCTTCCACAGCTCTTTCATTTCATCCATGGTTATATAAGTACCGTCTTCATGTGTATAGTCTTCCATATGGTATGGGTCGCTTCCGGCTTTACCCCAAACAGCACCCTTGGGCTCTCCCGCTTTATCAATGTATGTATATCCACTTGTTTCACCCTTGAATTCCACATATGAACGAATGCTCACCAGTCGGAAATTTTCATCTTCATTCAATCTTTTTGCAGCATCCTCAACGGATATCCAATATTCAGGATGAACAGGAACCTTAGCACCGAATTCCGCAGCTGCCACCGGATTATTTGCGGCAGTTTCAAGCTCATATCCTGCCTTTGTCCATGAATTCAGACTACCGTTAAGTATTTTTACATTTTCAACACCTGCCCACAAATATGCATATGCAACTCTGGCAGTACCTGAAGCATCTGCTCCGTACAGAATAACCGTCTTGTCCTTTGTAATTCCAAGGTCAAGCATTGCCTTTTCTACTTCCTCAGGTGTTTTTATATTCCAGTATGGCTCTGCCTCGATACTTGAAATATCCGCATGAACAGCACCCGGTATATGTCCTGTATTGTAATCCGGACTTTCATTAGCTGTACCCCAGCTCGCTTCTAAAATTATATAATTGCTTGATTCCTTCTGCTGTCCGTCAATTACGCTTTTTACCCATTCCGGCGAAACAAACACCTTTTTCATTTCTACAGCATCGACCTTCTCTGCTGCAGGTAAGTTGGAATCAACAAGCAAATCTGTGAAAGTCCAGCCCTTGTAGCCGCCCTCCAATGTATAGATATCAGCTGCATCTATGCCTGCGTCCTTCAAAAGTCCTGTTGCTGCTTCAGCATATCTTTTACCTGAATAGCATAGCAACACAAATTTTTTGTCTTTGCTTTCAAGTTCAGATAATGCTTTTTCTATGTTTTCTTTAGCCGGTGCATTATCCTGATTAGATACTATGGAATCTACATCGGCAGATATAGAACCCTTAATATGCTCCGTATCATAATCCGCTTTTTTTCTGACGTCGAAAACCGCATACTCACTATTTTCTTCTGATACAATAGTTTTTAATTCATCAGCAGTAATATACTGAAAGTTTGGTGTTTCCTGTGAGTCTTCAGTTTTTTGCGGCGCTTCTGTATTTGCACTGCATCCTGCAAATATGCTTAACATCATCATAAGTACTAAAAATAAAGATAAATATTTTTTATTCATTTTATCCCTCCAAAGTTATTTTAATTATAACCGTTTAAAGAGTAACAGCTTTATTTTACCAAGTCAAGCTATATAGCCATGAATAATATTTATACATGTCCCTGATTCATATACAAACTTTTATTAATGCTGTTCGAAGTATTAGAGAAAACCCTAGAATGCGTTGCCCTCTCATTTGACCTTTTAAGTTATCCGTTCAAATATTAATTCGATGAATTTTCTATAATATTTTGATATAATACTAGAAAGTGATTTTATTCAGAACAGGAAAAGTTATGAACTAACTGTTGTTCAAAAAATGAGTTTGAACGGAAGATATATTTTTCTCCGATTTTGTTGAAATATTTTTCTCTGTAACGAAACACTCATTTTATGGATATATAAGCAGAAGCGATGAAAGGAGGATAGGTAGCGTATGACCGCATTGAAAAAATATACAAAGAGCATGGAAATTAAGTTATTCCATCTGAGTTTATAGAATAAAGTATCTGTTGCACATAATCAAATAGGCGAGTCAGTATAAAATACCAACTATATTAATTTATAACAACGAAGGTGATGATTTGGAAAAAATCAATTTTGAAAATATTCTTAACAGTTTATTGACAACAAAAAAATTAATTATTATGTTATATGACAAAGACTTAAATCTAATGTATTTTAGTGAGAATGCACATAAAATCTTTAATAATATAAAAATCAACAATAATATTTCTGACGTACTTAATCATATCGAAATTGATGAATATTATAAGGTTATGGCCTCCGGAGTAGCTTCGGAAAAAATATTGAAAATAAATAATGGTTTTTATATGAGTTCAATTTATCCATATAAAGACAATAAAAATGATTTGCTGGGAATTATTGAAATTTTAAATATCATAGATGAGAAAAACAAGCTGTCAAACGAAATAAAAAGCACTCATATTCATGCGTATGTTGAAAGTGAAAATGATAATAGCATAACCATTAAAAATGGCACTACATATTCGCTTGAAAGCATAATAACTAATGATGATCAGATGAAGCGTCTAGTCAACCTTTCATTCAAGGCTTCCGAAAATGATTCTCCTGTTTTGATTTACGGTGAAACAGGAACTGGAAAAGAGCTTTTTGCTCAAGGTATTCATAACGCTTCTAAGGATCGACGAAACAATATGTTTGTTGCTCAGAACTGTGCGGCAATTCCTGAAACTCTATTGGAAAGCTTACTGTTTGGCACGACAGAAGGCAGTTTTACCGGCGCAAAAGACAAGCCGGGTCTTTTTGAAATAGCCGAGGGCGGAACAATTTATTTGGATGAAATCAATTCTATGGATCTTCATATTCAGGCAAAACTTTTAAGAGTTTTACAGGAAAAGACATTTATGAGAATCGGAGGCAAAAATTTAAAGAAAGCAAATGTACGAGTTATAGCTTCATTTAATGAAGAACCTTTTACAGTTATTAAGAAAGGTAATTTCAGAAGAGATTTATATTACCGATTAAATGTAATTAACATTAAAATACCGGGATTGAAGGAAAGAATCAATGATATTGATCTATTAACCAATTATTTTATTAAAATATACAATAAAAAATTTAATAAAAACATTTTGGGCGTAGATAAGGAAGCAATGAATATTCTCAAAGGTAAAAGCTGGGATGGAAATGTCAGAGAGCTTAAAAATTGTATTGAGAGAATTATGAATTTCGCTGAAGGCAATTTGCTGGAAATTGAAGATGTTTATAATCATATCTCTTTTGAGGCGACCAAATTAAACAACAACAACAACAATCATTCTGAAAAACTTGAAAGTGATGATAATCTTAATTTGTCCTATGAATATAGCATTGATAAAACATTTAATGAAATGGTTGAGTCAGTAGAAATAAAAATAATCAGGAATATGTTGAATGAAACCGGCGGCAACGTAGCTCTGGCTGCCAGAAGATTAGGCCTTCCGAGACAAACTCTAAAAAACAAAATAGTAAAATATAATATAAGGCCGCTTTACTAATCACCAAAATTGGTGATTAGTAACTAAAATAAACATAATCACCCGAAATATCATATAATAAAATTTTTGAATATATGATGATATCAATGATTTTATCGTATAAGTAAACTGGCATAAACTTTGCATATAAATTATGAAGGAGAAGAAATGAATAATAATATATTAAATATACTCATTGAAAATGATGTTGATGCAATCCTTGTTACAAATAAGTATGATATAACCTATATAAGTAAGTTTACGGGAGAAAATTCCTGGGTTTTATTAGCAAAAAACAATTATTACATTATCGCTGACAATAGATACATTGAGCAGGCAAAGAAACAATGCACAGGATTCATTCCAATACTGATTGCCGATGAATTGAATTTCGAGAGAATATTGGGAAACTTGCTGGAGCTTAACAATGTAAAAAGGCTGGGAGTCGACATATGTGATATTAAATATATCCCTTATTCACATCTGAAAGAAGGATTCAACAACATTGAAATTATTAATTTGAAAGAACCTTTTAAAGAAAGACGATCAATAAAATCTCAAGACGAAATATTAAAAATTAAAATGGCATGTGAGATCGCTGATAAAACCTTCCGAGGGTTACTTAAGATAGTTTGTGAAGGTATGAGTGAAAAGGATATAGAAATTGAAATGAATTACATTATGAAAAGAGAAGGAGGCGATGGATACGCCTTCCGTCCAATCATCGGCATTGAAGAGAAAACATCCATGCCATACTCATCACCGGACAAGAATGTCTTCGTGCACAGAGGTGATTTCATATTATTAAATTTTGGAGTTAAATATGAAGGCTATACATCTGCTTTGGCACGAATGATTGCTGTAGGTACTGTAAGAAGTGAGTATGAGAAAATATACACTTGCCTTTATGATGTGTATATGAAAATATTGAATTCCATTAAGCCATATATGGAATATGAGAAGCTTTACAGTCTCTTTGAAAATGAAATAAAACATACTGAATATAAAGATTTTTTCCTTAAGGCCATTGGTCATGGAAGAGGTCTTCAGACTATAGAAGGGTATATTATAAAACCGAATATTAAAAGAATAATACTGCCAAATCAAGTTTACAGCATTGGAGTAAGCATTTCAATACCCGGTTTTGGCGGTGCCAGATTAGAAGACGTGGTGCTTGTAAAAGAAAATGAAATAGAAATATTAACTGATTCAGTAAGGAATCTGATTAGTATATAAAACAGCAATTCGCATACATTTAAGAAGGCTATTTTATTGAGCAAAACAAGAGATGTAAGCGAAGATTTTGGAGGCTAAATTATGGAAAAAATTCTGCTGGCAGAAAATATGAGCTGGGATCAGAAAAAAATAGCTGTTGAGCAAAGTCTTTTTATGGGCTTTAATTCCACATCGGCCAAATTTCCTGTAACATCAAAGAAAACCGGTGTGAATGTAAAGGACAGTTTTTCAGAATTTCAGTATATGTATCAAACTAAGCATGAAGAATGGCCGAAAGGATATATTTCTGCTACCAAAGGGGCAAAACCTGTTCCTGAGCTTGATTGGCGAAAGAAAAAGGGGTTAGAAACAATCTTTTCTAAGGGAATGTTTTTGAAGGATACAGATTTTGACCAATTGCCGGATGAATTGGATTTTAAAATAGTATTGCCAAAGAAATGCAGTCTTTCCATCCTGACTGCAGCATGTAATTTTGCATTTCGAATCGGAATGGAAACAACCGCATACGAAGGTCCTATTGTTGCTGAAGGTTGTTGGAACGGAAATGCTTTTATTTTTGAAGAAGACAGCAAATGCGGCATGGAATTTTTAGAAGATAATGGACGTAACATCGTACGCATATATGGAAACGGAGATGAACTTGAAAGATTTTCTTCACTTGTTTGCGAAAATTTCCCATTGCTTCCTGAGGGAAGGACATGGACATACCATCTGCAGCATATTACAGACAGCTTTGCAATGAATAATTCAGATGGCCAATTAACATACTTAAAAGCGTATGAAAACGAGCTTAAAGGGAATATTTCTGCGTACATTTCTCCGAAAAACCATGATGAGATAAATAGAATTAAAAGTCAATTTCCCAATGTTGAATTCAAGAATCATAAGGATGGAAAAAAGATATTTGAAGAATCTTATGACATACTGTGGGAAGTAGATGCCTTTAAAAGGGTTTTAGAAGAAAAAGTTTATTCGCATCTGAAGCCGGATGATGAAGTGGAAATATACGGTGCACTCAGTGAAGAAATAGATGTAAGAAGAAATCTGGCTGATGAAATTGCAGCTGAAATAATGGATAGACATGCTGCAGCTAAGAAAGCGGAAATATTGTGTTCATACAAGCAAGGCATATCATGGATTGAGGAAGCAGTTATTCCGTATTTGAAAGATAAGAATGTACAAAAAATAAAAATTGCATTTAAGCCATTTCTCCCGGATAAGATAACTAAGTGGACAGAAGAAGACGGAGCAACACCCACACACAACAATTTTAAAACAAATAATCCCGATAAATGGCTTGACCTTCCAATTCGCTTCTTGCAGGAATTATATCCAATAGACGATATTATTGCAAAAATACTTCTTATTGACAGAAACCAGGTTGAATTTGCACAATATGAAGGAACCAGGGATATAACGTATGAGGTAAAAGCATATGGGGAAATTGGCGAAGAAATTGAAGAAATTTTCGCAGCAGATTACAAGTCATCATATTCAGAACGGCCTTATTTAGATGAATACCCGGGTTTGGGAAAGGTTCATCCATCAACGGGATTCATTAGGGTTGTTGTAAACGGCGAAGAAATAGTAAATGAAAGAATTGCAACCGATGTTGAAAGCATTTGGAATATATATCAGCAGAAAGTATTGCCACGATGCAGAAAATTCATTGAAGAGAAGAACTCTAATAAAATAAGCATTGAGGACCAGCCGTTTTTTTCGCAGCTCAAGTTGGAGGTAACAGCCAGCGAACCTGATTATTCTCTGAATTTCAGAGAAGATATGATTTCCTCCTTGGATGCACTGCATGAAGACATGTATTTTGTGGGAACAGATTATTTTAAGAATTATGGAATACACAATGCGAACATCATACTTGATGCACCGGGACTGATTCTTCCAATCATCAAAAAAGGAAGCGGCAAACCGATTTTTAAAGTGACGTTATTTGATGAGCTGGAGAAAAGCCCCTGCATTAAAGCAGAAAATAAGATAGTAAAAAGCCAGCTTACAAAAGAACAGACTGAACTGTACATGAAGAAATTAGTGTTCGAGGACGGCAAAATCACCGCTTTTCTAAATTCAAATATCAGTAACGAGAAGCTTGCGGACAGTTATATGCAGCTTCTGGATAAACAGGTGCTTGAAATAAGCCGCCTGTTCAGCGGAATAGACACACTTAAAATTAATATAGGCGAGAACTGTTATTCAGCACATATTTATGAATATATAGAGACTGACAAGAATCTCAGCATTTCTGATATCGATCTTATGGAACATACTTTAATCGGCTATGAGCAGTATATTGAAATAATAAATCAATTAAAGCATGTGCCGGGAATTAATGTGTACCCGGTCGCCGAGTCATATCTCGGAAGATACATCTATGCGATTGAAATACTTCCAAAGCAGGACGGATACGTTTCAAGAACCAAACGAATTAACAATTTCCCCTCAGAAATTATTAATTCAAGACATCATGCAAATGAAGTGTCAAGCACAAATTCCGCATTCATGCTTTTGAAAAAGATTCTGACAGAAGATAAATACAAAAACCTGCCTGACAAGTTGAATCTTGTTATTGTTCCCATGGAAAATGTGGATGGGACAGCAATACATTATGCGCTTCAGATGGACAATCCAACATGGAAACTTCATGTCGCCCGATTTAATGCAATAGGCAAAGAATTTTACAATGAACACTTCAAGCCTTACACCATACATACTGAAGCTATGGGGCTTACAAGATTATGGGAAAGATATCTGCCGGATGTGATTATTGATAATCATGGTGTTCCAAGCCATGAATGGGAGCAGCAGTTCTCCGGATATACATCACCTTCCTACAAAGGCTTCTGGCTGCCGCGCTCATTACTATATGGATATTACTGGACGGTAACGGATGATGCTTACAAGGGAAATTACGCGGTTAATAAAAAAATAGAAGAGGTAATCGCAGATGCAATAACAGAGGATGGTGAAATAACCAAGTGGAACAAGGAATGGATGACAAGATTTGAGAAATACGCTCATGAATGGATGCCTAAACAATTCCCTGCCAATTATTACAAGGACATGATCAATTATTGGATTCCGTTCAAATATGACCCAAATCACCGCTATCCTTCAATTCGGATTCCATGGATAACAACTGTTGCCTACACCAGCGAGGTTGCAGATGAAACAGCGCAGGGAGAATATTTAAATCTTTGTGCAAGGGCACATGTAACTCATGACGAAGCAGTGCTTGACATGCTGATAAATTGTATATGCTTATTCGAAAGCAAATGCATGATATCTGAAAATCAAATTTCAATAAGTTTCAAAAGACAGCGACCTATCATTGTCTAATGCAGCTTTGAAATAAAATTTTATTTTAGGAGGAAATATGGAACTAATTAAATTATTAGGAATTCTTATTGTTATTATCGGTTTTGCACTTAAAAAAGATTCGATTTTAATAATTTTAAGTGCAGCTGTAGTAACGGCATTAGTAGGAGGACTTGGTGTGACAGGTCTTCTTCAAACACTTGGAACATCATTTGTTTCCAACAGAAGTATGGCAATATTCATTTTAATAATGCTTGTAACCGGAACAATGGAAAGGAATGGATTGAAGGAAGCGGCTGCAAATCTTATTGGCAGAATTAAGGGAGCCTCACCGGGAAAAATTATCGGTGCATATGGTATTATGAGAGGCATCTTTGCTGCCTTTAACGTAAGCTTCGGCGGAGTTGCCGGTTTTGTAAGACCGATAATAATGCCGATGACTACAGGTACTATTGAAGCATCCGGTAAAGAAGTAAATGAAGAATACCTGGAAGAAATCAAAGGAATGTCCTCGGGCATGGAGAATATTGCATGGTTCTTCTGTCAGGTTCTGTTTGTCGGCGGAGCGGGAGGTCTGTTGGTTCAGTCAACATTGGCTTCTCTGGGCTATACCGTTGAACTGATTGATTTGGTAAAGGTTGAAATTCCGGTAGGTGTTACTGCTATCCTTGTTGCTGTTATTTATTACAATTTAAAGGACAAAAAGCTTATTAAAAAATATTACAGCAGTAACAAAGAGGAGGTATAAACATGAAATTTTTTATGGATGCAGAAATAGCTTTAGGATCGAAACTGCTGGAAATTATTTATATAATAATAGGATTCATTACGCTCTATACCGGTGTTAAAAACTTTATGGACAAAGAAAATACATCTAATATAGGAACAGGAATATTTTGGTGTTCATTAGGTATAGTATTGGCATTTGGAAGATGGATACCTCCTATGATTAATGGTGTCCTGATAATTATTATGACAATTCCCGCTATTTTTCAGAAGGTTAAAATCGGGAAGCAGTATGAGCCTACTCAAGCTGAAACAAAAGCAGCATTTAATAAGATCGGAATGAAAATTTTTATTCCGGCATTAACAATAGGTATATTTGCAGTTATATTTGCGTTATTTACAAAACTCGGAGCATTGGTTGGAATTGGAGTAGGTGTTATTGCTTCAGTTATTATATTGATGCTGTACTCTCCGGAAAATAAATTACAGGTATTTTTAAAGGATTCAGAACGTTTGATGTCTACCGTTGGACCTCTCAGCATGCTTCCAATGCTGCTGGCAAGTCTTGGAGCTATTTTTACAGCTACGGGTGTCGGTGATGTTATCGCTGAATTGGTTGGTAATATTGTACCTCAGGGAAATGTAAACGTAGGTATTGTCGTTTATGCAATAGGTATGATGCTGTTTACCATGATAATGGGGAATGCATTTGCCGCTATCACAGTTATGACTGTCGGAATCGGCTATCCTTTTGTATTAGCATATGGTGCAAATCCGGTTTTAATAGGCATGATCGCACTTACGTCAGGATATTGCGGAACATTGTGCACACCAATGGCAGCTAATTTTAACATAGTTCCTGTAGCTATGCTGGATATGAAGGACAGAATGGGGGTTATTAAAAATCAGATTGTACCTGCATTGATTTTGATTACTTTCCAGATTGTCTATATGATTTTATTTAAATAAATACTGAGGAACTTCATGAATAAAGACATAGAGAACGGTGTGCGGATTATAATTGAAAATTGGTTGGAAATCAGCAGTCGGGACAGACTTTTAATTGTCTCAAGTCATAAGCATATAGCAGAAGCGAATGCTCTAAAAAATTATGCTCTTAAAAGAACTGTTTCTGTGGATATAATGATTGTAGAAAATGAGGGAATTCAGGTAGGTATATTTTTTGATGAAAATGAAAATGCATTTGACGGATATACTGCTATCATTGGTGCTGCTGATTATTCATTAATAACAACAAGGGCAGCCAAAAGGGCTATAGAAAGAGGAAATAAATTTCTTTCATTGCCTCTTTCTGTAAACACTGAGAAATCTATGTTATCTTATGATTTTATCAATATGGACACAAAAAAGAGTAAGATGATGGCAAATGTAATTATGAAATACATTGATAATTCATCCATGATCCAAATAACATCGAAGGCAGGCACAAGCCTAAAGGTTTATAAGCAAGGAAGAAAACCGGGATTTTTCAACGGTGTCGTAAAAGACGGAAAAGGATATTCATCTGCAAGCTTTGAAATTTATGTTCCCATTGAAGAAAGCAAAACAGAAGGTACAATGGTTGTTGACGGCTCGCTGGGTTACTTGGGCAAACCTGATGAGCCGATTGAAATCATATTATCTGACGGAAAAATAAAAGAAATCCAGCAAAACACAAGCGGAAATTTATTGATGGATTATATTGAAAAATATCAGGACTTAAATATGTATGTGGCTTCAGAATTTGGAATAGGATTGAATTCCTGTTCCAAATGTGAAGGTAATTGCTACATCGAAGATGAATCTGCATATGGTACTTTTCATATAGGTTTTGGAAGAAACATTGCACTTGGAGGATTCCATGAAGCAAGCGGACATTTCGATCTGGTAAGTATAGAACCTGATATATATGCCGATAACAGAAAAATCATGCAGCAAGGAAGAATTATCATTCCTGAACCACAAATTTATTGATGGAGGTTTTTATGAAAATATTAGTAACAGGCTTTGACCCCTTTGGAGGAGAAACGGTAAATCCTGCTTATGAAGCGGTTAAACTGCTTCCTGATAATATTGCAGGTGCAGAAATAATAAAATTGGAAATACCCACAGTTTTTACCAGAAGTGTTTCGGTAGTGGAAGAGGCTATAAATAAGCACCAGCCCGATGTAGTGCTGAGTATCGGACAGGCAGGCGGTCGTACAAGCATAACCGTAGAAAAGGTTGCTATAAATTTAGCAGAAGCAAGAATACCGGATAATGACGGTGAACAGCCTTTAGAACAGGCACTGCAGCCGGATGGTGAAACCGCATATTTTGCAACTATTCCCGTTAAGGCTATTGTCAATAGAATAAGAGAAAACGGCATACCTTCCAACATATCTTATACGGCAGGCACCTATGTATGCAATAGTATTATGTACAATGTTTTGTACCTGACGCATAAGAAATATCCTCACATTAAAGCCGGTTTCATTCATGTTCCTTTTTCAACGGAGCAAGTATCAGGAAAACCTGACGGCACTGCAAGCATGACTGTTGAAACAATATCAAAAGCTATAAGCCATGCACTTGAAGTTATCAGTGAAAATACTTCAGATATAAAAGAATACATGGGAACAATCATGTAATATAAACAAGTTTTTTTAATTAACCAATTTGTTATAAGATGGTAAGTGATTATTAAAATATGAATTTAAACTGAAAATGACAAAAATTATTGAAATAATGCTTTTTCCTCAAAAAAAGGGCTGTCTCCTTCTCCTCAGAGACAGCCTTTTTTTAATTTGCAATAGCATTAAGAAACGTTGTTATTACCGCTTTTTGCATTTTATTTTTTACATTTTGTAATTCTTGAAGTCCTACAGATGCAGAACTATTTAAATCTGGGAACAGAATTAGTTATGTGTGAATAATTAAAATCAAAAAATAGAATAATAATTTTTATAGGTCAACCCTTATGCAGAAGGTCTAAGATATACCATTATATACGAAATAATCTAATTGGAGGATATAATGAAAGAAGAAATTATATCACAGCAGCAGCTTATTTTTATAGGTACCGCTGTTGTTATGGGGAGTTTAGCAAGGATATTAACCATAGTACAGGATTATAGACAATACCCAAGTTATCCTAACGGTTATTTATTAAATTTAGTTTCAGGCATAGTTGCTGCAGGTTTAGGAGCTGTTGTTGTCCCTGCTTTTCTAACTAAGAATTATTCAGCTATTACTTTTCTAACATTGGGTATCCAACATTTCAGAGACATCAGGAAATTAGAAAAAGAAAGCTTAAAAGATGTTGACAGTTCTGAATACGCTAAACGAGGTGACGCTTATATAGATGGTATTTCAAAAACATATGAAGCAAGAAATTATTTTGCTCTATTGGTATCTTTAATTACCGGAATAACCATGCATGCCGTTAACAGCAAAGTAATATGGGTGAATATTATTGTTGGTGTAACAGCCGGGACAATAACCTTTTTAATTTTAAAAAGATTTTCAAAAGGACATAATGTTGGTGATCTTGCAGATGTTAAAATAGGCAAAATTGAAGTGCGAAATTCTGAACTATACGTGGATAATATATTCGTTACTAATCTATTAGGTACAGATAATTCAAGGAAATTAGTACAGTCAGAGGGAATCGGTGCTGTAATATCTCCCAAAAAAGAACACTTTCGCATCACTTTAGATAATTATGGTCAAAGACAGGCAATACTTTTTGAAGTTTGCAGAAGGCTTGGTGTTAAAAGGTATAACTTCATCAGGAAACAATTTAGTACAGGTAAAATTGCTTTAGCCATTGTACCAATCATAAGAGATGAAGGAGCTTTTGTTGATACAATAAAACAAACACCAATTTTAGAAAATGTTAAAAAGAATCCTGAATTAATGAAAAATCCACTTGAAGATAAATAATTAGAAAGCTTAAGGAGAGATTACCATGGCAAAAGAAAAAGCTGAAATAATTGCTTATATTACATTAAATAAAGAAAGGGTTTTTGGGGGAAATCCGTTAATACTAATAGCAAAAGATGTTGAAGAACAAAAGATATTGTGCAGGGATATCGGAAAAGCAATGAGAGCCAATGTTTCACAACTAAGTTGCGGTGATTACATCTTAATAAAATAGGGAGGAAATGAATTGATAGCTTTAGGCAATAGCATTCTGAAAAAAGAAGCCTGGGATAAAGTAACAGGAGCGGCAAAATATAATGTGGATGAAATTGTTAAAAATATTTTTCATGCAAAAATGTTATGCAGCACATATGCCCATGCAAAAATTAAATTTATTGATATTTCCGAAGCAATAAAAGAACCCGGCGTCAAATCTGTATTAACCGGAAATGATTGCGAGGTTTTATTTGGAGAGCTTATTGATGACAGGCCTCCAATTGCAAAGGAAAAAGTCAGATACTACGGGGAGCCGGTTGCTTTAGTAGTTGCTGATTGTGAACAAACTGCAATGAGAGCAGCAAATTTAATAAAAATAGAATACGAGCCGCTTCCTGTTGTAAATTCTGTTTCTGATGCACTAAAAGAAAATGCTGCATTGATTCATGAAAATTTAACAGAATATACATTTGACTCTAAATATGTATATCCCCAAAAAAACACTAATATTTCACACATTGTAAAAATCAGAAAAGGTGATATGAATAAGGGTTGGAAGGAAAGTAAAGTGATTGTTGAAGGAAGCTTTACTGATCCGCAAGCAGACCACGCTGCCATGGAAGTAAGAAATGCAAGAGCTGAAATCCTGCCTGATGGAACAATTGTAATCAATACATCAACGCAAACCCCATTTACTGTAAAAAAATACATAAGCAAATATTTTAAATTAGAAGAAAGCAAGATTATTGTACATACACCTCTTGTAGGTGGTGCTTTTGGCGGTAAAGCAAATGTTCAGCTGGAAATATTAGCATATCTTGCTTCAAGAGCTGTTAATGGAAGACCAGTCAAAATTTCAAACAGCCGTGAAGATGATATTTCCGCTTCTCCATGTAAAATGGGAGCTGAAGTTAAAATTAAGCTTGGAGCTGACACTAATGGAAAATTAAAGGCTGCGGAAATGACATGTTTAGTTGACAGCGGAGCTTATTCCAACATATCTCCACGTTTAGCAAAGGCTATTGCAGTTGACTGCTCAGGTCCATACAGTATAGAAAATTTATCATGTGATGCAATAAGTATTTATACAAACCATATTTATTCCACATCCTTTAGAGGCTTTAGTCATGCGAGCCACGCCTTTTGCCTGGAAAGAATGATGGATAAATTAGCATTAAAATTAGGCATGGACCCTATTCAATTAAGAATTAATAATGCAATAACTATAGGTAATACATCCCCAACACAGGTAAAAATCACTAAAAGTAATTCCGGGGACATAGTTTCCTGTTTAGAGAAGCTTAAACAGATTATGAATTGGCAGGAAGGAAATAAAATCGAATTGGACAATGGAAAGGTAAGAACTAAGGGCATCAGTTGTTTTTGGAAAACATCTGATTCGCCTACGGATGCATCCTCAGGCATTCTGCTCACCTTTAATTCTGACGGAAGCATAAATTTAAACTGCGGAGTTGTTGAAATCGGTCCCGGGTCAAAAACAACATTAGCTCAAATTCTTGCAGAAAAAATGAAAATGCCTGTAGCTAAAATCAATGTTGTTATGAACGTAAACACACAAACAAGCCCTACACATTGGAAAACAGTGGCGAGCATGAGCACTTATATGGCGGGAAGTGCAGTGCTAAGAGCTGCAGAAGACTTAATAATGCAGTTAAAAAAAGCTGCTGCAGTTGCACTAAAATGTTCTCCGGAGGATTTAGATGTTGGTAATATGCGTGTATTTTTAAATGAAGATCCTTCAATGTATATTTCTTTTAAAGATTTAGTTTATGGGCTCCAATATGACAATGGAAATACAGTCGGCGGTCATATATTCGGAAGAGGAAGCTTTATTATGAGCAGGCTTTCACATCTTGACCCTGCCACCGGAACAGGTAGGGCAGGTCCTTCTTGGACACCTGGCGCACAAGCAGTTGAAATTGAATTCGACAAAACAGATTTTACATATAGACTTGTTAAAGCTGCAACTGTAATTGATGTAGGAAAACTCTTAAATCCAAAATCAGCCATTGGTCTTTTAATGGGCGGTATGAGCATGGGACTTGGAATAGGAAGCAGAGAAGAATTTTTATATGATGAAAATGCAATTATGCAAACTACAAGCTTTAGAACATACAAAATGATGAGATACGGAGAAAATCCTGAATATGTTGTTGATTTTATAGAGACACCTGATTTATCAGCACCATATGGTGCAAGAGGAATAGCTGAACATGGCATTATTGGAATTCCCGGCGCATTAGGAAATGCCATATCCTTAGCAGCTGATATCGATGTGGACAAAATTCCGATAACACCGGAATATATTTGGAGAAAAAAAACCGGAGGCAAAAATGATACCTACTAAGTTTGAATATTATAAGGTGGACTCATTGGAAGAAGCCTTCCAAGCATTTAGCGAACTAAATTCACAGGGTAAAAATCCCATGTATTATAGCGGCGGAACTGAAATTATTACAATGGCAAGAGCAAATAACATTCACATGGGTGCTGTCATAGATATAAAAGGAATTCCTGAATGTTGTACTATGAAAATGAAGGACAATAAATTAAACATCGGCAGTGCAGTTACATTATCCCAAATATCAGAGTCAAAAATATTTCCCCTCCTTGGTCAAACTGCAGCACGCATAGCTGATCATACTGTTCAGTGCAAATTGACCATAGGCGGCAATTTATGCGGAACAATAATATATAAAGAAACATCGCTTCCCTTAATGCTTTGTGACAGCAATGCTGTTATCTTTGGAAAAAATGGCAGAAGAGAAGTTCAGTTCAATCAAATATTTGATAAAAAACTCAATCTTTCCTCCGGTGAAATATTAGTTAGTTTAAAAATAGATGAAAAATATTTTTCACTTCCGTATGTTCACGTTAAAAAAACGAAAAGCGACAAAATTGCTTATCCCCTTATGACAGTAGCGGCGCTTCAAAAGGATAATAAAATCAGAATTGCATTTAGCGGGCTATATTCATATCCTTTTAGAAATAAAGAAATAGAAAACTATATTAACGATGAGGTAATAAATCATACAAACAAAATAAGCCAAATCATTGAACACGTATCATCTTCAATATTAAATGACACGGAAGGCTCATCAGAATATAGAAAATTTGTGCTTAAAAACACACTTGAAAATACTTTTAGAATGTTAAATGAGGTGTGATATGATTAAAATATCAGATACAAGTATAATAGAACTTGATGTGAATGAAGAAAAAAGGAAAGTTGTAGTGAACCCTTCCGATACATTGCTTTATACTCTTCGAAACGAATTAAACCTTACTGGTGCAAAACCCGGCTGTGAAAATGGTGATTGCGGTGCATGCACTGTTATTGTTGACGGATGGCCTATAAAGTCCTGTTTAACTCTGACTGTGGAAATGATAGGGCATAAAATAACAACAATTGAAGGTCTTAAAAATGCTCCTATTCAAAAAGCATTTGTAGAAAAATGGGGATTTCAATGTGGTTTTTGTACATCAGGATTTTTAATGGTATGTCATTCCCTGGCTGCACAACACAAAGATGCAGATGATTACATAACAGAACAGTGGCTCCAGTCTAATTTATGCAGGTGCACAAGCTATCAGGAAATAAAAGAAGCCATTAACTCAATTTTAACAGGAAGCATTTAAAACATTAACCCTTGAGAGCCTAATAATATCTTTAAGTGGTTTTTGTTGTGGCAGCTAATAATAACTTATTGAATAGCTGTAAATTTTTCATTTACAACTTTATGTATATACTTATTTTTACCTTTTTCTACTGCTTTCTTGCTATCTGCAAAATGAAAGGCCAGCACCCAAAGACGCTGACCAATTATATAATACTACATTTCTAAGTATATCTCATTCTTTCTGTTTTTTATAAAACCATTTTTAATTAATATTTCTGCTCCAATAAATTCATGAACTTGTCAAGCTCAGCCTCATTCATACTCCATCCGTGTTTTTCTTCAGGATACGCTTCAGAATTAACATCCGAAACATATTCTCCAAATGCCTTAATTGAATCCTCAAAGAAAGATCTGTAGTACTTAGCGTGTTTTGGCATGGTTGAAGTAGGCTGGAAACCAAGAAGATCGTAGATAACCAGCTCAGATCCGTCTGCTGCGCCGCCTGCGGCAACTTGAATCACAGGAACTCGAAGTTTTTTAGCAATGAGGTCTGTCACCTCACGTGAGGTCATCTCTATGGTCATACCAGCCATACCGTTTTCCTGGTATTCGTATGCCATGCGGAATATATTCATTGCATCTTCTGCTGTTTTACCAACACGGGAATATCCGCCGAACCAGCCGGTCTGCCACCCGGATAGGCACCCTACATGTCCAAAAACAGGTATTAAGTTATCAGCCATGTATTTTAGAGTATCATTTGTTACACCCATTGGCATAACGCTATCTGCACCATCTGACAGCAGCAAGCTTGCATACTCAACAGCTTTATATTTATCTGCATGAGTTGATGACTGCATAACAGCATTCAAGCAAATATTCGGAGCCATCTTTCTAATATTTCTTGTATGCCAAAGCATGTTCTCAATTCGCATTGCAGAGCTCTCACCCGGAGCTGTGTAACGCACAAGATGTACACCTGCTCTCTCACATGCGGCAGTCCAAAGAGGATCGCAATGAGCGGTACCAACCATTGATATTTTTTTACCCTCATTTTTCATCTTCTGAAGATGGAAAATTGTGATTCTCTGAAATGACATAGGCATTGCATTTGGTTCTGTTCCTTTTGCCATAATTATACACTCCTTTTTTCTTTGATATTTTGTTTTAAATTAAGTATGTCATAATTATATACATAAATTATATAAACATTAAATACTCAAAATTAAGAATCTTTCATTCCCTTTACAGCAGTATGATATGTAAAAACGTCCATATTTCTTATAATTGACGCATTTCCAATTTTCATGCTTATACTTATATAAATTTTTAATTATAAAATCAGATATTTTCTAATTGTTTTTTATTTGACTTGCTGCTGCTTTTAATATATACAAACCAGTAAACAGCCGCCACAAAGACACAGCCTCCAAAAATATTACCCAATGTAACAGGCATCAGGTTGCTTATAAAAAATTCTCTCCAATTTAAATGACTTAGTTTTTCGATTGTTACTCCAAGTGTTGACGCAGCTTCTACAAAGGACGGATTTGCCTTTGCCATAATTCCCGCCGGTATGTAATACATATTAGCTATGCTGTGTTCAAATCCAGACGTGACGAACAGCCATATGGGAAAGAAAATAGAAAATATTCTTCCTGTTATATCCTTTGCCCCATACGACATCCAAACAGCGAGGCATACCAGCCAATTACACATAATTCCGAGGATAAATGCCTGCTTGAATGTAAGACCCACCTTGTATACTGCAATCTTTATCGTCATGCCTCCAAGCATATTTGCACCGCTGCTGAAAAGCCCTGATTCGTACATAAAGTATGCAATCAGGATTGATCCTATCATGTTTCCGATATAAACAAAGAACCAATTTTTCAGCATACCTGCAACACTGATCTTTTTATCTAAGACTCCCGCTATAATTAATGTATTTCCCGTAAAAAGCTCTCCTCCGGCTATTACCACCAGCATCAAACCCGTACCAAATACAGAACCTGCTAAAACCTTGCCGAGCCCATACGTATCAGTCTTTGCAAACAGGTTGAAAGCAGCCATATTTGAACCTCCGGAAGCAAAAGCGATAAATGCTCCGGCTAAAATGCCCAGTAGAATCATATTGATTGCCGGCAATTTTGTCTTTTTTATTCCGTTTTCTATAGTGATTTCCGATATTTCTGAAGGTGTAAAATAGTTCAATGGATTCATTTGTAATTCTCCTCCGATTCAACTCTTTTCCCTGCTTTGGACGACAGAATTTCACATGCAAGTACAACCTGTCTTAACAAAATCGTCGTGGTAATGGATCCCACTCCTCCGACAGCCGGGGTGATTGCTTTCACAGAATTTACAGTGCAGTCAAAATCTACATCCCCACAAATCTTTCCATCTCCATCATTGTTGATTCCCACATCAATAACAATTGATTCAGGACCAAAAAATTCAGGACCCATGAATTTGGGTTTGCCGATGGCTGCAACAACAATATCTGCCTTTCGTGTAAACAAGGGCATATCCTTAGTCTTGGAATGACAAATAGTCACTGTTGCATTTTCATTTAGCAGCAGCATAGCAAGCGGTTTACCTACCACCATACTCCTTCCTGCCACAACAATATTTGCTCCTTTTAATGGAATATTATATCCCTTAAGCATTTCAACAACTGCTTTAGGCGTACAAGGCACGAACATACTTTCATCTCCCTCAAAGACCCTCTCCAGATTTGAAGGCGACATGCAATCAATGTCTTTAAGAGGATTTATCAGATTACTGATAACATCCTGATCAAGCTGTTTCGATAAGGGCCTGAAGATCATTATTCCATGAATATCATCGTTTTTATTTGCAGCTTCTGCTGCAGATATAAATTCTTCCATGGATATATCGACAGGCAATACAGTTACCTGGCTTTTTATTCCGAGTAACTCACAATTTTTCAAAATTCCCTTTTCATATGAAATGTCATCTTCACGCTCCCCTACCCGGAAAATATGAATCGTCGGATTAATCCCCAATTTATTCAACTTTGCGATGCGTTCCTGAATGTTCTCTCTCAGAGCCTGAACCACCGGCTTACCTTTCAGTATCTCTCCCATTTTTCCTCCTCAGCGTCTTAGGAAAGTCCTATGATTTCACCGTTTTCCGTGATGTCCATTCCATTTGCGGCAGGAATCTTAGGCAGACCGGGCATTGTCATTATTTCACCCGTGATAGCAACAATAAATCCGGCTCCCGCAGAAACCTTTACTTCTCTTACCGTAATCTTAAATCCGGTAGGTGCTCCAAGCAGTCCCGCATTATCTGAGAAGGAATATTGTGTCTTTGCCATACAGATGGGCATCTTGTCAAGTCCCTGTTTTTCTATATCAGCAATTTGCTTTTTTGCATCAGCAGTAAATTCCACACCATCCGCCCTATAAATTTCCGTGGCTATTGTATTAATTTTCTCTGCAATAGTACCGTTTGCGTCATATAGCGGAGCATACGAGGACTTTTTACTTTTGCAAATTTCCACTACCTTTTTCGCAAGCTCAGTTCCGCCTTCACCACCTTTTGTAAACACCTCGGATAATATAACATCTACACCCTTCAATGCGCAGCGTTCTTTCAAAAGATTCAATTCAGCCTCAGTGTCCGTAGGGAATCTGTTGATTGCAACCACAGCAGGAACACCAAATTTCGCAAGGTTCTCAAGGTGACGCTCTAAATTTGCAATCCCTTCTGCAAGCGCATCTAAATTTTCATATAAAAGATCTGCCTTTAAAACTCCCCCATTCATTTTAAGTGCTTTTACTGTAGCAACAATGACAACCGCATCAGGCTTCAGCCCCGCAAATCTGCATTTGATATTGAAAAATTTTTCTGCTCCAAGGTCAGCACCGAAGCCGGCCTCTGTTATTACATAATCCGCAAGTTTCAAGGCAACCTTCGTTGCCATGACAGAATTACATCCATGGGCAATATTGGCAAAGGGTCCCCCGTGGATAAAAGCAGGTGTATTTTCAAGGGTTTGTACCAGATTTGGCTTGATAGCATCCTTCAGCAGCAATGCCATAGCTCCTGTGGCATTTAAATCTCCTGCTGTAACCGCATTGCCGGACGTATTGTACGCAACTACCATTCTTGACAACCTTTCCTTAAGGTCATTCATTCCGTCTGCAAGGCACAAAATGGCCATAATCTCTGATGCTACGGTAATATCAAATCCTGCTTGCCTTGTCACACCATCACCTTTGCTGCCGATTCCGACGATGATGTTTCTGAGGGCACGGTCATTCATATCCAGCACTCTTTTCCAAACAATCTTTTTTGGTTCAATTTTTAAATCATTTCCCTGCTGTAGATGATTGTCTAGAAGTGCTGCAAGCAAATTATGAGCTGAGGTAATGGCATGAAAATCTCCGGTAAAGTGTAAATTTATATCATCCATTGGGACAACCTGAGCATATCCTCCTCCTGCCGCTCCACCCTTAACACCGAAACAAGGACCCAAAGAGGGTTCTCTTAAAGCTGTGATTGTTTTTTTTCCTATTTTATTCAACGCCATGGAAAGCCCTACATTTGTTGTTGTCTTTCCTTCGCCTGCAGGTGTGGGGTTAATAGCCGTAACGAGAATCAGCTTGGCATCTGGCTTACCTTTTAATCTTTTCAGCACACTGAGAGATACCTTTGCTTTATATTTTCCGTAAAGCTCCAACTCGTCTTCTTGAATACCTAAATTTTCTGCCACCTCCAAAATAGGAAGCATCCTTGCTTCTTGTGCTATTTGTACGTCTGTTTTCATTTTTTCCTCCTGATTAGTTAATATTGTCTTCAATCTTTTTGACTTCGTCATTTAAATATAATTTAAATTAAGGCGACCTATTACATATCTCCACATCGCTTGAATCATGATGATCTGTATCGGAATCATAATGACACATTTAATAATTCTTGCCGGTAAAACCACAAGTATTCCTTGTCCTGTCAGCATCCATAACCATAAGGTGTCAAGTACAAGAGTAACTACAACCGTAGAAAAAATAACTGCGAGACTAATCTGTGTTAACGAAATTGTCTTTTTATATAAAAAAACACCATAAATGTAACCGGTTAAAAATGCAGTCAGAGTGAACCCCGGGAAAAATGATCCTCCTGTCGGGAAAAGCATCATTCCGATGATATCGGCCAAAGAAGCGGCAATACCGCTGTACACAGGTCCGAACATTATTGCCGAAATAGCTATCGGCAGAAAAGTAAATCCAATCCTTACAATTGGCGTCTGAATAGATAAAAAGCGTGTCAAAATAACTTCTAGTGCAATAAACATGCTCATATAAACAGTTTTTTTTACGTGATTTTGATTCATTAAAATCTCCTTCTCTCTTTATAAAATATGCCACAAAGAGAGGGATTCTCTTTTTGTGGAAGCGAATGCGATAAAGGTACCGTAAATTTTGATTGCATAAATGTGCAAAATAATTTTTCGTCCGGCGGCAACCTTCCATCCGTCCGGCACTTGACGCACCTTTATCTACTCTGCCTGTTACATATATAAAAATTAAAATTATATAGGCGTTAAAAACTATACGTAAGAGATGCATACCTTCTGAGCTTCGTTTACATTTCCTGCCATTTGCAGCGCTTCTTCAATCTGCTCCAGGCGATATTCATGTGTAACGAGACTTGAAAGGTCATATTTCCCGGATTTCATCATCTCAAGAATTATAGGAATAGCTTCTTCAATTGGTGTGCTGCCGCATCCGCGTATTTCCCACTGAGAATAGCAAAGCCTCATCAAATCAATTGTACCCGGCTTATGATGTACGCCCACAACAGCAAGAGTTGACCCATAGCCTGCAAGCATCTGAAAATTGTCGATAATCGGTTGTATTCCGATAGCATCAATATAAGCATGAGCTCCGCAGCCCCCTGCAGGTCCCGGATGTGCTCCAAACTCTGCAATTGCTTTTTCTTTCAGGTCTTCTTTTTGGGGATTGCATGTAATTATTCCGAAGCCTTCCGCATTTTTAAGTCTGAAATCGGAAAAATCTACAATCATTACTTTTTCACACCCCAGATACTTAAGCATTATTGCAGCAGACATTCCTATAAAGCCTGCACCAAATACTATTACCTTCCTGCCTGGACCCGGATTTACATTCAATGCACCCCGTGTACCTATGACGAATGGCTCCAGCAATACAGCAATTTTCGGAGGAATTTCTTTGTCTATTTTGAAAAGGCTGTAACCAACTTCGCACTGCGGAATAAAAATATACTCGGAAAACGCACCTACCGTAGCCATGCGGTTTCTGTCTCGATGAGCATAACCGAAATTCGGAAAAACATGGTCTCCTACCTTTAAATCTTTTACATTTTTACCAACTTCAACAACTACACTTAGCATTTCATGCCCAAACTCATAATCTTTCCAAATCCTATGAGGATCCCCGCCCTTTGTGTAGGCAAGATTATCTGCACCGCAAATACCACCGTACAGATTCTTGACGATAGCATCGTCATCTCCACATTTCGGATACGGAAGATCAACCACATCCACCTTACCAATACCTCTGTAAATTGCCGCTTTGTAAGTGTCTTGTTTCATTTAAATACCTCCTTAATTTTATTATTTATTTTAATAAATATTTATATTGATTTACATAATGTAAATCTTTCTAATCCAATTGAGGTAATGTCATACCTGCAGCACAACCACCGTCTATTTGCACATCAACTCCGGTGATAAAGCTGGCTTTGTCACTTACCAGAAATGAAACTAAATCTCCGACTTCTTCCGGTCTGCCGTGACGTCCCATCGGTGTTTTGGGCAGCATAGCGTCGCTTGATGCTTTACTGTTCATATACATAGGAGTGACTATGTTTCCCGGAGCAACGGAAATGATACGAACGCCCCTTCTTGCAAAGCGGGTAGCGTTTCTTGCAGTATAATCACGCACAAACCATTTTGACATCACATATGCAAAGCCCGACGCACCTTCACCAAGTCTTTCACAGCATTCAACGCTCTTTTTCAAAAATTCTGTTGAAAAAGGATTAAGACGCAAAATATCGACCGGAATTGACGAAGCCGGCACTAAATATGGTGACATAGATGAAAAATTTATATAGACTGAACCTTCATTTAAAATCGGATAAAATTCCTCCATCATATATGCAGTGCCCAAGGCATTCACAGAAAAAACAGTTCTTGGGTCATCTTTTGAGGGGTCTATACCTGCAGAGTTAACAACACATGCAATATCCCCAAGTCCTTTTGCTGCTTCAACAAGCCCCTTAATCTGCTCCCTGTTTGAAATATCCATTGGTTGGCAATAAACCTTTATACCCTTTTCACGAAGCTCTTCTGCAGCAGAATTCAATGCATCAGAATTTCTGGCAGTAATCAGGATATCATATTCTTTACCTAGCTTTTCTGCCGCAGCATAACCCATACCCTTTGATCCCCCCGTAATTATGCCGAGCTTTTTTTTTGTACTGTTCTTTTCCATAATTTTTCTCCTTAAATTATTATAAAGGAACTACTTTTCCACTTATTAAAGAGTCATAAAATTTCCTTTGTATAGTTACATAACATTATAAAAACATTCTTTTTCTTTTAAAATACTCTGAATTAAGTATTTATTGCATTACAAGCTAAATGTTATACTCTGGATAAAGATAAAATCAGTCTAAAATTTAGTAAAGAAGGTAATTTACAATGCAAGATATATCTGCTCAGAAAAATCTCCAACGAAAAAAAGGCACCTCTGCTCGTAAAGAGCTCAGTAAAGAGTCAGCTGAACATTTCAGCAGAATTATTTCAAGAAAGCTTATTGAAGAACCCGCTTTCCACAAAGCAAAAAACATTTTTTCATACCAATCCTTTGCCGGTGAAGTAGACACGTCATTTTTTAATGAATATGCAATTAATCAGGGGAAAAAGCTTGCATTTCCGATTTGCTTTGAAAATGGTATCATGATTTCGGCAATTCCATATACCGCTGACGATTGGGAATCAGGTAAATACGGTATAAAAGCGCCGGTCGAAAGCCGCTCATACATAATAGATCCGCTTGATATCGACCTTGTAATTGTTCCTTGCACTGCATTTGACGGACTGAAAAAAATGAGAATCGGCTGGGGTGCCGGTTATTATGACAGATATCTGCCTCAATGCAAAAATGCTGTTAGTATTGCTATAGCTTATGAAGTGCAAAATATCAACGATCTTTGTTCTGATAAATGGGACATTCCTTTAGACATAATAATCACAGAATCAAAGCGCTACTAACCGTTTTTTATATTAATTTCTTTTTCATTATTTATGACATTTAAAAACCCTGCATTTTGCAGGGCTTTTTATTACCTTTATGTTGTTGAAGTCTCCAACTTTTTCAGCGGAATTCCAAGGAAGAATACAATAGCGGCAGAAATAGCTGAAATTGTCAAAACCACCGTAAAGCCTTTCTCCGGACCGCCCATCATTGCCATAACAGCAGTGTATATGGCAATACTTGTCGATCCGCCAAAATTTTGTCCGAGCTGGATGATGGAATTACCTTGTTGCCGAATCTCAGGGCTAAGTTGAATCTGAGGAGCAACAGCAAATGCCACACCGCCTGCAGAGCTGTAAAAACCTGATATGAACATAAGACCATAAACAAGCCAAATTGGAGTATCTGATGATAGCAAAAATATGCAAGCTATTACAACAATGCATCTAAGTGCTCCACTTCCCCACATTACCACGCTTCGTGCATTTCCTGCCCTACCGATTATCTGTCCGTATATAGGTCCCATGAATAGTCCGGCAACTGCATATATTGCCATGGCTATTCCTGTTACAGAAGCTACCTGTTTCATAATATATAAAATATACACCGGCATAAATATTGTAATTGCCATTGCTGAACAAGTTGTAAAAAAAACTGCACTCATAAGGCAAAGTGTATTTGTATCCTTAAGCACAGGAGCAGGAATAAATGCGTCATTTCCTTTTCTCTTTATAATTCTGATAAGACAAATCAAGGCAGCTATTGCAGTAATTAATAAGATAATGTTCAGGGTACTTCCGAACGGCGCATATTCACCTAACGATAGGAAGAGAATCAGTGCAGTTAAAAACACCATAACTGCTATTCCGCCGGCCGAATCAAATTTAGATGTAGTTGTGGCCATTGACTTGCCTTCTTCCTTGGTAATCTTCGCCCCGAAAAACATGAATATAGCTGCCAGCAAGAAAAGCGGGAAGATAACAAAATTTACGGCACGCCAACTAATTTGTTCGATAAGAAAGCCTGTTAGGAGCGGACCTGCCAACAACCCTATGCTCTGCATTGTTCCGACGGCTCCAAGATATATTCCCGCTTGTTTCTGATCATACATTTCCCTAATCATGGAGTATCCAAGCACATAGATTGACGGACTGTACATACATAGTAATAATGAAGTAATAACAATAACCCACATATTTTGTGCAATTCCACGAAGGAAAATACTCAAGGCAGCGAGTAAAAATCCAGCTACAAAAAGCGGACGTCTAATAGAGGGATTCCTTGCTGAAATATAACCGAACAAGGGCATCAGTGGGATTCCAATTACACTCGGCAGCGTCAGAGCCATGGTGTAAATATTTGCACCTCCGATTTCTGCTGCTGCAACAGGCAGCATAGTTGAGCCACCTGAAGACAGCATGATAGAGGTTGCTACGGCAATATATACTGCCATAACCGACATTAATTTCTTTTTAGGCGGATTTGCTTGGAATGGATTCATAATTACTCTCCTTTTCTAATTTTTTTACACTTATGTTATTAATACACATAGAGTCCTAAATTGTTTAAAACAAGATTTCATGCATTATAAACGTATTATAATTAAGCAAAACAGTAAAATATTGTTGATGATCGATTTAACACAATTATAAAAACAATTTTTTTTATTGAAAATACTCTAAATTAAGTATTTAATATGCTAGATATTAAATGATATACTTTTTAATACAAAATAACTTCAAAAACATTTTTAAACGAAGCATCAGTAAAAAAATATACATAAATTAAAAGGAGGAAAAAAATAATGCAATATCCAATCATATTCAATCATGTAGGTCTATCCGTATCAAATATCGAAAAAGCAATTGAATTCTACAAAGAAGTATTTGGCTGGAATCATTTGGCCGGTCCATGGCCTATCAAGCGCGAACCGCCAAAAACCGACTTTACTGACAGCATCTACGGTACCGACTGGACTTTCTTCAAATTAGCACATATGTCCGCAGGTAACGGTATTGGCGTTGAATTGCTGGAATTCGAGGGCAATTATCCACCTAAAAGCAAATTAGAAAAAAAGAGATTAGGCATATTCCATTTTGGCGTAACAGTACCTGATCTCAAAGAGTTTGTCGCAAATGTTGAAGCTCACGGAGGAAAGCGCCATTCTGACTACAGCGCGAGAGAAGTAAACGGAAAAACACGCGAAATTGTATTTGTTGAAGACCCCTTTGGAAATATTATTGAAGTCTACAACTACAGCTACGAGATTATGAGTACTTAACTAAAATGCAATTATTAGAGGGAGAATGCCGCTATGAAATAAACGCAACAAATATTCTCGTCAGTATTCTCCTTTGAAAAATATTTTTATGTATTTCTCGTTGCATATGCAAGATATACACGATATAATTACATTATAAGTAAAGTGTTAGAATATCGTGTTGTAAATAAGTTTGCGCATAAGTAATAAGGAGGATTTTCAAATGGATGCCAAAGATATGCTATGGACTGATATTCATGAATTTTTGCTTGAATGTGGAAATATACGAAATCCAAAAGAATTTAGCGTGCAAATTGTAAAAAAAATTTTTTCATTAATTCCTTATAATCAAGCCCGAATATATTACATAAATGACAATTATACGGTATATGATGAAAATTTGTTTGGTGTTGAAAAAAAATGGACCCATCTCTATCACGAATATTATTCAAAAATAGAAAACGGTCGTTACTCTATATTCTCCAATGTAATGAATAATGGTCATATCATTGTTCCAAAGATAGAGTACTGCGTTCACGATTGGACATCTTATAAAAATGATGAATTTATAATTGATTATATTAAACCTCAAGGACTTCGGTATTCTACAGGTTTTGGGCTTCAAGACATTTACAACTCTATGAAAATCCTCTGCATTTTAGATCGAACCAATTACGGTAGATTCACTGATAAAGAACTTGCTATTTTAAACATGGTTCGTTGTCATCTGAATAATCTTCATAAAAATTTTTATGTCAATTTATCTGATTATGATACTCCTAATGTAGATAACATCGACATATTTCAACAGGTCTTAACATCCAGGGAAACTGAAATTGTGAGATTTCTTAAAAAGGGGGTTACTCCGGCTAACATCAGCCAAAAATTGTGTATCTCTTTAACAACAGTGTACAAGCATATTGCACATATCTATAAAAAGCTGAATGTATCCAGCCGTCAGGAATTACTCGTGAAAATAATGAACAATCAGTCATATACAGATAAGGAAAACGATATTTGCTGTATGTGATTTTCTAAGCCTACTTCAGGGGATTTCTTTCCTTATAATGCACCTATAAATATATGATCTTAAGATAAAAACTTATGATTTTTCGAGTGTACTGGGGGGGCTTATCCACCATTTTATTTAGAATAATTTATTGGTAATCCGGTATTTCCATAGTTTCTCCGTTTCTAAGGTAAAATATCGATTTTGTTTTTTTGTTTATAAATACATTTGATATTTTCGTTCAGGATCAGGCAGGACATTTTTGCGTTTTTTGCGGCATAGACACCGTAGGAAAGTATTGGTTAATGCGGTGTTGCATTTGTATACATTTGATACGTATATATTTACATTTGGAAAATGTGATTATTTCAACGGAATTTTATATTGACACGAAACGAAGATGCAGTTCGTGAAGTAAAA
>JAEXUD010000023.1 GCA_023453025.1 Bacillota bacterium
AAGTATTGGTTAATGCGGTGTTGCATTTGTATACATTTGATACGTATATATTTACATTTGGAAAATGTGATTATTTCAACGGAATTTTATATTGACACGAAACGAAGATGCAGTTCGTGAAGTAAAACCCCAAAAGAGTGCAACCTCATTTTGAATATATATGCAGTATTTTACAAAATATTTTCTGTTGATATCGTCATTTACATTTCCCATACCTCTTGAAATAACTTCTCTGTCTCTGTTTGTAAGGTGCATTATAGTTTTTTTATTATCTCTCTGGATGTAATCTATTTCTTCGTAAGGTATTTTACGTTCCGTGCACTGCCGTACAACAATATTTTCAGCATGAACACAACTCCTGTATAGTATTGCTATCATTGTATTCTTCAATGCATAAGTTGTTACAGCTTGTTCTATTATAAATATAGTTTGGCGCAAAAGTTTCTTCAAATATTTCATCATCTATCTTTAAATAATCTTCTTTGCTTATGCCCACGCATATCCTATTACCCATGTATAAAATTCTGCTTGTCCAAATACAAGTTTATATTAATTTTTCATAGTTGCCTACTGCGTATATTACCAATAATAACGCAACAAGATCCTAATGCTGCAAAAATATAGGGTATATCTGTAAGAGCATTTAACCACAAAAATGCTACAGCCCAACTATACCAGATTGCCCTTATCCCTTTATTTTCCACAGCAACCTTCCTCCATTATCGTTTTAGTTCACCGAATTTCATAAATACGTAATCGTTTCCATTAAATTATACCATACTTTTTATATAAATTATACAAATCTTGGTTTTCTACCTTTAAAATTATTAATTTTCTGAATTGAAAAAGTAAGTTCCAGCCCTCCATATTTAAAGGTGGAACTTAATCCTGCAAATCTTATGGTGGAAATTAGTCTTACAAATTTATTATCATGTAGTATTAGTTCCACCTTACGTTTGCAACGGTTGCTCTTCATACGTTTTGCCCCTTTTTAGGTGATATTTCTCTAGTTTCACCTGTTATTATATCAAAATTGTTCAAAACTTTATACATTTAAGTTCATTATTATTTTGATTCTTACCATTATGTGTGGATTTTAATCTTGCAATGTGGACGTCAACTTTTCATTTCACCTGCTTTTAATACAAGGTTTTTTACGTATAATCATCAGTTTAATTAATTGTCATAAAATATTTTATAATAATTGTTGATTTTATGACACAAACTACATATAATAGCAGTATAGGAGGTGTTATTATGAAAAATACAATGTTTAGAATTGGTGAAAATATAAAAATTTTAAGAGAGCAAAGCGGTTTTACGCAAAGTAACCTTGCTAAATATTTAAATGTTGATCAGAGTTTAATATCAAAAATTGAAAAAAATGAGCGGTCTATAACATCAGATATACTTGACAAGTTATCGGCACTATTTGGAGTAACAGCAGGGACTCTCAATCAAGAATCAATCCCAGCAAATAGAATTTCATTTGCTCTCAGAGCTAATGAGGTTAACGAATATGATTTAGAGACCATAAGTGCCATAAATAATATTGCTTTAAACATAAATTTCATGACACAATTACTGGAGGGTCAAGAAATTGATAGATAAATTAAATCTTTGCACAAAAGCTTTAAGTTTGCGAAAAGAGTTAGGAGAAGATACTGCATCACCAGTTGATATTTTTTCTCTGGCTCATACAATCACGAGACTAACTTTAGTTTTTTATCCAATGGGTGATCATATAAGTGGAATGTGTATTAAGAATGATGGCAATCCGGTAATTGCCATCAATTCTTCTATGTCTGTTGGCAGACAGCGTTTTTCAATGGCTCACGAACTATATCACTTATATTTTGATGAAAATGTACAATCGACTGTAAGCGCAATAAAAATAGGGACTGGCAACCATACTGAAAAGGCTGCCGACCAATTTGCCTCCTATTTTCTCATTCCGCCAGTTGCCTTGTCTGAATCAATAAAAAAAATGCACGGTACTTCAAAGGGCAATTTAGAAATTAAAGAAATTGTCAAGCTGGAACAATATTTTGGGGTAAGCAGACAAGCAATTCTGTATAGGTTAATTGAAGATAATAAATTGACCGTTCAGCAAGCTGAACAATTTCGGCAAGGAGTAATTCGTTCAGCTGTGAATTTAGGTTATGACGACTCTCTTTATAAACCTCTTCCAGAGAATAAGCAATATAAAACATATGGATATTATATTCAGCAAGCCGAAGAACTACTTAAAAAAGATCTTATTTCAACCGGTAAATACGAACAGTTATTATTGACTGCATTTAGACCCGATCTTGTTTACGGAGATGAATTCGAAGGAGGCGAATTAAATGATTGATTCGCTTTTCTTTGATAGTGATTGTATTTCGGCATTCTTGTGGGTAAACGAACAAAATTTGCTGACTTTATAAAAATTAAGAATAAATGAAAAATTAACAATATATCCACTTTTGCATTCTATAAAATAATTTGTGTCCAGCTCGTTTAATATCATGGACTGGGAATCCGGTACTTCCATAATTTCTCCGTTTCTAAGGTAAAATATCGATTTTGTTTTTTTGTTTATAAATACATTTGATATCTTCGTGCAAGATCAGGCAGGACATTTTTGCGTTTTTTGCGGCATAGACACCGTAGGGAAGTATTGGTTAATGCGGTGTTGCATTTGTATACATTTGATACGTATATATTTACATTTGGAAAATGTGATTATTTCAACGGAATTTTATATTGACACGAAACGAAGATGCAGTTCGTGAAGTAAAA
>JAEXUD010000042.1 GCA_023453025.1 Bacillota bacterium
TCCTAAGTTTATTTTTATGCATTTATTATATCATAAATACGCTCAAAAACATAGAAAAACCGTTGAATTTTCAACGGTCTTAATGTTAATTTTTCGTAATTTTTGTACTGACTTTGTCAGCAGCCTGGAGTTAAGTTTATACTTAACTCGTTTTATCATGTAACAATATTATTTAGCATGAATAAAATAATTTATAAAAAAATATGGAAGTGATGTTATGGCTATTAAAATATTTATTGATCAAGGACATAATCCAACAGGCTTTCACAATACAGGTGCGAGGGGTAACGGTTTAATTGAGGAAGACGTTACATACCAGATTGGATTATATTTAGCAAATATGCTTAGAAATGATTATCGGTTTGAGGTTCGTTTATCAAGACCTACACCAACCACTGTACTGGGAACTAATAATACTACCAGTTTAGCAGAAAGAGTTCGTATGGCTAATGAATGGCCGGCAGATTATTTTATAAGCATTCACGCTAATGCAAATGAAAATCCAAATATTAACGGCGCTGAAATGTATATTTACCAGTATTACACCCAAGCTCAATGGCTTGCACAGCACATTATGATGGGAATACTGCAGTATACAAATCTAAGAGATAATGGCATAAGAGAAAATCCATCCTTGTATGTGCTGCGCAGAACTAACATGCCTGCTGTATTGGTTGAAATGGGTTATTTAACCAATGCACATGATGCAGAAATTATAAGAGACCAGCAATGGAATATTGCATATGGAATATACATTGGTATCTTAAATTATTTTGGGTTTGTTCCATTATAATCAGTTAAACAAAGAACGGAGGTAATATCCGTTCTTTGTTTTTGCTTAAAATTTGCTTTAATATTTAATTGTATGTTACAATATTATATCAACTAATCTTGGATGAACTATTAAACTTAAATATTAGATAAATATGTAGTTAGGAGGGTAAAAAAATGGGAGAACTTATTAAATTTGAAGTTAAAAGATTACCTGGTATTAAATTAGTAGGAAAAGAACTTAGGTACAATATGGATTTACATATGCAAGAAGAAAATCGTATACCTGCCTTTTGGGATAAGTGTTTTGCAGAGGAAGTATTTGTACCACTTGAAAAACAAGATGATTATGTATTTGACAAAGATTATGTTGGGGTAATGTGTGATTGGGACAAAGGCGATGGGGATTTTTCATATGTTGTAGGTATGTTGATGAAAAATGATGCAGCTGTCCCGGAAGGTTATTATTGTAAAGATATTGACGAAACAGAAGTAGCGATTGGATGGATTAAAGGTAAAAATACACCTGATGTATGTTCAACGGCTCATCCGCAGACAGAGCAAACACTTATAGAAAAAGGGTATAGATGCGACAATATGAAATGGTGTATAGAGTTATATAATTGTCCAAGATTTACTACACCAGATGAAAATGGAAATATTATTTTAGATTATTATATTCCATTAGATGCTGAATAGCAACTTAACCAGGTTCGGCAGTTACTCAAAAACTAATTGTTTGTTAGTTGAAGTGGAGCCATATGATTGCTAATTATAATTCGTACTATAGAAATTTGTAAATAAAATAATTAATCATGACTAATTTCTATAAAATATTAAAGAATATAATTATGATAATCTAAATTGACGAGAGGTACTATGCAGAATTTAAATATAAATAATTATAATATTAATATTTTTCAATCTGACTCACCACAAAATAATCCAATTATTTATACCCATTTAACATTAAAGGATGCAAACAGTGTTATGAAATTATGTCCTAATGCCAATTTCACTCTTATAAGCATAGATGGAGTTGACTGGAACAAGAATATGTCACCATGGTATGCAAAGAAGGTTTTTAAAAGTGATAAGGATTTTTCAGGAGATGCAGATATATATTTAAATGTTCTGACAAATAAAATTATACCTGAAATTGAAAATGTCTTAGGCTTTATTCCGGAGGAAAGAGGTATTGTTGGATATTCTTTAGCCGGATTATTTGCCTTATATACTTTATATAAGACTGATTTGTTTCAGCTTGCCGCCTCTGTTTCAGGTTCTCTTTGGTATGATGAATTTATAAATTATATTAAAACTAATGAAATGCAAAGCCAGGTAAAAAGAATTTATTTATCTCTTGGAGTCAAAGAAATAAATACTAAAAATCAGAGAATGCAACAAGTGGAAGATGCAACAATCAATGCTGAACAGCATTTTAAAAAACTGGGAATTTATACAATTTATGAAGAAAATACAGGTGGACATTTTACAGAAGCAATAGAAAGAATCGTTAAAGCCCTAAATTGGTTAGTAAAATAGTTACAAACTCACAAACTTATTTGTAAATAAAAAATAGGTACAAACTTCCTGTCGTAAAAAGCTGATTAAGATTTATAAAGAATATCAAAATCGTCTAAATATCAGCATCTGCCATTGATGCACGAGTGCAGTCAACAGTATCATTTAAAAGATATTTTGATTTTTTGATTTAAATCACATATTTAAGTTAAATGGCGTGCTATAATACACCTATAAGAAAGACATACTAATAAAAAATTAGGAGGTATATATGAGAAAATTTGATTCAACTCAAAAAATCGGAGAAATAGTAAATGCATTTCCAAAAGCATCAGATATATTTAAAGAATACAAAATAGATTTTTGCTGCGGTGGCAATAGACCTTTAAACACAGCAATAGAAGAGCAAAATGTAAATGAAACAGAATTAATGAGTAAAATAAATGAAGCCTATGAGAATTACGAAAACAGCTCAAAGGATAAAAATTGGGCAGAAGCTGAAACCGGCGAGATTATTGAACGAATATTAAATAAGCACCATGCTTATTTATGGTCTGAACTGCCTGTTATAGGAAGACTATCAACTACAATCTTAAGAGTTCACGGAGCACATCATCCTGAGCTTTCAAAGGTTCACAAATTATTTAACACATTGAAAATGGAGCTTGAAGATCATTTAACTAAAGAGGAAACAATTCAGTATCCTGCCATTAAAGAATATGAAAAAACAAAATCTAAGGAAAATTTAAAAAGAGCAGTCGACATTATAAACGATTTAGAAGCAGAGCATACAGGAGCAGGTGACATTCTTAAAGAATTAAGAGAAATTACGAATGATTACAGCATTCCTGATGATGTTTGTGAAACATTTGAAAAGACTTACCAAAAGCTGCAAGAACTGGAATCAGATATATTCCAGCACATTCATTTAGAAAATAATATTTTATTCCCAAGATTGAGAGACACTCAATTCTCAATTCTGGTGACGGACCTCAAAATGAACTGCTCCTGTTAAGCAGACAGTTGAAAAACAAAATATAGAATAATATCACAAATTATGGAAATAATAAAATTTGTGATATTTTTTATTTGGAGGTTATATGAGAGTAGGAATACCTAAGGGGTTGTTGTACAATAAGTATCATCCTTTTTTAATTACATTCTTCGGTGAGCTTGGAGCTGAGATAATAACATCTGAAGACACTAACAAAAGCATTTTGGATTTAGGGGTCAAGCACTGTGTTGATGAAGCATGTCTGCCTGTTAAGTTATTTCACGGGCATGCAGCTTCAATCAAAGACAAATGCGATTTAATGGTTATACCAAGAATAATGCAGACAAATAAAAACGAATATATCTGCCCAAAATTCTGCGGACTTCCTGAAATGGTTTTAAACAGCATAGATAATATGCCGCCAAGTATAACAGAACCAATTTATGACATATCAAAAAACACTCTGTATCAGTGGGCAAAAGCAGCGGGAAAAAGAGTAACCGGCGACACCTTCAAGATCAGGCATGCCTACAAAAAAGCATATGAACAACTATTGCTGAATCAAACAGGTATCAGGAACGATTCCCATGATATAAAGGTTGCCTTAGTGGGGCACCCATATAATATTTATGATAATTTTATTAATATGAATTTGGTTTCAAAGCTGGATAAATTAGGTGTATCCGTTGAAACAATGGAATTTACCAAGGATTTTCTTATTAATTTGGAAGTAAATAACTTGTACAAAAAGCCATTCTGGACCTTTGCAAGAGAAAACTACGGCTTCGCGGTAAATGCCGTAAAAGAAAAAAGAGTTGACGGAATCATTTATATTTCATCCTTTAACTGCGGTACCGACTCAATAATAATAGAGCTGATAAAGGATAGAATAGGCAGCTTTCCGTTTTTAACCTTAAAGGTTGATGAGCATACAGGGGAAGCAGGTATTGATACCAGAATAGAAGCATTTACAGATATGCTTGGAAGGGGATTGAGAAGTGAAAGCAACATTCCCACACATGGGTAATGTATACTTTGCAGCCAAGGCTCTTTTTGACGGTCTTGGAATAGAGTATGTAATACCTCCGAAAAATAATAAGAATGCTTTAGACATAGGCTCACTTCATTCGCCGGACGAAATTTGCCTTCCGTTTAAAATCATGATCGGCAATTATGTTCAGGCTATAGAGCAGGGAGCTGACACTGTAATATTCGTAGGCAGCTGTGGTCCCTGCAGACTTGGAGAATATTGTGAGCTGCAAATAAATCTGATGAAAAAATTGGGTTATGATTTAAATTTTATTGTGATAGATTATCCAAAAGACATTGGAATAAAAGAATTATTCAGAAGGGTTAATAAAATATCATCGGTTAGTCGGAAGAAAGCATCTGAAAAATTCAAAGCTCTTTCTGACGCCGTAAAAGTACAGAATTTAATTGATAAAATCGAAGAAATGGCTCATATATATGCCGGTTATGAAAGAAATCAAGGTGAATGCAAAAGCTTATTAAATGAATGCAAGTCAAAGGCAATGGAATGTAAAAATCCGAAGGAAATGATTAAAATTCTAAAATGCTACAAAAATAAATTAAATCATATACTTGTTGATATAAATAAGAACCCTTTAAAAATAGCAGTCATTGGTGAAATATACACAGTAATCGAGCCATATTCGAATTTTTATATTGAAGATAAGCTAATGGATTACGGTGTTTCTTCAAAACGAGAGCTTACTCCCAGCTGGTGGGTTAAAAATGCAGCATTAAGCACTTTAAAATTAAATTCGCTCACTATCAGAAGAAATGCAAAGAAGTATTTACCGGTTCAAATCGGGGGGCATGCCATAGAATGTGTCGGGGAGGCTGTAACCGCTGCCAAGGAAGGCTTTGACGGCGCTATTCAGATTTTCCCGCTGGGCTGCATGCCGGAAATAGTTTCAAAATCAATTCTTCCGACAATTTCAAAGGATTTGGATTTTCCGCTGATGACATTGGTAGTTGACGACATGACAGGAGAAGCCGGTTATATTACAAGAATAGAAGCTTTTATAGATATGCTTGAAAGGAGACGACAAAATGTATTATCTGGGTGTTGATGTAGGATCGGTCAGCACAGACCTCGTATTATTGGATGACAGCATGAATGTAGCAGAAAAAATTTATTTAAGAACTAAAGGGAATCCCATTAAAGCCATACAGGACGGCTTCAAAATTTTAAAGGAAAAATATCGTGATTCAGATATTGTCGCATCCGGTACTACAGGAAGCGGCAGAATGATTGCCGCATCAATAATCGGTGCTGATGCAGTAAAAAATGAAATTACCGCCCATGCAACAGCTGCATTGGAAATTGACAAGGATGTCAGAACAATTATTGAGATAGGAGGTCAGGACTCTAAAATTATAATACTCAACAATGGAATAGTATCAGATTTTGCCATGAATACAGTCTGCGCCGCAGGTACAGGATCGTTTTTAGACAGACAGGCTGAAAGACTTGACATTCCTATAGAAAGCTTTGGAGATTATGCTTTACAGGCAGGCTCCTCCGTAAGAATTGCCGGCAGATGTGCGGTGTTTGCAGAATCAGACATGATTCATAAGCAGCAGCTCGGATATAATCAG
Source organism: Bacillota bacterium (assembly GCA_023453025.1). Classification (GTDB taxonomy): domain Bacteria; phylum Bacillota; class Clostridia; order Tissierellales; family Sedimentibacteraceae; genus Sedimentibacter. The sequence goes on from JAEXUD010000042.1 coordinate 5,915, forward strand.
TCCGAGATTATAAGAGGTTTATGCGATGCGCTGGTCAGAAATTATCTGAACAATATTGCAAAAGGAAAGCAAATACAGCCCAAAATACTGTTTCAAGGAGGAGTGGCAGCAAACAAAGGGATGAAAAAAGCCTTTGAAAATTCACTGGGTTATGAAATATTCGTACCGGAGCATTTCAATATGATGGGTGCAATCGGTGCTTCTATAATAGCTAAAGATTATTCAAAAAAATCAGGAAGAACAAGCTTCAGAGGATTTGAGCTTGCAGACAGTAATATTATATCTAAAAGCTTCGAATGCGAAGGATGTTCGAACAAATGCGAGGTTGTAAAAATACATGAAAATAGTGAAGCAATAGGGTACTTCGGAGACAGATGCGGAAAGTGGAGCAATAAGCTCCTACAGCCAACCAAAGATTTGTTGGCATAGGTTGTTGCCCTGAGCATAGGAAGAGGCCGTCTCAAAATGAGATAGCCCCTTTTCATATATTCTATTGATTTTCAATTTGTTCAATAACATCAAGAGCCTCAATAAGCACTACCTCTTCGTTTCTTTCCTGAAAGCTTTTTAATGCATACTGATTGGTAAATAATAAGACAGGTCTTTCATAATGATCAAAAACCAGCATGCATCTGGAATTTTGATATTTCTTAAGGCTTTCCGGATTATCTGTTCTAACCCATCGTGCAACAGTGAAATCTATGTTTTCCATTCTGATTTCCGTATTATATTCGTTTGTTAACCTGTATTCAAAAACTTCAAACTGCAGGACACCAACAGCACCGATTATAATTTCGTTATACTCATTTTTATAAACCTGTATTGCACCTTCTTGAGCCAGCTGCTCAACACCTTTTTGAAAATTCTTGCCTTTTAATGAGTTTTTAGCACTTACCCTTGAAAATAATTCCGGAGGGAAGGTAGGGAGGGGCTCAAAAAATATTTTTTCTTTGCGGTTTGTTAATGTATCTCCGATCTGAAAGTTGCCGGAATCATAAATACCTATAACATCTCCTGCATATGCAGTATCCACAGTTTCACGCTCATTAGCCATTAAATGTGTTGACTGGCTGAGCTTCATTTGCTTTCCTGTTCTTGATAGTGTTACATTCATTCCTCTTACAAACGTTCCTGAACAAATTCTTAAAAACGCAAGACGGTCACGATGGTTAGGATCCATATTAGCTTGTATTTTAAATATGAAGCCTGTAAATTCTTCCTCAGTCGGCTCGACCTGGCCAGTAGTAGTCTTTCTTGCTGACGGAGGAGGGGACATTTGAAGAAAATGCTCCAAAAACTCTGTCACACCAAAGTCAGCAAGAGCTGAACCAAAAAATACAGGGGATAGCTTGCCCTGTTGTACCATTTCTAAATTAAATTCATTTCCTGCCCCGTCAAGAAGCTCCATTGCATATCTTAAATTCTGCAAATTAGCATGGCTGATTACACCATCAAGCTTATCTGACAGAACTTTGTCATCGTCTAAATGGATTTCTTCTTTTTTTCTAAAAAGATATACGGTATTTTTTAAGCGGTCATAAACTCCTTCAAATTCTTTTCCGCAGCCAATTGGCCATGTTACCGCAACGGAAGGCAGCCCTAATACATCTTCTAACTCCTGCATTGATTCCAGAGGATCCATTGCTTCGCGGTCCAGCTTATTTATAAATGTAAATATAGGAATGCCTCTCATACTGCACACTTGAAACAATTTTTTTGTTTGTGCTTCTATACCCTTTGCAGCATCAATAACCATAACTGCTGAATCAACAGATGTCAAAATACGGTATGTATCTTCACCAAAATCATTGTGTCCCGGAGTATCCATGATGGATATAACCTTGTCATTGTATTCAAATTGCATAACTGATGATGTAACTGATATGCCACGCTGCTTTTCAATTTCCATCCAGTCCGATTTAGCAAATTTTGAATTTTTTCTGGCTCTGACAGTCCCTGCTTCACGAATAGCTCCTCCATGAAGAAGAAGTTTTTCTGTCAATGTAGTCTTACCTGCATCAGGATGCGAAATAATTCCAAAAATCCTTCTTTTATTGATCAAATCTATATTATTCATAAAATTCCTTTCTAATATTACATAAATCTGCTTTTGTTATTTTACATCATTTATGCAAAAATATAAAGTATTTTTTTAATCAGTATTTTAAAAGCGGAAAGCCTGGCTTTCCGCTCAAAATTAACATATTGGTTCTTCTGTACCTGTAGCAATGTTTACGCAGTGATTATGACCATCATTGAAGGTAGTGCCGCCCTCTATCAAATGAATATGGTCGTTAAAGCCAAATGGAATTGCTGGTCCTGTTTTGCCACAGATTTTATGACAATGGCATTCAACTATATCCGTAACAAAATCGACTTCATGTACGTGACTGTTGCCGCAAGGAATTGCTCTGCCTGTTACTCCATTGAAGCAATGTTTGTGTATGTCACATTTACAACCTCCCGGCAGAGTATAGCCCTCTGCGCCATGTACATGCTGGCGAATTTTTTGTTCGCATCCGCAATTTCTATTGAATAACATTATTAATCTACTCCCTTTAAACTTTAAATTAATTATCTTTAGTTGTCCAAAGCGGAATATTAATTCCTAATACCATGATATGCATTGACAATACATGTGTTAAGCATGTCAGAAAATATTATTATAATTACTTATTAAAATAATGAAAATAATTGATAATGATTATCAACTAATTCTTGACATTACAGTTTTTGTAATTTATAATGTAGTTAATGAAAGTGATAATCATTATCATAAGTAGGAGGATGCAATATGTCATTAGCTATGGTCTTACCTGGTGAGATAAGAGAAATATCAGGATTTAGAGGAAAAGATGAAATGAAACGACGTCTTCGGGATTTAGGTTTCGTAAAAGGCGAGCAGATTCAAGTTGTGGGAGATAGCCAAAACGGATTGATTATAATTGTTAAAGGAGTAAAAATTGCTCTTAACAAAGGTTTGGCTTCATTAATAATTGTAAAATAGGGAGGATTAAATGACATTAAAAGATTTAAAGCCGGGAGAATCCGGTACAATAGTATCTATTGGCGAAAAAGGTCCGATGAAAAGAAGGATAATGGATATGGGTATTACACCGGGAATACATGTAAAAGTAGTTAAAGTAGCCCCTCTCGGTGATCCGATAGAGGTAAACATAAGGGGATATGAGCTTAGTTTGAGAAAGGATGAAGCTCAACGAATAATTATAGCAGTATAATTGCATTGCGCATGAGGGTTAGATAAAACTAACTATAGTGCTTATTTGAAGGAGGAATTTATGAATTATACAATTGCGCTGACTGGAAATCCAAACAGTGGAAAAACATCTTTATTTAATGAATTAACCGGCGCCAGGCAGCATGTCGGAAATTGGCCGGGTGTAACTGTAGATAAGAAGGAAGGCGTCTACAAAAAGAACAAAAATATCAAAATTCTGGATTTGCCGGGTACGTACTCTTTGTCTCCATATTCTGCAGAGGAAGTAATCGCAAGGGATTATATAGTAAAGGAACAGCCTGATTTAGTGATAAACATAGTGGATGGGACCAATATAGAACGTAATCTTTATTTAACACTTCAAATTGCAGAAACAAAAATACCGATGGTAGTAGCGGTTAATATGATGGACGAGGTTGAAGCGTCAGGTACAAAAATTAATTTTGATAAGCTTTCTGATATTTTCGGTATTCCTGTAATACCCATAGTTGCAAGAAACGGCAAGGGAATAGACAAATTAATGGATGCAGCGATTAAAGCAGCCGAATATAAAACAGCTGTTAAGGATTTAATAATATTTGACCACAATATTTCTTCTGCTGTTGACAGGGTTTATGAAACTTTAAATGATTTTGACGAAGCTGAAGATAATGGTGGCAGTGTTACGCATCGAAGTGCTCAATTATATTGGAAATCAATTAAGATAGTCGAAAATGATGAGATTGTAATCAGTGAATTATCCGATACTGAAAAATCTGCAATTGCAGAAATTTTAACAGAAGCTGAAAAATATGCCGACGGAGATACTGAAGCCAAAATTGCTGATTTAAGATATAAATATATTACCGGAATTGTTAAGGAATCAATTGTAAAAGCAAAGGCAGCACATGCAGAAACAACCTCAGATAAGATTGATAAAATACTTACCAACCGATTCTTGGCTATTCCTATCTTTGCTGTTGTAATGTACTTAATGTTTGCAGCTACATTCAGTGAAAGCTTTTTATTCATAGAAGGTCTGCCAAGCCCGGGAATATGGCTGGCAGGAGTTGCAGAGACATTATGGGGTTATGTGGCTTCAGCGGTTGATATGCTTGTATCCGGTGCTTCACCGTGGGTTTACTCTCTAATAATGGATGGAATAATTGAAGGAATTGGTGCTATTATCGGATTCATACCTTTGGTACTCGTACTTTATATTCTTATTTCCTTTTTGGAAGACTGTGGCTATATGGCTCGTATAGCCTTTGTAATGGATAGAATCTTCCGAAGATTCGGTCTTTCAGGACGTTCCTTCATACCTCTTTTAATGGGATTCGGCTGCGGTGTTCCGGCTGTTATGGCAACCAGGACTCTTGACACTGAGAAAGACAGACGAATAACAACTATTATAACAGGTTTTATGCCGTGCGGTGCTAAGCTTCCTATATTTGCCATGTTCGTATCAGTATTTTTTGCAGGCGGAAATAAAACATTGATAACATATTCTCTTTATATGTTAAGTATAGTTGTAGCAATTATCATATCATTGATTATAAATAAATTTGTTTATAAATCAGGAGCATCCAATTTTATAATGGAGCTTCCTAAATACCGCGTACCGACATTAAAAAGTATAGGCATTCATGGCTGGGAAAAGGTGAAAGGATTTGCAATAAAAGCAGGAACCGTAATTTTTATTTCTACGATTATTATCTGGGCACTCAGTAACTTTAATACAAACTCATTTAACGGAGTAAATGCTGCAAATAACGAGGATGAAAGCATTATGGCAGAAATGGATGAAAGCTTCCTTGCTTCTTTGGGCAATACTATTGCACCTGTGTTTAAACCGCTCGGATTCGGAGAATGGAGACCGGCTGTAGGAGTCGTAACAGGCTGGATAGCAAAAGAAATGGTAGTTGTAACATTCGCACAGCTTTATGATGACGATGTGACACCTGAATATCTGGAGGCGTATTTTTCAGAATACAGCAGTGAAGATTTAGAGGAATTTGGATTTGAAGGCGGAGAATATGATGCAGAATCTGCTTTTGACATATACTCAGAAGTGATATTATTTGAAGGCGGAGATGAAAATGCGCTTGTGACCATGAAAAATGATATAAGATCAGATGCTGCCGCTTATGCGTACATGGTGTTTAATCTGCTATGCATGCCATGTTTCGCTGCTGTAGGAGCAATGAAGAGAGAATTAAAAACCTGGAAACTGACAGGTGCGGCTGTTGGTGTACAAATGCTTACCGCATACGTTGCAGCATTTATAATATACAATATATACAGTCTCATAGCTTAAGTGAACTCGTTCAGCTAAAGCTGACGTATTGAAGTCAGTATAAACGAAAAGTCAATTACTGTAATGCAATAAAAACTAATTAATTGTGCATAGTAATTGATTTTTTTTATTACAGGCTTTATAATAATTAGTAATGATGATATAAAATTATACGGAGGTTATTATGAAACTCAAGAAGATGTGGCTTAATATTAATGGTGCTAACAGGGTATTTATTTATAATCCTGAAAACGATTCTCTTGCAGATGTGCTAAGGCGAATCGGGTTAACGGGAACTAAAATCGGATGCGGTACAGGCGTTTGCGGATCGTGTTCTGTTATTCTTGACGGAAAATTAACTCGGTCCTGTACAAAAAAAATGAAGACTGTTAAGGAGCATAGTTCTATAATTACAATTGAAGGTATAGGGACCCCTAATAACCTTCATCCTATTCAGGTTGCCTGGATGAACTATGGTGCGGTTCAGTGCGGTTTTTGCACTCCCGGATTTATAGTTTCGGCTTACGCTTTATTATTACATAACAACAATCCTACCCGGGAAGAGGTGCGGGAATGGTTCCAAAAAAATAAAAATGTTTGCAGATGTACAGGGTATAAACAGCTGGTTGATGCAGTAATGGCAGCAGCAAGGGTGGTTCGCGGAGAAGCTTCCATAGATGATATTTCCTTTAAACATCCCGAAGATAATGAATATTACGGCAAACCGGTAGTTCGTCCTACCGCACTTGCAAAGGTCTGCGGTTTAGCAGATTACGGTGATGACCAAGAGCTTAAAATGCCTGCCGAAAGCCTTCATGTCGCTGCAGTTCAACCTAAAACAGCACATCACGCAAAAATATTAAGCATTGATATTTCCAAGGCTGAAAAAATGCCAGGAGTAGTAAAAATTATTTTGGCAAAAGATATTTTAGAAGCAGGCGGTTCAAATATTATGGCCGAGGCACAATTTCATGAACGCACAACAGTAATGGTTCCAAGCCGCAAGATACTTTGTGATGAAAAAATTTATCGTTATGGTGACATTGTTGCCCTTGCTGTGGCTGATACAAAAGACCATGCCAGAGCTGCCGCTAAAGAAGTAATAGTAGAAATCGAAAGATTACCTGAATATCTGAATTATTTAGATGCGGTAATGCCCGATTCTATAAGAATTCACGAAGACACACCAAATATATTTTCACAGCAGCCTGTATTAAAAGGAATCGGACTTGAAGACCCATATAAAATCCAGGATGCTTTGGACGATTCTGCATATAGCGTTGCCGGCAGCTTTCATTCTACTAGAGAGCCGCATTTATCAATAGAAGGAACAACTGTACAGGCATATTTTGACGAAGATGATAACCTTACTTTTCAATGCAAGTCACAAGGTGTATACTCGACAATAGGACGTATAGGTAATTCCCTGGGTGTTCCCAAGGATAAAATAAGAATAGTCATGAACCCTACCGGTGCCAGTTTTGGTTGGTCTACAAACGCAGGTGATGTATGTCTGGCAGGAGCGGCAGCAGTTGTCACAAAAATGCCTGTGGCCCTTTCCATGAGCTATGAGGAACACCAGCACTTTTCAGGAAAAAGGTGCCCTTCATATTCAAACGGAAGATTGGCCTGTGATGAAAACGGGAAAATAACCGCAGCGGAATTTGATTTGGGTATGGACCACGGAGCATATTCATGGGGCGGTGACGATATAATGACAAAACCGGCGCGTTTTGCATTTTTCCCATACAAGATTCCAAATGTTGCGGGGCTGGTTCGTATTGCAAATACCAACCATAATTTCGGCACAGCCTATAGAAGCTACGGCTCTCCACAAGCATATACAATGTCAGAAGCAATGATGGATATGCTTGCCGAAAAAGCGGGGATAGATCCTTTTGAATTCAGATGGATGAATATTGCAAGAGAAGGCGACACTAACATAAACAGCTACCCGTTCCGTCAATATCCTATGGAAGAAATGATGAAAATAATGAAGCCTTATTACAATAAAGCAGTGGAAGAAGCAAAGAAAGCCGATACTGCCGAAAAACGACGGGGCGTGGGATTGGCCTGGGGAGGATTTAATGTAACAGAAGGCGGCACTGACAGCGCGGTAGTTGCAATAGAATTAAATCCGGATAATACATTTACAAAATATGATACTTATCAGGAGCTTGGTCAGGGAGGAGACATCGGTTCATTGATGTTAACACTTGAAGCGTTAAAGCCGCTGAAAGTAAAGCCGGATCAAATAAAACTTGTACAAAACGATACAAAGCTTTGTCCCGACAGCGGAATGTCAGGTGCCAGCAGGACCCACTATATGAGCGGCAACGCTACCATAATCGCTGCTGAAAAGCTTATGAATGCAATGCGTAAAGATGACGGAACATACCGTACTTACGACGAAATGGCCGCAGAAGGAATTCACACAAAATATGAAGGAAAATACCAAAATACTTCTGTGCCGGGACTTTGCCGCTTAGACCCCAATACAGGAATCGGAGATCCGACACCGGCATATACATATTGTCTGAACATGGCGGAAGCAGAAGTGGATACAGCAACCGGAAAAACAACCGTTATAAGATTCACCTGTGTAGATGATGTAGGAAAAGTAGGAAATATACAGGCAGTTAACGGTCAGGCATATGGCGGTATATCACATTCCATAGGCTTTGCCCTCAGCGAAAACTATGATGATGTCAAGAAGCATAACAATATGTACGGAGCTGGAGTTCCTTATATTAAAGATATACCGGATGAAATTAATGTAATTCATTACGAAAGACCGGATGAGCTGGGACCATTTGGTTCATCAGGTGCTTCTGAAGCATTCCAGTCGTCAGGGCATGTCGCCGTATTAAATGCAATAAATAACGCATGCGGTGTCCGCATATATGAAATGCCTGCAACTAAAGAAAAGGTTAAGGCCGGCCTTGATATACTTGCGGCCGGAGGTAAAATCGAACCGCCTAAGAAGTATTTCCTTGGTTCGGACTTATACGATGAACTTGAAAACATCAAGGCAAATCCTGTTAAATTCGGAGGAGATGAATTCTTTGTACCGCTTGGTGATGCCAGCGTAGAAAGATTCTTCTAGCTATATCAATGAATTTCCGGGCTGCAATCAGCCCGGAAAACAATGAGGAGAGATGGAAATGGAAAAAAAGACAGAAAAAATAAATTTTCAAGATAAAATAAAGACCTGTATGCAGAATGAGCCGTCTTTTTGCACCGCCGTTTGTCCATTCCATCTTGATATTCATGAATTCATACCTAAAATAAAAAGAAGCGGCTTCAACTCTGCTTACAGAACCTATCTTAATTCGGTAGGATTTCCCGTTATTGTTTCAGAACTGTGCAACGAGCCATGCAAGGATGTCTGCCCCAGGGGTATAACGGATGATTCTGTAAATATGAAACTATTGGAGAAATCATGTATTAACTATGCCCGAAATTTAGACCCAAACAGTTATAATATTCCTAAAAAAAGCAAAAGAGTGGCAATAATCGGGGCCGGTATAAGCGGACTTGGCTGCGCATTAAGATTATCCTCTAAAAAATATGATGTTACGGTTTTTGAAAAATCCGGACGTATAGGAGGAACCCTCTGGAGCCTGATGGAACCGGAGCTGTTTCTTAAGGATATTGAAAGACAGTTTATGCACGAAGAATACAGGCTATGTTTAAATACGGAAATTACCGACCTTGATAACCTTGATTTTGATGCCGTATATGTTGCTACCGGAAAAAACGGAAACAATTTCGGTCTTGAAAGAAATTATGACGGAGTATTCGCAAGCATCAAAAAAGGTATCTTCCTCGGAGGAGAGCTTTGCGGCAGAAATATAATCGAAGCTTTGGCTGACGGGCTTGATGCAACCAAAGCTATCGAACGTTACTTAAAAACCGGCAATATGAATGAAAAAGAACTTGGTAAAGAAACAAAAATTAAAATAAATACCGATTTGATTGTACCTGCCAAGTCAATTACTCCATCAGAAAATGGACTTTATACCAAGGATAATTCGGTCGAAGAAGCTAAAAGATGTATCTTGTGTTCCTGCGATGCATGTATCCGAAGCTGCGATTTGATGAAATATTATCAGAAATTTCCTGGGCGAATCGGTGAAGAGGTGCATATTACAATCCATCCCGGCACATTGGACGGCAATGGTACTGTTGCCACAAGACTTATATCTACCTGCAACCAATGCGGCCTTTGCAAAGAAGTGTGTCCCGTTAATATAGATACCGGTGAATTTCTTTTACAAAGCCATTATGCCATGAGGCACAAAGGAGCTATGCCATGGGCTTTTCATGATTTTTGGCTTAAGGATATGGAATTTACAAATGGAGAAAAAGCATCTATGTGTAAAGTCCCTGACGGCTATAATAAAAGTAAGTATGTTTACTTTCCGGGATGTCAGCTGGGTGCGTCAGATCCTGAATACGTTATTGAAAGCTACAGATATTTATTGGAGCATAATCCTGATACAGCCTTGTTTCTCCATTGCTGCGGTGCTCCCGCAGACTGGGCAGGTGACGAAGCTGTTCATAAAAAGACAATTCAGAGCATCAGAAATAACTGGATTGCAATCGGGAAACCGACATTAATATATTCCTGCACAACATGTAAGCAGATGTTTGACAAGTATATGCCGGACATAAAAGGTGTTTTTATATATGAATTAATGTCAGAATGGGGCATAAATGTTAAAGCAAATGTAAAAAATGAAGTTGTTTCTGTATTTGACCCCTGTACCGGACGCCATGAGCCGAAGCTCCATCAATCTGTAAGAATTCTTGCAAAAAAGGCAGATTTAACACTTGACCCGCTGCCCTATGAGGGAAAATACGCAAAGTGCTGCAGCTGGGGCGGACAGCCTTCAATTGCAAACCCTGCATATACAGGAAATGTTGTTAAATCAAGGATTTCAGAAGGTAACAGCACTTATTTAGCCTATTGCTCAAATTGCAGGGATATTTTTGCTCAAGCCGGAAAGGCGGTATATCATATTTTTGATATTTTATTTAATTTAAATGATTCTGCCCGTTCGGCACCTACTTTTACCCAACGCAGAAAGAACAGAATTTTACTTAAAGAAGAATTATTAAAAGAATTCTGGAATTATGAGGTTAATATGAAACGAGAGAATAACAGGATAAAACTATATATATCCTCAGACTTGAAGAAAAAAATCAACAGTGAAAAGATACTTGAGGAGGATATAGAAGCTGTCATTGAACATTGTGAAAATACAGGGAAAAAAATTTATGACCCCAAAAATAATCATTTTACAGGGCATATGAAGGTTGACAATATGACATTCTGGGTTGAATATGCTCCAAGAGATGACGGATTTGAGCTATTTAATTCTTACGGACACCGTATGAGTATCGTGGAGGAATGAGATGGATGAAAATAAAAATTTAATATGCTGTAAATGCAATAAGAAATTAGAACCTAAGAAGACAGATTTCACCTATCTCGGTCACAGTTTCTTTACTGAAATATTAAGATGCCCTGAATGCGGAGAAGTGTTTATTGATGAGGATTTAGTTAATGGAAGAATTGCAATGGTTGAAATGGAATTAGAGGATAAATAATGGGAACAATTAGGATGTTGAAGATTTAGAAATATACACAATCATTGTTGACCGAATTTAAAATCCATAGTAAAATATAATTCAATAATATCTTTTTCATAAGGAGAAGAGCGGTGATGGAAAAGCAGTTTTTTCTTAAAAAAAAAGTAGCAATTTTTTTACTTATATGTATCATCACTGCTTTCTTTTTTTCTGTCATTTATATAGAATTACATTCATCACATGAATGTACCGGACATTTATGTTCAGTATGCTCAAATCTTGATTCTGCTTGTAAAGTCTTGGAGCACATGGGGATGTATGTAAAATCAATTAATTTCCTATCTCTTATATGTATTGTATTTTCCGTGTACAGTATATCTTTCTCGTATTTGTTTATAAAACACCTTACATTAGTGAATTTAAAGGTAAGACTTGATAATTAAATCTCCATATTTTAAATGAAAGCTAATTTAACTAACTAAAATTTTGGAGGTTACAATGAAAAAAATCTTTACTGTTATTTTGGTTGTGCTTTTGGCATCAGCCTTATCTGGATGTACTCAAAATCATAATGTATCAGACACTTTGGAAAATGAAGAAAATATTGAAAAATTGAAAATAGTGACTACACTTTTCCCGCAGTACGATTTTGCTCGTCAAATTGCCGGAGACAATGCTGAAATTACCCTGCTTCTTCCTCCCGGAGCGGATAGCCATTCTTTTGAGCCGACTCCTGCTGATATTATAGCCATCAACAATGCTGATATATTTATTTATACGGGAAAATATATGGAACCATGGGCAGATAAAATAATCAAGAGCATCGATAGTGATTCTATTAATATATTAGATGTTTCCGCCGGCATAACTCTGGTCAAAGAGGAAGATGAGCATGAACATAATGAAGATGAAGAGGAACACGAACACGATGATGAGCATGAGGAAGATGAAGAGGAACACGAACACGACGAGGATGATCATGGACACAGTCATGAATACGACCCTCATATATGGACCAGCCCTGTCATGGCAAGAAAAATGACTGACAACATAGCAGCTTCTCTTTGCTATGTAGATCCTGATAATGCATCATTTTACAAATCAAATGCAGAAAATTACAAAACCAGGTTGGATGAACTGGATGCTGAATTCAGAGAAATTGTCAGCAGCGGTTTAAGAAACAAATTATATTTCGGCGGAAAATTTGCTCTTTATTATTTTGCTGCGGAATACGGGTTAGAATACAAATCTGCATATGACAACTGTTCGTCCGAAACTGAACCAAGTGCGCAGGATATCGCTCAGATTATTAATGAAATCAAGGAGAATAATGTACCTGTAATATATTACGAGGAGCTGACCGACCCTAAGGTTTCAAGAAGTATAAGCGAAGATACCGGTGCTGAAATGCTTCTGTTTCATTCATGCCACAATGTATCAAAGGAAGATTTTGAAAAAGGTGTGACTTACTTGGAACTAATGACTCAAAACACTGAAAACCTAAGGAAAGGACTCAATTAATGACCCCGCTGATTAAATGTGAGAATTTAAATTTTTATTATGAGAAGCATCCGGCAGTGAAAAATGTAAGCTTCTCTGTTTACGAAGGTGACTATTTGTGCATTGTGGGAGAAAACGGCTCCGGAAAAAGTACATTGTTAAAAGGACTCTTGGGGCTCAAGAGCCCTTCCTCCGGTGCTGTTTTATTTAACGGAATCAAACAGACTCAGATTGGTTATCTTCCTCAGCAAAGCCATATACAGAATGACTTTCCTGCCTCAGTGCTTGAAGTTGTACTTTCCGGATGCCTCGGCTCAAAAGGATTAATGCCTTTTTACAGCAGAAATGACAGACAAAAAGCATATGCAAACATAGAGAAGCTTGGAATTGAAAGACTGTCAAAAATATCCTACCGCGATTTATCAGGTGGGCAACAGCAGAGAGTACTTCTTGCCAGAGCTCTTTGCGCAACCGAAAAGCTTTTGTTGCTGGATGAGCCGGTTTCGGGGCTTGACCCTGTTGTAACATCAGAACTGTACCAGCTTATTAAAAAGCTTAACACTGAACAGGGAGTAACAGTCATAATGATTTCACACGATATATTAAGCTCTGTAAAATATGCCAATGTAATTTTACATATGGATACATCTTCAAGGTTTTTCGGACCTGTTACTGAATACAAACAAACCACTGTTTTTAAACAAATGATTGGAGGCAATGAAAATGCTTAGCATTCTTTCGGAACTATTTTCATATACCTTTATAACAAGAGCGTTGCTGGTTGGTATTTTGGTTTCTTTATGTGCATCTATATTGGGGGTAAGTCTTGTTTTAAAAAGATACTCCATGATAGGAGACGGTCTGTCCCACGTAGGTTTCGGTTCTCTTTCTGTGGCAATGGCCTTTAACCTGGCACCTCTTCAGGTTTCTATCCCTGTTGTTGTACTTGCTGCATTTCTTCTTTTAAGGATAAGTGAAAACAGTAAAATTAAGGGTGATGCGGCAATTGCTTTGATTTCAAGCAGCTCACTTGCCATTGGTGTAATAATCACTTCTCTTACAACAGGTATGAATACAGACGTATGCAACTACATGTTCGGAAGTATCCTGGCTATGGAAAGAAGCGATGTATACCTGAGTGTAATATTGTCAATTATTGTATTGATATTATACGGTTTATTCTACAACAAGATATTTGCCATTACTTTTGATGAAAACTTTGCAAAGGCAACCGGAACAAATGTTAAAAGATACAATATGCTGGTAGCACTTTTGACTGCGATTACCATTGTCATTGGTATGAGGCTAATGGGTGCATTGCTTATATCCAGCCTGATCATATTTCCATCCTTGACATCAATGCGGGTATTAGGAAATTTTAAAGGTGTAATAATCACATCTCTTGTATTGTCTGCAATATGCTTTTTCATAGGAATTGTAATTTCATTTCAATACAGCATCCCGGCAGGTGCAAGCGTAGTTGCCGTAAACCTGGCAGCATTTATTATCGCTTCCTGTTTAGGGGCTTTTATAAAAATCGGGAGGTTTAAAGAATGAGAAAAATATTATATGTTATTTGTATCCTTTTAATATTTATTACAGGATGCTCCGGTGAAAAAACATCTGTTGAAGATAAAGCAACAGAGCCTCCGCAGCAAAGCAGTGAACAAAACACCATATATACCTCTGAGGATGATTCTAAAACGGTTATAGAGCATATACTGGACAAGGAATTGAAGTTATCCAATGATGACAGCAATGAAATCACAATAAAGGATAAAATGTTCATAGCCCAGTGCAATGACATATATCTAAACACAGATGAATATTTAGATAAAACCATAATATGGGAAGGTATTTATACAGAGTCTACTAATCCTGAAACAGGCAATACCTATAAATTTGTAATCAGATACGGCCCGGGATGCTGCGGCAATGACGGCGTAGCCGGATTTGAAGTTTTGTATGATCAGGAGACACCAAAAGCTGATGATTGGGTCAAGGCTGTAGGTAAAATTGAAATGGTAGAGCAAGGCGGAATTGAATTTGTCGCCATCCGTTTGTCAGAGCTCACTGTATTAGATGTTCGAGGACAGGAATTCGTATCAAACTGATAATTATGTACAATAAAAAGACTCCTGTCAGACTGTTGACATGGGTCTCTTTTCTATAGAAGAATTCTTCAGTGCATTTTTATATTGAACAAAAAGTCGTTAAATGATATAATACACAGGATATTACAATGTTTAAACAGAAAGTTGGAGGAACATGAGCAAAAATAATGCAGAAGCAATAAACACTGAAAATGCAATGCTTTCGAGTGATAAAACAATTGAACTCAGAAATATAAACGAACAATATTTCATTATGAACGGCAGAAAAAAAACGTATCACATACTGACATACGGCTGCCAGATGAATGAACACGATTCAGAAAAAATCAGCGGCATGCTGACATCAATAGGCTTTGAAGAGGTCGATGATGATAAAAATGCTGATTTGGTAATATTCAATACATGCCTTATAAGAGAAAATGCCGAGCTTAAGGTTTTTGGCAAGCTGGGTGAGGTAAAGGGCTTAAAAAGGAACAGACCTGATATGCTTGTTGCTGTCTGCGGCTGCATGATGCAAAAAGAAGAAATCAGACAAAAGCTTTTAAAAAAATTTAAATTTGTCGATATAATTTTTGGAACAAACACCATACAAGAGCTTCCCGTTTTGATATATGATGCGGAAATCAACAAGAAAAAAAGTGTAGATATTATAGAAAACACGGAATTAATTTATGAAAATATGCCAAAATCCAGAAAATTCAAATACAAAGCATTGGTAAACATAACATATGGCTGCAATAACTTCTGCACGTACTGTGTTGTACCATACGTAAGAGGAAGAGAAAAAAGCAGAGAACCAAATGAAATAATAAATGAAGTTAAATCATTGGCAGCTGACGGATGCAAGGAAATAACGTTATTAGGCCAGAATGTCAATTCATATGGAAGCAATTTAGAAAATCCTTGTACGTTTGCAGAATTATTATATGAATTAAATAAAATAGACAAAATAGAAAGAATTCGTTTCATGACGTCCCATCCAAAGGACTTAACCGATGATTTAATCCGTGCCATAAAGGAGTGCCATAAGATATGCAATCATGTGCATCTGCCTGTGCAGGCGGGAAGCAATGATGTTTTAAGTCGAATGAACCGAAAATATACAAAAGAACACTATTTGACCCTTGTTGAAAAACTAAAGAAGGAAATTCCTGATATAGCAATTACGACCGATATAATTGTAGGCTTTCCGGGAGAGTCTGAGGAGGACTTCCTGGAAACAATCGATGTTGTAAAGAAGGTTCAATACGATTCGGCATTTACCTTCCTTTACTCTGTAAGAGAAGGGACAAAAGCCGCACAAATGAAAGATCAGATACCAGATGATGTTAAGCATGAGCGTTTTGACAGACTGCTAAATGTGTTGTATCCCATAGTGTTGGAAAGAAACACTCAATGCATCGGTAAAACTTATCCTGTGCTGGTTGAATCAATCAGCAAGACCAGTGAAAATTACTTAACAGGAAGAACCGAGCACTTCCGGCTTGTTCATTTCAAAGGCAGTGAAGAATTATTAGGCGAAATTGTTAATGTAAAAATAAACAATGTGAAAACATTCCATATGGAAGGCGAGATAATCAATTAGGAAAGAGGCTTATTATGACACCTATGATGGAACAATACATGGGCATTAAAAAACAATATCTTGACTGCATACTGCTGTACAGGCTTGGTGATTTTTATGAAATGTTCTTTGATGATGCAATTATTGCTTCAAAGGTTTTGGAAATTGCCCTTACAGGCCGCGACTGCGGACAAGAAGAACGAGCACCGATGTGTGGAGTTCCGCATCATGCAGTTGACAGCTATATTCCAAGATTAATAGAAAAAGGCTACAAGGTTGCAATCTGCGAGCAGCTGGAGGACCCCTCAGAGGCCAAGGGTATTGTCAGACGTGATGTTGTCAGAATAATAACCCCGGGCACAATAATTGACCAAAATATGCTTGATGAAAAAAGCAATAATTATTTATGCTGCACATATATAGACAAAGGCTTCGGACTTTGCTATGCAGATATTTCAACCGGTGATTTATATGTTACAGAAAACATTTCATTAAGTGATTTTGATATAAATAATACGAAAAAATATGATTTGTTAAAGGAAGAAATATTTAAAATTAACCCTTCGGAAGTAATATCAAATAAACTAACGGGCATCGACTCTATTGACTCAACGATGAACTGCTCGGAGATTTCAAGCTATAACGAATACAAAGCAATAATACTGAAGCATTTCGATGTTGTTTCCCTGGATTCTTTTGGTCTTTCTGATAACAATTATGCAGTAATGTCTCTGGGGATGCTTATCAATTATTTGTACCGAACTCAGAAAACATCTCTTGAGCAGCTGAATAAGCTTCATTTTTACAGTGTTGGCGAATATTTGTACTTAGATTCCGGCACTCGTAAAAACCTTGAGATTACTGAAACTGTCAGGGGTAAAAAAGGACAAGGCACACTGTACAACGTATTGGATTATACAAACACAGCCATGGGTGGACGCCAGCTTAAAAAATGGGTTGAAGAGCCTCTTAAAAATATAGTGTTAATTAACAATCGGCTGGAAGCAGTAGAAGAGCTTTATAATAATGTGATAGTCTCCAATAATATAAAGGAACATTTAAAAACCGTATATGATATTGAACGGCTGATAAGCAGAATTGTATATGGTAATTGCAACGGAAGAGACTTAAACGCATTAAAGCAGTCATTGTCAAATCTTCCTGATTTAAAATTTGAAATTTCAACTCTTAAGTCCAAAATGTATGTAGATTTATTTGAAGGCTTTGATACATTGAAGGATGTCTATGAGCTGATTGACAGGTCGATTGTTGAGGAACCTCCGATTTCAGTAAAGGAAGGTCATATAATAAAGCACGGCTTTAATGACGAGCTTGATGAAATAAAAGAAATAGCGGTAAACGGAAAAAGCTGGATTTCTGAGCTTCAAAGTAAAGAAAGGGAAGCTACCGGAATTAAAAATTTAAAAATCGGATATACAAAGATATTTGGATACTATCTTGAGGTTACCAAGTCCTATATGGACATGGTTCCTGACAGCTATATCAGAAAGCAGACACTGGCCAACTGCGAGAGATATGTAACTCCTGAATTAAAGGAAATGGAAGCAAAAATATTAAATGCGGATGAACAGATGATGAAGCTGGAATATGAACTATTCCAACAAATAAGACTTTATATCAAGGAGCAGGTTGTAAGAATCCAGGAATCGGCATACTCAATTGCAGTTATAGACTCATTAAATTCATTGGCAATCGCAGCTGTTAAAAATAATTATGTCAAACCTGAAATAAATCAGAAGGGCTACATTAAAATTACTGACGGCAGACATCCGGTTATTGAAAAACTAATGAAAAATGAAATGTTTGTTCCTAATGATACATACATTGACAGCAGGGAACACCGCATGTCAATCATTACCGGACCAAATATGGCAGGTAAGTCAACCTACATGCGACAGGTTGCTTTAATTGCACTGCTTTCTCATATAGGAAGCTTTGTTCCTGCAAAAAGCGCTGAAATATGTATCCTGGATAAAATATTTACTCGCGTAGGTGCATCTGATGATTTATCTCAGGGACAAAGCACATTTATGGTCGAAATGAGCGAGGTTTCAAATATACTTAATAACGCAACCGATAACAGCTTACTTATTTTGGACGAAATAGGAAGAGGCACCAGTACATACGACGGACTTAGCATTGCATGGAGCGTAGTGGAATACATTACTAAAAAAATAAAGGCAAAGACTTTGTTTGCAACCCACTACCATGAGCTTTCAGAGCTTGAGAGCAAATTAAAAAGCGTTAAAAACTACCGTATATTAATTAAAGAAGACAATGATAAAATAATTTTCTTAAGAAAAATCGCAGAAGGAAGCGTGGACAGGAGCTATGGAATCCAGGTAGCTAACCTGGCAGGACTCCCTGAAGAGGTTATATTGAGGGCAAAGGAAATACTAAAGCAGCTTGATGACTCTGACATAAACAAGCCTTTTGCCAAAAAGAAAAAAGATAGAATAACTGATGAATTCCAGGTATCCATGTTTCATTCCGATCCATTAGAAGCAAGTAGGAATAAGGAATTAAAGGAACTTACAAAAGCTGTGAAAAGCATAGATATAAATAATATAACACCTGTAAAGGCATTTACACTGCTAAATGAATTGATAGAAAAAGCTAAACATATTTAAGAAGGTAATTATGGATAAAATACATTTATTAGATAATGAAACCATTAATAAAATAGCCGCGGGCGAAGTCATAGAAAACCCTAAATCCATAGTAAAGGAATTAGTTGAAAATTCTATAGATGCAGGTGCTGATGAAATTATTGTTGAAATTAAAAACGGAGGCAAAAGCTTCATCCGAATAACCGACAACGGCAGGGGCATTGAAAAGGACCAGGTGGAGGAGGCTTTTAAAAGGCATTGCACCAGTAAAATAGTTTCCTCAGATGACTTGAATTCA
Organism: Bacillota bacterium; assembly: GCA_023453025.1. Classification (GTDB taxonomy): domain Bacteria; phylum Bacillota; class Clostridia; order Tissierellales; family Sedimentibacteraceae; genus Sedimentibacter. Next base: position 25,132 of record JAEXUD010000042.1, read on the forward strand.
CTTAATACCCTTGGATTCAGAGGAGAAGCTTTAGCAAGCATTGCTGCGGTTGCACACGTAGAAATGATTTCCAGAACAGCAAAAGATAACTTTGGAACAAAGGTTGTCATTGAAGGGGGTCACGTAATATCAAAAGAAGATATAGGATGCCCTGTAGGTACTGATATAACAGTTACCGAACTGTTTTACAATGTTCCTGCCAGAAAGAAATTTTTGAAAAGTGATTCTTCTGAAAGCACAAATATAAATGAAACAGTTGTTTCATTGGCACTTAGCAAAGAAAATATCTCATTTAAATACATTAATAACAACAATATAGCATTCAAAACACCTAAGACAAACAACTTCTTAAATACTATATCGAGTCTGTATGAAAGGGATTTGTATAATTCATTGCTAAAGGTGGAATATGAAAGCAGCAATATTAAAATCAACGGTTTTACAACTAACCTTAACTATTACAGGGGCAGCAGAAAACAGCAGATAGTATTCGTAAATAACAGATATATCAAGCATAAGCGAATGAATTATTTCATTGAAGCAGCTTACAATACTCTTCTTCCTAAAAACAAATATCCTGCATGTTTTTTGAAAATACAGATAAACCCTGCTTTAGTCGATGTGAATGTTCACCCTGCTAAGACAGAGGTTCGTTTTCAAAATGAGGATTTTATATTGAATGAAATAAAAAAAGCAATCTATTCTGCTCTTCATTCAAACAACATAATTAAAGAAATAAAAAAAGAAACAATAGTTCACGATTATGACCGCAGCAAATCTGAAAATAAAAATGAATTCATATATGAAAAATCAGGACGTTCTGAATCGAATACAGAAAATATTTTTGAAAAAGAAAAAAAAGAAGAATATATCAATATCAAATTCACTGAAATAAACTTTGATGATTATAAAGATAATGTATTTGAAGAAATAATAGAAAAAATATCGGAAGAAGAAAACACCGAAGACAAAACACAAGCTGAAAACCAAGCGACTGTAACAAATGACCAAATTCAAAATTATGAACCTTTGCAAAAAAGCTTTATTGATATGGAAAAGGATGAAAGAAAGCTTCCTATACTATCAGTAATAGGTATATTGATGGATACATACATAATATGCGAAAGCGCTGAAAAGACTGAGATGTATATGATTGACCAGCATGCGGCTCACGAAAGAATAAACTATGAAAAATTCCTGGCTCAATTTAATGCGAGAGAAATTATAAGGCAGGAGCTTTTAGTGCCTGAAGTAATCAATTTATCCTATGAAGATTACTATACCGTGACAAATAATACGGAAATATATGAAAGCCTGGGTTTTTCCATTGAAACTTTTGGAATAAATGCTATACTTATAAATAATATACCTATTATATTCAGTAATTCAAATATAAAGGATATATTTTACACAATACTTGATGCCCTAAAAAATATCAACCGGAACAGCTTGAATCTAGAACTTGATAAAATTATTAAAAACGCATGTGTAAGATCTGTAAAGGCTGGTGACAAGCTTCATATTCAGGAAGTAACGGCTTTGTTGGATAATCTCGGTAATTGTGAAAATCCATATACATGTCCCCACGGAAGACCGGTTATAATAAAAATGACAAAGTATGAAATTGAAAGAATGTTTGAAAGAATACAAAATTAATGAAGGAATTCAAAAAAATGAGTAATAAAATAATAGTAATTGTAGGTCCGACTGCTGTGGGAAAGACATACGTATCTGTTGAACTTGCAAAAAAATTAAATACTGAAATAGTTTCAGCTGATTCAATGCAGATATATAAGGAAATGGATATTGGAACCGCCAAAATTACCGATGATGAAATGCAGGGAATTGCTCATCACATGATTGATATAATAAGTCCAAATGAGAATTATTCAGTGTCAGAATTTAACGAAACCGCTGAAAAAATAATTGATAGCCTTCTGTTAAATAATCATATTCCCATAGTAGTGGGCGGAAGCGGCCTGTATGTTAATTCTCTCATATACGATTTAGATTTTGCTAAGGCCAAATCCAATGAAAAATTAAGAGATTATTATAATTATTATTATAAGGAACATGGTGAGGATGCTCTTTATAATAAGCTGCAGAAAATTGACCCTGCCGCTGCAGAAAAAATTCATAAAAATAATATAAAAAGAGTTATTCGTGCATTAGAGGTTTATGATATAACAGGATTAAAATTCTCCGAGCTTAATACGGACATCAGAAAGCCAAGTAATAAATATGAATGCATTTTAGTTGGTCTTTCCATGGACAGAAAAATACTTTATAATAGAATAAACCAACGTGTGGATAAAATGCTTTCAGAAGGCTTGGTTGAAGAGGTTAAGGATTTGCTGGATAAAGGGTACCATAAAAATTCAGCTTCAATGAAAGCAATCGGCTACAAGGAAATTATTGAATACCTTGAAGGTAATTGCACCCTCGAAGAAGCTGTAAATATTTTAAAACGCAATACAAGAAGATTTGCAAAAAGACAGTACACATGGTTTCTGAAGGATGAAAATGTTAAATGGTTTGATATAAACAATATTAAAGATATTGATTTAATTGTAAATAATATATATGAACATATAAAATCAATAATATAAGGAGAAAATGCCATGAATAACATTAATTTACAGGATTCTTTTTTAAACAATGTAAGAAGAGAAAAAATAACCATCACAATATTTTTGAACAATGGTCACAAGCTTACAGGAATAGTTACAGGATTTGATAATTATGTCGTATTCATTGAAACGGAAAAAGGCCAGCAGCTGGTTTATAAGCACGCCATAACATCAATAATGCCGTTCAGGCAGGTAAGGTTGTTCAGCAATGAAAATACAGAGGAGTAATAAATGTTAACTGAAAATATATTATGTAAACAGTTTGGCATCAGCACAACTGTTTTTGACTATGTGACAAAAATTGAAAGCGAAATAAAAGCAAATTACTTTGGAAAAATAGAACAGACAAGAGAATACAATCAATACAAGGTAATTAATGCCATGCAGGAACATAAGCTCGACTATACTAATTTTTACTGGAACACCGGATACGGTTACGATGACCCGGGAAGAGAAAAGGCGGAAAAAATATTTGCATCTGTCTTTCACACCGAGGATGCGTTGGTGAGACCATCTATAGCTTCAGGGACGCACGCTTTATATTTGACTCTGTCATCTCTTTTAAACCGTGATGATGAAGTAATTGCAATATCAGGACGCCCTTATGATACGATGCTTACCGTACTTGGTCAGGAAGGAAATGAACCGTGTAATTTAAAAGAAACCGGAGTTATTTATAAGGAAGTTCCTCTTTACAACAATGATATAGACTGGGAAAGCACAATAAAAGAAATAACAATGAAGACTAAGCTGTTAATGATTCAACGCTCAACCGGATACAGCTTCAGACCTGCTTTGACACTGACTAAAATAAAAAAAGCAATAGAAAAAATCAGAGAGGTCTATCCCAACATTTACATTATGGTAGACAACTGCTATGGTGAATTCATTGAGGAAATTGAACCGTCGGACATCGGTGCAGACGTTGTGGTCGGCTCATTAATAAAAAATCCGGGCGGGGGAATCGCATTGTCCGGTGGTTACATAGCCGGTAAAAAAGTTATAATAGACAGAATAGCCAACCGTTTGACAGCTCCGGGTGTCGGCAGAGAAATCGGTCTTACATACGGAACAACAAGAAATACATTGCAGGGCTTATTTTTCGCTCCTCACATTGTGTCTGAAGCGGTTAAAGGAGCCCTCTTGTTCGGAGGGGTTTTCGATTCATTGGGATTTGAAATAACTCCCACACTGGATGACAGCAGAAGTGATATAATTCAGGCAATTAAGTTTAACAATAAGGACATGGTTATAAAAATATGTGAAGCGATACAAGCTGCATCTCCTGTTGATGCTCATGTATCTCCTGTTCCATGGGATATGCCCGGTTATACAAACCAGGTAATAATGGCATCAGGAGCATTTGTATCAGGTTCATCAATAGAGTTAAGCGCAGATGCACCAATTAGACCTCCATATATAGCATATATCCAGGGAGGATTATTCTATGACCATTCCAAGCTGGGAGTTATGATTTCACTTCAGAAGCTTCTTGAATTTCAAGACATGAAAGAAAAAATTAATACAAAATTATAATAGGAGAATTTTCTGATATTATTGATATATCAATAATAATTGTAATAATTATAAAAATTCTATAATAATTTTACATTTATTCTCAGAAAAATTCTATTGACAAATAAAACATCATGCTTTATTATGTAAAAAACAGCAAAGGCGCTATGGATATAAAATCCTGCGCGCCCTTGCTGTTTTTTATTTATAGTAACAGTATCCAATACTAATTTTAATGTGAACGGATGGTAAAAATATGGGTGAAGTAATAATTCAAGGTGAAAGATGGTTTCCTGCAGAAACGAAATTTTCAGATGAAATGGAATCATTATGGGGTAAATGGCACTGTGATTCTGAAGTTGGCAAACTTCGAGATGTTCTTATGAGAAGACCGGGTAAAGAAATAGAAATAGTAAATGAAATAAATTACAGTTATTACCGATGGAAATCTCCGATGAATGCAGAGAAAGCAAGATATGAACAGGATGAGCTGGCTCAAATCTATAAAGATAACGGAGTCAATGTGCATTATGTTGAAAATCAAAGAGAAGACCGGCCTAATGCCTTGTACATGCGTGATCTGGTTTTAATGACTCCTGAAGGAGCGATTGTATGCAGACCCGGTATATCAGTAAGAAGAGGGGAAGAAAGATACGCTGCCGAAGCTCTGAGCAAATTGGGAGTACCGATTGTCAGAACCATTAACGGTGAGGGATTTTTTGACGGAGCGTGCGCACTATGGGTTGACAGAAATACAGTCATATTGGGAACTGGGGCAAGGGCTAATAAAGCCGGAGCCGGACAGGTTGAATATGAATTAAGAAATATGGGAGTTACAGATATTATTCATATGGAGATACCTTATGGGCATGCACATCTGGACGGATTAATTAATTTTGTAGATAAAAAAACCGCAATTTTGTTCCCGTGGCAGGTTCCTTATGATGTGGTCAAGCCATTGCTGGACAGAGATTTTAAAATTATTGAACTTACAGATTTAAAGGAAATTAAGATAAATATGTGTACTAATGTTGTAGCTTTAGAACCAGGTAAAATTTTAATGCCTGCAGGAAGTCCTGTATCCAGGAAAAAAATAGAAGATGAAGGCATTGAGGTTATAGAGGTAAAGATGGATGAGATTATGAAGGGTTGGGGCGCAATTCATTGCATGAGTGTATTTCTGAACCGCGACTCTATATAATAAATAAAGTTTTTTAAATTCGGAGAGATGGAGGAAAAAAAATGAAAAAAATTATTATGATTATTATGGTGATTGCTCTCGTATTTTCACTGCCAGGCTGTGCTGACAACGCAGCAGCAGTTAAGGAGGAATCAACAATTGACAGTGTATTAAAGAAGGGAACGCTGGTAGTCGGAACTTCACCGGGATATCTGCCTTTTGAAATGATTGATACACAAGGAAATTACATTGGATATGATATTGATACCGCAAATGCCATAGCAGAAGCAATGGGAGTAAAACTTGAAATCAAGCAATATGAATTCTCGGCAATTATAGGTGCTCTTCAGGCAGGAGAAATTGACATGATTATATCAGGTATGACAATAAGAGGAGACAGGGCATTGGCAGTAAGCTTTGCAGACCCGTACTTTGAAATAAGCCAGTCCTTTTTAGTTCCTTTATCTGATACAACAACCACTAAATGGCAGGACTTAGATGTAGCAGGCAAAACAATTGCTGTAGGACAAGGAACAACAGGTGCTTTATTAGCTAAACAGCTTTTCAAAAATGCGGAAATAGTTGACTATGAAGGCGGAAATGTTGCAGCCATGGCGGTTGCACAGGAACAGGCCGACGGTATGGTTTATGATGATGTGGGAATCAAAATGTTCGTATTGCAGCAAGAAGGAAAATTAAGAGGAATATATGAACCCATGTCAGTTGAAAGCTTAGGTATAGCTGTTAAATACGGTGATTCCACAAGTGTTGACTGGCTGAATGCATTCCTTTACGGATATCTGAAAAATCCTAAGGAAATAGAATCATATCAGAAATGGGTTGAGAGCACAGACTGGCTGGATGATTTAGCAGAAGAATAGTTATAAAAATGTTAAAGTATAAGTATTATAAAAAGTTTACTATGTATTATACTAGTAAACTTTTTTATAAAGGAGGATCATATGAATTATAATTGGTCAGTAATACCAAAATTTATGGATATATTGTTAAAAGGAATTTTGCTTACTATGCAAATTTCCGCAATTTCTTTAATACTTGCTATTCCTATAGGAATAATAGTGGGCCTCATGAGAGTGTCAAAAAATAAAGCTGTATACTCCCTCTCAAGTGTTTATGTTGAAATAATCAGAGGTGTACCTCTTTTAGTGCTTTTGTTATGGATTTATTTTGGATTAGGTCAGGTTGTTAAATTAGGTGCCTATTGGTCAGGCGCATTGAGTCTTGCAATATTTTCAAGTGCTTTTATAGCAGAGATTGTACGCTCCGGAATAGAATCTATCCCAAGAGGTCAAGTTGAAGCCGCAAGATCGTCAGGAATGACATATTCACAGGCTATGAGATTGGTTATACTTCCCCAGGCTATACGTACAGTGCTGCCTCCTATGGCTTCACAGTTTATTCTTTTGATAAAAGATTCCTCGCTGGTATCAACAATTTCCGTTGTTGAACTTACATTAACTGCAAAAAATATTATTGCAACATCCTTTAGACCCATGGAAATATGGACATTCGTTGCTCTGTTGTATTTCATAGTAACCTTTACGTTATCTAAGATAATACAATTCTTTGAAAAAAAATACAAGTTTGGCAATTCGTAGAAGGAGGCAGATAATATGATTTCAATTAATAATGTTTCAAAATATTATGGAAAGCATAATGTACTGAAAAATATAAATTTAGAAGTTCCAAAACAAAATGTTTATGCAATAATAGGCCCTAGCGGTGCCGGAAAAAGCACATTGATAAGAACTATAAATGCTCTGGAAAAAATCCAGGACGGTGAAATTTTAGTAAATAATATAAGTGTTCATGCAAAAAATACTGATATAAACAAGGTGAGGGAAAACATCGGATTTGTATTCCAGTCCTTCAACCTTTATCCTCATCTGACTGCACTTCAGAATGTAACCCTGGCACAGATAAATGTTAAAAAGGTTAAAAGGAGTGAAGCAGTAGAAAAGGGAAAAGAGATTTTATCCTCTCTGGGGCTGGGAGATAAATTCAATTCATATCCGGCTCAGCTCTCAGGCGGTCAGCAGCAGCGTGTAGCCATTGCCCGTTCATTGGCTATGGACCCTGATTTAATGCTTTTTGACGAGCCTACATCAGCTTTAGACCCTGAAATGATAAAAGAAGTGCTGGATGTTATGAGAAATCTTGCGAAAACAGGTATGACAATGGTTGTAGTAACTCATGAAATGGGATTTGCAAGAGAAATTTGTGACAAGATTATATTTATGGATGATGGCATAATTGTAGAAGAAGCAACACCGACTGTGTTTTTTAATAATCCCGAAACGGACAGAGCTAAGGACTTTTTAAGCAAAGTCTTAAATCACTGATTGTTATAATTCATGTTGCATTGTATAATATGTTATATTATATTTAAAAACGGCGGTAACTATGAAAAAAATTGATATGATTGTTAAAGCACCACATTTTTATACTATGGATGATGATGGAGTCGGATATAAGAAAGATTTTGCGATGGCTATTGATTCCGGAAAAATAATTGATATTTCACATAGATATAACATAGAAGAGGGATATCTTGCCGAAGAAGTTTTAAATATGAACCATCATGCAATATTTCCGGGATTTATAGATGCACACATGCACACAGGACTCTGCATTCTCCGTGGGCTGGCTCAGGATACAAATAATTGGATGATGTATGGTCTTCAACCTTTTAATAATGCTGTTTCAGAATTCGAAAAAGATTTAGGAAGTAAAATAGCAATTATTGAAGCCATTAAGTCAGGTACAACAACTATTGGCGATTTTGAAAGCTGCATGGAGAATGTGTGCCAATTTATTGATAAGATTGGAGTGCGTGGAAATATAGCACAAACTATCAGAGAAGCAAGATACAAAATATATAATCCGGGTGAGCTGTATGAATTTGAAAAACAATTAGGTATAAAGAGTCTGGAGCGCAACATAGGATTATTCAATAAGTGGCATAACAAATCAAATGGCAGAATCAAAATACTTTTTGGCCCTCAAGGTGCAGATTTTGTAAGTAAAGAGCTGTTGCTTACAATTCAGAAGACAGCAAAAGAAAAACACACTAAAATTCATATGCACGTTCAGCAAGGGGACAGAGAAACCTACCAGATTGTAAAACGATATAATAAAAGACCTATAGAGTGGCTCAATGAAATCGGATATTTAGATGAAGATTTGATAGCAGTTCATTTGACTGATGCAACAGATGAAGAGGCAGCAATTGTCGGCAGAAGCGGAGCTTCAATGATTGTATGTCCCGGTTCTATAGGAATAATAGATGGTATTGTACCTCCCTCCGTTAAATTTCAGGAAGCAGGAGGATTTTGCGCTTTAGGCTCAGACCAAGCTCCCGGAAACAATTGTCACAATATTATTAATGAAATGAAGCTTGTAGCGTTGTTCAATAAAATAAAGGAAAAAAATCCTGAAATAATGCCTGCCTGGAAAGCTTTACGCATGGCGACCATAGAAGGAGCAAGAGCTATTGGATTGGGAAATGAAACAGGTTCCCTGGAGATAGGAAAAAAAGCTGATTTTATAGCAGTTGATCTTACAAAACCAACTATGCTGCCTGTTTATACCGAACCGATGAGAAATATAATCCCGAACCTGGTATACAGCGCAAGGGGAGCAGAAATTGCTCTTTCAGTTGTGGATGGCAAAGTAATCCTGAGAGACGGCAAGCTTTCCAACGTGAATGAAGAAGAATATATAAAAGATTTATCCGTCTATACAAAGGAAATCGGGCTGCGAAGCTCTGATGAATTCTGGAAAATTAACGGTACCAATGCCCGCTTCATGCGGGAATCAAAACTTTAATTGTAAAATCTCATTTTTATGAATGAGATTCTACACTTTTTTGTCTTTTTTATAGTGAAAGTCTTACATGGTTTTTCATTTAAGTACATACTTGATTTTAGAAATTAATTACCCATGATTTCCTGATGCTTATAATTTGGGCGAGGAAACATTAAAACAATTCCGTCAATTAATTCATATCTTTTTTCATCTTTAGTTTCTAAATTATTAAATTCCCAACTATATTTAGATTACGGCAAGTCCAGTGCAGTTCAATCCATTTAATTATATTTAATAGAATTATATAATAAGCCATGGTATAATTAGGTAATATGGTAAGAGCTACATACAGCCATAATTTTCAAATAAATTAGACAAATGGAACAATTTGCTATAATAAATCGTCATATATTAAAGGAGTATAGTTTCCATAAAGTGGAGAAACGATTTATATCAGCTGTTTCTGCGGATGTTCACCATATTTAACATATATTTAATTATATTAGGAGTGTTCATATGGCAATAAAAAAGAAATTATTAATAATTTTCATAATTCTTACAATGATGCTGGAAGGATGTATTAATACAAAAGTTAACCAGCAGGAACAGGAAGACATACCGCAAGAACAGCTTTTATTGAATGGAATATCACTGACAAAGGATATTATAAGAAGTGTTTATAGAGGAAGAGAAAAATATACTTATGAAGCTTTATTATATGCACTTGCCGTAAATGCTGATGAAAACAATTTATATAAAGGATACTTTCCTTTTGACAAAGATAGGGGTTATTATATATTTACATTAGATAAATCAAATGAAGTCTTGATTCAAGTTTTTGGCGAAAAGGAATATTCCTTTGAAGATCTTTTTGACTATGAAGAAAAATCTGATGTTTATTATAAAATTTTGGACTTTGGCTGGAATACCCCCTATATAGCAGAAAATGTGACGGCTCATATAAGTGATGATAAATTAAAATTGTATACAAAATTTGAACTGATAAATTTATGGTATGATGTAGGTGGAGACCCGGTACCAACTGCGATTGCAGATTGCGAAATAACATATTCTATAAATAAAAATGATGATAAAATATATTTGCAATTTGAAAATATAGAAATTGAATCAAAACTTAATGAATTCGAAGATATATCTTCATTTATTCCCAGAGATTGGGAGATATTAAAACAAGGTGACGAATCAGCCATAGCGGAAGGAGATTTAAATAAGGATGGCATAATTGATAAGGCTTTTGTCGTAACCGAAAAAACGAAAAATAACTCGTCTGACTATGCAGCACAAAGAAATTTGATAATAGTTTTCGGAAACCCCGATGGCAGTTATGAATTATCAATAACAGCAAAAAATGCTGTCCTTCTTGCAAATGAGGGCGGAACATTCGGAGATCCTTTTGATGGTATTGCCATAGACAGAGGTTCTGTACTATTAAAGTTTATGGGTGGTTCGGTTAGATGGAGCAGATGTTTCAGATTTAGATATCAGGATAGCGGATGGTATTTAATTGGATTTACAGAAAGCAGCTATGAGCCTGTTGGAGATTCAATGGAAGTACTTCAGGACGATTATAATTTAATTACAGGTGACTATATAGGTGACAAATTGGAAAATGGTGAAATTAAAACAGTAAAAAAGAATATAGGCAAAAAACAACTTTTGAATTTAAATGATTTTATAGCAGATGAATATAATATACAATAATGATATGTATAAAAAAATTCTAGAAACTGAAGAAATGTTATCGGTTTACTTACTTTTATTGATTTACAATGAAAACTGACCACTAATTCACGAGTAAAGATGACCAGCGATAATTTAAGTATAGCATTGATATTTCTAAATTAATATAAAATCCTGAGATTTTTTACGTTTAAAATTGACCACTTCAAGAAGATAAGATACCATACTTTCGTAGACAACGAAAGGTGGACAAAAGGAAGTGAAAGATTTGAATCAGTGGGCAGCTGTACAGGAACTTCACAAACGTAAAGTTCCAAAATTACAGATTGCAAAGCAACTCGGAATGTCAAGAAATACAGTAAAGAGGTTAATAAAACTAAAGGAGGAGCCAAAGTATACAAGACAGAATTATGCGACAAAAGTAGATTCATACATGAACTTAATCATAAAATGGCGTCTATCGCCTGAATATGATTTTAATGGTACAAGAATATTTAGAGAATTAAAAAAATTAGGATATAAAGGTTCAATTAACCCAATTTACAGAGCATTAAAGAAAATTGATGAAGAAAAGACAGATATTTCACCAAAGGCAACAGTTAGAATAGAAACACCTGTCGGAGATCAAGCTCAATTTGACTGGTCGCCATATGATGTAGAAATAAATGGTACAATAAAAACAGTATACTGTTTTTCCATGATATTATCAGCCAGCAGGAAAAAAGCAATATGCTTTTCGCTTCTAAGTGACGCAGAATCAATATATGAAGCAATACAAGAGCTATACGATGATTTAGGCGGGATAACATTAGAACTTGTAATTGATAATCCTAAGGCGTTAGTAATTGATAACAATCCTAAAAGTGAAGATGAGATAAAATATAACACACAGGCTCTGCTCCTTGCAGCTCACCTAGGTACAGAACTTAATGCATGCAATTGCTATTGGGCAAGGACAAAGGGAAAAGTTGAAAAACCATTTCAATATATAGAAGAGCAGTTTATCAAAGGTAATTCTTTTTCTTCTATGAGCGAATTAAACTTAAGAGGTAAAGAGTTTATCAATGAATGGAACAAAGAAGTGCATACAACAACCAAGAGAGTTCCTGATGAATTCTTTGAAAATGAGGAGATTAAAGCACTTTTACCTTTGCCTAATAAACGATTTAGAATGAATGGTCCTGAAAAAAGAGTGGTCAGCAATGATAGCTTAATACATATAAATTCTAACAAATACAGTGTTCCTGTTAAGTATGCTGCAAAACAAATTAAATATAAAATTGTTTATGGATATCGCATTGACCTTTACACAATGGAGTTAGAATATATAATGTCACTTGAACTTCAGGAAGGTAAGCATAATACCCTCAAGAACCCAGAACATTATGAAGCAATTGCAGTGAAAGCAAATAAATCTATACCACAAATTAAGAGAGACTTTACTGCAACATTTAAGAACGGTGAAACATATTTAAAGGCTGCAACAAATTTGTTTCAGCAACCCAGTTATCATGCAAGAAAAATTCTTGAACTACTTGATCTTTATGAACCAGAAGTACTTGATAAAATACTTGCATATGCAATTGAACATGAAAAACTTGATATTAAATCAATAAAACTTTTAATCAAGAATAACTTCTTTGAGATAATAGCAGAAAACAAAGAAGTAGCAGTTACGATTGATGTTACAGACATAGAAGGAATGACAAGAAGCTGTGACTACTATGATGAAATCAAGGAGGTAACATCTATATGAGCACAGCTGATGATAAGTACATAAATGAGCAGCTAAAGCTTTTTAAGCTTGTGGACATGCGTGAGCGTTATGACGAAATAATAAGTGAAGCAATAGATGAAAAGCTCGGATATAAAGACTTTTTAATCAGATTAATTCAAGTTGAAGAAGAAGGAAAACGCAAAAGATTAGAAGAAAGATTAATTCTCAAAGCAGGATTTGATTTTATCAAAACCTTAGATGACATAGAATATAGCTTTAATGATAGCATTAATTATCAGAAAATTTAAGAATTAGGAACTTTATCGTTCATAGAGAAAAATGAAAATATCATAATAATTGGTCCGCCTGGAGTCGGTAAAAGCATGATTGCTACAGGAATAGGCATTAATGCCTGCAAGGCAGGTAAAACAGTTTTGTTTATCAATGCAAAAGAACTAATGGATAAATTATCAGATTCATTAGCAAAAAATACTTTGAAACAAACATTAAAATCTTTAAGTAAGATAGAACTTCTTATCATAGATGAGCTTTCGTATTTAAAGATGGATAAAGAAAAAGAGAGCATATTTTTTCAGGTTATCCGGCAAAGATATGAAAAAAGCTCCCTCATCATAACGACCAATCTTCCCATGGGTAGATGGGATGAAGTATTTACAGGTCAATTAGCAGCAACCGCAATACTTGATAGATTAGTTCATCATTGTCATATAATTAGTATAACAGGTGACAGTTTTCGTGTCAAAGGTGAAAAATATCTATCTGACAAGTTAAAGAAAAAATCTAACCCTAAGGAGTAAGCATAATGGCAAATGTTAGAAGAAATGATTACGAAAATATAGTCCAAGTATTTAATGAATCAGGCAATAAAGCAGCTTTGGAATATCTTCAGCAGAACTTCGGTGTAAAATACCCAAGAGATGTAATAACCAGAATTAAAAAGACTCCAGGATACACTTATGATCCTGTTACAAAGAAAATTAATATTAGTTTATCTGAATCAGAAGAAGCAATTTTCATGGGTATTGATGAATTATGCAGTCCACTTAGCGATAATAATGCTGAAGCTGAATCTACTGTTGAAATTCCAGCAGTTTTAAATATTAATATAATTTATCAAGAACTACTTCAAGAAAAGTTCTTGGAGCTAACTAAGTATGTAAAACTTAATCGTTACTTGAATACCATAAATATTGATAAATCAGCATTAATTGCCAATGGCTATCAAGTTTTTATACAATAAAACTTAGTGGTCAGTTTTAATCGTAAATAATTATTCTGGTGGTCAGTTTTAGATGTAAAAAAATTAAAATGACCACCAGATTTAGAAATA
>JAEXUD010000005.1 GCA_023453025.1 Bacillota bacterium
CACCTTATATGTGAAACCGGGGATGTTTATAATTTGTCCTGCGAAAATTGATTTATTATTAATTTGTGGATTGACTGAAATTATTTGATTATATTCAATTCCAAATTTTTGTGCAATACTGAAAAAAGTCTCGCATGGTTGAATAACATATTTAAACATATAAATCCTCCTGCACCCTAGATGATATATGTTATTCATCAATGAACATTTCTGTTCTCAATATCTATAGAAATTTGTTTACTATAAGATAATATGGTCGTTCCTAGCTGGAATCAGATATTTGCACATCTATCTATGATAAAATATATTCTTTAAGCAGCAACAGTATTTTCTTATAATTTGTAGGTAGGTACACCATTTCGTAAAAAAATAAAAGAAAGTATAGGAATTATTTTTGAAGTTAATTCATTCATAATACTTATACCTCCATTATCATTTGTACTATTATGATTATATGCTTGAAATATAAATTGCCAATGCTATTGACAGCAGTCTGTTTTCAAGAGATTCACTTCTGGAAGTTGAAATTATAGGAGCACTCGCTCCCATAATAGCAGCCGCAACTTTTTTATTTGCAAAGTAGACCAACGATTTTGATAAGACATTCGCCACCTGAAGATTTGGTGCTATCAATATATCTGCATTACCTGCTACCCTGCTGTTTATTTTTTTACTTTTTGCAGCATTCATAGAGATAGCATTATCAAGCGCCAAAGGTCCATCTATTACGCAGCCCTTGATTTGTCCTCTATCTGCCATTTTGCATAAAACTGCTGCATCTATTGTGTCTTGCATAGTAGGATTGACAAGTTCAACAGCTGATAATAATGCAACCCTCGGTGTATCATATCCAAGTTTTTTTGCTAAAATTACGGCGTTTTCTATTATATGCTTTTTATCCATTAAATTTGGTTCTATTGATAATGCACAATCTGTCAATAATTGAACTCCATTGGAATCTACTTTATCAAAAACAGAAACTTGGCTGATTATGTTGCCTTTGTTTAACCCGTTTTCCTTGTCCAGAACTGCCTTAAATAAAATAGAAGTATGAAGAAATCCTTTCATTAATGCTTCCGCTTTTTTTTCTTTAACTAATTTAACTGCTGTTTCTGCTGCTGATTTATGATCTGACTGATGTATTATTTCCGAATCTATTTTGTATCCATTTTCTTCAATTATTTTACTTATCTTTTCTTTGTCTCCTATAAGAATAAAATCTGACAATCCATGTTTTAGAGAAGCATTAACAACCTCCAGGATATTCTCATCTTCAGCAGCTGCAATTGCAATCTTTTTTCTGTCATCATTTTTTACTGATCCTAACAAATCTTCTATACTGTTAAGCATATTACCCTCCTGTGAAATTTATCTATAGAATATTAGTTAAGCATAAACTGCTAATTCTTCTATGCCGTTTAAATATCTTAAAGCACTATCCCTTAATGTTTCCATTTCATTTTCTCCGGGAGACAAATATATAGGACCTAAAAAGCTGACTCTTTCGGTTATAAAGTCAACCAATAAACTGGAATTTGCAAAACTGCCTGTTAAAATTATACCATCTATATTTCCTTTTAATACAGCTGCCATAGAGCTGATTTCTTTAGAAATTTGATAAGCCATTGCTTCGTAAACCTCTAAGGCATATTTATCGCCATGATTTATTCTTTCTACTACTTCTAATCCGCTGCTTGTACCAAGATAACTTATCAGTCCGCTTTGATTTCTAATGAGCCTTACAATTTCTTCCTCACCGCACTTGCCGGAAAAACACATCTCTACAAGATATCCTGTGGGAAGTGAACCCGCTCTTTCGGCTGAAAAAGGCCCTTCTCCGTGAAGAGCGTTATTAGCATCTATAACTTTGCCTCTTTCATGTGCCCCTATGGATATCCCTCCGCCAATATGAGCAACTATAAAATTAACTTCATCGTAGCTTTTCCCTAACCTTGCTGCTATTTTACGAGCTGTGGACTTCTGATTTAATGCGTGAAAGCTGCTTCTTCGCGGTATTTCTTTCAGTCCCGAATATCTTGCTAAATTGCAAAACTCATCTGTAGTCGGAGGATCTATCGCTATAACAGGCACATGAAACCTCTCTCCTATGTTGTAAGAAATCAGACAGCTTAAATTGCTTGGGTGTGAGCCATATTTTTCACTCATAATGTCATTTAGCATCTTTTCATTGAGGCCGTATATTCCGCTTGGTATAGGCTTTGTATTTCCGCCTCTGGTGGCAATAACATCAATTGAATTTAAGTTAATACCTTTTTCTGTTAATTTTTCTAAAATAGCATTTTCTCGGTATTCTTTTTGATCTGATATTTTATCAAACTTCAATAGTTCATCAATCGGGTGTCTGATAGTTTCATTAAGTATTGATTCCTCATCTAAGTAAACAGCTATCTTTGATGATGTAGAACCCAGATTTACAGCAAGTATATAAAAAGACAAATACATCACATCCTTCATTATGTTATAATCTATAAGTAACTTAAATATTTAGTTTTTACTTCTTCCTGCATATGTTTTATTTCTTCTTCGGTAATTCCTTTAAATCTTCCCTGCATGAAAATGTATTCTTCTATTGGTTTTATTTCTTTTAATTTTTTATTTAATATTCTTTTTCCGTTTTCATATTCGTATAAAACCCAGCAGCCTGTTTCAACTGCAGTCCTGGCAAGCTCTATAGTCTTTGAGGAGTCATAAACCCAGCCTGTAGGACAAGGTGCGTGAATATGTACAAAAGAAGGTCCATCTGTATTTTTTGCTTTTTCAATTTTCTTTCTTAGGTCAGTCAGATATGCAACAGAAGCTGTAGCAGCATACTTGATATTATGCATTGTCACTATTCCTAACAGATCCTTTCTGATAGCTGTCTTACCACCCGGTGTAGTTGTGGTTGAAGCTCCTGCAGGTGTTGAGCTGCTGGCCTGAATACCGGTATTCATGTATGCTTCATTATCATAGCAAACATATATTACTTTCTCTCCTCTTTCAATCATTCCGGAAAGTGATTGAAGGCCAATGTCCGCAGTTGCTCCGTCACCGGCAAACGCAAGAACATTAGTATGTGTATTTCCTTGGCTCATCAGGCCTCTTTTTATACCTGTTGCACATGCGGCAGTATTTTCCAGATTACCTTGTATGCCCGGAATTTTTATTGCAGTTTCGTGACCGAATCCCGAAAACATAGCAGAACATCCGGGAGGTATTGCAATTATGGTATCTTCTCCCATTACGTCCAATACATTTCTTATAATGATCTCCAGAGCACACCCGGCGCATGCGCTGACTCCATGAGTAACCAGTCCCTTTGATTGATGATAAATCTTATACAAGCTTCAGCACCTCCCTTAAATTCATGGCATTACCCTTGACATCAATCCATGTAGAATGTTTATCACTTTTACCTTCCTTGATTTCCAACAGCTCTTCAAATATTTTTTTTATAGTTGATTCGGATATATCTCTTCCTCCCAGCCCGCCTATGTATTGTCTTACATCTGTATCTGAATCTTTAAGCGCAGACCTTACCTCCAAGCATACCGCTCCGCCTTGAGAACCTAAGCTTACACTTCTGTCTAATACTCCGACCACCTTTTTACCTTTTAAAGCTTCCTTAATCCGATTATAAGGGAATGGTCTGAAAACTACAATACGCATAAGTCCTACTTTAAAACCTTTGCTTCTCATTTGATTTATGGTGTATTTTGCAGTGCCTGACATTGAGCCCATTGTAATAAGTACCGCATCAGCGTCATCAATCAGGTATTCTTCTATAATTGAACTCTTTCTGCCGAATGTATTGTTAAAATCAGCCATAACCTCATTAATAACATCAAATGAATTTTCTATTGCCATGGCGTGCTGATATTTCAATTCCGTGAAATCCTCCGGCGGTTGCAAATCATTGATGAACATTGGGTCCTCTGTCGTTAAATATGCATTTTTAGGCTTATATTCACCCAAAAACTTATCTATTTCAGATTGTTCGGGTATATTGACCTTTTGCATTGAGTGTGAAAGGAAAAAACCGTCAAGACATACCATTACAGGTAATAATACCTTTTCGTTCTCTGCAGTTTTATATGCCATGATAGTCAAGTCGTAAACATCCTGAACATTATTTGCATAGAACTGCAGCCATCCGGTATCTCTTTCCGCCATAGCATCACTGTGATCACACCATAAACTCCAGGGGGAAACCAATGCTCTGTTTACTACAGGCATGACAATGGGAACTCTGCATCCGGAGGTTAACCCAAGTATTTCATGCATCAACGCAAGCCCGACTGATGATGTTGCGGTAGCTGCTCTTACTCCCGTAAGCTGCGCTGTTGTGGCAACTGACATTGCAGTATGCTCTGATTCCACCCTGACATACTCTGCATCGAGCTCTTTGTTAACAACCAGTTCAGACAGCTTTTCTGAAATTGAGCTTTGTGGAGTAATTGGGTACGCTGATATCACCTTTACTCTTGCCATCTTTATAGCTTCAACAGCTGCTCCGTTACCATCTAACATTTTAAACGCCATTATTTCACGCTCCTTTCGTTAACCATCGCAATGCAATGTTTAGGACATTCATTGACACATATACCGCAACCCTTACAGTAATAATAATCTATAAAAACGCATTCCTTTTTATTCTTTTCTATTGTTATTATGTTAGGCGGACAATACTTTTCACAGATACTGCACTTAATACAATTTTCAAAGTCGACAACAGGTCTTTCTATTCTCCAGCTCCCTGTATTGGAACTGGTATAATCGGTTGCAACAGGACCAAGTATATTACAGCTCGTTAATTCTCTTGTACGCTTCACTTGCTGCTCTAGCATTTTTTTCACCTGCCTTTTCTCCAAAAAAATCTATTAAAGCCTTTTCTATTGAATCAATTGTAACAATCCCCGATACTGCCAAAGCACCAAGCATTGAACCGTTTGGAATGGGTTTTCCGATGCAGTCCAGGGCCACCTGAGTACCGTCTACATAATAAATTTCTTTAAAATTATATTCATTTTTATATCTGTTAGTATAATTTTTATCTTCAGAATTAAGTATTAATATGGTATCCTTATGACTTCCTTTGCTTACATCTATATTTTTATCGATTAACGTTTCATCCATGACCATTACAATATCCGGTTCATAGACAAAAGAATTTAATAGTATGGGCTCTTCATCAATAACAACATCTGTATATACCGGAGCTCCTCTTCTTTCATGCCCATATGCGGGAACTGTAGAAGCATATTTTCCTCCATAGAGTGATACTGCAGCGGATAAAATTTTTGCTCCTGTAACAACACCCTGACCTCCAAGTCCATAAAACTTTAATTTTATCAAAGTGAACCTCCTTAAAAATAAATTTATATCATTTTATTTCTATTGTTTTACCGGAATTTAACATTGTGAAAGCATCGCTAAACATATTTGATATTTTGTATTGTGCTTTTAACCCGGTACAGTGTCCTGTAGCAATTAATTTCAAATTTTCTGATTTAAACACTTCTAAAGTTTTATCTATTCTTGTATCTGCAGAATGAAGCAGGTGCAATCCGCCTGCCACACCATATACATTATTTATGCCTGTAATTTTTTTAGCATGATTAATAATGTTGATTATGCCGGAATGTCCGCAGCCTGTTATGATTAACAGTCCTTTATCCTTTATATTGACTATTATTGAAGTATCATCAATAATTTCATCATAAGTCAGCTTTCCGTCTTCCAAATTATACGAATTAATACCTATCTCTTCAAAGCTTGAGTTTTTTTCCACTTCACCTGTAGTAATGACACCTTCCATTAAAGTAACAGGTTCCTTTACTAAAACAAGTTGCCCTCCGTTTCTTATGATAACTTCCTCACTGTTGTTACTGGAAATGCCAATATTTTTTAAATAAGGGCCTAAAACAAAATTTTGTCTGAATATTGCCGGGTGAGCAATGACAGGGATTTCTTTGTCTATTTCTTTGAGCACCCCTGATATTCCTCCTGTATGATCAAAATGGCAATGCGACAATAGAATCATATTTATATCTTTTAAGTTGATATCCAGTAATTTCGCATTATATAACAAAGCCTCATGTGACTGACCTGTATCTAATAGTATTTTCTTACTAATTTTCCCTTTTGTAATGTCTAATAACAAAGATAACCCGTGATGCCCCAGGTATGGTGAATCAAATCCGGAATTGTCATCTACTAAGACTGTTATCTTCACATTATCAACTGTTTCAGTTATTAATGACATCAATATCTACTCCTCTACTCATTAGATTGTGATTCTTTTTTCTCCGGGGTTCTCATGATCTTCATTTGCAGGTAAACAGATATAACCAATAAAACTGCTAATGCAAGACTAATTGGTCTTGTTGCAAAAGATGTAAGAAGTTCTGCCGGTCCCCCGGTGTTTATCAATGCCTGCCTGAAATTCGTTTCAATTAACGGACCTAAAATTATGGATAGAACAACAGGGCTTATCGGAAAATTCGCCTTTTCAAAAATAAAACCTATTACTCCAAATATAAGCATAGTTATAACATCGTTTAAATTGTTGGATATGGCAAAGGAGCCTACAACACATAGAATAGTTATACATGGGATTAAAAACCACTTAGGAAAGTTAATCGCCTTAAGTATCAGGTTGCTTCCAAATATACCCATAACATAGGACATTATCATACCCACTGCTAAGAAGCCGGCTATTATATAGAAAAATTCTGACTGAGTCAGCATGAATGTCGGACCGGGAAGCAGACCGTGCATATAGAACGAGCCCAGTATTATAGCCGTTACCGAATCTCCCGGAATACCAAGTGTAAGCATAGTTATTAATGCTCCGCCTATTGCAGAGTCATTGGCCACTTCAGGAGCAGCGACTCCTTCATATGCCCCTTCTCCAAAAGGACTTGTAGGGTTCTTTGTTACTTGTTTAGCAACACCATATGCCACAAAACAGCCTACGTCTCCTCCTGTACCTGGCAATATGCCGATTAATGTTCCCAAAGGTGCACTCCATATGGCTGTCGGCATTATTTTTTTAATAAGGCTCATTCTTGGCATTAACCCTCTGATGTTATATGTGGTTCCGCCGGTGCTGAAAGTCTTGCTTTCACTAAGCTGTTTTATGACCTCTTTCATTCCGAACAGTCCTATCATGGCAGCAACAAAGTTAACACCGCCGCTTAAAAACTTCGTACCAAAAGTAAACCTGTAAATTCCTAAAACAGGATCCATCCCTATCATTCCTATAAATAAACCAAAGCAACAGCTTATTAATCCTTTTATATTACTGCCCTTACTTAAAATTGCTATTAAAGTTAATCCCCATAAAGTAAGAAGAAAATACTCCTGT
The DNA here is from genome assembly GCA_023453025.1 of Bacillota bacterium. Classification (GTDB taxonomy): domain Bacteria; phylum Bacillota; class Clostridia; order Tissierellales; family Sedimentibacteraceae; genus Sedimentibacter. Next base: position 7,370 of record JAEXUD010000005.1, read on the forward strand.
GAGCCAAATTTAAGTGCAAGATCCCCGATTACCGGTCCTAGTATCAGCATGATAGCCAAACCAAAGATGCCTCCGAAAAAGCTTCCTGATAAAGCTATATTTAATGCATTGTCAGCTTCACCCTTCAGCTTTAGAGGATTTCCGTCAAAAGCTGTTGCTACTGCAGCACTGGTACCGGGTATATTGATTGCGATGGAGGTGATTGACCCTCCCATTACTCCACCTGTATATGCACCAATTATAAATGCTAAAGCATCAGTCATCGGCCAACCATATGTCAACGATACAACTAAGACAGTTGTCATGGAAACTGTCAGTCCAGGTAAAGCCCCCATTATCAGTCCAACAATAACTCCTATAAAAACGTAACAAATTGTTAATATCGTCATCTTTTAATCCCCCTTAACTACGGCAGTTTAACGTGAAAAATTCCAGAAAAGACATATACTATTAAAGGTATTAAAATCCCGGATGAAATTATAGATTTTAATAATCTTACAATCATTTTCGTATTTGAATTGTTGAGTAAAAACATTATTGTAGCTACTAATAAAAATGTTGCAATTTGAAAATGGAGAATAGGCAATAGCAATATATACATTGCTAAACCACCAACAAAAAGAACACTCGCTTTTAAATCCTTGTTTATTAATATTGTATCTTCATTTTTGTCTGCTTTTTTATACTTTACTGCATCAGTTATTAAACTGTAGATTAAACATATGATAAAAGCTATTGCAATTAAAAAACAATAAACTATCGGAGAAGTTACATCAAATAAATTTATATTTGGTTTTGACAGCAATCTGAACAAGTCAAAGAACATTAAAAAAGCCGCAACAACAAGGATTACATATGGTGCAAAAAATAAATCTATATTGCGTTTCATATCTTCACTCCCTCTATCTCTTAAATACCCAACGAGTAATGCATTTATAGGTTAGGTCCATAATTTTATAGACCTAACCTTGGTAGGTTATTGCAATCTCTCAATACCGAAATCTTCAGGTGAACTGGTTCCTCCGCCTGCATCATATAATAGCCAAGCTGCTCTTGATGTCCATTCATCACAGAATTTATATGCTTCTTCTCCGGAATAATCAGCTCTGATTAAATACAAGTTGTTGCAGTAATCAATCCATCTTTGATCATCAAGAACTTTGCCAACGCTTTCCCTTAAAACATCAACAATTTCTTGAGGAGTATCTTTTGATACAAATACACCAAAGTAAGGACCATATGGCAATATATCTGATAACTCAGTAAATAGAGTTCCCATTGTTGCAATATCTTCAAGTCCTTCAACAGGTTCGTTGGTAAATGTAGCCAATATTTTAAGTTTATTTCCTTTATGAGCTTCTACCATTGTTTGAACCATTTCTATAGTTGCATCTATTTCTCCTGACATTACACCGGTTATAGCGGCAGATGATCCTTGGAACGGAACAAATGTAAACTCGCAGCCCAGTTCACTTTGGAGTACCAAACCGGAAATATGCGGAACGGTTCCAGGTCCTGCTGTACCTATTCTTAACTCTCCCGGATGATCCTTTGCATATTGTATGAATTCTTCAGCAGAATTAAATGGTGAATCCGGGGGAACTGCTAATACCGGTACAGCCTGTGTCGTAATATATACAGGTATAAAGTCTCTGGTAGGATTCAAATCAATGGTACCCATTGTCTGCCAAATAGACATAATTTCTGATCCGAAAAATATGGTATATCCATCAGGGGCTTGGTCAAGTACATGTTGAGCAGCTTGAGCACTTGCTGCTCCTACCATATTGGTTATACCTATGCCAATGCCAAGTTCTTCTTGTACTAAAGGTAGTACACCTCTTGCAATTAAATCAGTTGCGCCTCCGGCTGGAAAACCTACATAAGCTTGTATAGGTTCTGTTGGGTATTCAATCTTCTTTTCTTCTTTACTTTCTTGTTCTTCCGGCTGTTCAGCAGCGGGCGGATTCTCGGCAGGCGGATTTTCAGCTGTTGGTTGACTACATCCAGCTAATGCCAGAGAAAGTAATAACATCAAAACTAATAAAAAGATACATGATTTTTTCATTATAACCCTCCATTTTAAAATATAAGTATTGTTTAAGTATTATTTATGCAATACCTTGAAGCAACTTACCAATTACAAAACCTGCCCTCCTTTCAACAGTATTTCTAAATTTATGATCAATGTATCCGTAGCAATCTGGTTTGTGTGTAATATGGAAATGCATATTAACCATAATCAACTACTTTTAAAAATCATATCTATGTATCTTACAATTTAACTCATGTTTTTAAAATAATTATATTTGCAACAGACTCTATAAATATTGTACACATTTTATATAGTCCAAGCTTTTAATAATTAAACCATTAAATTGGATATCGATGTGCATATAGACTTTTTCCTCCATTGTGAGGGCCTTTTAACAATGCTTCGATAGTTTCACGGTCTTGTTCTGTTACATTGCCGCAATCAGGAAGAACACCCGGCGGAAATTTTGCCAATATGTCATTGTGCAATTTAATAAAGTAATCCAGCAATGCTTCCAGCCCCTCTTCTGCCTTCTTTGGATCTGCTATCGACGGTTTCCCGACAACTCCTTCGGGATAACCTTTTATTTCAAGATATCCGCATCCCATAGTGCAATGTCCGGGTAAAGGCCATTGATAAACGTCCCCGCCTAAATCAATGTGCCCATGCGGCAGGAAGCCCTTTGGCTCTGTATCTTCAAAATCTTCGGGATGATTAAGCTCCGGGAATAATGCCATTGAATAAGATGCTTCAACTTCATCAGCATGCCTGAATGCAGTTTCCCATGGACCTCCATGCTCTTTGTCTCTTAGATGCTTTGCTATAGCTGTAGGCCAGTTTAAGAATGTTATCACTGCAGGAACCTGGCAAATCTTTCCAAATTCCTGAATTGCATTTGGAATTACGTATTCCTGTCCATGTCCGTTTAAAAGTATCATTTTTCTAAAACCGGCATTCCAATAACCTGCAATTATAGCTCTTAAATATCCAACAAAAATATCTTCGGGTATAACTACAGTACCGGGCATGCCTATCTGACTCCATGGATGTGAGCCAAACCATACCGGCTGTGATACTGTGCAGCCTGTTTCCTTAGCAACTATTTCAGCCATTCTTGTAACCAGGAATCCGTCTTCACCTGTAACCTGCCCTCTCCCGTGTTGTTCGGTTGAGCCTATGGGAATAATTATTATATCATTAACTTTAAGTCTTTCTTCGATTTGTTTCCAAGTCATATTTTGAAAATATATGCCGTCGCCTAAATCAAGATGACCCTTTGAGTATTCATACTTCATAGAAACCTCCTCTGTTTATTTTTTCTTGATTACTCATGCTTTAAATGATCTGGAAGCGGTGGTGCATAAGCCCAAACTATTTTAAAAGGTGTATCTCCTGTATTAATTATTTGATGATCTACTCCCAATGGAGAGAACAATGCTGTTCCCGGGCGTAAATCATATTCTTCATTGCCGCAAATTAATTTTCCGGTTCCTTCAATTACAAACATCGCTTCTTCAGAATCTGTATGTTTATGAATTGGAATACCGCTTCCCGGTTCTGAAACATTAGTTCCCATTGAAATTTGTTTTGCTCCTACAGTATGTTCACTTATTAATATTTTTGACACTCTTGGCCATGGGGTTTTTTTAGTACCCTCAACTTCACTCTCTCTAACTATAACCTTTGCCATGGTAATTCTCCTCTCAATAATTTAATTTAATTCCTAAATAGTATTTTTAACCTCCTTCGAGGTTTGAAAGCTTAACCTTAGTCTTCTTCAAATATGGCTTCCTGCGGACAAGTATTCAAACAAGAATAGCATTCGATACAAATATCTGAATCTATATATGCTTTTCCGTCTTTTTCATTTAAATTTGCCGCACCTACACCGCACACTTCCGAACAAATTCCATCCCCATTGCATTTACTGATATCTACCTTAAGCATTTTACCCTCCTGTGCCGGTTATTAGATTGTGCTTTGATTAATTGACATTTAAATATATAACTTCTTAGGGTCAATAACATTTCTTAACAAATAAATTTCTTTTTCATTTGGCAAATCTGTTTCTTTTAAAGCTTCCGCAAACTTAATATCAAAGCCTGTATTTTCTATAATTTGTTCCTTTGTTACACCTGGATGAATTGATTCTATCTGCATTTCTTTATTATCATTATTAAAATTCATAACACAAAAATTTGTAATAATCTTAATATCTTTACATTTTGGAAGCCCTGAATCTTCTCTTGATGTTTTACCCCTTAAATATCCTACTGTTGTTGTGAAGTCGACTAGCTCTACAATTTTTCTTTTTTGATGCTTTGCAATAGCAAAAACTTTTTTAGAATATGATGCAATATCTGCTGCTCCGCCGCTTCCGTTTATATGTTTGAAGTAATCCTTCTCATAAACTCCCGTGGAATTTATATTTCCAAACTTATCAACCTGCAGTCCACCCAAAAATCCTACATCAATCAAGCCCCTGTGCAATATACTTCCTAAGGAACCCACAAAGCTAGTAAAATAATCACTTCTATACCACAATCTCGGGTCGGCAATTCCTACTCCGGCATCTACGCTTTCAGGATTGACAACACCAATTTCAAATATTATATTTAAATTAGGTGCATGGGAGTTCTTTGCCAAAAGTGTCGCTACCTGAGGAAGCCCTAACCCTACTACTATGTTTTGTCCATCTTCAAGCATCCTTGAAGCTGTAGCAGCCATTAATTCATTGGTAGTATAATTACTCATATGCACCACCCCAATTCTTTTTATAACCGTATACCGGATCTGTTTTAATTTTATTTAACACCGGTATGCCGCCACATTTCTCAAGAAATTCATTGTGATCCTTTGTTCCTTTAATGTATTCATCAATAAATAAATCAAACTCATACTGTTTTTTTGTCAATTGTGCATATTTAGTCAACATGTCGCTATCATAATCATACATTTTATAAACAGCAGTCGGATAAGCACCATATGGAACTTCTATTACTGCATATGTAAATACATTTGGTATGACAACCTTTTCAGGATGCATTTTAACAAATTCGTTTGATACAATTTGATCTACAGTTACATAAAGCTTCTTTGCAGCTTTTCCCATTTCTAAATCCCATACAGGTCCATCTATTAAAATATTTCCCTTCTCATCAGCATAGGGAGCATGAATTACTGCATAGTCAGGCTGCAATGCTTTCATTAAAACATATTTATCATCGCTGTCATATGGTGATGCTGAAAGCATAACCGATTCATCATTTTTCTTAAATAAATTCTCCAGAATACTTGTTCCAAGCAAGGTCTTTGTAGGGATGTAAGGGATTCCTAATGAACCGGCAAGAAATCTGTAGGTAAGACTGAGTCCGCTGAATTCACGGGCATCAATTGTGCCTTTTTCAAAAGCCTCATTAATCCTTCCCATTCTTCCGAACCTGTCCAGGGAGCCTCCACCATAGGACAGTTTCCTGACAGCTCCGGCTCCTACAAGCATATCTGTTGCCATGCATACTATTGATTGATATACATTAAGGTCCTTCTTACCCTGTCTTATTAACTCACTTATAAATGCAACAGGACTTCTTGTAATCGCAAAACCTCCGATTGCTATCTCAGCACCGTCTGGTATTTCATTGACTGCATCTCTCAATTTCATTATTTTACAGCTCATATCAGCTTCCTTCAACTACTGCTGAATCCGCTATTTTAGCACATCGGATACTGCAGCATTCTCCATTGATGTCTATTGGAAGCAATTCCGGCGAAAGACCGAGCTCACTTTCAATAGCGTTCATAAACATGTTAGCAATCGGACAGCTTAAAGGCTGCATACCTTTCTCATAAAATGAATTACTTATATTGTATAGACAACAGTTTTTTATTTTTGCTCTGAATTCGATATCATCCTGTAATATTTCAATTTCTTCAAGAAATTTATTATCTGCCAGCCAATTTTTTAATGTATCAATATCATTTGCTTTTTCTCCAAGCAAAGATTTAATGTAAGGTACACCGGCTAAAGTTAATCTATATCTTGCACCCTTGCCCCTTTCATCATAAAATGCTTTTTGAACTTCAAATAATATCTGGTCTTTAAAATTATTTATATCACTCATCTTATATCCTCCATAGCTTTTTAATCAGCGTATATGTTATTGATAGTCAATTCCTATTTTTCGTAGTAAGCTTCTCCGAATTTCTCATTGAAAACCAAATCCTTTAAAGGAATTCTTGGTCTTGGGTTTGCTAATTTAGCCGGAACTCCTATTGAAATAATCGCAAACAGCTTAAACTCATCAGTTACCTCGAAGCGTTCCTTCATCCTGAGTTCATCTCTTATGTCAATACATGGAGCAACCAGCCAGCATGCGCCCAGTCCCAGACTTGTTACCGTCAAAAGCATATTTTCAATAGCTGCAGAAGTATCAAATGGTGCATCCCAAACCTCCTTTTTACCTAGTACAAGAATATTGACATCTGCTTCACTGACAAAAGCTGAAACATTGCCGGAAGTTAACTTTTTATATGCAGCTTTCTTCTTTTCTTCATCTTGCAAACCTGTAAACCTGGCCTGCATTTGTTTACTTAAAAATTCACCTGTAAATCTTCTTCCGCTGCCGTGCTTGCCGACATATGACAAGAAATCCTTGTTACCTTGATCCTTAACTACAATAAATCTCCACGGTTGTGCATTTTCACCAGAAGGTGCTTGCCTGGCACTTTCTAATATATGTCTCAAGTCCTCCTCCGTAATCTTCTGGTCGGTATACTTTCTTATACTCCTGCGATCCTTTATTACTTGAAAGAATACATCCTTTGTGTCTTCCATAATGTGCACTCTCCTTTATTTTTTATTGTATTATTTTTTTATCTCTACATAGTAAGTAGATATGAAAACGTTTTAATTACTCAATACTCTACATTAAAATACATGCAATATATGTTAAATATTGTCGGCATCGTTTTCCTAAGTATTGTTCTTTTTCAAGCTATTAATAAAACAGTAATGAATTAATTCAATATAATGATATGCAATTTAAGTGCCATACAAGGTTTATTTTTTAAAAATATATAAACCTTGTATTTTCAGCATTAAATTGTTAAAGAAAGTTTAAAGCATCATTAAATATTTCATATTGAAATATATTTTTTTTATAATGATATATAAGTAATTAAAATTGAAATACAAGCCATAAGAATATATTTTTCACTTATTATAATTTTGAAATGTCATATTTATCTGCCAATTTATTTAATAAATCGACGACTTCAATATCAACAGGTATTCCTTCTGTTTTTCTTTTATCCATTAAATTTTGTTCAATTTCTCCAGCCATAAAAATTTCATTATCTCCCTTGGGAGGCAATCTTTTAATTTTATTAATAACCGTATCAACATTATTTTTGTATAATTCTGTATCTATAAAACTTTCAATGTTGATTGCTATGAACATATGGCTTGTTTTTGACGGTCCGCTCATATTAGTAACTGTTTTAACTTCACCGGTAAGTGCGGTATTCGTTAAAACTCCGGTTAATAAATCAACTATCAAGGACATTCCTGAACCTTTAACACCACCTATTGGAACCAAGCTTCCTTTTAATGCTTCATTAGGGTCAGTTGTTGGATTTCCGTCAGCATCAAGTCCCCAATCCAAAGGCATTTCTTTATTTTGTAATGCACACATGCGAATTCTTCCTCTGGCTACTGTTGACATTGACATATCTAATACTACCGGCCTGCAATTCTTAGCCGGAACCGCAACTGTCAAAGGATTTGTACCTAATAACGGAGTCTTTGTTCCAAAGGGAGCAATAGCAGGAGATGCATTCGTCATTACTAATCCTATCATATTTTTTTCTAATGCCATCATTGAATAGTATGCGGCAACACCAAAATGATTTGAATTTTTAACTGCAGCCATTCCGATACCGTAAAGGCCGGCAATGTTCATTGCTTGCTTCATCGCTTTATAACCGGCAACCTGACCCATTCCATTATCAGCATCCAACAACGTAACTGCAGCTGCCTGGTTATTTGTAAATTTCATATCGGCATTTGGGTTTATTAGGCCTTGCTCCATTCTTTCTATATATGTAGGCAGTCTCACAATACCATGTGATTTTACATTCCTTAATTCAGCAAATATTAAAGTGTCGCTTATTATTTCAGCATCTTTTGAATCAAAACCGGCTTTTATGAGCATATTGATGCAAAAATCATTTAATACATTAACATCGTATAATATAGGTTTATCCACATTACCACCTCTTTTAAGGGAATTATAAGTATTTATTAAAGCTGAGCAACTCCTGTTTCTCTTGCTGCTTGTGCAACTGCCTTTGCAATAGCCGGCCTTACTCTTTTGTCAAACGGCATTGGTATGATATAATCCTCTGTAAGCTCCTCATCAGAAATAAGCGCAGATAAAGCATGCGCTGCCGCTACCTTCATTTCTTCATTAATAGTAGTTGCACGTACATCAAATGTACCTCTGAATACTCCGGGGAACGCAAGAACGTTGTTTATTTGATTTGGATAATCGCTTCTTCCGGTTCCCACTACTCTTGCACCTGATTTTTTAGCCAGATCAGGGTCTATTTCAGGTACCGGGTTCGCCATTGCAAATATTATAGCATCCTTATTCATGCTTTTAACCATTTCCTCTGAAACGATATTTGCCTGTGATACTCCAATAAACACATCAGCTCCGACTAACGCATCAGCTAAATCACCTTGCTTTTTATCCTTGTTAGTAACCTCTGACAGTTCCTCTTTTGCCCAGTTCATTCCTTTTTCTCTGCCCTTGTAAATAATGCCGGACCTGTCAACCATAAGCATATCCTTAACTCCTATGTTAAGAATTATTTTAGCAATAGCAACACCGGCAGCTCCGGAGCCGTTTATTACAACAACCAAGTCTTCCATTTTCTTGCCTGTAAGTCTCAACGCATTCATTAAACCGGCAAGTACTATTATTGCAGTTCCATGTTGATCATCATGGAATACAGGAATTGATAACTTTTCCTTAAGTTTATTTTCTATCTCAAAGCATCTTGGTGCAGAAATATCTTCTAAATTGATACCGCCAAATACAGGTTCAATCATTTCCACTATTTTTACTATTTCATCAGGATCTTTTGTTTTAATACAAATTGGAAAAGAATCTACTCCTCCGAATTCTTTAAACAATACAGATTTGCCTTCCATAACAGGAATAGCCGCATAAGCTCCGATATCTCCTAATCCAAGAACAGCTGTACCGTCTGATACGACTGCCACTAAATTTCCCTTTGAAGTATAGTCATAGACTGTATTCAAATCTTTATGTATTTCCTTGCATGGCTCGGCAACACCGGGAGTGTAGGCAAGACTGAGGCTTGCTTTATCAGTAACCGGAACCTTGCTCATTATGTTTAATTTTCCTTGATTATCCTTGTGCAGTTTTAACGCATCATCTCTTAATGACATTTTAAATACCTTCCTTATATTTTATATTGTTCTTTTCCAATTTTATATAAATCATTCCCTTGATTATCGATTATCACTGTAACAGGGAAATCTTCAACTCTCAATTTATATATTGCTTCAGCTCCCAAGTCCGGAAATGCTATTACTTCCGCTTCTTTTATTGCTTCTGCAAGAAGTGCTCCCGCTCCGCCTATAGCTGCAAAATAAACACAATTGTTTTTTATTATAGAATCAACAACCTGTTGATTTCTCAATCCCTTTCCAATCATTCCCTTTAAACCGTGCTCCATTAACAACGGTGCATATGCATCCATTCTTCCGCTGGTTGTGGGTCCGGCAGAGCCAATTGCCTGTCCGGGCTTTGCAGGACAAGGTCCTACATAATAAATAACCTGATTTTTAATATCCATAGGAAGCTCTTCTCCCTTGTTTATTAATTCAGCCAGTCTTTTATGTGCGGCATCACGTCCTGTATATATAATTCCATTTAATAAAACTCTGTCGCCTGCTTTTAAATCATTAACCACATCATCTGTTAATGGAGTATTTACTATTTTAGACATATTTGCGACCTCCTATATGATTGCTTCTTTATGCCTTGCTACATGGCATTGAATATTAACAGCCACAGGCATACTTGCTATATGAGCAGGGAAAGTTTCAATGTTTACAGCCAAGGCTGTGCTTGTTCCGCCGAATCCCTGCGGTCCGATACCCAACTTATTAATTTCTTCAAGCAATTCTTTTTCCAGATTTGCTACCTCGGTATTTTCATTGTGGTCTCCTACAGTTCTAAGCAGAGCTTGCTTTGCAAGCAATGTGGTTTTTTCTATGGTTCCGCCTATTCCTATTCCTACTATTATTGGAGGACATGGATTTGAACCTGCTTTATCTACCGTATCCACAACAAACTTTTTAATCCCTTTTATGCCATCTGAGGGCTTAAGCATTGCCAGAGCACTCATGTTCTCGCTTCCGCCTCCCTTTGGAGCAAGTATCATCTTAATCTTATCTCCGGGGACTATTTTTGTATGTATTATGGCAGGTGTATTGTCACCTGTATTTTTTCTTACCATAAATGGATCATCAACCGCTGATTTTCTTAAATAGCCGTACTTATATCCCCTTCTCACCCCCTCGTCAATTGCTTCGTTCAAATCTCCGCCAATCAATCTTACATCTTGACCTAATTCCAAAAAAATTACTGCAAGCCCTGTATCCTGACAAATTGGAACATTGTTTGTTCTTGCAATATCCTGATTTTTTAATATGTCCTGCAAAATTTCTTTTGCAAGAGGAGATTCTTCTTTTTCTAACGCTTCTTCTAATGCTTTTTTAACATCCTGCGGAAGATAATAATTTGATTCTATACACAGTTTTTCTACTACTTTTGTTATTTCTTCTACATTGATTTCTCTCATCTTTGCACTCCTTCCGGTTGTATTATTTCAATATTATAACTCTCCTGTGCTTATGTCAATAAACACAGGAGAGAAATATATGGATATATTTATTAATATGCTAATGCTGGAACGTCAGCTATTTGGGGATCTGCTTCTCCGGCTTTTAATTGAACTGCTTCAGGATAGTATCTATGAACCATTTCAAGAACTATTGATGCCTGTCTGGCCATATCAACGCCATTAGCGGCAGTTGTTAACTGTCCATGTCCTGAAACGCATGAATTACCTGTCTTTAAGTAAACAGGTGCACAGCAGCGAACCATTTCAGGAGCTTCATAAACACGGATGAATCCGCCTGACCCCGGAGGATTGTCTGTATGCAAATCTAACGGAACGTCTACTGTCTGTCTCAATGCGGCTAACATTGGAATTGACAAATCTCTTACCGGATTGATTGAGTTAGCGCCTAATCTTTCAAGTAATTTAAAGCTTGCAGGATTCCCTTGTCCATTATGTGCAGAGTTTTTGAATTTCATTTCAGCAGGAAGCTCTCCGGCTTTTCTGGCTTCGTCTAATACCCACAATAAACCTTCATCATAAACTAATAGTCCTCTTATGCCGGCTTCTGCTATACGTTTTGCATCTTCTACTGCTCTTGCAACCTGCTCTTCGCCTCTAAGCCTGTAAGCTATTACTCTGCCTTGTTCACTTAGACGAGTAGCACTTGTGTCATAAGCTGCTCTTGGTCCTATTGACACATTTAATCCTGCTCCGTGAGCTTTACATATAGCTGCATACTCTTTTAATTCAGTGAATGTGTGTCTGAATGCACCGTAAGTTTCATCCACTCTGTTAATTTGAATTCCTAATCTTTCTGCTTCTTCTATTAAAGCTTTGCATGCTAATGCGGTGTTGATAGTTGGAACTTCTATTCCGAAATGTGCTCCGTTGGGGAATCTTTTCTCAGAAGTCGGGCAATCAAATGCGTCGCCTTTTGGCAATCCTATGCTAGCTAAAAATTCTCTCGTTTTCTCCATCATTTGGGTAATCCTCCATAATCTTTTTTATGATATTTTTGTTTATCAAGCTTGACCTATAATATAAACATATACCATTCCGGATTTGGCACTGTTTGTTTTACTTGCCATTATACAAAGCAATATCTGTGCCAACTTTTTAAATAGATTATGAAAAATATTTTTTTATATTTCTGAATTGTTTAATTTCAACATTTTTGGATATACTTATTCAAATAAATTAAATTATATAAATCCTAATCAGATTTAACCAGTTAATTTTCTTTTCAATTTGAAATGCATGAAAAGAGGTTGAAATATTTTTGAAAAGGGCTTATTATGAATTTTATTGCATATAAAATTATTTGGGTAAACGTTATTATATTGTATTTTCTAAATAATTTCAATAATATTTTATATTCCATATATAATTTTTAACATCATGTTGCAAATAATCATTCTAGCTATTATAATTATATAAATACATAAAGAAGAGGTCTAAAATGACTTTAGATGAAAAAAAGAAGTTTATAATAAACGTTTTATTTATTGTAACAGTTTATGCAGTTCTATATTTTGTTTTTGTTTATGTAATACATTGGATAATGCCTTTTTTAATTGGCTTTTTAATTGCTTTGGCTTTAAGACCTATAACAAAGTTTCTCAACAGAATTTTCAAAAGCAAGGGTAAAGGCATAGCATTATTTGTTGTAGCCTCATTTTATGCCTTGGTAGTTTTAATTATTTGGCTTCTAATTACATTTTTAATTACTCAGATTACAGATATGATTTATATAATGCCTAAGTTGTATTTCAGTAAAATTGAACCTCTACTGCTGGAATTCAATGACTGGATTGTTGCTAACACACAAACTATTTCTCCTGACGCAGCAAACACATTATCACAGGTTATTACAAACGGAATCAGCTATATATCTGATATTATTAAAAATACATCTATAACTATAGTGCAAATTGTAACCATGCTGATTTCAAACTTCCCGTTATATTTAATATCCGTTATATTTACAATTGTACTGTCCATATTTATCTCTGTTGAATATAACAATATAACAGCTCTCATAAAAAGGCAGCTCCCTGAAAAGTTCAACTCAACATTTGAAGAAGCCAGGGTATTCTTAACAGGTACAGTATGGAAAATGATTAAGTCCTACATTATTATTATGTCCATAACATTTTTAGAATTATTTACAGGGCTATCCATATTAAGCGTAAGATTTGCACTTCCTATTGCAGCAATTGTAGCAATACTTGACATTATGCCTGTAATAGGAACCGGCGGGATACTGATACCATGGGCGATAGTTGAATTGATTTTAAAAAATTATTCACTTGGATTTGGCTTATTGCTTTTATATTTGACGATAACTGTAGTCAGAAATGTAATAGAGCCTAGAATAATCGGTCATCAAATTGGTCTTCATCCTATTATAACAATAACAGTAATGTATGCGGGGCTCAGGTTATTTGGATTTTTTGGGCTGTTAATGGCTCCCATAATAGCAATTCTTGTTAAATATTTAAATGATACAGGAAAAATTCACTTGTTTAAATAAGGCTTTCAATTTATTTAAAAAAAGCAAGGTCTTGAACACGACCTTGCTTTTTATTATTTATATTCATTAATTTTTATTTTTAGATGATACCTTGTGCCATCATAGCATCTGCAACTTTTTTAAATCCTGCCAAGTTAGCTCCAGCTACCAGATTATATCCCAATCCAGCTTCTTCCGCTGCATCCACGCTCATTTTATAAATAGTTTTCATGATACCATGTAATTTGGCATCAACTTCTTCAAATGACCATGAATATCTCATTGAGTTCTGGCTCATTTCTAATGCTGATGTAGCAACTCCACCTGCGTTAACTGCCTTTGAAGGAGCAACTATCATTCCACTGTCTTGAATAAATTTCAGCGCATCATTAGTAGTAGGCATATTTGCTACTTCTATATAATATTTAGCTCCGCTGGCTACAATTTTTTTTGCTTCTTCCATGTTGATTTCATTTTGAGTTGCACATGGCATGTATACATCTGCTTTAACTGCCCATGGTTTTTGCTTAGCAAAGAATTCGACTCCGAATTTATCTGCGTAATCCTGAACCTTATCTCTTCCTGATGATCTCATTTCCAGCATGAAGTCTTCTTTTTCGCCTACAACTCCATCAGGGTCATAAATATATCCATCCGGTCCTGAAATAGCTACTACTTTTCCGCCTAATTCATTTATTTTTTGAACAGCGCCCCAAGCAACATTACCAAAGCCTGATACTACAAAAGTCTTTCCTGCAACTTTTTCTCCGAAGTGATTTAATACTTCTTGTGTATAATATACAGCACCATACCCGGTAGCTTCTGTTCTTGCTAAACTTCCGCCATATGGTATACCCTTGCCGGTTAATACTCCATTTTGGAATGCTCCTCTTATTCTTCTGTATTGTCCGTATAAATAACCGATTTCTCTTGCTCCAACTCCTATATCACCTGCCGGAACGTCAACATCTGGTCCTATATGTCTATATAATTCAGTCATGAATGCTTGGCAGAACCTCATAATTTCTGCATCTGATTTTCCTCTTGGATCAAAGTCAGAGCCACCCTTTGCTCCTCCTATAGGAAGACCTGTTAATGAATCCTTGAATGTTTGTTCAAAAGCTAAGAATTTCATTATGCTTAAATTTACTGTTGGATGGAATCTTAATCCACCTTTATAAGGACCGATAGCTCCGTTAAACTGAACTCTATATCCTCTATTTGCATGAACTGTACCATTATCATCTACCCATGAAACTCTAAATGATACTACTCTTTCAGGTTCAACCATTCTTTCTAACAATCCAGCCTTTTCATACTCCGGATGTTTATCAACCATTGGCTCCAAGCTGTATAATACTTCTTCAACTGTCTGAATAAATTCTAATTCATTTGCATCTCTCTTCTTAACAGAGTCAATGATTCTTTCAATATATGCATTCATACGTAAAACCTCCATGAAATTTAAATGTTTTCCTTTTTCATTATATCAAATGGGACTAACTTTACAACTAGTTTAATATTAACTTTTTGTTATTTTAGCTTTTTAGGTTTACAAGCCATTAGGTTTTAGTATATTTTTTAATCATTAATTTATTTATTTAATTTTTAATTAATATCATATTAATAATATGTAACATTTATTGCGGCCAAAAAAACAGAGATATTATAATCTCTGCTTAATTAATTTTTTTATTCATTTATTTGCTTTCTTTATTCATTTGATTGTAATAATAGGTCAAAGAAAACAAGCTTTCATTTAAATGAACATTCTCAACATGAACATTATCAGGCATCTTAAGATCTTTTGGTGCAAAATTCCAAATAGCTTTGATACCACATTGTACAACTTGTTCAGCCACTTGCTGACTAACACTTTTTGGAGTGCAGATTACTGCAATATCTATTTTTTCACTTTTTAAAAAGTCTTCTAAATCATCCGAGTCTTTGATAATGGCATTTCTGATAGACATTCCAATAAGTTTAGGATTCTTGTCAAACAATGCTATAACCTCATAGTCTGCTTCATAAAATCCTGTATAATTTGCAATAGCCTGCCCGATATTTCCTGCCCCAATAATAATAATTTTATATTTTTTATCCAAACCTAATATCTTTGCTATTTCATTTCTTAAATTCTCAACATCATAGCCAAAACCTTGTTGTCCAAAGCCTCCAAAATTGTTTAAGTCCTGACGGATTTGAGATGCCGAAAATCCTGTCATTTCACTTAATTCTCTTGATGAAGTCTTATTTATTCCGGTTTTAGTCAATTCTCCTAAGTACCTGTAGTATTTAGGCAGTCTTCTGATAACTGCGGGTGAAATTTTTTCGTGTTTATCCATAATACTCCTCCTGCTTATATTTTAACAATCCTTTTATAACAATGCAACTATTATTTTACAAAAAATAAACTTTTTTTCACAAATAGTTGCAATTCTAAGAATTTTTCATTATGACACTTTCAATTACATTTACCGCTTCTTCACAGGAGTCACAGCACTTTTCAAGTCTGTTAAATGCAATTGTCCAGGTCATGATTTCAATAGCATTCGTTGATGCCATATGAAGCTTTCTGACTGCTTCTGTATATAAATTATCTCCATCTTCTTCCAATCTGTTTACACGGACTATTTTATCGTGTAAATCCTTTGATTTACGAAAATTCTTGAATTCTTCAAAAGCCAGCTTTAATTCTTCACAGCTTTGTAAAATTAGTTTTGAAAATCTTAGTGCGTCATTTTTTATTATCTTAACATTGTACATATACATATGAAGAAGCACGTCTTCAATATTGTCTGTAATATCATCAATTTCATGCACAAGAGTTACAATATCTTCTCTTTCTATTGGTGTAATAAATTCCTTAGCAAGTCTTCTTACTATTTCGTGTACCTGCATGTCTGAAGCATGCTCTATATCATGCATTTTCTTCATTTTTTCTTCCAGTGTCTCAGAATTATAATCAATTAATATTTCATCCAGCATTTTTGCTGCAACACAGCAATATTCTGAAAGCTTTACAAAGCTTTCAAAGTAATCAAATTCATTTTTACGTGCCATACTACACCTCAATATTTAAAATATTATCATAAATAATTTTGCCATTAGATATCCTATTAATCCGCATCCGGGAAATGTTAAAATCCAGGTATATACCATTTCTTTTACAATACCCCAATTAACTGAAGATAATCTTTTGGCAGCTCCCACACCCATGATTGCTGTTGTCTTTGTATGAGTTGTACTTACCGGAATACCTGATAATGATGAAATCAAAAGGCAGGTAGCCGCTGCCATGTCGGCTGAAAATCCCTGATACTTTTCAAGCCTGCACATATCCATCCCAACGGATTTTATAATTTTATACCCTCCTACTGAAGTACCCAAGCCCATTACCGCTGAGCATAAAAGCATCATCCAAACGGGAATTTGAAAATTTATTACATCTGCCTGTCCATTAGCTAAAAAAATACCAAGCATGAAAACTCCCATGAATTTTTGTCCGTCCTGCGCTCCATGCATGAATGCCATTGCTGCTCCACCGGCTACTTGTGCATTTTGAAAAATTTCATTTGTAGTTCTTCTGTTAAACCCTCTGAAAATAAACTCTGTTAATTTTACAACAACCCATCCCATTATGAACCCTAATAAACTGGATAGAACTAAACCATACAGCACTTTTATCCATTCGCTGCCGTTTATACCGGACAACCCATTGTGCAGAGCTATTGCAGCTCCTGATATGCCCGCAATTAAAGCATGGCTCTCGCTTGTTGGTATCCCAAACCACCAAGCTGCCGTAGCCCATGTTACTATTGCAAATAATGCCGCACACAAAGCCACTAGAGCATCCTTAGAATTTCCGCCGAAGTCAGCCATTTTATAAATTGTCTGAGCGACATTGGCATTAATCATGGTCATTACAAACACGCCTAAAAAGTTGAATACCGCAGCCATTAATATAGCGTTTCTTGCAGAAATTGATCTGGTTGAAACGCATGTTGCAATAGCATTTGGTGCATCTGTCCATCCATTAACCAAAATTACTCCTAGTGTTAGCAGTGTTGTAATTAAGAGCACAGGGCTGGTAGCAATCTGCATCAAAAAATCCGAAAATGTAACAGCCATTATTCTTCTCCATTTCATCATGTCATTTTACATCGTCTTTATTTAATTTTACATAAATTTTGCTTATATTTTACACACATTTTAAATATACCATATTTATATAATTATTTCCATATAATTTTATTTTCTGATATCTCCATCATTAATTAGTAAACATTCCTGCATATTTGAATATTATAATAACTGAAACTTAAGTCAGGGAGGGTGTTTATGAAAAAAATTATTTCACTACTTATGATTGTACTGCTTGTGACATCAATGTTCCTAGTAGGGTGCCAGCAACAGGAAACACAAATGAAAAATATCAGATTGATTGAAGTTACACACTCAATATTCTATTCACCTCAATATGTAGCTCTTGAAAAAGGATTTTTTGAAGAACAAGGCTTAAATATCGAGCTCACCAATGGCGGCGGAGCTGATAAATGTATGGCTGCCATGGTAAGTGGTGAAGCAGATATAGCCTTTATGGGTCCGGAAGCAAGCGTGTATGTTTATCTGCAAGGAAGAGAAGACCATGCAGTTAATTTTGCACAACTCACTCAAAGAGACGGTTCCTTTATAGTAGGACGAGAAGATGATGACAATTTTACTATTGATAAATTAAAAGGCAAGACAATTTTAGGCGGACGTAAAGGCGGAGTGCCTTTAATGGCATTGGAATATGTTATAAAGCAAAACGGGTTGACTCCGGGCGTAGATGTTGATGTTAGAACAGACGTACAATTTGATATGATGGCAGGTGCATTCCAGTCAGGGGAAGCAGATTACACCACACTATTCGAGCCACTGGCTTCAACGTTTGAATTACAAGGAAACGGCTATGTTCTTGAATCAGTCGGCGCTCTTGCCGGTTACATTCCTTATACCTGCTATAGCTCACTAGGCAGCTATATAGAAAAAAATCCTGATGTGATTCAAGGATTTTCCAATGCACTTTATAAAGGAATGATGTGGGTAGAAGAGCATACAGCACAAGAAGTAGCAGAAGTTATATTACCGCAATTTCCTGATTCTGATGTAGAGTTCATTGCTGAAATTGTCCAGACATATAAAGATTTAGATACTTGGAACCCAGATTTAGTATTAGGTGAAGAAGGTTACAATAAATTAATCGATATTATGAAAACAGCCGGGGAGATTGAAGAAGGCGCACCGTATGAAAAAATCCAAACTCCTGAATTTGCAATGAAAGCAAAGGAAAATTATAAGAAATAACAAAAGTCTCAGCTAAAGGCTGAAACCTGATTACCATTTCTATGAATAACTGTCATTCCGAGGGAGCAGCCCTCGTCATTCTGACCTCAGGCGAAGAATCCCATACTTCAAAAGATGAGATCACGCAGTCTCATTCACCAATGTATTTGCTCCCGTTGGTCGCATACATTGGGAATGAGTTGCGAATGCCCTAACCCCATTTTTTAGAAAAAGGACTCTAAAAAATGGGGTTAGGGCATCTTTCGCTACGCTCAGGATGACATAAAAAGGTGTGTCACCACACCTCTAATATTGATTAAATGTAGGTACTACAGCTTCATCTTCAAAATTTAAGCCTGCTTGCTCAAAGGATAACCCTTCAATATTGAAATCAACATCTCCAATTTCAAACTGTTCTAAACAAAGAACAACTATTGCATTCATATCGGTAAACTCTTGCTCTGAAAGATTAACTGCTTCAACACCTAAATTAACAACAGCCGTATCCCCCTTAACCTCAACTCCTCTTAAATTGATTCCTACAGGAATATTATTGCTTAATTCCGTATCAGACGGGGGTCCGTTAAATAGTTTTTCTACAACTGTAACTGCCGGATTGCTGACTTTATTGGCAGAAAATGTTAAAGGAACATAATGGCCTTCCACCTCTGTATCCGGTGCCCTATAAAAAACTGTATAGTTTACACCATCAGCAGAACCGTATAAATTGATATTTTTTCTTTCAAAAGCAGTATTAATTGCATACCCTTTTGACAAAGATGCTAACGCCTGGCCTTCTACTAATAATTCTACCTTGCTAATCGTAGGAAACTCAGTTAATGTATATGTAATTGCTGAAATCATATTTTCTTCTTGCTCGTATGAAGAAGTGTTCAATATGTTTTTGCTAAAATCAACTCTACAAAGACCGTCATTTATTGCCATTCCTCTAATTTCAGTTCCTTCAGGCAATACACCATGAAGACCGGACTGAGCAATTCTTTGTTCAGCTTCATTTCCGACAACCATGCTTCGCAGTGTTGCTTTTGCAATTCCCTCTTCCCATGCTATCTGTGTGTTAACCGGAACCACAAAGCCGTCTTCATCCTCATAATAAGCCAATATATCTGTCATTTTAGCTTCATCTGCCGTCACTGTAATTGTTTCTATTGCCGGTTCTTCTGTAACTTCTTCACCAATCGAATCTTCTACGATCTCAAATTCAGGCAAATCCTCTATGTCTGCAAAATCCGTATTGCTATCTCCCTTCAGACCAGCCATCATATCTAAAGTACTGCATCCTGTTATACTTACTGCCAAACAAATTATCAATATTAGTGATATAACTTTATAGTAAGCCAATTTTCAAACCCTCCTCACGTCTTTATATACTAATTATATTTAGCATGTACAGAAGATATGATAAATTTTTAAAGAAAAATTAGGGACTGACCTCCCATTTTTCATCTTGAAATTTTGGTGATTGTCCCTAGGATTTCATCATCAGGATACCGGCTAATAATCCTCTTTTCCCTCCCTGTCCTCTGTGGGAGAAAAACAAGTCATTGTTGCACTTAGTACATATTCCTGATATTTCAATATTCTCTTCTTTAATACCCTCCTGCATCAACAAATACTTATTAATTTCCCAAAGATTAAAGTGATATTTTGGTCCTTTGATTTCCATGTATTTTAAAAATTCCTTATTTTGTTCTGAAAACATATCTGAAACATCCTTGTCGACCTCGAAACAGCACGAACATAAGGAAGGGCCAATAGCTGTTATAATATCCTTTGGATCGCAATCAAAATCCTTTACCAATGCACTTACCATAACACCTGCAATATTAAAAAGTGTTCCTCTCCAGCCTGCATGTGCAAGCGCTATTACTTTTTTTACCGGATCGTAAAAAAACACTGGTGTACAGTCAGCATGGAAAGACATTAATGCCAAGTTTTTTTTATCTGTATATATTCCATCCACATCCTTAAAGGCTGTTTCTCCAAAGACTCTTCCCTTGTGCTCTTCAGTAACATATTTGATATTATTAGTATGAGACTGGTTTGTCTCAACTATATCATCAACATTTATGCCCAGCTTTTCAGCCATAATCTCTATGTTTCTTTTTATATTTTCATCACTGTCTCCGGTACTGAAGCCTATATTCATAGATTCAAAGGAGCCCTTGCTGACTCCGCCCTTTCTTGTAGTGAAACCGTGTATGATGTCGTCATGCTTTTCAAATGATGGAAAGGTTATATATTTAAATTCTTGATTTTCATTTAATTTATACATACAAACTCCTTATTTTAAATAGTTCTGATAGTTGTTATTATAACATATGCTGATTTTTTTGTATATGCATAAGAAATTTGTTTCGCATATGTTATTAATGTGTTAGAATAAAGTGTACATTTAAACTATGAATAAATTAATAATTTTGTGCATGTCAGATAAGGAGAATATCATGATTATATCGCCTGTTTTTGATAAGGATAGCAGCAAAGCTCTTTACATACAGTTATATGAATATATAAAGTCAGAAATTACTTCCGGTTTACTAAAACCGGATTCAAAGCTTCCTTCTATAAGAGAGGCATCTTCACACCTTAAACTAAGCAAGACAACCATAGAAAATGCATATAGCCAGCTTGTGGCTGAAGGTTATATAGAGAACTCACCAAAAAGAGGATACTTCGTATGTGATTTAAGTGATTACAAATTTGAAATAAATAAAGCACCCCATAAAAATATAATTAAGCATCAAAATGAAACAGCATATATTAATGACGGTGTTGACAGAGAAAGCTTTGATTCTTCTACATGGAAAAGGCTTTATAACCGAGTTATATCCGATGAATTTATTAATATTTATAACAGCGGTTCTATTCAGGGCGAGAAAATACTGCGAGAAGAAATAGCAAATTTCGTAAACACTATGAGAGGTGGCCACACATCATCGGAACAGGTAATAGTAGGAGCCGGTGTTCAGTACCTGCTTGGAATATTGATAGGAATCATAAAAGGAAATTATAATACCATAGCAGTTGAAAAACCGGGATTTAACAAGGCAGAGTTCATTTTTGAAGATTATTCATTCAATATAAATCCTATAGAAATAACAGACAGCGGATTACCTATAGACAAACTTAGGCAAAGTGATGCAAGGTTAATTTATATAAGCCCCTCACACCAATATCCTCTTGGAACAATTATGCCTGTAAACAAGCGAATGGAACTTCTGGAATGGGCTTATAAAAATAATGGACTTATAATTGAAGACGACTACGATGCAATGATAAGATATGGCGGCATGCCCATACCATGCCTGCAGGGATTGGATAAAAATGACTGTGTTGTTTATTTAGGTTCCTTTTCCAAGATGCTTCTTCCGTCATTAAGAATCAGCTTTATGATAATTCCTAAAAAGCTTTTGCCTATGTATAATTCAATTAAAACAAGGCACACCCAGTCTACCTCTAAAATTGACCAATTAGTTCTTGCAACCTTTATAAAGGAAGGGTATATGTTAAAACACCTTCGCAAAATAAAAAGAATATATAAAAAGAAAAATTCCTCGCTGATTACAAGTTTAAAAAGCTCATTTAATAATAAGCTGGATGTAATTAATGCTGATTCAGGGCTTCATATAGTATGTGAGGCAATGACAAACAAGCGAGTAGATAAATTGATAAACGACGCCAGAAACGCTCATATATTGTTAAATATAATAAACAGCAGCAATAATAAAATTATCTTTTCCTTGAACTACAGCGGAATCAGCATGAACAAAATTCAAAATTTCACCGAAACCTTGGGGACGGTTCTTTTTGACTGAAGTCCGTCCCCAGAATCGCTTTGTTATTTATTTTTAAATAAGTCCTTGTATAATTCTCCTACAAGCATTGGTATGAATGAATATGTCAGCACTACCTGCCAATCATGCAATGTCAGCGGCATTACATCAAATATTTCATTGCAAACAGGTATATAAAGCACCAGGACTGTAAGAGCAAATGATACAAACACTGCCTGAATCATTCTCATGTTTGAAAAAAGACCTATTTTAAACAGTGTGTATGTCTGAGATCTGGAGGAAAATGCCCTCAACAACTCTGCTGTAATCAACGTTGTAAATACAACTGTTCTTACGTGAACTAAACCGCTTCCGGTACCGTACATTCTTGCTGCCCAATAAAAGGACAGCAATGAAGCAAGGGCGATAGCAACTGCCTGGAACACAATTCCTCCCATCATACTCCTGTCAAGTATCGGTGTCTTGGTATCTCTCGGCGGCTGGTTCATAATTCCCGGTTCTGCTTTCTCAACCCCCAAAGCCATAGCAGGAAAACTATCTGTTACAAGGTTAAGCCACAATAGCTGTATAGGAAGCAGCGGAACCTCCCAGCCAATTAAAATACTAACAAATACAAGCAGAATTTCTCCGATATTACAGCTTAACAGGAAAAAAACGAATTTCTTGATATTAGAAAAAATTATTCTTCCTTCCTCAACTGCATTAACAATAGTTGCAAAGTTGTCATCCGTCAGAATTACATCCGCAGTATTTTTCGCCACATCTGTACCTGTAATACCCATAGCAACACCTATGTCTGCCTTCTTCAATGCCAGAGCATCATTAACACCGTCACCGGTCATTGATGTGATTTGTCCATTTTCTTTTAATGCAGTAACTATTTTAACTTTATGTTCGGGAGAAACCCTTGCATAAACCTTAGTATTCTTAACTACCTGTCGTAATTCCTTGTCTGAGTACTTGTCAAGCTCATCTCCCATTATCGCCTGAGATTCTGACTCAACCATACCTAAATCCTTTGCAATAGCATATGCGGTTTCCTTATAATCTCCTGTTATCATTACAGTATCTATACCCGCGGCCTTGCAAAGCTTGATTGATTCCTTGACCTCTGGTCTGGCAGGGTCAATCATTCCGACTAAACCGACAAATATCATTTCGTTCTCAACTAAATCAAACGTGAGATGCTCAGGAACTTCATTCCATACCTTGTATGCCATGGAAAGAACTCTTAATGCTGAACGCGCAAATTTCTTATTGACAGATAAAACTTTATTCTTCAGCTCATCTGTGAAATCAATAATCTTTCCGTTCAGAGCGATTTTTGTGCATTTACTTATAACTATGTCCGGTGCTCCCTTTGTAAATGAAACAATCCTGCCGTTAATATAATTTGAATGGAAGGTCGTCATCATCTTCCTTGCCGAATCAAACGGTAACTCTCCTACTCTCGGATAAATCATATTGAGCTGACCGACTGTTTGTCCAAGTTTACCGGCAAATGTAATTATTGCTCCTTCCGTAGGATCTCCAATGATCTTATAGCTGCCTGATGAATTATCCAGTTGAGCATCATTAGCCAGAGAACCTATGGAAACTAAATTCCTTAAATTGGGAAGCGAATTAATATTTAATTTTCTGCCGTTAAGCTTAACATCACCATAGGGTTCGTATCCGCCGCCTTCAATATCCAGTATACTGTCATCAACAAATGCATTAACAACAGTCATCTCATTTTGTGTCAAGGTTCCTGTCTTATCTGAGCATATGACAGAAGTAGCTCCTAAGGTTTCGACTGCCAAAAGCTTTTTCACTATGGCATTTTTACCAGCCATCCTGTTCATACCGATTGACAGTACTATCGTTACAATAGCAGGTAAGCCTTCAGGTATTGCGGCAACCGCAAGGCTGATGGATGTCAAAAGCATTTTCAATACTTCTCTGCCTTGGATAAGTCCCACTAAAAACACTATTATGCATATAATAATTGTCAGTGTTCCCAGTACTTTACCCAATTGATTAAGCTTTAATTGCAATGGTGTTTCTTCATCATCGTATGTTTGGATTTTGGTCGCAATATTTCCTATTTCGGTATCATGTCCCGTGCTGATTACTACACCTTTTCCTCTGCCATAGGTTACGATTGTACTTGAAAATCCCATGTTGTGCCTGTCCCCAATACCTACAGAGCCGACTATCTGAGCTTTCGCATCCTTTTCCACCGGAACTGATTCGCCCGTTAAAGATGCTTCCTCAACCTTCATATTGGAGCTTTCTATCAATCTTATATCAGCCGGAATTATATCTCCTGCCTCCAGAACTACTATGTCACCGGGTACAATATCTGCAGCAGGAAGTGTTATTAAATTACCTTCCCTGATTACCTTGGCATTTGGTGCACTTAATTTTTGTAAAGCTTCAACTGATTTTTCAGCCTTGCCTTCCTGGTAAATACCAAGAACAGCATTAATCACAACTATGGCAAGGATTACAACTGCATCTTCCTTTTCTCCTACAAATGCAGATATACCTGCCGCTATAAGCAGTATAATGATTAAAAAATCTGCAAACTGCGCTAAAAGCTTTGAAACAAAACTTTTCTTAGCCTGCGCTTCCAGTTCGTTCTTTCCGTATTTTACTAATCTTTCTACTGCTTCTTTATTACTTAGTCCATTGCTTAAATTTGTTTTAAGTTCATTTATTACTTCTTTTTTACCTTTGTTATACCATTCCAAATTATTCTTCCCCCTATAATAATCTGTTGTTGTTTAAAAAGTTTTTTCCAACGTTATAGTATAATATATTAAATATCTTTCTAATTATTACTTAAAATTTGTCCCATCCTGACTCCCATCAGCGAAGCCATCATCAATCCTCTTGTCCAACCGCTGGAATCCCCTAAACAGTACAGATTCTTTATGCTTGTTTCAAAATTCCTGCTAATCTCAACCTTGTTGCTGTAAAATTTAACCTCAGGTCCGTACAGAAGTGTTTCAGTGGATGCAAAGCCGGGCACAACTGTATTTAATGCTTCTATGAAATTTATTATATTTGTCATAGTTCTATAAGGCATCGCAGAAGTAATATCACCTGCAACAGCATCAGGCAGTGTCGGTATAACATTCGACCTGGACAGTTCATTTTGCCAGGTTCTTTTGCCATCCAAAATGTCTCCGTATTTTTGAACCAGAATTTTGCCTCCGCCGAGCATATTCAAAAGCTCAGCAACCTTTGCACCATATTTTATAGGTTCATTGAATGGATGTCTGAAATTATGCGAGCTTAAAATCGCAAGATTTGTGTTGTTTGATTTTTTATCCTTGTATGAATGACCATTAACAACAGCAAGATTATTGTCATAATTCTCCTGACTTACAAAGCCTCCGGGATTTTGGCAAAATGTTCTTACCTTATCTTTAAAGGGTTGAGGATAGCCAATTAATTTTGATTCATACAAAATATTATTGACCTTTTCCATTACCTCATTTCTTACTTCAACTCTGACTCCTATGTCAACTGTTCCCGCTCTGTGATTGATATTATGTACAACGCATAGTGATTTTAACCAATCGGCTCCTTTTCTGCCTGCCGATATAACCACATTATCCGCATAAAATATTTCGTTGGTGACTTTCTTTAATGAATCAGTAACAATAACTCCTTTGATAACGCCTTCTTCTACTAATATATCTGTAGTAGTAGTGTTGAACTTTATTACAACTCCATTATCCAACAAATGGTTTTCAATCTTCTGATATATTTCCTGTGCCTTTTCAGTGCCCAGGTGTCTTATAGGGCAGTCCACAAGTTTAAGTCCGGCTTCTATGGCCTTCCTCCTGACTTCCTTTATCTCTTCCTTGCTTTCAACACCTTCAACTCTTGAATCAGCTCCAAACTTAAGATATATTTTGTCTGTGTAGTCAATCAGCTCTTGAGTATAATCATACCCGATAAGCTCCGGTAAATCTCCACCCACCTCAGGGCTTAATGAAAGCTTACCGTCAGAAAATGCTCCCGCTCCTGAAAAACCCGTTGTAATACTGCAATATGGCTGACAGTTAATACAATTCCTGGTTTTATCTTTTGGGCAATTTCTTTTTTCAATAGCTTTTCCTTGTTCAATCAGCAGTATCTTTTTATCAGGCTGTATTCTGTTTAATTCAAAAGCAGTAAATATTCCGGACGGACCTGCTCCGACAATTATTAAATCGTATTTCATCTTTTCTCCTTGCGTGTATTTCTTATTTCTTACTGTCCTTGTTTTATTATACCTTAATATTCTATTAATACAACTTCATTTTCATTTAAACCTGAAGTTATCTCTATAAAATCATCATTTTTTAAGCCGGTTGTAATTTCCTTCTCAACTTCATTGTCACCTTCAATAACAGTGACATATTCCTTATAATTTTTTTCATAAACAGCATCTCTGTCCACCAGGAGCACATCATTTTTTTCCTCAAGAACAATATCAACATCTAGCTCTGTTCCGATTCTCATTTTCATATCTTCTTCTAAATCAGCTTCAATCCTTACACGTTTTTGTTCTACTCCAAGCTCTGATACCGTGGCTTCAGCCTTTGGATATATTCGTTTAATTTTTAATTCTTTTGATTCATTGTTAGCATTAATTATAAAGGGCATACCGATGACAGTCATTACAGCATCTTCTGCAAGCACCTCCACATAAATTCCAAGACTGTTCTCATCCTGGATTTCCACAACAGGAACCCCGGGCTTTGTCATTCCTCCCTGGTGCACATTAAGCTCGGTAATAATTCCGTCAAATTCTGCTTTGATTGATGCTCGCTCTATATTTTGCTCCAGTATTTTAATTTGAATCATTATTTCTTCAATTTGAGCTTCATATTGCTTTTTAATGTTTGAAGAAACACCTTTCATCATCAAGTCGTAATTGTTCTTAGCCTCCTGAAGTTGATTTTCCAAAGCTGATACATTGTTTTCGGCCTCCTTGTATTCAACCTCGCTTACCGCATTGTTTTCATAAAGAGTCTTTGTTTTTTCAAAATTATTTTTTGCAAAGGTTAAATTGTTTTCCAAAGTGCTGATGTTAAGCTTCATGTTCGAAATTTCTTGAAAATCAGCTCCCTTTACAGTTTCATTGTATGTAGCGGTAATGGCTTCTACCTGTTTGTTTGCCCGCTCTATTTCCAAATCATAATTATTTTCATATGTTAATATTATATCACCTTTTGTTACCTTATCCCCGACAGAAATATTTAGCACTTTGACTCTCTGACTCATATCAGAATAAAATGTATTGACTCTTTTAGAAAAAACTGTTCCTGTTTCCTCTAGCGTATTTTGTATATTACCTAATTTTACCTTGGATGTATTTCCTTCAAATGAATTTTGTCCGCCGGATAACATTGAGGATGCAACAATTAATACAAATACTAACAATATTGCTATTATTACGTACTTCTTTTTTAATTTTATTTTCATTTTGCCCTCCAAATTTTAATTACGATATTCTGTTTTTTAATGCCTGCATGAAATCAAGCCTGTAAATTTTAGCATAAGTCATAAGCTGTGCTAAAATTATAAATACTATAGTCAATATAATAGAAATAACTATGCTGCCCGGATAAACAGGCTCATTCATTGTGTACACATCTGTAGTGAATGATTTTCCCATATAATCAACCAGCCACAAACCAATCGGTATACCTGCCGCTATGCCAATACAGGTCATTATCATATTTTCCCTGACCAGCATATTGAATATTTCTTTTTTTGTGAACCCCATAACTCTAAGTGATGAAAATTCCAATGTTCTTTCGTTGATGCTCATAAGTGTCATGCTGTAAACTATGATAAATCCCAGCAATCCGGAAAATACAACCATAAATCCCATGGACATTGCCGTTACAGTTGTAAATTCTTCAAATGCCTTTCTCATATCAGACTGGGATTGAATTGTAACATTTTTCATATTATCCAGTTTATTTGAAACATCATCGTCAGAATTGATATATACCCCGTTAATAACTCCTTTATCCAAAAAATTGTCTCTTAAATAATCAATACTCATATATCCGTTGATTCCAAGAATCTGATTGATTATACCCTTTACTGTTACATATTTATCATCATCTGTAAAACTGTCTATCAGTATTTCATCTCCCACATCGGCATCTAAAGAACGTGCCAGATTTGAAGATATAAGTATTCCATCAGAAGGAAGCTTAATCTTATTACCCTTCATATCCTTTAAACCATAAAATACCGTATCATCCTCAAGCCCAATTATATTAACAATTTTTGAATTCCTGCCATTCACCAATTCAAAAGGCATTTCAATTCTGCCTTCCATATCCTTAATGCTTACAGCTTCTGCCAATTCATTTGTTACATTATTATTCATAAACCCGTTAAAGCTGACATTATATTGGGCTGTGGCAAATTCAGTGTAATGTCTGTTAAACATAACATCTACTATATCTATCATCCATATTGTCATTATCATCATTCCGCAGGTTATTGCTACGGCAGCTCCTATAAAGACAAATTTCTTTTTTTCTCTGAATATGCTCCTTACAACTATTTTCCATGAAAAAGGAACATGACTCCAGACAACTTTAAAATTTTCAACAAACAATCTTTTACCTTTCTTAGGTGATTCCGGCTTCATCGATTCGGCAGGATTGATTCTGATAATTCCTCTTACACCCAAAAATCCGGATATAATGCAGAACAGTAATGATAAAACAACAGAAATAAATATTCTGTAATAATAAACCTTTGCTGTTAACATCGGTATACTGAAAAACACCAGGTAATAGTTGGTCATCGCTCCGGATAGTGCCGTTCCAATAATCGAGCCCAAAAAACCTCCGATTATGCCGACAGAAGCTGCATATTTCAGATAGTGAACTACTATTTCAACCTCTGTGAAACCAAGTGCCTTCAATACTCCTATGGATGTTCTGTCTCTTTTTACAACCCTGGACAACATGGTGGCAAGCATTATGCCCGCAAATACCAAAAACACAATAGGTATGGACTGTGACATCATTTCAAGCCCCGAAATTTCCTGAATCATCATGCTGTTGCTAAGCTGGTCTTTCTTTTCAATTACCCTGGAAACCCCATACTTATCCAAATTGTCTTTAAAATAATCCGCCGTTTTAGCTATATTTTCATCATTATTGACTGTTATCAAGATTTCATTGAAATTGCCTCTGGAATTGTAAACCTTTCTCAAATAGTTTTCTTCAAGAAATAAAATTCCGAAGTTTTCCGGATCCGGCAGCATTGTCTGTTCATTTTCCATCATATATACATATTCTGAGCTTGTAGCAATTCCAGATACATTAAAAATATTTTGCCTGCCGTTGATTTTAATTTTAATTTCATCGCCCACATTGATATTTCTTGCAGCTGCAAACTGTTCAATTATAATTACATCTTTTTCAGACAAAGTTCTTTTCCCGGATTTTATAAACAGCTTGTTGATTTTGTTCTCGTTTTTATCAACAGAAACCACTCTTACATCAATATTTTCGTCTTCATCGTCTGTTATAAACTTTGTATCAAATACAATTCTTCCTTCAGCTTCACTTATATCATTAGTTCCTGCCAACTGGCTTTCCAGCTTTTCCGGTATACTTGAACCTTTTACAAAAATATCTGCAAAATTTGTTACATTGTAATAATCGTCAATTGCATCCTTTAAGTTTTTAGCTGAATTGTTAACAGCGGTAAAAACAAAGATACCTGTAATTATAATTGCAAGGACTGCTATGTATTGACCCTTGGTATTTTTAATCATTCTAAAAAGTCTTTTATCAAGCTTTTTCATTACCACTCAATCCTTTCAGCAGATATAGGATTTTTATTAACGTTAACTTCCGTTATTTTCCCGCTTCTCATTTTAATAACCTTGTCAGCCATTTGAGCAATTGATGAATTATGAGTAATTACCAATACCGTATTTTTATATTTTTCATTTACATCCTTCAATACCTTCAATATTTGTATACCCGTTTCAAAATCCAACGCACCTGTTGGTTCATCGCACAGCAGGATTTGAGGATTCTTTGCAACAGCTCTTGCTATTGCAACTCTTTGCTGCTCACCGCCGCTCATTTGTGAAGGGAAATGGTCTGCCCTGTCCCCAAGACCTACAGCTTCTAATACCTCATCAATATCGATGGAATCCTCGCAAAGCTCTGCGGCAAGCTCCACATTTTCCTTGGCAGTCAAGGTTGCCATTAAATTATAAAACTGAAACACAAATCCAATTTTGTTTCTTCTGTAAAATGTAAGCTCCTTGTCACTCATATTAGTAATAGGCTCATCATTAAAAAGCACACTGCCGCCACTTGGTGTATCCATGCCTCCAATTATATTTAAAAGCGTACTTTTTCCTGAACCGCTGGGACCAAGTATAACAACAAATTCTCCCCTTGTAATTTCAAAACTTGCATCTTTGAGAGCCTTTACTATTACTTCTCCCATTTGATAATTCTTGCTGAGGTTATCTACCTTTAATACAAAGTCGCTCATAATTTCAGCCCCCTACTCTAGAATTCCATACATCACAATATTAACCAAACTGATATATTCTTCTTTAACAATATCATAAAATTTTTCAAAACTTACCGTATCATCAATAAATAAATTTACGTACTTGCTTTCAATAATACTTGTTATCGACATAATCATTAAAACAATCTCATCAACAGAAATACCCTTCCTTATCGGCAGCTCCTTTATCATATCAACAAAAATATCAAATCCTACTTGCTTTAATTCAGAGTACCTTTGTTCAAGTTTTTTCCGTAGTTTTTTAGGAGAATCATAAAAACCGTTTACTATCAGCTTATAGTGTTGAGGATGTTTAATAAAGAAATTGTATTTTATTTCCGTCATTTTTATAAGCTTTGACATAAAATCAGTATCAGGAAATTCAATATTATTGAATTCTTCGAAAACATCATTAATGCACTTATTCATAGTTGTCATATATAAATTCTCTTTTGAACCAAAATAATGAAATATCAGCCCCTTTGATACTTTTGCTCTTTGACTTACTCTGTCTGTACTTGCTTTGTCAAATCCAAATTCCGAGAATTCCTCAAGGCTTGCGCTCATTATTTTTTCTTTTTTTGTCTGGTCAAGCATTATGCCCTCCAATGATTTTGTTTGACTGTATGGTCAATGTTATTATATATTATATTGACTAATTAGTCAATAAATGTATATTTAATTGACGACGAAGCCTGCAAATAATAATAGGCAAAAAAATAGGGCTGCAACTGCGCCCTTATTTTTGATTTTCTATCTGTTCCGCCAAATTATTCAGATAAACCCACCTATCCATCTTTTCGCCCAGCTTCAGCTCTGCCTCCTGCTTTTCATCCATTATTTCCTGAAGCTTTACATAATCCGTTGCATACTTTTCCAACCGACCTTCTAAATCAGCTATTTTTTCTTCCAGAGCTGCTATATCATCATCAATAGTTTCATATTCGCGCTGTTCCTTAAAAGAAAACTTAAGCTTTTTAGGTTTCTCTCTTATTTCAGATACATTATTCCTTGCTGTCTTTGGTTTATCTTCACTGCTGTTTCTTTCATCAATTGCTCTGGCTGCCATATAATCGGAATAGCCGCCATTAAACTCCTTTATTATACCGGTGCCGTCTCTCGGAATTTCCAAAATTACATTAACTACCTTATCCAAAAAGTATCTGTCGTGAGAAACGGTTATAACTGCTCCGTCAAAGTTCTCAAGATAATCTTCCAATATTGTAAGCGTCTCTATATCTAAATCATTTGTTGGTTCATCCAACAGCAAAATGTTTGGAGCCTTCATCAATACACTTAACAGATACAGCCTCCGCCTTTCCCCGCCTGACAGCCTTGCAATTGTATTGTACTGAACATCCGAGGTAAACAAAAATTTTTCCAGCATTTGCGCTGCGGTTATCTTTCCGTCCTGAATCTCTATTATTTCCGCTATGTTCTTGATATAATCAATTACCCTCAGAGAGGTGTCCACATTATCAGCCTCCTGCGAAAAGTAACCAAGCTTAACAGTCCTGCCTATTTCAACATTACCGCCTTCAGGTTGTATTCGTCCTGCTATTATGTTTAACAAGGTTGATTTCCCTGCGCCGTTGCTGCCGACAATACCGATCCTGGCATCTCTTAAAACAATATACTCAAAATCGTTAATTATGGTTTTATTGTCAAAACACTTGGATATATTATTAATTTCAATTGTCTTTTTACCCAGCCTGGATGAAACGGAGCTAAACTCCAATTTCTCTTCTGCTTCGGTTCCCAGCTGTTCCTTCAGTTTTTCAAATTCCTGAATTCTTCCTTTAGCCTTCGTGCTTCGCGCCCTTGC
Organism: Bacillota bacterium; assembly: GCA_023453025.1. Lineage (GTDB taxonomy): Bacteria > Bacillota > Clostridia > Tissierellales > Sedimentibacteraceae > Sedimentibacter. The sequence continues at coordinate 40,381 of JAEXUD010000005.1, forward strand.
TCCTCTTTGAATCCAGGCGAGCTCCTTCTTATACAGTGTCTGTCTTTTCCTTTCCGCTGTTACCTCCATATCTTCACGAAGTGCTTTAAGCTCCAGATACTTAGAATAATTCCCTTCATAAGAATATAAATTTCCATTGTCAAGCTCAACAATCCTTCCGGAAACTCTGTCCAGGAAATATCTGTCGTGAGTGACCATCAATATGGCACCTTTGAATCTTATCAGATAATTCTCCAGCCAAAGTATCATGTCGTTATCCAGATGGTTTGTGGGCTCATCAAGTATCAGCATCTCACATGGATTAACCAGTGCGCCGGCTATTGCAACTCTTTTTCTTTGTCCCACGGAAAGCAGATTAACCTCCCTGTCATGCTCAGTGATTCCCAGCTGATTTAGTATAGTCTTTGCTTCATACTCCATGAGCAGCTTTGTATCCGAACCGGAATTGATAAATACCTGCTCCAATACAGTAACATTTTTTTCAAACTCAGGAACCTGCGGCAGGTACCCAATCCTTGCTCCATTGCTTTTTATAATATTTCCGAAGTCCGGCTCCTCTGCCTCGGCAGCGATCTTAAGAAGTGTCGACTTTCCCGTACCGTTGACACCGACAATTCCTATTTTATCATTGTCATTTATATATAAATTTACATTGTCCAATAATATTTTCTCGCCATAGCTTTTAGTTATGTTTTCAAGTGATAATATCATTTTTTTACCTTTCAACTATTATAGATGCATTATATCATTTTATTATATAAAAATAAACCCTCAAGTATCTCCCTAATGGATGGTAACTTTCATTCATTTTAATCATATATTGATTTAGTGACTTTAAATATAAGGAAGGTTTGTATGAATGAAGAGAGACTTGACCTTGAAAGCATAATTAGAATATTAAGTAACGATGATAAATCTGAGGATGGAAATAAAAAAAATGATGTATTAAAAGAAAATAATACATCAAACAATAGTACCTATAAAGCGTTAATTTCATGCATTACTTCATTGCCTCCCAAGCAATTTATACTTTTGTCTTCATTGATTGGAATTCTATTAATAGACAACATTGATACAAAAGATCAATTTATACTTGGAAAATTCATCAATAATATTGGTCAGACAATTTTAACAGCTGCTGCTCAAGAAGAAATAAATAAAAAAGATAAATAAGCATTTTAATTACATCCAATTAATTTCTGCCTTTTTTCTCGGAACAGTCCTATAATACTTATTGTCGGTATATCCCAACAGCAATGATGTTACAACAACCTTGTTGTCTGAAATATTCAGAAGTTCTCTTATATTTTTGTTATGCGATGCAAATGAGAAAAATCCGTTAAAGCAAACACCCAGATTCAATGCATCTGCCATTGTCTGCATATTGGCAGCTGCCAGCCCTCCGTCAATATATGGGTTAAAGGATAAATTCTTATCTCCTAAAACAACAATCATAGCCGGTGCATTAAAAAACAAGATATCATTTCCATATTTATTGTATTGTCTGTGCATCATTTTCCACATTACTGAATATCTTTTTTTCTGACTGTCAAGAGGATCATTTTCGTTTGGTTCATAGCTGCATGCCATATCATTAAGAGTATCAAGAGTTAATTTTGTCAGCTGACTTATCTTGTCCTGAACGACCACAAAGCTGACAGGCTGCCTGTTCCCGCCGCTGGGAGTAAACCTTCCTGCTTCGATTATTTCTGACAGCTTGTTTTTTTCTACAGACTTGTCCTTAAACTGTCTGATACTTCTTCTGTACTTTATAGAATTTAATACCTTTCCCGGTTCAATAAAAAATTCATCTTTATTATAGCTTATAACCTCATTCATATCATAATCATCTATAATTACGGCGTTTTGAGGACATACAGCAATACAGTGCCCGCAGTTTAAACAGGATTTGTACAAAGGGCGTGCCTTTCCCTCAATAATTTTAATATCTTTGCATTGACAATCATTGACGCAAAGACCGCAGCCAATACAATTTTCTAAATTAATTCTTATCATTTTTAATTCCTTTCGATTTATTATAGTTTATCAAAAAATATATTAAATTTTCTGCTTTATTTAACAACACAATATCTTCGCACAAAATATCAGCTTGATTTTATTATATCATCTATAACAAACTCAAGCTATACCATATTTGAATTAATTATTTAGTTACCTTTATGTTATGGCTTTTCTCTTTCCAGCCTGCCCATCTTTGAATACTGATAAGTTAGATATTTTTACAGCGAAAGTAATTCTTTTCTATTAATTTCTTAGAATTTAGTGTACAATATAAAAACAACATTCAGGATTATATCTTTAGAATCGACTGACAAGCGAAAATCCATCCTTATTATTGCATCCCGTTTGTTCAAATAAAAAAATTTATCAGCATATATAATGAATCGAATATTACCAGACAGATTTTTATGCACATATATACTATAGGAGGTATTATAAATAATTATGGTTGACAATTTAGGCCTATTAAAACAAGCCTTAGAGGCATTTCCTAATTTCATTGTCGTTGATGCAGAAGGTATAATAGTTTATATGAACAACATATATGCCAGACTTTTGGGAATACGCCAAGATGATGCAATAGGAAAACATGTAAGTAAAGTAATACCAAATACACGTATGGATATAATTGTAAAAACCGGTGTGGCTGAATATGGTTCTATAATGAAATTTTATGATCATGAAAAAAAGGAATATGTTACATTAGTTTGTAATAGGATTCCTATGTTTTCTGATGGTAAGATAATAGGAGCTGTTGCAGCTACTACTTTAAATAATATTTTTGAAGTTGATATGCTTTACAGTGAAATTGAACGAATGAAACAAGAAAACAGGAACATGGAAGAAAAATTGAATTCCTATAAAATGAATTCAAGCCCTCTTGAAAATATTATCGGTACATCAGAGGCTATAAAAGAAATCAAGAAGTATATTGTTGACTACGCTAAATCAAATCTTCCAATTCTTCTAACCGGAGAAACCGGAGTTGGCAAAGAAGTATTTGCAAATGCAATCCATCAATCAAGCAACCGCTTTTTAAATAACTATGTTAAAATCAATTGTGCAGCTATACCTCATGATTTATTGGAATCAGAATTATTTGGATATGCAGGAGGGGCCTTCTCCGGTGCGGAAAAAGGCGGTAAAGTAGGAAAATTTGAATTGTCTAACAATGGTACAATATTACTTGATGAAATTGGTGAGATGCCTATTTCTCTTCAGACAAAGATACTGCGTGTATTGCAGGAAAATGAACTAGAACGAATAGGCAGTATAAAAACCATTAAGCTTAATTTACGAGTAATATGCAGCACTAATAGTGATCTGGAAGGATTAGTTGAAAAAAAATTATTCCGTGAAGATTTATATTACCGAATTAACGCTGTAAAAATTACGATACCGCCGCTAAGAGAACGTTTAGCAGATATACCTGCTTTAAGCAGTCACTTTATTAATAAAATTAATTCGATAGAAATGTTAAACGTTAAAGGAATTTCCGAAAACGTGTTAAATATTTTTAAAAAATATAGTTGGCCGGGTAATGTACGTGAATTGGAACATACCATTCATAGAGCAGCTGTATTATGCAAAGATAATATTATACAGGAAAAACATTGTAATTTCTTTATAGATAAAGTCTATAAAAATAAGTATAAAAATACTTCTAAAAACAACAGTTTAAAAAGCATGACATCCAGCATTGAAATTAATGCTATAATAGATGCATTAAATAAATCACATGGAAACAAATCTGAAGCGGCTAAATTATTGAACATAGACAGGAGCCTTTTATACAGTAAAATTAAAAAATATAATATCGATATAAAATAATAATTCGAACAATCCTTCAAATGAGAACGAGGGTTGTTTTTTTATTGACTTCATATAAAACTGTAGTTAATTACTACAGTTGTGATGTAAATATTAACACTTTATTTAAATCTGCAATTGAGAATATCAGTAAATAAGGACTTTTCGCCTTGGCATAGAAATTGCTTTAATTAACTCTGAAAGCTTTCAATTAAAAAAATAATGAAAAGGAGGAATGTCATGATAAAAAATATTAGTGTTTTGGGTGCCGGCACAATGGGACACGGTATAGCAAATGTTTTTGCAATGAATGGTTATAAAGTTAACCTTTATGAAAAACATGAAACCGTCCGTCATAGTGCGATAGAAAAAATTAAATCCGAATTAGAATTTATGGTTAGTGAAAATTATTTTCCGGAATCAAAAGTCTTAGATACATTATCAAATATCACACTTTTTTCTGATTTAGCTGAAGCTGTTAAAGATGCAGATTATGTAATTGAAGCTACACCTGAGATATTAGAGTTAAAACAAGCTTTATTTAAACAGCTTGATGAATTATGTCCTAAAAAAACTATTTTTGCCAGCAACACTTCAAGTCTGCCTTTGCAGGATATAATGGCTTTACTGCCTGATGAAAGAAAATCACGTACAATGATCTGTCATTGGTACAATCCTGCTCATTTACTTCCAATAGCAGAACTGTCTTATTTTGGCAATATGAACGAAGAGATATTTGATGAAGTATATGAACTTTACTGTAATTCCGGTAAGAAACCTGTTAAAGTGCTTAAGGATATTCCAGGTCTTATAGCTAACAGAATGTTACATGCTTTAGCCAGAGAAGTATTCACATTAATAGAAATGGGCGCTGCTTCTCCGGAAGATATTGATAAGGCATTGAAGTTCGGTCCGGGATTCAGAAGTGCAACTACCGGAATGCTGGAAGTAGCAGATATGGGTGGTCTTGATATCTGGTGCACCGTTGAAGACGGATTATTTAAAGAACTAAACAACTCTGATAAAGCATGTGATATGCTTAGAGGCAAGGTAAAAGAGGGAAAGCTGGGCTTAAAAACCGGAGAAGGTTTTTATAAGTATTCAGATGATTTAAAGGGCAAGGTACAAGGTGAATTTTTTAAACGATTAATAATTCAATTAAAGGCAAGCACAAATTATTAAAAAATTATATTTAAGAGGTATTTATATGAATAAAGTAATAATTACTGCTGCTATAACAGGAGCAGTGCATATTCCCAGTATGTCGGAATATTTGCCGATAACACCCGAGCAAATTATAAGTGAAGCAGTAGCAGCTAACAAGGCAGGAGCTGCTGTCGTACATCTGCATGCCAGGAATCCTGAAACAGGACAGCCCACAGGAAGTCCTGAACTGATGAAGCAAATAGTCGATGGCGTTAAGGATAAATGTGATGTGGTCATCGGTATAACTACAGGCGGAGCAATCGGAATGACATCCGAAGAAAGGCTGGCTGCGGTACCTGTTTGCAAAACCGAATTAGCTTCTTGCAATGCCGGCTCTGTGAACTTTTGCTTCTCTCCGATAGCAGAGAAAATAAAAACTCCAAAATTTGATTGGGAAATTCCGTTCGTAAAAAACACATATAACGTACCATTTGCCAATACGTTTCAAGGCATTGAAGATTATATAAGCATAATGAATAAGAATGGAACAAAACCGGAGTTTGAAGTTTATGATGTAGGTATGATAAGTAATATTGCATACTTTGTTTCAAAAGGGAATCTGAAGGGACCTGTTTACATCCAATTTGTATTAGGAGTTATGGGTGGTTTACCTGCTACGGTTGATAACCTTTTATTCCTATATAATACTGCAAAGCAAATACTGGGAAATAATTTTGTATGGTCATGCGCTGCAGCCGGTAAAAATCAATTTGATATAACTACAGCAGCAATGATACTTGGCGGAAATATAAGAGTAGGATTAGAAGATAATTTATACATTTCAAAAGGCGTTTTGGCAAAATCAAATTCAGAACCCGTTCAAAAGGTAAAAGAAATTGTTGAATCATTAGGACGTCAAGTTGCTACCCCTAATGAAGCAAGAGAGATACTTTTTCCAAATTAATAAAACAAAAATTTAAATATGGAAGGTGAGTAATAATGATTGGCATTTTAGGTTTAATAATAAGTCTTATATTTATAGTGATAAGTGTATATAGAGGATGGCACATTATACCGGTCTCAATAATCGGAGGATTATTTGTTGCAATTACAAATGCTATGGATATATGGCCTGCTATATCTGAAAGCTACGCTTCTGGCCTTAGCAATTATGTAGGCTCATATTTCACAATTTTTATATTGGGAGCATTCTTTGGCGAATTAATGAGTGTTACCGGTTCAGCAAAGGCAATTTCATACAAACTGATGGACGTAATGGGCGTAAAAAGGGCGCCGTTAGCACTTGTCATAGCAACATTACTTCTTACTTATGGAGGAGTAAATTCATTCATTGTTGTATTTACATTGTATCCGATAGCTGTTGTATTGTTTAATGAAGCAAAACTCCCAAGACGTATACTTACAGGATGTATATTTCTTGGACTTGCTACAATTACACAATCCAGCTTTCCAGGTACACCATCAATTCAAAATCTGATACCTGCAAACTTTTACCACACACCGCCGACTGCAGCTCCATTGCTTGGATTGACAGCATCTGCCATTTTCTTTGTAGTAGGCATGTGGTACCTTAACCGACAAATTAAAATTGCAAGGAAAAACGGTGAAGTCTTTGTTCCGATATCAGCAGACAACCTTAATAAAATTGAAGGCACTGACATCAGAGCAGATTTACCTGACTGGAAGATTGCGCTGGCACCGGTTCTTGTTGTAATTATTTTAATTTTAACATTAAGCAAGTCTCTCCCTGCACTTTACGCGGTTTCAATCGGTTTGACGGCAGCTATTATCACAACATATATACTCAATTGGAAAAATATCGAAAACCCTGTCGGAACAATGTCGAAAGGCTGTGTTGCAGGTATAATGCCGTTATTAAATACATCTGCTATAGTAGCATATGGATCATTAGTAAAGGCATCCCCTGCCTTCCAGGATTTTGTGGCATTAGCCATGGGATTAGATTTCAATCCATATATCACAGGAGCATTAGGTGTTAATATTATTGCGGGTATAACAGGATCTTCATCAGGCGGCCTGACAATATTCCTGGAAAATATGGGTGAATTTCTATTGCAAAAGGGAGCAGACCCTGCTGCTATGCATAGAATCCTGTCAATAGCTTCCGGCGGCTTAGACACATTGCCTCATAACGGCGCAGTTGTAACTATACTTACCGTATTAGGTACAACACACAAGGAATCATACAGGGATGTGGCAGTTGTCTGTGTAATGCTGCCAATCCTGGTAACAGTAGTAGTAGTTGGAATGGCAATTGTATTATATTAGTAAAAAAATAATATACAAATTAATTTCATCTCAAAATAAGAAGCTCAATTATAATAATATGAGCTTCTTATTTGTTCTGACAAATTTAGTATAGCTTTGCTACAGCAGCTCCACTTCATTTATGACCAGCTTGAATCTGAGCTTCAAAAACTCTGCTGCTCTTCTGCAAAGGAGCATTCTGCCTAAAAATATTTCAAAGTAATCCATGATCGTGAAAAGCTCTGTATCTATCTTCAAATGCAGGACTGCAAATTTATTATCTGTATCTATAACTAGTGTAGATGATTCTACAGAATAGTTTACCCTGTCATGTATGTCAAATGTGGCAAGTTCCCGGTTTCTTACCCTTGAACGGCGAACGTCTGACTTGTCCGCCAGTATCAGTGCCGCTGCCACTTCATTCACAGGCACGGCCGTTGATTCGTCATGATTGCCTATGGCTGATATGATGGTTGCAGTTTCTGCAACATCCATTCCCATTTTATCTAGTATACGAAATGCCATTATGGCTCCGCTTTGAGCGTGGTCAACTCTGTTAACCACGTTGCCTATGTCATGCATGTATCCGGCTATTCTTGCCAGCTCTGCTGTTCTTTCATCATAGCCGAGCTTTAACAGAATTTCCCGTGCATGGTTTGCTACCTTACCGACATGTGCAAAGGAATGCTCCGTATATCCCAATTCAACTAACGCCTCATCTGCTTTTTTTATGTATGTTTGAATTTCGTTACTGTCTTTTATATCTTTAAATGTAATCATTTTAATTTCCGTCCTACCTATATTAATTTACATAAATAGTTTATATGTCAAATAGATTAAATGGATATAAGCTTGGTAATGTTGATGTAAATTCTTTATATTCCTTTGTTTTAGGATGCTTGAAGCCAAATTTATATGACCAGAGAGCTATATTGGTGAAGTCCTTTTTCTTGACAAATACTTTGTTGTACTTGTTGTCTCCCCAAATGGGAATACCTTCATTAGAAAGCTGGACTCTTATCTGATGATGCCTGCCGGTATATAATTTGATTTTCAGCATGGTTAATGTACTGTATTCTTCAGTTTCAACAGATCCAAGCATTTCGTATTCCAATTTTGCAAGCTTTGCTTGCTTGTCATATTCTGTGGTTATTTTGGACATATTAATGGTTTTTAGTTTCTTTATATAATCCTCTAAAACTGCTTCTTCGCTATCAGGCTTGCCGCATACTACCGTCAGATACTCTTTACGAATTTCTCTTTGCTGAACCTGCCTTGATAATTCCTTGTTGGCAAATTCCGTCTTTGAAAATACAATGACTCCTCCAACAGGACGGTCCAATCTATGAATCAGTCCTAAGTATGGATTTGGTTCTTTACTGCTGATATACTTCAATGCTGCTGACATTAAATCTTCGTCGTTTGTTTTATCGCTTTGTGATGGTATGCCTTGCGGTTTTTCAAGGCAAAGAATATATTTGTCTTCATAAATTATTTTTAATTGCATTTTATCTCCATATTTATATTAAGTCTGCATATGCTGCTTCTGCTGCTGTAATCAGATCATCCGGCTTTATTATTATCTGTGTTCCTATTACTCCGGCACTGACTAAAATTTTATCCTGCAGCAATGCTGACTCGTCTATGAATGTTTTGTAGTGTTTTTTCATGCCTATGGGTGAGCAGCCTCCTCTTATATATCCTGTGTTTTTGGTAAGATCCTTTAAAGGAAGCATTTCTATATTTTTTTCTTCAGAAGCCTTGGCTGCTTTTTTTAAATCAAGCTCGTACTCTACCGGAATGCAGAATACATACAGCTCCTTGCTGTGTCCTGATGCTACTAATGTCTTAAAGACAGCTTCTGGATTTTGGCCTGTCTTATGGGCAACTGATACTCCGTCTATGTGTCCGTCTTCGCACTCATACGACATGTGGTCATATTGGATATTTAAGGATTCTAAAATTCTCATAGCATTAGTTTTATTAAATTTTTTCAAATTATCACCTCAATTTATAAAATATTTGACGATGTGATTGCGCAGTATTTATTTATAGCAATGACACTAAATAACTGTATATCTGATAATATATATAAATATTAAATAGCAGTGCAATAAATGTTATTGCAACAAAGCCGCGCTTTCTGGTCTTATGATGGAATAATACCATAGCGGCAATGCTTCCAAGTACTCCTCCAAAAAAGCTTGCTGTATGGAGTGTCTTTTCCTGAATCCTCCACTTATCCTTTTTTGCCTTTTGTTTATCTAAAAAAAACAAAATAAACGATATGGAGTTTATCAAGCCAAAATAAATCAGAATATATTTTATATTATCCATTTTTCCTCACTACCAGTTTATTTATTTTCTTTCCTTCGCTTACAAAGCGTTCTTCGTATTCTGTCATCACATTGTCAGAAGCATATGGACTGTTGTGCAAATCTCTTGTGAATATCAAGAATTCCCAGTTGTCCTCCTTAAATTGTTCAGCTGAATACTCAAACAAATCATTATTATCTGTCTTCATATGGATTTCTCCGTTGTCTGTAAGCACCAATCTGTAAACATCTAAAAAGCCTTTATGTGTGAGTCTCCTCTTATAATGCGATGGTTTAGGCCACGGGTCTGAAAAGTTCAAATAAATTCTTTCTATTGATTCCGGTTCAAAAACATCCTTTAATATGTCGCCATTTGAATACACTATAAAATAATTTTGAGGATCATTTTCAAATACTGATTTTGCACATCTATATGCAACCTTTACGCTTTTTTCAAAACCAAAATAATTAACGTTTGGATTTTTAAGCGCTGTTTCTCTTATAAACTTGCCCTTCCCACATCCGAGTTCAACGTGTATAGGGTTACTATTGCTAAATGCTTTGTTTAATTTATATCCTCTTTTTTCAGGCTCAGTAATTGCCTTTTCGCAATCCTTCAAATATTGGTACTGGCCGGGAATATATCTTAATCTCATAATTTTCTCCTTGGTATAATACCGTATGATTGCAGTCTTATAACATGCCCGATTATAATATTGATTTACCATACAACTGAATTCTACATTATTTTATAATAATTAACAATAATAATTTATATTATAAGTTATGTATTGCATAAGTTTAACAAACAAAGTACAATGTAACTAACTAACATAAAGAGGTGTATTATGGGTTTTTTATTTAACATGACAGGTCCCGCATTGTATATCATTATATTTTGTGCAAAAATAATAGAGGTTTCTGTTTCAACTGTAAGATTGGTTTTAATCAACAAGGGTGAAAGGGTAAAGGGTGCAATTTTAGGATTTATTGAAATAATGATATGGCTTATTGTAGTAAGCTCTGTTTTAAACAATATCACAGAAGACCCTATAAAGGTCTTTGTGTATGCCATAGCCTTTGCATTAGGAAATTTTATCGGAGTAACTATAGAGTCAAAAATAGCAGTTGGTCTTGCATCAATTCAAGCAGTTGTTAATGTAGAAACAGGAGTTATGTTGGCTGAAATTCTTAGAGAACAGAACTTCGGTGTCACGATAATAGATGGAAGAGGTAAGGATGATAGTAAGAAAAGCCTTTTGTTTATTCAGTTAAAAAGGAAAAGAATCCCTGCCGCAGTAAAATTAATCAAACAGACTGCTCCAAATGCTTACATAACTGTAAATGATATAAAGTCAATAGTTGGTGGTTATTTGAAATAACAATATAAAATAGTACTTAAAAAATCAAAGGGCGAAACCGCCCTTTCTTGTTTACTTTACAAATGCATTATATATAGCCCTTATGGCATTTTCAAAATCCTTGTCTTCAACGCCGACAATAATATTGATTTCACTTGAACCCTGATCAATCATTCGTATATTAATATTGCTTTCTCCCAATGCTGTAAACAGCCTTGCTGAAATGCCGGGCTTGTACGCCATCTTGATACCAACTGTTGTTATCAGGCTTAAATTTTTAATCACCGATACTGATTCTGCATTACATTTCATTTTTATTTCTTCGGCAAGCTCATGTGTTATTTTTTCCACGCATTCTGACGGAAGTATTACTGAAAAGCTGTCAATGCCTGATGGTATATGGTCGATACTTAACCCCCTGTCTTCAAATACCTCCAAAGCCTTTTTAATAACACCGACTTCATTTGCCATATGCTCTTTGTGGATATAAAATACCGCGAAGTTCTTTCTTCCGGCAATGCCTGTAATTATACTGTCATTTCCGTTACTTTTAACCTTTTCTTCATCACTTACAATTAATGTTCCGGGATTATCAGGCTCATTTGTGTTTCTTATATTAATAGGAATACCTGCTTGTCTGGCAGGGAATACAGCTTCCTCATGCAGTACAGAAGCTCCCATATAAGAAAGCTCCCTGAGCTCCTGGTATGTTATTTTCTTAATTTGTCTGGGATTATTTACAATTCTCGGGTCAGCCATCAAAAACCCTGATACGTCAGTCCAGTTTTCGTATATATCAGCTCCTGCAGCTGAGGCAATTATTGAGCCTGTTATATCAGAGCCCCCTCTTGAAAATGTCTTTATGCTTCCGTCAGGATATGATCCGTAAAATCCGGGAATTATTGCCTTATTGGATTTACTGAGTACTTCTGTCAATTTTTCGTTTGTTTTGGTTATGTTGATAGTTCCATCATAATTAAAAAATATAACATCTTTTGCATCAATAAAATCACACTTGAGATAGTCAGCCAATAACAATGCGCTAAGGTATTCTCCTCTGCTGACAATGTAATCTTCCTCGCATTTATCATCTAATTTTTGTTTTATTATTTTAAACTCATTTTCTAAATCTGTGTTCAAGTTTAGTTCTTCCCTGATTGTATTAAATCTGTCTTCAATAATCTTAAAAATAGGTGTATATGGCACCGAAAATTTTATATGTGCATGAGTTAAATACAACAAATCCGTAATTTTGTTATCTTCCTTGAATCTCTTTCCCGGAGCAGAAACCACTACATATTTTCTTTCTTCATCACTTTTTATTATGTCATGCACTTTTTTAAACTGAGTTGAATCAGCCATTGAAGTACCGCCAAATTTAGCAACCTTTAACATTTGCCCCTCCTTTATTTACATAATAACTTAATTACAATAACACAGTATTAAATGTATGTCAATACATTTAATACATGTGTGTTTGATGTGCAAACAATATTAATCACATGTAGTTTTAAGAGCTTAAGTGCTTTACCCTCTTAAATCATCTAAAAGCTTAGTTTTTTCAATTGTTCGCTCATCCTTGTATTTAATTATTTTGGCGGGGCTGCCGGCAACTACTGCCATTTCAGGGACATCCTCAGTTACTACACTTCCGGCTGCAATCACTGCTCCTTTGCCAACCTTTACACCTTCCAGTACTACTGCATTGGCTCCGATCAGCACATCATCCTCTACAATAACCGGTAATTTGCTTGGCGGCTCCAATACGCCTGCAATAACTGCTCCTGCTCCCACATGGACGTTTTTCCCTATGGTTCCTCTTGCACCTACCACGGCATTCATATCAACCATGGTTTTTTCACCTATTACCGCACCTATATTTATAACCGCACCCATCATGATTACTGCGTCCTTGCCAATTGTGACCATATCTCTTATAACTGCACCGGGTTCAATACGGGCGTTTATTTCATTTGTATTTAGAAGCGGAATCGCGGAATTCCTTCTGTCATATTCTAAGTGATAATTTATAATTTGTGGATTTTCTTCAAGAAGTTTTTTGGCATCAGCAAATTCTCCTATCAGTATTGCCATGTCCCCTGAACGAAAAACCTTCATATTGCAGCTTTCAATATTGTTTATATCTCCTGTTGCATAAAGCTTAACAGGTGTTGATTTTTTTGCTTCTTTTATAAATTTTGCTATTTCATATGGATCTTGTAAAAACATATTGCCTCCTTTAATTTTAATTATGCTATATTAATAATTTTACTTAATTTTTTACCTTCTATTTCAAACATATCTTCTGTTGTATAAAATCCTGGTTTTTTATTTGCAAGCTTTAATGCAATATCCAATGCGCCTCTGGCAAATATTTTTTTTGAAAATGCAGTATGCTTGATTTCGATAATTTCATCAATTCCTGAAAAAATAATCTGATGCTCACCTGGTATTGTGCCTGCTCTAAGCGAATGCACTTCGACCTTATCTCTTCCGGTTACGTCTTTGATGTCTTCTGCCAATGTCTTTGCAGTCCCGCTTGGGGAATCAATTTTTTTACTATGATGTCTTTCTATTATATCTATGTCAAAGCTGCATAACTCATCCGATATTAATTTTAACATTTTTCTTACAATGTTAATTCCTGTTGAAGTATTTGACGAAAGAAGAACCGGAATCTCTTTTCCTGCTTCAAAGATCTTATTTTTTTGCTCTTCATTATATCCTGTTGTACATATTAGCAAAGCTGAATTCTTTTTAATTGCATATTCTATTAGAAAATCTAAGTTTGTTGGATGGGAAAAATCTATTATTACATCTACATCATTTATTTCTTCACCTAATTGTCCGTTTCTAGGAGACAAGAAACCTGACAAAGACATGTTATTATAAGTGATCACTTCTTGCTCAACAACTTTACCCATAACTCCATGACCGCATATTGAAATATTTATCATAATCCTACCCCCTAGCATGAAATGCCAACACTGTGCATTTCATCAATTAATTTTTCTTTGTTAATATGAGACATAGGATACAGCGGTTCTCTTACTTGAGAACTGCACAAGTTCATTAATCCCATGGCTTCCTTAACAGGTATTGGATTTGTTTCAATAAATAATGCATTTATAAGTCCATTCAACCTAAGCTGTGCTTCCCTAGCTTCTTCTATGTTTCCGTTTTTATAATCATCTACCATCTTTTTAGTTTCTGCAGGTAAAATATTGGCAACAACTGATATCACTCCATGCCCACCTAGTGACATCAATGGTATAACCATATCATCATTACCTGAATAAACAAAGAAGCTTCTTGGACATAATCTGATAATTTCAGCAACCTGGCTTATATTTCCGCTGGCTTCCTTAATCCCCACAATATTTTCAATTTTAGACAATTCTAACACTGTACTTGGTTCGATATTCATTCCCGTTCTACCTGGTACACTGTACACAATAATAGGTAATGATGTGCATTCTGCAATCAATTTATAGTGATTAATTAGTCCTCTTTGAGTTGTTTTGTTGTAATATGGAGTTACTATTAACAATCCATCAGCTCCTGCTTCTTCACAGAATTTTGCTTTTTTTATTGCTGAAGATGTGCAGTTGCTTCCTGCTCCTGCTATTACAGGTATTCTATTATTCACTCTTCCAATTACAAATTTTACAACTGTATGGTATTCGTCATCAGATAATGTTGATGCTTCACCTGTTGTTCCGGCAACTATAATTGATCCAGATTGTTCAACATGCATATCAACTAATTTCCCTAAAGTTTTGAAGTCTACTTCTCCATTGCTAAATGGTGTCACGAGTGCCACTCCACAGCCTCTTACTAAATCGTTCATTTCTTTTTCTCCTTAAAAAATTATTTTTTATAAATAATTTTCATGTCGCTTTTATTAATCTTTATTATATGTACCTTTGGATTTTTTGACCATCTAGAGAAGTTTGAATCCAAGCCATTATTAGATAATAAAAAAGCGACATAAGAGCAAAAGGGCTCTCAGACGCTTACAAAAAACACCGAACCTTCTGCCCAGCATATTACAGCGCTTTTTTATAGAATTGGGAATGCATCCTATAAAAACAGTATTACATCTCTTAAATGTAAGCCCAGGGAAAAACCCTTCGGCGAATCACCCTTTCAAAGCATAGCTTTTACTCTTGATCATCGCAACCTCTGTAATATACCCACGAAAATATTTAATTTTCCCTATTATATTTCCTATTACTCATATTGTCAATATAAAATTTCATTTATTTTTATGCACAGCGACAATTTCACCATAAATCATCACATGATAATCATTATTTTTATAGCTTAAATCATGTATTTGTTCACTTACCAGCTCTGAATCTATTGCCTGCTTATACGTTATCTTACATTCATAGCTCAAGCATCCTTTTATGTGGGGAACCTTAACTTTTTCGCCTTCAACCAAATTAAATCCACACATTTCAATCTTATTTACATCTCTTCCTGATTTTGTTCCGCAGATTTTAAAAGCTTCTTTAAAATCATCTGATTCAGGTATACTAACAACAAATTCATCAGTTTTTCTCAATAATTCGTAGGAATATCTGGAATGTCTAACCGTAATCACTAAAGATGGCTTTTTCCACATGTATCCCATGTAGCCCCATCCGATTTGCATGGCATTAACATTATCATCATTTTTAGTGATTAATAATGCCTTGCTTTTACTTAAATTGTTTAAAAAAGCATTTGAATCTTCAAAATAATTTACTTCCATACTACCTCCATTAAACCAATATATAAACAATGGCATCTTTATGATGCCTCAGATTGATGACAAAGTCATCAAGATGGCAGGTTGTTGAAAAAGTTCATCCTGCAAGGCACCGGAAGGCAGGCAACCGGAGCGTATTCAAACATACGTGAGGATGGACTGCCTGAACGGTAACGCAGCAGGTGGGCTTTTTCAGCAGCCTGTGGCATCTTTATGATGCCTTTGTATTATAATCTTTTTATTGAAATTACATCTTCATAATACTTCTTGTCAAAAGAAATTTTAATTAACATAGTTAAATCATAAGATTTTGAATTGTTTACATTAATAACCTTTCCTTGACAAACTTCTTTTCCCAATCTGTCAACCAATGTAACCATTTCATTAACTTTAGGCAATGGCAAATATTCATAAGGTATTGTAATCAATGCTTCATATTCGCTGTAATTTAAGTTCATGAGATGTATTGCTATGCCTGGACATTTAGCTACACATATGCCACAACCTATACACTTGCTTAAATCAATTGTTGGTAGATTTGTTATAGGATTGCCCACATGAATAGCACCTTTAGGACATGATGTTTCGCACGGATTACATGGAATTTGTTCAACACACTCTATTACAGCAATATTTCCTAACTTATAATCTTCATCCCTAGGAAAGCCAGGGGAATTCCTTAATTCATCAATTGAAGGAGCGCCAAATTTTTTTAAGCATGACATGATATCAACTCCTTCCCTTTTTCCAAGATTTGATCCTTGGCAACTCTTCTTTTTTCACCAAATTGACCGCATCTTAATGAATCAAGCTTATTCCATATTTCCTTTATTCTTTCATTTGCCTTCTCTTCATCAACTAACCCCATATCATAAGCTACGCTTATTCCTGCAAGTCTTCCTTCCTCCATTGCTGTGCTTGCTTCTTCAATACCTGCAACATCTCCTGCTATATATATTCCATCAACTGTAGTCCTCATATATCTGTCATGTACAGGAACATATCCTCCCATGCTTCCTATAAAAGTAAACTCACAGCCTGCAAGCCATACAAGTTCTATCATTGGAGTAAGACCAACAGCCAGGCATATTGTATCCACCTCAAATGTTTTTTCTGAGCCTGATATTTCCTGCCAATTGCCGTCAAGCTCTACTAATTCAACACGCTCAACTCTATCAGAGCCATATGCCTTCTTAATAGTATGACTTGTATAAAATGGAACGCCTGCTCTGGCTACTTTTGCTGTATGTACCCCATATCCTCCTAGACTAGGTGCAGCTTCAACAATTGCAACAACCTCAGCACCAGCCTGCATTAATTGATAGGATACTATCACTCCAACATTTCCTGAACCAAGCATCAATACTTTTTGACCAGGTAACACTCTGTTTAAATTAATCATAGTTTGAGCTGCACCGGCACCCATTACACCAGGTAACTCCCAGCCTTCAAATTGAACAGAATTTTCGTATGCACCCGTTGCAACAATAATATTTTTTGCTTGAATTTCTCTCGATTTAGCTTTATTTTCATTAATCCAAATTTTCTTATCCTTCGTAAGACCACATACCTCTGTGTTCAACAACACGTCTATATCAAGGCTTTTAGTATCATTTAACAATTCTGTTCCAATATTAATGCCTCTTGTGCCTGCCTTATGTTCTCTTGAACCGAAAAATTTGTGTATTTGTTTAAATAGCTGCCCTCCAGGTTTGTTATTTTCATCTATTAACAAAACCTTTGCTCCGGCTTTGGATGCTTCAATTGATGCTGCAAGGCCGGCAGGTCCAGCTCCTATAATAACAACGTCATAGTTATTCTTTTCCATTTTCCCACTCGCCTCTTCCATATTGTGTCTCTACCTTCATTCCATCTCTAACTTCAGTAATACATGTTCTTACGTTAGGTATACCGTCTACTATCATTACACAGTCAGTGCACCTGCCTATACCGCAATAAATCCCTCTTGGTTTATTATGTTTTTCTGTATGTCTGAATTTATGAACTCCGTTAGCAATTAATGCAGCTGCAATCATTTCACCCTTGTATGCTGTTATTTCCTTACCATCAAATGTAATAGTGACGGTATCCTCTCTATTGTCATTCCCTAAAATTGGATGTTCTTTAATTCTCATTATATGCCACCTCTTTTAATACAGAAAGGCTCTCCTCAACTATTTTTGCCACCTCTGGTGTTGGTTCTGTTAAAGGTAATCTATATCCTCCTACATTAAATCCGGTAACATTAAGAGCATATTTTACTGGAATAGGGCTTGTTGTTACAAACAAAGCATCAAAAAACTTTGTAAGCTCCAGATTAATTTTTGCTGCCTTCACCATGTTCCCTTCTTCAAATGCATCAATCATTTCGCCCATCTTAACGCCTGCTAAATTCGAAGCAACACTTACTATTCCACTACCCCCAACTGCAAGTGTTGGTAATGTTAATATGTCATCTCCGCTGTAAACCATGAAGTCATCAGGAGTTTCATTAACCAATCTTGTAAACTGAGCCACATCTCCGCTAGCTTCCTTTACAGCAGCTATATTTTTAATTTCTGCAAGTTTTTTAACTGTTTTTACACTTATATTAACTCCGGTTCTTCCTGGAACATTGTAGATAATAATAGGTAAATCTGTACTTGCTGCAACTGCCTTGAAATGAGCATATAAAGATTCTTGATTAGGTTTGTTATAGTACGGTGTGATAACCAACAATCCGTCTACGTTTAAATCTTCTATATTCTTAATATTATCTATTGTTTTCTTAGTATTGTTTGTTCCAACGCCTGCAATAATAGGAATATTAACATTCTTCTTTATATGAGAAATCATTTTACGCACTTCTTCACTGGTTAAGGTTGGTGATTCACCAGTGGTACCATTAATTACTAATGCTGTGCTTCTTTCACTCTTTAATTTTTTTGCTAAATTTACTGCCTGTTCATAATCTACATTTAAATCCTTGTCAAAAGGTGTTACCATTGCTGTTATTAGTCTGCCCCAATTCATTATACGTCCTCCTCTTCTAATACCTTCATTTTTACAGGTCTCACAGGAGCTCTGTAACTAGAGGTTTTTACATCTTCAACTTTTAAATTAAGCTCTCTGGCTAGTATTTTTTCTATTGTTTTTCTGCATGTTCTTCCTTGACACAATCCCATGCCAGCTCTAGTAAACTTCTTAATTTCATCTACTGTTGTTGCGCCATCTTTTATTGCCTTTAATATTTCTTCTTCGGTAACTTCTTCACATCTGCATATTATTTTACTCATACAGTCACTTCCTTAGCGATAAATATTGTTTACGTCATTACCATACTTGTTCCAATATGTCAGTACATCCTCCAATAAATTATCCATATGCTCTGACATTAGACTTGCTGCTGTTTCTTCATCATTATTTTTTATTGCATCAAATATTTTTCGATGAGAAGCAGTATAAGGTGAATTAATCTGTTTTCTTAAATTTTCAAATATATTGGACTGCTGTTTAAAAGTAGATACAATGTTATACAGTGACTCCAATATTACATTTCTGGATGCCCTTGCAATAGTCCTGTGAAATTCAATGTCTTCATCAGCTATGCTTTCACCATTCTTTAATTTAGTTTCTTGAATTTCAATTATATTTTTTAATTTTTCCAATTCATCTTTGGTAATGTATTTTGTTGCAAGCCTGCAAGTTTCTTTTTCAATTGCTCTTCTGGCTTGGATTATCATTACAAAATTTTCAAGTACTTCTGTTGATATAATCTCATTTAATTTATCTTGGTGATAATTAATGATTTTAATAGTTTCAGCCTTTTTTATAGCAACCTTTCCCTCGGAAGTGATTACTCTTCCTTCATTCTTATATTTCTCCAGATAATCATTACTTTCTAATTTTGATAACATTCTCCCAACTGTTGCAGTGCTTACTTCTATATTAAGCTCTCTTAGCTTATTTTCTATAGCCCATGTACCAATGGGTTTGTTTTCTTCTTCAATTATTTTTAATACTTCAAGTTCTATATCATCAAGGATTTGCCTCATAAATAACTCCCTCATGCTCATTTTTTATGCTTATTATCTCATATTGGATTCGTTTTTACAATGGCAAATCCCAAATTTTACTATAAATCTACAACTTAAGCAACTGCTTTATTGTTTTTAGTTGCAAGAGATACAACCACTAGCAATACTGATGCAACTGCAAGTGCTATAAGTACTTTATTGCTTCCAAGTGCATTTATTTGACTTAAAACTGCACCTGAAACTATGCTTACTCTTGCGCCCCAAGGAGTTACCTTACTGTTTTTCACTCCTTTTTCATGCACTTCGTCGGCTCTTTCTTTCCAGAGAAGCCCAATTACTAAGAGTGGAACCAATCCAGCTCCGGCCATAGAATATGCTCTTGAGAACAAGCTCATAATAGAACTTGCATAAATTGCGCCTAATGCTGCAAATATACCAATAACTACAGTTAATAACTTAGCATATTTTACTAATTGTGCGTCAGTTGCATCTGGTTTAAATGGTTTGATTAAATCATTGGTAATCAAAACTGCTGCGGAGTTAAGATTTGAGTCTGCAGAAGACATACCCGCTGCTAATACAAGAGCAAATATTGCACCTGCTATTGCAACCGGAACACGATTCATCATATACCAAGCCATAGCATCCCCAGGTGCTAAATCTTGATTAATAGTGTATATAATCATACCTACAAATGCAGTTAACATAACAGCTAATATTGCTATAATACCGCTATAAAGCATACCATTTCTTGCTGTTTTCGTGTCTGTAGCTGAAAAACATCTTTGCCAGTATATCTGTGCCACTAAAATACCTATCGTTCCTGTTACAACCATATTTATAATTTTCATTGGGTCTGATACGTCAAATGCCCACATATCAGCTCTTCCTAACGCTTCAAGTCTTGTTCCTATTTCTGCAAATGAGAAGTTAATCTCTTTAAACGCAAATACATAGAATATAACTCCAAATATTACAACCAGAACTCCTTGAAGCAAGTCAGTCCACACAACAGAATATATTCCGCCTAAAGTAGTGTAAATAATGAATACTGTTGAGAAAAGTAAAATAATTGGAAGTGGGCTAACTCCAGTAACTACGCTGAAAATACTTCCTAATGCCATTCCTTGTCCACCTACCCAAGCAATCATGATACAGGAAGCCAAAACTCCAGCTAATGCTCTTGTAGTTTTATCCTTTGTAATCAAATCGTCTAAAAGCTCAGGAAATGTGTTATAAGTAAATTTTCCTGCAAAGCCTGCAATAAATAAAGCAAAAATAATCTTAGAACCTTGTTCTCCAAGTATAAATGCCATCCAGGAAATACCTACATCATAACCACTGCCCGCATGACCTACAAAGTTTCCTACACCCATTATTGTTGCAAACTGTGTGAAGAAAATTAAGTACATTGGAAAAGACTTTCCGCCTATTGCATAGTTTGAAAAACTTAATTCGGCCTTATCCTTAACCTTTATGGAGATATACATGAAAGCGCCGCACATCAAAAATGTTATTAACCAAATCATTGTACCTAAACTCATAAAATCCCTCCTATAATTTTTATTTAAAAGATCTGCTAAAGATTTGCAGCCTTTACAAATCTCTCAAAACTTAATTCAGTTGTATCAATTGAAGTTTTTTCCTTGCATATCATTTGTGAAATTAGCTTGCCTGTAATTGGTGCCATTGCAATTCCGTCGCCCTCATGACCAGCTGCAATATAAAACCCTTCATGTCCTTTTACCTCTGATATGATCGGCTTGCCGTCTTCACATGCAGGTCTGAAACCTGCAAAGGTCCTGATTATATGGATGTTTTTGAATATTGGGAAAAAGTCCATTGCTTGATTTACTAAAATTTCAATTACTTCATTGTCTGTTCCCTTATCATAGTTTCCTTTTTCTCTTGTGCTGCCTATTAAATAATTGCCGCTGCTGGCCTGAGAACATGATAACCCAATACCCAGCTCCTTAAATCTATCGCTTTGCTTTACAAGCTCAGGATTTAATTTTGATATTATATAATCAGCACTCCAAATATTTTCTTTTCCCAACTGAGGTATACTTTCTGTTACTAAAATCTGACCTTTTTTTGATGTAATAGGGATATCAATTCCAATTAACTTTCCAATTTCCGCTGACCATGCACCTGCAGCATTGATTATATTTTCTGTTTCAAGCTCTACATCGTTTTCAAGTTTAACATGCCAATGACTGCTTTTTTTGTTAAGCTCAACAGCTTGAGTACCTTTATATACGTCCATGCCTGCATTTAGTGATTTTGAAAGAAATGCTCTCATGGTATATAATGGGTAAGACTGTGAATCTTCTGTTCCAAGAGTAGAAGCAACTATACTATCCTTAACATAAGGGTGACGTTTCTTGACCTCTTTCTTGTCAATTAACTCAATATTTAAACCATAATTTTGCTGCTGTACAACATAGTTTTCCATAAAAGCCAGATGTCCTGGATTATCAATTAATATCATTCCACCTCTTGTGTGAAATCCTATGTCATAATCTAATTCCTTAGAAAGTCCCTTATATAAATTTAAACTTTCGATTGCCAATTCTAAATTTTTTCCGGGCTTCTTTGATTGAAGAAGTATCATATCGTCACAAGCACCAGAAGCGCCATTACCTATTTGGTTTTTTTCAACCAATGCAATCTTTTTATTTTTCAATGACAGGTAATATGCACAGGACAAACCTATTATTCCGCCGCCCAATATAACTACGTCGTATTTTTTCATGTTAGCCTCCACTAATAATTATAACTTAACTGTCTTTCACTTTGATTGACAACGTAATCATGCAGAGCATTAGTAATCTGTGCAAAATATATGTTGCTAGTGATGAATGTTATATATCTGTTATTAGTTAAACACATTTTAATGTTAATTTCTGAGTCAATAAGCTTGTTTTTTACTTCCTCTGAAAATTCCGGAAATTTTTCTAAATTATTTCCAACGATGCTTATTTCAGATACGTTTTCACATTTATCTATACTGAAGCCGTTATCCTTGAAAAGCTTTTCAACAGCTATGAAATTTTTCGCATCAGAAGTTATAATTAAACCATTTTCACCATAATAAACTTGATAATCAGTCAACACAGAATTCTGCATAATTTTTTGAAGCTTGTCAATTGTTATAAAATCCTTGCATATTACATTTCCATATACAAGATTTTCATATCCGGCTATACCGGTTAATATTAAATTTTCGCTATATTTATTTTCTTTACTTATTAATGTACCTGGATGGCTGCAGAAGGTTGATTTGACATATAACTTAATTTGAGGCTTAGTCATTGCAACCTCAACAGCTCTTGGATGTATAACCTTTGCTCCTTTATTTGCCAGGTTGCAGCAGTCTTCGTAGCTTATTTCATCTAATAGTACTGCGTTTTTTACTTTCCGTGGATCAGCAGTCATAATACCTTCCACATCAGTGTAAATGTCAATCTCTGAAGCATCTAATGCAACTCCTAAAGCACAACCTGTAGTATCACTTCCGCCTCTTCCCAGGGTTGTTATATCCCCAGATTCAGATACGCCTTGACTCCCTCCCACAACAACTATGTTTCCTTCACTAAGAAGTGACATGATTTTTTTATTATCAACTCTTATTATTTTAGCATCTAAATGGTTTTCATTAGTAATTATTCCTGCTTGAGCTCCGGAAAGATAACAAGATTTATAGCCTCTTTTTTGGAGATTTGCAGCTATTATGGATCCGGATATATTTTCTCCGCAGCTGAATATGACGTCCAATTCTCGCTTGCTTGCAAAAGGATAATCATTTCTAATAAGATTCAATAATGTATCTGTAGCATATGGGTCACCGGTTCGCCCCATAGCAGATACTACAACCACCAGTGAATAACCATTATTTACAGCTTCTGTAATTTTTTTATATACATGCTCTCTTGATTCTTCGCTTGCAACAGATGTGCCTCCGAATTTCTGAACCAAAATATTCATAAAGCACCCCCGGAATTTAGTTATTATTGCCACTCACCAGTAATTCTGCAATTTGAACAGCATTTGTTGCTGCGCCCTTTCTGATTTGGTCTCCGCAGCACCATAAGCTGATTGAATTTTCTTTGCTTATATCCTTATGTATTCTCCCCACATAGATTAAGTCCTGTCCTGCCGTATCAATAGGCATCGGATATTCATTATTTTCAGGATTATCAACAAGTTTAACACCTTTTGCATTTGATAAAAGCTCTCTGACCCTTTCCACACTGATTTCTTTCTCTGTTTCAATAGTAATAGATTCAGAATGGCTTCTGATTACAGGCACTCTGGCACATGTGCATGAAATTTTTATATCATTGTCATGCAATATTTTTCTGCCTTCATTGTACATTTTCATTTCTTCCTTTGTATAACCATTTTCCTCAAAGCTATCAATATGAGGTATTATATTAAATGCAATTTCATGTTGAAATACCTTGCTTGATACCTTTTTCGCGTTTAGAACGTCTTCTGTTTGTTTTTTCAATTCCTCTATCCCCAGAATTCCTGCGCCTGACACTGCTTGATATGTAGACACTATCATTCTCTTAATTCCGGCATTTTTATATATTTCATTAATTGCCACTAGCCCAATAATTGTTGAACAATTTGGATTTGCAATTATTCCTTTATGTTTTTTAATATCTTCCGGATTTACCTCGGGTATAACCAATGGCACGTCGTCATCCAGTCTAAAAGCACTGCTGTTGTCTATGGCAACAGATCCGCTGTTAGTTATATGAGGCATAAATTTTTTACTGACGGGACCATCGACTGCCACCAATGTGATATTCACATCTTTAAAAGAATCTTCCTTAGCTTCTTCAACAATATATTTTTTCCCCTTATAAAAGCATTCCTTACCTGCTTCGCTTGCATGTGCTAACAATTTTAAATCTTCCAGTTCAAAATTTCTTTCTTCCATAACTTCAAGCATTTGTGTTCCTACTGCACCTGTCGCACCTAGTATAGCAACCACAGGTTTACCGCTTACATTTTTCATTTTGCTACCTCCTACTCATCTGATGATTAGTTATGAGTAGATTATATTATGTAATATTCTATTTGTCAATATAAAAATCGTTTTCTACTGATTCTTTTTAAAAGTAAAAAAGGCCACTACTCATCGTATAATGATTAGGTATTGTAAAATCAAACGATTTACAGTTTTGTTCCACAAATTATTTGTCCCTGCTATTCACATAAATTTGGTATTCGTTGGAGTTATGCATACAAAAAAGGCTAATCAAAAATGATCAGCAATTTAATTAATTTATTTTAATTTTTTTAATGCCTCCTCCATTCTGTCCACACCTTCTTTTATATTTTCTATAGAGTTAGAGTATGATATTCGAATATTGTCCGGAGCCAAAAATGCAGCACCTGTAACAACTGCTATCCTGCTTTCTTCTAACAGATAGTCACACATATCCATTGGATTATGTATTGTGAAGCTCCTATAGCTTTTACCGTAAAATTTACTTATATTTGGCATGACATAAAATGCTCCTCTTGGTAAAAAGCAATTAATACCGGGGATTTCATTCAATCTATTGACTATAAATTGTCTTCTGCTGTCAAACTCTTTTCTCATTTCTTCAACAAATACATCAGAATTTCTTAAAGCTTCAATGGATGCATATTGTGCAGGCGAGTTAGGTCCGGTGGTTGTGTGTCCTTGGTAATCGCTCATAGCCTTTATTACTTCTTTCGGGCCGACTGCAAAACCAATTCTCCACCCGGTCATAGCATAGGATTTTGAAACACCGTTAATTGTAATGGTTTTTTCTTTTATTTCAGGAGAAATTGAAGCTGTACAACAATTTTCATAACCGTCATAAACTAATTTTTCATAGATCTCGTCTGATATTATATAAAAATTTTTTTCTATCGCAAGCTTCCCCAGTTCTTCTAAATCTTCTCTTTTATAAACAGCACCTGTTGGATTATTTGGTGAGTTGATTAATATAGCTTTAGTTTTATGATTAATCTTTGAAACAATTTTTTCCATATCCAGGTCAAATCCATTGTCTTCATCCATACTTATCAATACAGGTTTTCCTCCTGTAAGCTTAATCATTTCAATATAGCTTATCCAGCAGGGTGTCGGAACTATTACCTCATCACCCGGATCAACTATGGCCATCAATACGTTAGTCAGTGATTGTTTCGCTCCTGAAGATACTATTGCTTCATTGACAGTATAATCCAAATTATAGTCTCTTTTAAATTTATTGCATATTTCTTCTCTCAATTCCATTGAACCGGCTGCGGGAGTATATTTTGTATATCCCAGTTTCAGAGCTTCTTCTGCTTTTCTTATGATATTTTCCGGAGTATTGAAGTCCGGCTCCCCGATATTAAATCCTATTACATTTATACCTTGTCTTTTTAAAACTGCAATTTTTTCTGATTGAGCTAATGTAACAGAGGGTATCATTTCTTTGATTCTATTGCTGATCATTGCACCACCTCATTAAAAAAGTTTAATAAATTTTTATAATTATAACATAATATACTGTAATTTCAATTGTTATGTTATATTTTTATAACTTACAAATTTTTAATGCAATTTAAAGAAAAATATATTATAATCAACTTTGTATAACTGTTTTGGAATTTATTTAAATAAATAATAAATATTGCTGAAATAAATTTATTGATTATAGTTAAATATAGTTGTATCGCAAATATAGGAGATGAAAAAAATGTTATGTTCAGTGTGCAAAAAAAATGTAGCAGTAATATACGTAAATAAGATAATTGAAGGTAAAATGCAAACGATGGGACTATGTATTCCATGTGCGAAAAAACAGGGACTTGCCCCAATGGATCAAATAATGAGACAAAGCGGCATGAAACCCGAGGATTTTGAAAATATAAACAGTCAGCTTTCAGAAATTATGGGAGACATGGATTTAGAAAAATTAACTGAAAATGCCGAATCAGGTGACAATGAAAATATGAATTCACTTATGAATTTGATGAATTCTGCATTCACAGGTCTTTCAGGCTCAAACAATAATTTCCAGCCAACTGAAGAAGGACATGACGAATTGGATATGTCAAGCGGAGGAAGCGGTTCCGGAACCAAGGTGAAAGAAAAAGTTAAACGCAAAAAATTAAAGTATCTTGATACTTACGGCACAAATTTAACCGAACAGGCAAGATATGGTGAATTGGACAGAATCATAGGCAGAGAAAGAGAAATTGACAGAGTTATACAAATTCTAAACAGACGTTCTAAAAATAATCCTATTTTAATTGGCGAGCCTGGTGTGGGAAAGACAGCTATAGCTGAAGGTCTTGCCGTAAGAATTGCCGAACACAGCGTTCCTGTTAAGCTTTTTAATACAGAAATATACTTGCTTGACCTTACGGCAGTAGTTGCAGGAACTCAATTCAGAGGTCAGTTTGAATCACGTATGAAGGCAATAATTGATGAAGCTAAAAAAGCCGGTAATATAATTATTGTTATTGATGAGGTTCACAACATAGTCGGCGCCGGCGAAGCAGAAGGCGGTGCCATGAACGCGGCTAATATATTGAAACCTGCACTGGCGAGGGGAGAGGTACAAGTAATAGGCGCGACTACTCTTGATGAATACAGAAAGCATATAGAAAAGGACACTGCTCTTGAAAGAAGATTCCAGCCTGTCATGGTAGACGAGCCTTCCGTTGAGGATTCAATTCAAATTGTAAAGGGTATCAAGGATTATTATGAATTATATCACAATGTAAAAATTTCAAACGAGGTCATTGAGCAGGCTGTATTGATGTCAGAACGATACATTACCGACAGATTCCTTCCTGATAAGGCAATTGATGTTATTGATGAAGCCGGCTCAAGAGCAAACTTGAAAAACAGCGGCCTGGTTGAGCTTGAAGCACTGAGAACCGAATTGTCAGTTATAAAGGATGAAAAGGAAGAAGCGGCAGAAAATGATGATTATGAAAGAGCTGCTGAGCTAAAGGTAAATGAGCTGAGAATTGAAAATAAAATTAAGGAATTATCTAAGGAATGCGAAAATGTGCATCTGACAACAGAAGATATTGCATATGTTATTGAAGCATGGACTAAAATTCCTGTACAGAGGATAAACGAAGCGGAAGCTGAAAAATTAATTCATCTGGAGGACAGACTTCATAAAAGAGTTATCGGTCAGCACCCGGCTGTAACAAGCCTGGCCAGGGCAATAAGGAGAAACCGCTCAGGCTTCAAGAAAAAGAAAAAACCATCGTCATTCATTTTTGTCGGACCTACAGGAGTGGGCAAGACCGAGCTCGCAAGAACATTGGCATATGAATTGTTTGAAAATGAAGATGCAATGATCAGATTAGATATGTCGGAATATATGGAAAAGCATACCGTTTCGAAATTAATCGGTGCCCCTCCGGGATATGTGGGCTTTGACCAGGCAGGCTTTTTAACAGAAAAAATAAGGAGAAAACCATATTCTGTAATCCTGCTTGATGAAATTGAAAAAGCGCATGAAGATGTATTCAATATATTGCTCCAGATTTTGGAAGACGGCAGACTTACTGATAATCAAGGCAGAACCGTAAATTTTGAAAATACAGTAATAATTATGACCTCAAATGCAGGTACTACCATAAAGGGGAATAAAATCGGTTTTGAAAACAAGGAATATGAAGCAATGGAGGCAAAGGTCAAGGATGCCTTGAAGCAAGCCTTCAGACCCGAGTTTTTAAACCGTATAGATGATATTATTGTATTCAGCGAATTGAAAAAGGAAGAGCTCAGTCAAATTGTTGACCTTATGTTAAAAGAAATAATTCAGGAAGGGAAAGAAAAGAAAATAATCATTGATGTAACTGAAAAAATGAAAAATTTCATACTTGAAAAAGGCTACAACACTAAATATGGGGCCAGACCATTAAGGCGTGCACTTCAAAAATATGTTGAGGATGAAATATCTGAAGCTTATTTAAAAAACATATTAAAGGAAAACAGCACTGTAACAGTTACAATTAATGAAGATGAAAAGACCGAATTGATAATTAAATAAATATTCAACAAACAAGAAAGTCAGAATTCAATAAATTCTGACTTTCTTGCTAATATTTAAGGAAGTTTTAATCTTTGACATGTTTCCTGATAATCTTATTTGTTTAAAAATCCAATCCCAAGCACGCCGGGACCCGCATGAGTTCCAATTACCGCTCCCACTTCCTGCTCAATGATATTTTTTATTTTGTATTTATTCTCAATAGTTTCTCTTAAAACTTTAAGCTGTTCATAATTTTGGGCATAAAATAAAAGTACTGTCTTATCGGATAAATCAAAATTATTTTTTTCTATCCAATCATCAATCCATTTTATTGTCTTGTTCTTTCCTCTTATTTTATCTATAACTGACAACTTTCCATCCTTGATTTCAAGTACAGGCTTAATATTTAGAATTGAGCCCACTACCGCTTGGCCTTTTGATAATCTTCCGCCTTTTTCCAAATATTTAAGTGTATCGAGACCTGCAACAGCAACAATTTTATGCTTATCCTTCTCCAATTCTTCAACTATTTCATCTAACATCTTATTTTGATCTACTAATTCAATAGCCTCCATTATTAAGGAGAATGCTCCGAGACACACGCTTTTAGAATCTATTATGCGAATATTGTCACTGCCGATCATATCCTTGGCAATGCGTGCTGAATCATATGTACCGCTGAATTCTGATGCAATAAAAATTCCAAGAACCTGATCACCCTCCAAAAGTATTTCACTGAATGCTTCAACGAAGGCGCCGGGATTAGCCTGTGAAGTAGTTGGAAGCTTTTCTGACTTAGCCAATTTTTCAAAGAACTCTGATGTGCTTAGTTCTATCTTGTCCAAATAAGATTCATTTTCAAAATTAACCGTTAAAGGAACTACTTTTAAATTGTATTTTTCAATTATATCTTCCGTAACATCTGATGTACTGTCAATTACTATTCTAATACTCATAATAACCTCTCATTTTTATTATCAAAATTTTTGATTATAGAAGTAATATAATATAAAAATCTTTATCAATTCTTAAGATTTTTAAAGCATACCACCGTATTGCTCAGTATTTAACTGCCACAATTAGAGCCCCTAAGGTGAGACTAGTTAAATTTATACTTATGATGAAAAAATACATCTATATTAGTCATTACCTTTATCAAGAGTTCTTCTTCATTGCTGTCGAGCTGCTGAAGAGCACTTATTACAAGATCCTTGTGGAAATCCTCATGAGAATGGAACGCAGCAATCCCTTTATCAGTCAGCTTAATTTTTACAACTCGTCTGTCTTCCAACGAGCGTTCTCTTACCACATAGCCCTTTTTAATAAGATTATCTATTGCAGTGGTAAGTGTACCGGATGTAATTCTTAAATCTTTGGCAGTATCAGACATAGTTCTTTCTCTGTTAATGCCGATATTATCGATTACATGCATTTCAGTTATTGATAAATCCGAAAAGTCCCCTATCTTTAAGCACTTTTCTTCAATATCCAAAACATTTGCAAAAAGCCTTACTAAAATTTCATTTAGAGTTTCATGATTGCTCATTAAACCACCTCAATTTATTTTGATAATCAAATTATATTTAAATTTAACAAAATTGTCAACAGTTATTTGCATAGAATATATCTCCAAAGAAAATCCTTTGCTTCTTCTGCATAATCAATATTTATTCTTTTTGTTTTTTCAACAATAAAATCATTAAAACCGTCATCCTCCAAATATAACTCACTGCCGGTCAAATCCAGACCATTATCTTCCTTTGTGATTCTAAGGGCATTACACAATTTTCCAGGGCCATTAGATAAGTTTTTAATTTGGTTTTTTGATAACTTTTCTGAAGTGTTATATCTGTTAATCAACATTTCATTAATATTTTTAACAGGCTCCACGCCACGTACGAGAACCGCACTACAGATATTTTCCCCTTCTGTAACAAAATTTAAGCAATAATACATTCCATAAATAAAATATACATATGTATAGCCCGGAGGTCCAAACATTATTTTTGTTCTCGGTGTTACTTTCCCTCCATAACCGTGACTGGCCTTGTCTATTTCTGCTATGTATGCCTCTGTTTCTGTAATTCTCACTTTAATTATTTTATCTTCATATTTTCGGACCAGGATTTTGCCAATTAAATCTTCGGCTACTATGCGTGCATCTCTGTCGTAAAAGCTTCGTTGTAATTTACTCATTATTTAAATTTCTCCGGTTTTATAATATTATAAATTGAATAATCTTATGAAATTTGCTTTTGTTTTTTCTGCTATTACTTCTACCGGCACTTCTCTTATTGCTGCAATTTCTTCTGCAACATACTTTACATACTTAGGTTCATTTCTCTTTCCCCTGTATGGCTCAGGAGTCAAATAAGGACAATCTGTTTCAATAAGCAGCCTGTCTATGGGAACCTCCTTAGCCACCTGCTTTGGTGTTTTTGCTTTCTTAAATGTAACAGGTCCTCCCAGAGAGATGTAAAATCCAAGCTTAATAAATTCTTTTGCCATTTCAATACTGCTTGAATAACAATGCAGTATACCTCTTGTACCTGAATAGTGCTCCTCTTTTATAATTCTGAACACATCCTCATGAGCATCTCTGTCATGTACTATGTAAGGCAGTTCAAGCTCCTTAGCAAGTCTGACCTGCTCCCTGAACCAAAGCTTTTGAGTTTCCCTGTCAGAATTATCATAATAATAGTCAAGACCTATTTCTCCAATACCAATTACCTTTTTATTCTTAGATAGTTCCTTGAACATATTCATGGTTTCGTCATTCATGTATTTTGAATCATGAGGGTGACATCCCACGGCTGCATATATAAACCGGTATTTATCAGCCAGGGCAACTGCTGCCTTAGATGTATGCAAATCTGCTCCAGGATTTAATACTGTTTCTATTCCATTTTTGTATAATGAGCTTATCAGCTCTTCCCTGTCTGAATCAAATCTTTCATCATCAAGATGAGCATGGCTGTCAATAAATTTATTTTCCACTTTTCTTTTCCTTTTTCTTTATGTTTCTGTACTCTTTTACTGCTTCTTTAAAGTCTTCAAATTGATTATCATCTTTGTTGAAGGTTATCTCTATTGTTGCATCTCTGCCGGCAAATATATGGATTACTTTAACCTTGATTTGATTTTTTTCGTTAGGCTTCAGATAATTTACACCTTTAATATTTTCCCATCGTATCAATGCTCCTCTTTTATGTATACCTAAGCTTGAAATCATTGTTTTTTTGGTTAATGGCACATAAAGCATAACCATCAAAAGCGGCAGCAAAATTATTGTAAAAAATGATTCCCAAGTAAAACTATCAGTGCTTATAATTCCTGCAAATAAAAATGCTGCCAGTAATATTACAAATATAATAACAAATATACTTACTAAATGTCTTGTTTTGTCATCTTGATTTAAATGAAGTAAAGGCTTCATGTTTTCCTTTTTATATTTATAGCTGTTTTTTAAATTTAAAAAAACAAAATAAATTGCAAATATAAATATTAACGGATAAATTATTTGTGCTGCGGTCATACTGTATCCTTTCTCTTTTATTATTTATTATCAATTAAGTTTAGCATATTTTTGCTTTCTATTCAAGAAGCAGCTTTCTATAAAAATAAAAAATGTCCCGAAAGACATTTTTTATTTTTATCCAATAATTTCTTTTATTACTCTGTGGAAATTTTTATATGCAACCTTTTCAATTTCTGCTTTTGTAAATCCGACCTTTTCCATTTCCGTTAAGAGGTTGTATGTTTTAGAGGCATCCTCAAGCCCCTTAGTATATGCGTTTTCTTGTGAGCTGAAGCTGCTCATGGAACTGTTGTCTAAAAAGTCGCAATAATCCATTCCTATCCCTATGTGATCTATACCCATGACATCTGTCATGTGTGCAATATGCTTAACAAGCATGCTTATATTTTGCTTTTCAACATCTTTATGAACAAACTGATTAAAAGAATTAATTCCTACTAAACCATTTGATTCTGCAATTTTTCTTAACTGCTTATCTGTTAAATTTCTGGGAACATCACATATAGCTCTGCAATTGGAGTGCGAAGCAATAAATGGTTTATCTGTAATATCGGCAACATCCCAAAATGATTTTTCATTTAAATGTGAAACATCTAAAATTATATTGCTCTTATTGATTTTTTTTACTGCTTCTTTTCCAAGCTCAGTCAACCCTCTGTCCGGATTACCTTTTACCCCGGTAGCCAAAGCATTTTCCTCATTCCATGTCAAGCTTGCATGTCTTGCTCCCAGATTATAGTAATAGTCTATTAATTCAAGATTCCCGCCTAAGCTGCTAAGACCTTCAAGACCCATCATAACATAAAATTTATCTTCTTTAACAGCATTTTTAACATCTGTAAATGATTTAGCCAATAAAACCGAATCCTTGCAATATTCTAATTCTTTTTTAATACAGTCTACAATTTGCTTTGCTCTTTTATTTGGGTTATCCGTATAAGGAGGATCAATCCATATAACAAATATACTGCCTGATATCTTGCCTCTTTTAAGCTTGTTTAAATGATACTTTCTTAATATATCATTTTCCCCATTTAAAGATCTTA
Organism: Bacillota bacterium; assembly: GCA_023453025.1. GTDB lineage: Bacteria > Bacillota > Clostridia > Tissierellales > Sedimentibacteraceae > Sedimentibacter. Next base: position 73,717 of record JAEXUD010000005.1, read on the forward strand.
TTGTAACATCTGTCCATATATCAGAATGTCCGTCAAAAATCATAATTTTCTCCCTTACATTAATAAGTTACCTATCAATATTCCCGCATATGTTCCTATAACATATCCTAATGTTCCTACAAGCATTATAGGAGCTACTAAGTCGTTCCACCCTTTAGATATTGCCATAGCTGTTGCTGTAGTAGGACCTCCGATATTTGCATTAGAAGCAAGTATTATCTCTTCCATGCTAAAATTAAACACCTTACCTATTCCAAATGAAACGGTCATATTTATAAGAACCATTATACCGCAGAACAACAATAATAATGGTGAATTAGTTATTATCAAAGTTATAGATGCGGGAACACCTATTACCACAAAGAACAGGTATATTAAGACTGTACCAATTTCCTGCGCCCCATTAATATTGCCAAAAAATCCGGGGGCAGCAGTGGCAAAAATCATAGTTATTGTTGTTATAATTAAATATTGATTTCCAAGCATCACATTCAATAATTTCAAAATAATGTTAGATGTTGGTATTACACTCGCAAAGAATTTGGATATCACAGAAGATATGGCCACAATAATAAAGCTTGTTGCAACCGAGTACGCAATATCCTTAAGGGATATATCCTTACCCTTCCAGTAGGCTGCAGCTGTTGTCCCCTCTTCTCCCACACTCATACTGTCCATTTTATCCTGATAAGGATGCCTGAAATGCTTTCTAAAAAAACTAATGCTTGGTATGGTAATTAATACTAAAAAGTATAAAGCCATCAGCATATTATCGGCAACAACCGTAGCCGATACCATTTCTCCCGGTATTTCAAAGGAATCCGCCAATGCAACAAAGTTGACTCCTCCTCCTATATATGAGCCTGTCATCATACCTGCTATTTCAGCAAGATACGGAACATGTTTTCCTAAAAACGAAAATGCTATTAACGATCCGGCAACGGTACCAATTGAACCTATTAAAAATATAATTAAAATTCTTCCGCTTTCTTTCCAAATCTTTTTAATATTACATTGCAGCAGCAAAAGTGGAATTGCCAGTGGCACTACATAACCCCATACCGTATCATAGACCGGTGAATCCACAGGTATAATATTGAGATTTGATAAGACCATTGCTCCAATTAACGCTATAATTGCTCCTGATAATTTTGCTGCCCATGTATATTTCTGTTCTAAATAAATACTGAATGCAGCCCATCCTGTAATAATTGCCCATAACACCCATGTATTGTCGGGGCTAATAAAAGATTGTGACATAATATTCCTCCTTATATTTTTATTTTTAAGAAAAAAGTTCAATATATTGAACTTTAGATAAGTATAATATGAAAAAACGTTTCTGTCAATAATATATTCACTATTTTAAAAATATATTCAATATATTAAACATATTTTTGTAAATAAAAAAGACCAATATCGAAATTATGATACTGGTCTTTTGAAATATTAATTTTAAAAGCTGGGTGGAACCATTGCCCAAACTGAAACAGATTTATCTGTACCGGCATTAATGTACCTGTGAGGAATTGTACTATCAAGATAAATACTATCTCCTGCTTCCAAGTCATATACATTATCTCCGGACAGAACCCTTAATGAACCTTTTAAAACTACACCGCATTCTTCACCTTCATGGCTGATTAATTCTTCAAAATTAGATTCACCAGGCTCTATTTCTATCCAGAGCATTTCAATTTGTTTTTTTAAATCAGGACTTAAAAGTTCATATGTCCTGTTTGCATTTTTCATCATTATTTTTTTTCTTTCGTCTTTCCTGACAACCTGATTAAAATCATCATACTCATCAAAGAAATAGTTCATGGTAACATTTAAAGCCTTTGAGATTTTCCACAAGGATGCAACGGATGGTCCGGTAATATCTCTTTCAATCTGGCTTATTAAGCCTTTGCTTAATCCCGTCTTTGCAGAGAGCTGCTCTATACTGATTTTTTGTTTTAATCTTAGTGACCTGATTTTATCTCCTAATTCCATTTTTATCCCTCATTTGTATACACTAATTAAATAATTTAAATTATTTAATGACATATTATATAACAAAGAAAACGGTTTTTCAATACTTTATTACCTTTTTCTCCAGCCATGAAGCAAAAAAATACATTATTGCAGCAATAAGTCCTAATACAAATACTCCCATCATAACTAAGTCCAGCTTAAATGTCTGACTTCCATAAAGTATTAAATAACCTATACCGGCCTTTGATACAAGGAATTCACCTACAATTACTCCAATCCAGGACAATCCGATGTTAACTCTGATAACACTCATAATACTGGGGATATTAGCCGGAATAATTACCTTTCTCAGGATTTGAAATTTATTTGCTCCAAAAGTTTTCAACAATACTATTTTATCATTTTCAACATTTATAAACCCGGTGTACAAAGTCATTGTAGTAACTATTACAGATATAGATGCAGCTGTTACAACTATACCTGAAAATCCCATACCGGCCCACAATATAATAATTGGTGCCAGTGCAGTCTTTGGCAGACTATTTAATATTACAATATATGGATCTGTTATTTTTGCCAGCCGTTCAAACCACCATAATAGTATTGCCACCAATAAACCAACAACGGTACCGGCAAAAAAACCTGCTAAGGTTTCCAAAGTTGATATTGATAAATGCTTGAATAAGCTTCCATCTTCAACAAATTTTATAATAAGATTAAAAATAGCACTTGGTGTACTGGTTAAGAATCTATCTACATGATTATTGGTTGCAGCCCATTCCCAAAGCACAATAAAAATAACAAATATTAATATTTGCATAATTTTTATAAATGTTTTTTCTCTTTTAATTGACTTCAGATATTCCCGATGCTCTTTAGTTATATCCAAGGATGTATTACCCGCCTTATTATTTTTCTCCCACATCCAAATCCCTCCATATTTGTCTGAAATATTCTCCGAATTCCAAAGTGTTTCTGCACTTCATTGGTGTTCTTTCACCTTGGCATTCGCTAAATTTAATTTCGTATATTTTTTTTACTTTAGCCGGTCTTTCAGTAAATACAATTACTCTGTCAGAAATACTGACAGCTTCCGGAATATCATGAGTAACCAAAATTGTGGTTATTTTTTCTTTTCTAAGTATCTGACCAACTTCATTTCCGACTGAAAGCCTTGTTTGATAATCCAATGCTGAAAATGGTTCATCTAGTAATAGTAAATCAGGCTCTACGGCCAAGGTACGAACTAATGCAGCTCTCTGCCTCATGCCTCCGGACAGCTGGCTTGGATAATGGTATTTAAAATTGTGCAGCCCATAATATTCAAGCATATCCATTACCTTTTTCTTATTTTCTTCATTGTCCATTTTTTTTACTTCTAATCCTAAAAGACAGTTTTTATATATATTTCTCCATTCATACAATTGATCTTCTTGAAACATAAATCCAATACTGTCAGTGTTTACTATTATTTCACCCTCTGATGGCTTTTCAAGTCCGGCAATTAAATTAAGAACAGTTGATTTTCCTGAGCCTGATGGTCCAACAATAGATACTATTTCTCCTTTTTTTATATTTATGGAAAGATCATCCAATGCTTTTGTTTCATTGTTAATTGTATGAAATCTTTTAGAGATATTTTTTAATTCACATATATATTCCATTTACTACCTCCGTCAGACGTTAAAGCTATTTACATTATGTTATTCACAAACCCTTAATAAGTTAATAATTATTTAAATATATGCAAATAGAATTAAATAACAAATATGTATAATAAAGTTAGTAATAACAGCACAAAAAAGTAACATAATAAAAATAAAATGATCGAAACAAAAGGAGTGAAACTATGATTATTATTGATAGGCTTGTTAACCGATTAAAAATGCGAAACTCTACAGAGGCAAATCCGGGAAATGTATATATTCCAAATGACTTTGAAGTAGAAGAACGCAAGAATGATGTGGATGCAAACGAAAAATAAAAAGCTTTAATAATTCTATCTTAATAAACTTAACAAAAGCTCGGTTAAAGAACCGAGTTTTTTGCGTCTGCGTTTATTGCATATTTATTAATTATATAGGTGCATTAATATTTAAATGCAAACATATAAATGCATTTAATATTTTATAATATATTTATTTAATAATTTTTTATTATATTAATTCCTTCAAAAATTAACCCATCAAAATCCCGCAAATAAACTTATCTTTGATTTTTCATATATTTTCTTACTAAACCAATATATTTTACACAAAAGGGAACACTGTATTAAAACTTTATAATTTTAAACATGATTTGTATAAAACAATATATTTCATAATTTTTTGAAAAATATTTAAAATTTTTATTGCATATTTAAAACAAAAGTTATATAATAATCCATAAATTTTATATTTTTAAGAAGGTGCATTATAATGATTAAAGCAGGTATTATCGGTTCAACGGGTTATGCAGGTCAGGAGCTGGTACGGCTTTTGATGGGTCATAAAAACGTAGAAATAAAATGGTTTGGAACAAAGAGCTATATAAACAAAAATTTCAGTGATGTGTACCAAAATTATTTTCATATAGTGGATGATATATGCCTCGATGATGACATAGAAAATCTGGCTGATGAGGCTGATGTAATCTTCACCGCAACTCCGCAGGGGTTTTGCTCATCGCTTATCAATGAAACCATATTATCTAAAGCAAAGGTCATTGATTTAAGTGCTGATTTCAGAATCAAGACAGTTTCAATATATGAAGAGTGGTATGGACTGAAGCACAGCAACCCCCGGTTTATAAAGCCCGCTGTATATGGCTTGTGTGAAATTAACCGCGACTTGATAAAAAACTCCAGTCTTATTGCGAACCCGGGATGCTACCCTACATGTACAATATTATCTGTCTATCCGCTGCTCAAGGAAGGCCTAATAGATGGAAACAGCATTATTGTAGATGCAAAATCAGGAACATCAGGAGCCGGCAGAAGTGCAAAAATAGATAATTTGTTTTGTGAAGTAAATGAAAATATTAAAGCTTACAGTATCACTAATCACAGACATACCCCTGAAATTGAAGAGCAGCTGTCCTATGCAGCAGGCAGTGAAGTGAGAATCAATTTTACTCCTCACCTTGTTCCAATGAACAGAGGTATTTTAACAACATCATATGCTGCTTTGAAAAAAGAGCTGACACATGAAAAAATAAAGACCATATATGATAAATACTATGAAGAAGAAAAATTCATAAGAGTATTGAACAAGGATATCTATCCTCAGACAAAATGGGTTGAAGGAAGTAATTTTGTGGATATAAATTTTAAAATAGATGCAAGAACCAACAGAATTATCATAATTGGTGCAATGGATAATTTGGTTAAAGGAGCTGCCGGTCAGGCAGTTCAAAATATGAATATAATGTTTGGCTTTGAGGAATCAACAGGACTTACGCAAATCCCCATGTTTCCATAAAAACAATATAATTTAAAGGAGAGTTGATAATGAAAATAATAGAGGGCGGAATTACAGCAGCCAAGGGATTTTATGCTGCAGGATTCTTTGCAGGAATCAGAAAAAAAAGAAAAGATATGGCGCTGGTATACAGCAAAGTTCCCTGTAAAGCAGCAGGAACATTTACAACTAATTTAATAAAGGCAGCACCTGTAAAATGGGATATGGAAGTAGTCAAATTATCACCATATGCACAAGCAATTGTTGTTAACAGCGGTGTTGCTAATGCATGTACAGGCAGGACAGGTATGGAATATTGCAGGGAAATGGCCGAGTCCGTTGCTGTGAATTTAAATATATCAAAAGAATCGGTACTTGTAGCTTCCACAGGTTTAATCGGCAAGCAGCTTCCTATGGATAAAATATTGTCAGGAATTGAAAATCTCGTTCCTATTTTGGGAAATTCCATTGATGACGGAGCATTAGCTGCTGAAGCAATTCTCACAACTGATACAAGGAAAAAGGAGATGGCTCTGGAATTAGAGCTTGGAGGTAAAAAGGTTATTCTCGGAGGAATGTGCAAGGGGTCAGGAATGATTCATCCTAATATGTGTACCATGCTAAGTTTTATTGCAACCGATATATCCATCTCCAAGGAGCTGCTCCAGGAAGCTTTAAGCACTGATGTACAGGATACCTACAACATGATTTCTGTTGATGGCGATACTTCAACTAATGACACCGTGCTGCTGATTGCCAACGGAATGGCCGAAAACCCGGAAATAACAGAAAAAAATGATGATTACTATAAATTTCTTAATGCTCTTAATTATATGAACACATATTTTTCCAAGAGAATTGCAGAGGACGGCGAAGGCGCGACATCATTGCTGGAAGTGAAGGTTGTCAACGCAAATAATAAGGAACAGGCAAAAATGCTCAGCAAATCAATAGTGACCTCTAATCTCACAAAAATTGCAATTTTTGGTCACGACTTAAACTGGGGAAGAATACTTTGCGCCATGGGCTATTCAGGTGCAAATTTTGACCCTGAGCAGGTTGATCTATATTTTGAAAGCAAAGCCGGCATAGTCAAATTAATCGAAAACGGAGTTGAGCTTTTCTATAACAAGGAGCTTGCCAAAGATATTTTATCAAAACAAGAAGTGACAATTACAGTAGATGTTAAAATGGGTGATGAAAAAGCTACCGCATGGGGTTGTGATATGACCTACGATTACGTAAAAATCAATGCAGCTTACAGCTCATAATTATTATTCGAGGTGAAAATCAAATGGATGGTACAAAAATAATGGTAATAAAATACGGCGGCAGCGCCATGATTGATGATGACATTAAAAAAAGCGTCATAGATGACCTTGTCAAGCTAAAGCACTCCGGCTATAAATTAATAATAGTCCACGGCGGCGGTAATGAAATTAATAATTGGGCCAATAAATTAGGAATAAGCAATACATTCATAAATGGCCTGAGAGTAACAGACAGTGAGACAATGGAAATTGCTGAAATGGCACTTGGTAAAATCAACAATGAGTTAGTTCAGATTATTGAAAAATTTGGGATTAAAGCCGTAGGAATAAGCGGCAAGGACGGCAGCACAATCAGGGTTGATAAAAGATATGAAAACAACATGGATATTGGTTATGTAGGTAAAATCAAGAAAATTGATACAGCATTATTAAAAACATTGCTGGACAATAATTATACTCCGGTTATAAGTCCAATCGGAATTGATGATAATTATACACAGTACAACATTAATGCAGATGATGTGGCATGCGCAGTTGCCAAAGTGATGAAAGCTGATAAGCTTGTTTTCCTGACCGGAATTCAAGGTGTGTGTAAGAATCCTGATGACCCATCAACATTGATTGCAGAAATGACTGTCCCGCAAGCAAAGGAGTTTGTAATAAGCGGATGCGCAGGCGGCGGTATGCTTCCTAAATTAACTAACTGCATAGATGCCGTTGAAAGCGGGGTTTCATATGTCCATATACTGGACGGCAGGGTACAGCACCCTTTGCTTAATGAATTTTTTAAGAACAAGATTATGGGAACAATGATATTAAATTGCCGGGAGGAAGTATAATGAACAAGTTAAACTATATAGAAGAAGCTGAAAGCACTCTTCTTCACACTTATAAAAGGTATCAAATCATTCTGGACAAGGGTGAAGGCGTGTATTTATTTGATACGGAGGGAAAAAAATACCTGGATTTTGCCGCAGGCATTGCTGTGTTTGCATTAGGCTACGGCAACAAGGAATATAATGATGCTTTAAAAGCTCAAATTGATAAATTAATTCACACTTCTAATTATTATTACAATATGCCTTCTATTGAAGCAGCCAAAAAGCTTGTAGAAGCTTCGGGATTGAATAGGGTATTTTTTACAAACAGCGGAACCGAATCCATTGAGGGTGCAATAAAGCTGGCTAAGAAATATGCCTTTAACAAAGACGGTTTTGCAGAACACGAGATAATTTCAATGAATAACTCCTTTCACGGAAGGAGTCTGGGTGCCTTGTCAGTAACAGGAAACAATGAATATCAAAAAGCCTTCAAACCATTAATAGAAGGAATAAAATTCGCAGATCTCAATGATCTGGAAAGTGTAAAAAATCAAATCAACAAAAAAACCTGTGCCATAATAATCGAACCTATACAAGGAGAAGGAGGAATTTATCCTGCGACAAAAGAGTTTTTAGAGGGTGTTAAGTCTTTATGTGAAGAAAATGATATACTTTTGATTTTTGATGAAATACAATGCGGCATGGGAAGAACCGGCTACATGTTTGCACATCAAAGATATGATGTAAAGCCGGATATTATGACCGCAGCAAAGGCATTGGGATGCGGAGTTCCTGCAGGTGCATTTCTTGCAAATGAAAAGGCCGGGTCAGCAATGGTTCCGGGTGACCACGGAACAACCTATGGCGGCAACCCGTTTGTTTGTTCAGCTGTAAGCAAGGTTTTTGATTTGTTCGAATCCCATGACATCATAAAGCATGTTAATGAAATAGCTCCTTATTTAGAGAAAGAGCTTGATAAGCTTGTTAATGAATATACCTTTATTATCGAAAGACGCGGTGTAGGACTTATGCAGGGAATTGAATTTTCAGTGCCTGTAAATGATGTTATTTTAAAAGCACAGGAGCTTGGATTAATTATAATAACTGCAGGTAAAAATATTATAAGACTTGTTCCTCCTCTTATTATCACAAAGGAACACATTGATGAAATGATAGTAAAATTAAAATCCGCAATAGAATCCACTGATTTACACCAGCAAAAATTCCACTGATATTCTCAGTGGAATTTTTACTGTTATAAATTATATCCGATGTCTAAGCAGCAGTTATAATTACCTCTGGTCACTTATTACAGCCAGACTGTTGTTATCGGACAGAGCAGTTGTCGGATCATACGGAGCACCTGTAATAGTTCCTGCCAGCAACGCTATATCTGCACCGCTGTCTTCTGTATTTTCCGGAATTCCCCATGAATTTCCCGAAAACACAAATATTGCTCCATCTACAACCCATCCCCTTGTACTGTAAACTACATTGTCTACAATAAAACCTGTCGAATTCGGATTTAAATAAGCAGGTTGCCTCATGGAATAAAAAATATTATCCTGAACTATGAGATTTGTTACATTACCTTGGCTTACAAAGCCTCTGTTTACTACCCATCCGGACGACGGTCCTGCCTGTACAGGACCAAAAATTACATTATCAACAAGCTTATGATTTGTCCCGGCGAACTGTATGAATTCAACCGCATAAGGAACATCGCTGGTTATAGTCAGTCCCGTTAAAGTGACTCCGCTTCCCGTAACAAGAAATGGAATTACCGCTGCCTCCAAAACTATCAAGGTGTTTGGATATCCATTCAATGTTACGCCCGCCTTATTGATTACAATCTGAGAAGTTACAGAGTAGGTTCCTCCCAGCACATTAACAGTTCCGCCAGGCGATACAGCAGTTATACCCTCCTGTATTGTCCCGAAGGGCTCTGCCTGTGTTCCGTCTCCGCCCACTGCTCCTGCCTGAACATATACATTAAAAGGATTTGGTTCAAAAGTTCCGGTCGGCCCTGTTGAACCTGTTGGGCCTGTGTCCCCCGTCGGACCTATGGGTCCGGTATCTCCTGTCGGGCCGGTTGGTCCAGTTGGACCTGTCGGACCTGTGTCTCCCGTCGGACCTATGGGCCCGGTGTCTCCTGTCGGACCGATTGGTCCTCCTGACGGGCCGGTTGGTCCGGTTGGGCCAGTATCTCCTCCTGACGGACCTGTCGGACCCGTTTCTCCCGCCGGTCCTGTCGGGCCTGTTTCTGACGGGCCTGTCGGGCCTGTGTCTCCCGTCGGGCCTGTCGGACCCGTTTCTCCCGCCGGGCCTGTCGGACCTGTGTCTCCTG